>CAIVAT010000080.1 GCA_903903985.1 uncultured Bacteroidales bacterium | reverse complement strand
GAAAAAGCATCCGCCTACAATAAAAAGAATGAGGGGAAAAAGATGCGTGGCGGCAGTACGATCTCACAGCAGACTGCAAAAAATGTTTTCCTGTGGCCGCAGCGCTCATGGGTCAGGAAAGGCCTGGAAGTTTATTTTACTGCTTTGATCGAGTTGTTCTGGAGCAAGAAAAGGATCCTTGAAGTCTACATGAATGTGATTGAGACAGGCGATGGAATTTATGGTGTTGAAATGGCTTCTGAGATCTATTTCAGCAAACCTGCATCCGCTGTCTCAAGATCGCAGGCGGCACTGCTTGTTTCAATCCTTCCTGATCCCCGCAAATGGAGTCCCCTTCATCCTACCCCCTATCTTCTTCACCGGCAATCATGGATCCTCTGGAACATGGGGAATATCGGAAAACTTGAGTATTAAATTTTCCCGGAATCTCGTTTTTTAAGGCAAATTTTTTTGTACTTTTGCAACTTCAAAAAAATGCTTTAATTAACAAGATAATCAACTATTTAAACTTTGTGAACTATGTCAAAAGATGTCAAAGAGAAAAAGTATGTTTACTTTTTTGGTGGTAAAAAAGCGGATGGCCAGGCCGACATGAAAAACCTGTTAGGTGGTAAAGGTGCAAACCTTGCCGAGATGGTGAATATCGGACTTCCTGTTCCTGCCGGGTTTACGATCACAACAGAAGTATGCACTGCCTACTACGAGAACGACAAAAACTACCCAAAAGACTTAGAACACCAGATTGAAAAAGCACTTCGTAAAACCGAAAAGGAAATGGGTGCAATATTTGGCGATAAGGACAATCCACTGTTGGTCTCTGTTCGTTCAGGGGCAAGAGCTTCCATGCCAGGTATGATGGAAACCGTTTTAAATGTTGGATTAAATGACATCACACGCGAAGGTTTCATCAGGAAAACAAACAACCCGCGTTTTGTATATGATTCCCAACGCCGCCTGATCCAGATGTACTCGGATGTGGTAATGGAAAAAGCCGCAGGCATTGAACCTAAGGAAGGTAAAGGCGTCAGGGTTCAACTGGAGCGTGAATTACAGAAAATGAAAGAAGCCCGCGGAGTTTATAGTGATACTCAACTCACCGCTGCCGATCTGAAATCCCTCATTGAAATTTATAAGAAAAAAGTCAAGGAAGTTCTTGGCAAACCTTTCCCGGAAGATGCCATGGAGCAGTTATATGGTGCAATTGGAGCAGTTTTCCAGAGCTGGATGGGAAAACGTGCAATTTCTTACCGTCGTTTCGAAAGTATTCCCGATGAATGGGGAACAGCAGTTTCCGTACAGTCCATGGTATTCGGGAACATGGGTGAATCATCCGCAACCGGTGTTGCTTTCACGCGTAACCCGGCCACAGGCGAGAAATATTTTTATGGTGAATGGCTTGCCAACGCCCAGGGAGAAGACGTCGTTGCAGGTATCCGCACCCCGAATCCCATCAATGAGATCGGGAAAAATGAGCATACCATGAAGCTGACTTCACTGGAAACCGCGATGCCAAAGGCTTATAAAGAGCTTGACAAAATCCAGAAAAGACTTGAAAAACATTACCGCAACATGCTTGATGTTGAGTTTACGATCCAGGATGGTAAACTTTATATGCTGCAATGCCGGGTTGGTAAAAGAAATGGTCCTGCTGCCGTGAAGATGGCTCTGGATATGTATCATGAGAAACTCATCACGAAGGAAGAAGCAGTGATCCGCGTTGAGCCGTCACAACTGGATGAATTGCTCCATCCGATCCTGGATCCCAAGGCAGAAGCTGCCTTAAAGCCCATGGCAAAAGGCTTACCGGCTGGCCCCGGCGGAGCAACAGGACAAATAGTTTTCAATTCTGAAGCTGCCGTTGAATGGGCAAAACAGGGTAAAGCCGTGATCCTTGTCAGGGAAGAAACCAACCCGGAAGACATTGAAGGAATGCGCGCTGCTTATGCCATTCTTACTGCCCGTGGCGGAATGACCAGTCATGCCGCACTCGTTGCAAGAGGCTGGGGTAAATGCTGTATCGTTGGTGCAGGAAACCTGAAGATCGAAGCATCGAAGAAAACCCTCTCGGTGGATGGGATCACACTGCATGAAGGAGATTTCATTTCACTGAATGGTTCCAAAGGGTATGTCTATAACAGCAAGATCCCGATGATCAAGGCTGCTGAAGAAAACCCGGATTTCCAGGAATTCATGTCACTGTGCGACAAGATCCGCACCATGAATATCCGCACCAATGCTGATACACCGGATGATGCTGCCAAGGCACGCGCCTTTGGTGCTGAAGGAATCGGTCTGTTCCGTACGGAACACATGTTCTATGGAAAGCATGCCGAAGAACCATTATTCCTGCTCCGGAAAATGATTGCTTCCAAATCGGAAGCCGAACGCAGAAATGCACTCAATGAATTGTATCCTTTCGTTAAGACAGATATTAAAGGAACTCTTGCAGCCATGGATGGATTCCCGGTTACCGTCAGGACACTGGATCCTCCATTGCATGAGTTTATTCCGCAGCAACCGGAAGCCCGCAAGAAAATCGCCGATAGCCTGGGAATAAGTTCATCTGAATTTGATAAACGTGCCGAAGCGCTTCATGAGACAAACCCGATGATGGGTCACCGTGGCGTCCGACTTGGTATTACCTATCCTGAAATCACCGAAATGCAGGTCCGCGCTATCTTTGAAGCAACGGCTGAACTGATCAAGGAAAAGAAACATCCGTTCCCGGAAATCATGATCCCGGTTACATGTACCGTCAACGAATTGAAAGACCAGTACCTGTTGGTTGACAAAATCCTTGCTGAAGTCCTGGCAAAGTTCAAGATGAAGGAGATCCCGCACATGGTTGGTACCATGATCGAGATTCCAAGAGCTTGCCTGACTGCTGATCAGATCGCAGAAACCGCGCAGTTCTTCTCATTCGGAACCAATGACCTCACACAGATGAGTTTTGGTTTTTCGAGGGATGATATCGGCGGATTCCTTCCGGATTATTTAGAGAAAAAAATTCTCCCGGTAGATCCGTTCCAGGTGATCGATTTCGAAGGTGTTGGTCAGTTAATGGCGTTGGCTGTTGAAAAAGGACGCAGCACACGAAAAAACCTGAAGATCGGAATTTGCGGTGAGCACGGTGGCGAACCAAAATCCGTTGAGTTCTGCCATTCGCTGGGATTCAACTATGTGAGTTGTTCTCCTTTCCGCGTTCCTATTGCACGTTTGGCAGCAGCGCAGGCTGTGATTAAACAGAATACCGCCAAAGGTTCCAAGACAAAGAAAACGGTGAAGAAAAAGTAAGTTTCCCGGAATTCATAAGTCGAAAAAGCTGCTCCAGGGCAGCTTTTTTTTAGATTACTCCGCAGAGAACCATTGAGAGGTTTTACAATAGATTGCATTATCCTTGTTTCAAATGCAAGTCATTCAAAATATATGCAGAAAATGGGATTCGTTCTGTTTTGAACATGATTAATTACTTACCTTTGACTGACAAAGTATTTTTCTCATCATTCAATCCTAATACTTAGCGCAATGAAAATAATCTTTACAAAACTAGGCTTGCTGGTTTCCTTGATTTTGGGAATAACCCAGCTAATGGCACAGGACAAAACTTATTTTCCCTCGAATGTCCAGGTTGACACGCGAATCGACAACATAGGTTACTGGCAGAAGTGTGCCAGCTATGGCCTGGTTCCTGTTCAGCCGGAAACCAGGGTTCCTGCAGCAATGTTCAATGGTACACGGGTATTTACAAGTAAAGGAGTTCTCATTGCTGATTCGCCGGACATCCCGGTAGATCAATCAAACACAACGCAGAGTGAGAATTCAGTTGTTGTGAAATACGGAGATAAAAACACGCTGTTGAATTCCAACAATGCGACACCACAGCCAAGCACAGGAAGCGTCTATGGCGCATCGTACCTGACTTCCGGCGATGGAGGCGCAACCTGGGGCGGTGTTGCAAATAATGGTCCGGGTGGGACCGATTCCGGTGACCCTGCAGCATGTATGAATCTTACCGGCAGATATTATATCGGATACATTGACAATGGCAGTGGACAGAGTGTTTCATATTCCGATGACGGGGGTTCGACCTGGTCAGTGGTAAAGGTCGCAAATGTACCTGCAGGATTCAGCTCTTTGCTTGACAAGAATAACCTGACCGTTGACATCAGCCCATCCAGTACAAACAAAGGAAATGTTTATGATGCATGGACAAATTTCGGTGGCGGGGCAGATGATTCTCATGTCTGTGTTTCCCGTTCTCTTACTAACGGTGTAACCTGGGAACCATTCGTTAACGTCAGCTCAGCAATCACATCTGGCGGACAGCACCAGGGTGTAAACATCAGGACTGGTCCGGATGGTGAAGTATACGCAGTCTTTGCCGTATATGAGTCCTGGCCTGCTGACGAAGGTGCAATGGGTATGGCACGGTCAATGGACGGAGGTACAACATGGCTTCCTGCTGCCAGGATCATTTCCAATATCAAAGGGATCCGTAACAGTGGTGTCCCCCAGAACATGCGTGTGAATGCATTTCCTTCCATGGCAGTCGATCTGAGCAATGGTCCAAACAGAGGTGCCATCTATGTAGTCTGGACAAACAAAGGCGTTCCTGGTGTCAATACCGGGAGTGACATTGATGTTTATATGATAAAATCAATGGATAAGGGAGCAACATGGTCAACACCGAAAAAAGTAAACCAGGATGCTTCAGGAGCCGGAAAAACTCATTACCTGGGCTGGGTCGCAGTTGACCAGGCCAACGGCGCCGTTTCAATTGTATTCTATGATAACCGCAACTGTAATAGCAACCAGGCACAAACATGGATGGCTTATTCCATGGATGGTGGTTTAACATTTACCGACATGCAGGTAAGCGATGTTACCTTTACACCATCTCCTATCCCGAATATGGCTTCCCAGTATATGGGTGACTACCTGGGAATAACAGCCTACGGTGGTGTAACTTACCCGGTGTGGACAGATAACCGCAGTGGTCATTGCATGACCTACGTATCTCCCATTTCCCTCATCCTTCCAAGGCCACAGGTCATTTACAATGCAAAAAGCCTGAACGACACCACTTATGGAAACGGCAACGGGAAAATGGATTACCAGGAAACTGAATTGCTGGGCTTAAATGTAAAGAATACGGGAACAGCCGAATCAGACAGTGTGTGGGTCACAGTTTCAAGCGGATCTCCTTATATTTCGATGATCGACAGCGTGAAATTTTATGGTGACTTTGCCGTCGGACAATCAAAAACGATCCTGGATGCTTACAAATTTATTGTTGCAGATTCGATACCCAATGCATACAACACTCCATTCCTCGTAAAAGCAGTAGATAAAAACGACAGCGTGATGTACAGCCAGTTTACCATTGTTTCACACGCTCCTGCAGTTACCATCATGTCAATGACAATCCTTGATCCTTTAGGGAATAATAACGGCAGGCTGGATCCGGGTGAGACAGCTTCAATAAATATTCTGACGCAAAATACAGGGGACTGGGATGCTGTAAATGCAATCAGTGAACTCTATTCATCAAATCCTTACGTAACAATCATTTCCCCGATACATACACTGGGCACATTAACACCCGGACAGAGTGTCGTTGTTTCCTTCGATGTAAAAGTCAGTTCTTTTGCAGCAATCGGTTCCGCAGTGGCCTTTTACAATTATGCCCATTCCGTCACTCAATACGACAAAAGAACATGGGTTGTAAAGATCGGGCTGATCATTGAAGACTGGGAAACGGGCAATTTCACCAAATTTGCCTGGCAAAAAGGCGGAAACGCTGATTGGAAAGTTACCGACAGCCTGTCCTATGAAAAGATTTATTCTGCACAATCGGGCAGCATAACCAACGATCAGACCACGAACATTTACCTGGACTACAATGTCATGTACGATGACAGCATTTCATTTTTCAAACGCGTTTCTTCCTTACTCCTGGCTGACAAGCTGAAGTTCTATATTGATGGAAGCATGGTCGGACAATGGTCGGGAAAATCTGCAACCTCATTCAGCAGGGTTGCTTATCCTGTTCTTGCCGGACCTCATACATTCAAATGGGAATATGCAAAAGGTCATTCGGGAAAAGACGGTGTGGATGCTGCATGGGTTGATTTCATTGTCTTCCCCCCGGAATATAAAACAACTGTAAATGCCGGTGGAAATGGTTTTGCATGCGGAAACCACCCATACCAGCTCCAGGGCCTGGCAGTAAATTATGACTCATTGCTATGGACCACATCCGGAACCGGAACGTTCAGCGATGCTAAGATCCTGAATCCATTTTATACCGCCAGTGCCGCGGATATCTCAGCAGGATCTGTAAATCTTACCCTTCGTGCTTATGGCATGAATAACCGGGATACATTGAATACAATGACACTTCAATTCGTCCAGGCGCCTACCGCTTATGCCGGTCCTGACGGCCAGGTTTGCAAAGGCAGCGTTGCCGCTATGAATGCGTCCACTGCTACAAATTATTCTTCACTGCAATGGGTTACCAGTGGTGACGGAACCTTTGATGATAACACTATCCTTCATCCGAATTATACTCCCGGACCAGGTGATGTCACAACCGGTGCTGTCAGCCTTGTGCTGCAAGCAAATTCCAGCGCTCCCTCCTGCCCGGTCATCAGTGATTCATTAAGCCTCTCAGTATTCCCGGGACCGGCTGTTCATATTGGTAACGACACTACAGTTTGCGGATACAGTTCCATCACGCTCAATGCAACGATTGCCAATCCCGGCAGTTATTCATGGACACCCGGCGGAGCAACAACTCCGACGATCACAATTGATACTACCGGTGTTGGCTACCATACCAGGATGTACAAAGTGCTGGTTACAGATGCCAATGGATGCAAAGTCACTGATTCCATTAATGTCACCTTCAAGAATTGTGCAGGGATCGAGGAACTGAAGGATGTTACCCTGAGGATCTTCCCGAACCCCAGCAACGGTGCATTCATGGTTGAGATCCGGTCAGCAAAAAAAGAAGAGCTGAGCATCCGGATCCTGAATACTGCAGGTGAAGAGCAGTATAAACTGACCGGCATTGAAGTGAATGGCATGGTGACAAAGAAAATTGACCTGAACCAGGTGTCACAGGGAACCTATTTCTTCGAACTGACAAACGGAAAGGAAACCACTGTTAAGAAGATGATTATCCAGAAGTAATTTCTGGCTTCGGTTGTTTTTCTTAATTCCATTAAAAAGAGACCATTCCAAAAGGGTGGTCTCTTTTTATATCTTAGATGAATACTCAAATATTGATCAACGAATTCTGATTTTTGATCTTAATTCTGAATTCCGATCTGATTTCAAAAATCGTTAATCAATGTTCGAGTATTCATTTGAAAGTTAACCATCCAATCCTGTATTATGCTTTCCCGTCATTTTATATTTATTTAAAAATATTAATTAGCTTTGTTATACATTCAGGAAGATCAGCAGTCATTCACCCTCCTTGAATTAGTAGAATTAGTCCGCCCCTGCCATTGAATGGAATTCGAAATAGAAACCTATGAAAAAGTTTTCCATTATTTTCTGCTTTTCCTTTATCTCAATCCTTGCCTTCCCCCAATGGAAATGGCAAAACCCTCTACCTCAAGGGAACGGACTGCATGCTGTTTTCTTTAATGACTGTCAGACAGGCTATGCGGTCGGTGATTTTGGGACTATCCTGAAGACTTCAGATGGAGGACTTACATGGACCATTTATTCTGGTGGACCGGATTATTGGCTGAATTCAGTTTGTTTTACGGATGCAAATACCGGGTATGCCGCGGGGTCAGGTCCAGAAGGGAATGTAATCATAAAAACCAGCGATGCAGGCACGAAATGGGACACAATATACAACGGAACAGGTGGATCGTTAAATTCAATTTGCTTTCCCGATATAAATACTGGTTATGCCGTGGGTGATCCGGGGATTATTGTCAAAACCACCAATGCCGGGGCATCATGGACTACATTGTCATGCGGGACAGCAACAACTTTATCTTCGGTATTCTTCACCGATGATAATACCGGTTATGCAGTGGGTTATAATGGTAATAATGGTACCGGGCTCATTATCAAAACCATCGATGGTGGAACAACCTGGGACACATCATCCAGCGGAACGGCAAATCCTCTTAATTCGGTTTTTTTCACCGATGCCAATACAGGGTATGTTGGTGGAATGAGTTGTTCTCTGTTAAAAACGTTAGATGCCGGTACAACATGGTCATTAGACACAACCGGACTGGGCCCTTATCGTACTTTTGATTCTTTTAGTTCAATTTTCTTTACTGATCCAAACCATGGCTATATTGCTGACAATCTTAATAAAGTTATTTATAAAACTATAAATGCCGGGGCAGACTGGTCAACAATAAATACAGGTTCAGTTGGATTTAATTCAATCTATGGTCCTGCTCCTGATACAGTTTATGCAGTTGGTGGGTCTGTGATAGGAAAAACTACCGATGGAGGGGCTTCCTTGATACGATTATCGAAGGGGGCGACCCCAAATCTGACTTCAGTTTATTTCCCCGACAGCACAACAGGCTATGCTGTGGGTAATCCAATTGGCAATTATCCCAGGTTTTTCTTAAAAACAATAAACGGGGGGAGGGACTGGACAAGTTTACCAGATGCGCCGGGAAATGAAGTTAATTCAGTCTTTTTCACAGATCTCAATACAGGTTTCGTCGTCGATTGGTTTGGGGGTATTTATAAAACAATAAATGGCGGGGTAAACTGGAGTATATTATCGAGTGGAACCACCAAAACACTGAACTCTGTTTTCTTTACCGATGCCAATACAGGTTATGTTGCAGGCGGGGATCAATATACCGGGGGCATCATCTTAAAAACCATTGATGCAGGCATCACATGGACAAAGACAGAGTTAACTTATGCTCTTAACTCCGTATATTTTCCTGATTCCAATACCGGGTTTGCAGTGGGCTTTGAACTCACTGATAGTTTTAATGGAATAGTGTTAAAAACTACAGACGGAGGAACAACATGGAATTTTCAAGCTAAACTGGACTATAACCCTTTAAATTCAGTTTTTTTCAATGATGCCATGACGGGTTATGTAGCAGGTGAAAATATCGCAAAGACCAGTGACGGAGGTGCAACATGGAGTGGGAAATATCGTGGAACGGGTGCTTATAAATCGATTTACTTTCCAACTCATACTACAGGTTACGCGGTTGATGATGAGGGGGGTATTATCAAGACGTATGATGGTGGCAATACCTGGGTCAGCGATTCAAGCGGAACCCGCAACAGGTTTACTTCCGTTTTCTTTACTGATTCCATAACCGGTTATGTAGTTGGCGATGGGGGAACTATTTTAAAAACAAGTCATAGACGTACAGATTTTATTGAAGAATACAAACCATCAGCAACAAACTTCACGATTTGTCCGAACCCGGCAAATACTAAAATCACTATAATCCCGGCAAAAGGATCACTGGAAGAAATGCAGGTCATCATCTGTACGATTAAGGGTGAACAGGTGATGAATAAACAATTCCGGGATCAACATCAGCCTGAATTTGATGTAAGCACACTGGCAAAAGGCATTTATTTAGTTAAAATACAGTCAAAAGATGGAGTTGAAGTTAAGAAGTTAGTGATTGATTAGTCAGGGTTTAAATACCTGTCACCACACCTGACTGCCGGTAGGCAGGTAAGCTGCCTTCAACGTCTACGGTTCCGGAGAAGCCGGAAATCCAGGAAAGCGGGATAGTGGAAGTCGCAGTCGCGGTGTGGTGACGAGGGCCGTCCGGTCTGAGGACATAAAATGAATACTCGAATATTGATCAACGATTTTTGAAATCAGATTGAAATTCAGAATTAAGATCGAAAATCAGCATTCGTTGATCAATATTCGAGTATTTTTCTTCCGCCTGGCATGAGTATAGGATCACTATACGCAAACTATACGCAAGCCCAATGGAAAAGGCGCCTGTCACAAAGAAAATTCAATTCATAACATCCTGATAACACCCGAAAACAGGTAAGATTTTTTCCATCCATCGGATGAGCCGGTTTCTTCGTTCGACTTCGATCTGAATTATTCTATAGTGTTCTCCAGTTTCGTCATAAATCTTTAAGGATTTTCTATAATTGATAAGAGAATTGCGGGTTCAAGCAAGTTCCCACACATTTTGAAAAAATGCTGAAAGTTGTAATTAAACAATTTTGTACGTATTTTTGTACAAATAAACGTACAATTAAAAAGAGATAAAATGTTAACAACAACTATTTCCGATTTTAGAAAGGACATTAAAAAATACCTTGACCGGGTTACGGAAAACTTTGAAACCCTCATAATAAATAGAGGCAAAGACAGTGGAGTTGTGATCATGTCATTGGATGAATACAATTCCTTAAGTGCCACGCAACACGAATTATCATCCAAAATCAATGAAAAACGACTGGACTCAGCCATTGAAAAATTCAAAGGTGGAAAATCATTTAAGAAGAATTTGATAGAGCCATGAAATATATTTTTGTTGATGAGTCTTGGGAGGACTATTTGTACTGGCAAAAAAATGATAAAAATATTGTATCTAAAATTAACGATCTATTGAAAGACATTGCCAGAAATCCTGGCTCAGGGATTGGAAAACCCGAGCCCCTGAAATATAAATATAAAGGATGGTGGTCCCGAAGAATTGATAATGAGCACAGGTTGATCTACCGCTGTAAAGACGATGAAATACACATTGCCAAATGTAGATTTCATTATGATTGAAGAATCAAAGCGTGTTGAAACAAGGCCGGGCGTCAGCAGTCATTGTAAAATCGACATACTGCAAAATTACAACGGGTTAGATTTAGGGAAATTTAAATTTGACAACTATTAACTTAAAATTCAAAAAATATGAATCAGAACAAAATTGTTCCCAGCCTTTGGTTTAGTACAAAAGGAGGCGATATTTTACAAGTTATTGAATATTACAAAAATGTTTTTGGCAAGGATTATCAATCGGGACAAATCATACCTCTTG
>CAIVAT010000079.1 GCA_903903985.1 uncultured Bacteroidales bacterium | reverse complement strand
TCCCTATTGCCTATTGCCTATTGCCTATTGCCTATTGCCTATTGCCTATTGCCTATTGCCTAAAACCTCTTCCTCAATGACCTTCGGGAAATATTGATGTTCCAGCTCATGGATCTTCATAGCTAGTGTTTCAGCAGTATCCCCGGATTCCACGCTACATTTTGCCTGGAAAAGGATTTGTCCTTCATCATATTTTTCATTGACTGTGTGAATCGATATTCCTGATTCCTTATCTCCTGATTCTATCACAGCCTGGTGTACCTTCATCCCATACATGCCTTTTCCGCCGTATTTCGGAAGCAATGCAGGATGTATATTAATGATCTTCCCCGAAAAGGTTTTCAGAAGATTTCCAGGGACAAGCCATAAAAAGCCTGCAAGTATAAGGAAGGATATCCCGTTTTTTCTTAGTATAGCGGGTATTTTGTCGGTTTCATAAAATTCAACCCGTGAAAAGACTTCGGCAGGAACTCCCAGTTTCCGGGATCGCTCCAGCACCGGAGCGTCGGGGTTGTTTGACAAAACCATAGCTACACGGATAGACCGGGAAGACTGGAAGTATTCAATAATCCGCTGTGCATTGGATCCATTGCCTGAAGCAAAAATTGCGATCTTAATCATAGGTTTTTCGTTGTCCTGATTCGATGCAAATTTAACAATTGGAAGGAGATCATCATTCAACACTATTGACCCTCAATTTGTTGAAATTTAATAATGTTAAAAAATCTTAAATTATTTGGAATTGTAATTTAAAAATACCGTTCTTTGCAGTCCGTTTAACCAAAAAAGGAAAAATCATGTCTGACATTGCATCAAAAGTAAAAGCTATCATCGTTGATAAGCTCGGTGTAGATGAAAATGAAGTTACACCCGAAGCAAGCTTCACAAATGATCTCGGTGCTGACTCTCTCGATACAGTTGAGTTAATTATGGAGTTCGAGAAAGAATTTGATATCGCCATCCCTGACGATCAGGCCGAGAAAATAGGCACTGTTGGTGAAGCAATCGCCTACATTGAAAACAATACAAAGTAAGTTCTCACCCCTAAAAAGTGACAACTTGACCGTACTGTTTACCCTACATGAGAAGAAGAAATTAACATCCCTCCTACAGGAGGGATTCTTTTTTATCAACTTTAAAAATCGATTCAAGTGAAACTACGTCGAGTGGTTGTTACCGGACTTGGCGCACTGACGCCAATAGGTAATTCGGTAGAAGAATACTGGAAAGGGTTGATTAATGGCGTCAGCGGAGCTGGGCCAATCACCCGGTTTGATGTAACCAAATTCAAAACGCGGTTTGCCTGCGAAGTCAAAGGTTTCAACCCGGAAAATTATTTTGACCGGAAAGAAGTCCGCAAATATGATATTTACAGCCATTTCGGACTGATCAGTGCGGATGAGGCGGTAAAAGATGCCGGTTTTGACATGTCAAAACTGGATGGCAACCGCGTGGGTGTCATCATGGCTTCAGGAATTGGCGGACTGGATACCTTGATTTCGGAAGTGTCAAATTTCCTTCAGGGGGATGGAACTCCAAGGTTTAATCCATTCTTTATTCCGAAGATGATCTCCGACATCACGGCCGGTCATA
The DNA here is from genome assembly GCA_903903985.1 of uncultured Bacteroidales bacterium. Lineage (GTDB taxonomy): Bacteria > Bacteroidota > Bacteroidia > Bacteroidales > FEN-979 > CAIVAT01. The sequence continues at coordinate 2,517 of CAIVAT010000079.1, read as the reverse complement.
TCTCCATTAAATATGGATTCCGGGGACCGAATTTCGCCACAGTTTCAGCCTGCGCATCGTCAGCAAATGCACTGGTGGATGCTTTCAATTACATCCGCCTGGATATAGCAGATGCCTTTGTTGCAGGAGGCGCTGAAGCAGCTCTCAACCCGGCAGGCGTCGGTGGATTCAACGCCATGCACGCCCTTTCCACACGGAATGATGATTTCCTGACTGCTTCACGTCCTTTTGACAAGGACCGCGATGGTTTTGTCATCGGGGAAGGCGCTGGTGTCCTGATTTTCGAAGAACTGGAACATGCCCTGAACCGCGGAGCCAAAATCTATGCAGAAGTAGCCGGCGGCGGACTTTCAGGTGACGCATACCACATGACACAGCCGCATCCCGAAGGCCTTGGTGCCATCCTTTCCATGAAAGGTGCTCTGAAGGATTCAGGATTGACTACAAAAGACATTGATCACATCAACACTCACGGTACATCTACGCCACTGGGCGATATCGTTGAACCCAAAGCAATTCAGAGCGTTTTCGGCGAAGATGCTTACCGGATCAACATCAATTCAACTAAATCCATGACGGGTCATTTGCTTGGTGCTGCCGGTGCAATCGAATCCATCGCTTCAATCCTGGCTGTGAAAAACGACATTGTTCCTCCAACGATCAACCATTTCACCGATGATCCGGAAATTGACAACAAGCTGAATTTTACATTCAACAAAGCCCAGCATCGGGTTGTCAATGCTGCCCTGACCAATACATTTGGTTTTGGCGGACACAATGCTTCGCTCATTTTCAAGAAATTCAAGGAATAACAGACCGTTGAGCTTACCCTGTTTTAAACCGGTCCGATACTATCTTTCCTCAGAAAAACATCTTTATCATGCGATAAACAATATTTTCGGGTTCTACCCCGGAAATATTTTTTTGTATAAACTGGCCTTTCTTCACAAATCAGTCGGAACCGAAACTTCAGGCGGATCGAAGGTGAACAATGAGCGGCTTGAGTTCCTCGGCGATGCGGTGCTGGATGCGGTGATTGCCGATTACTTGTTCAAGACCTTTCCCACCAGGGATGAAGGATTCCTCACCGAGATGCGATCCAAGATCGTCAGCCGCGTTTCCCTTAATAAACTTGCCCAGCGGTTGGGACTGGAAAGCCTGATCCAACTGGTCGCAAATTCAACCAATGTGTACCGGTCTTGCCAGGGTGATGCATTTGAAGCCCTGATTGGCGCCATGTACCTGGATAAAGGATTCAGGTTTACACGAAAGATCCTCCTGGACCGGGTCATCAAGCAATTTTTCAATATCGATGAACTGGTCAGGCTCGAGGTGAACTTCAAAAGCAGGATGATCGAGTGGTCCCAGAAAGAGAAAAAAGTGATCACATTTGTTGTGGCTGATGAGATTGGCACCGGGTACAGGAAGCAATACGTGGTGGATATCCTGCTTGATGGCGAAACCCTTGCCCAGGGCCGGGATTATTCAATCAAAGGAGCTGAGCAAAGTGCCGCCGAAAAAGCCTGGGCGAATCTGAATGGCGAGCCTGCCGCAAATGAAGCCTGATTTGGTTCTTGACCTTACCCTATAAATTCCTTACATTTGTTGGAACATAACAATAATCCTTCAAATGGCAAAAAAGGTTTATTTGGGTGTTCGTTCGGAACCTGCGTTTTTTACACTCCTGGGAATTTCCTGCCACTTGAGGGACTACCGGCTCTCGTACCTGCTCAATTTGCATCTCGGTTTCTCCTTTGTCAAACGCGATGATCTTAAGATCACTGCTTCCTCAAACCAGGGTGAGGCAGCATTCTCATTCTACAGCTACCGCGACGAAGAACGGTTTAATTCCTATTATCTCATCGGGAACAGGAGCGAATCATTCACCCTTGTACCGGAAATGAAACAGTTTGATTTCCTTTTATTCGTGGAAGGAAGATTTAATAAGCCCGAGAAAGATGCCTTGATGAAAACAATTATAAAACTCCCCAGCATTCTCACCGTGTTTGAAACGAATGTCACTGAATTTAAAAACTTCGAGAATCTGCTGACAGATCTTGAAATCCATACTATGAATGTAAACAAATCACCACAAATCAAGTATCAACCAAAATAAATCTAAGGAGGAATAGCCATGTTTGAAAACCTGAAGAAAGCGTTCGATAAAGGCATTGAATTCGCCTTTTCGACAGAAGCCAAGATTGAAAAAGCAGCCAGGGATTTTGCTGCAGAAAACAACCTCAACAAGGAAGAGGCTAAAAAGCTGCTTGACCAATGGCTGAAAAAGTCGGAAGAAGCCAAGAAAGCCATGGAAAAGCAAATGGTTGACCTGCAGAAGAATTTATTGGAGAAGATGAATCTTGTCACCAAACAGGATATGAAAAAACTTGAAGACAGGATCAAAAAGCTGGAAGGTTCAGGCAAAAAGCCAGCTATCCCAAAGAAAAAGAGCGCACCTGTGAAGAAAGCTGTAAAAAAGACCGTTGCAGGTTAGCAGAAACATTTTTTCATAAACCG
>CAIVAT010000078.1 GCA_903903985.1 uncultured Bacteroidales bacterium | reverse complement strand
CGGGGTTCAAAAGGTTTCTGGTTCAGGTAAATGACAATGGCCAGTCCGGTCATGAAAAATAAACACATAACCACAAAACTGGTTCTGTAGTCCCTTTTAACCTGGAAGAAAAAGCCGATCAGCCCCAAGAGCAATGGCAGCATATAATAGGTATTCCTGGCCCTGCTTTTCATGCTGTCCGGGAGGTTCGTCTGTGAATTCCCGAGATGCCATTTGTCGATGAATGGGATCCCGCTGATCCAGTTGCCGTCCTGTGGTCCCCCGAAACCCTGGACATCATTCTGACGTCCTGCAAAATTCCACAACAGGTACCTGAAATACATGAAACCAACCTGGTATGTGAAGAAATACCTCAGGTTTTCCCCAAATGTGGGTTTTATCCGTGTTTCCTCCTTCCCGTCATTGGATGTGATTGTGATGGGAACACCTTCACCGCCCCAGTTTTTATAGAATTCCACGGAACCTTTTCTTTCCTGGCTCCACATTCTCGGGAAGAGTGTACAAAACCGCGGGTCATAAACCGGGATTGTTCCGGCCCTATCATCCACTACGACGAATTTCCCTGCTTTGTCATCGCGGCGGTAAACCGGGTTGCCGTCAGCATAATCAGTTACCGGTGCATCATAATACTGTCCATAAAGAAATGGCCATGTACCATATTGTTCCCTGTTCAGCATAGCCACCAGGCTGACAATATCCTTCGGGGCATTTTCATTGATTGGCGTGTTGGCATTTGACCGGATCACCATACTAAGGAATGCCGAATAACCAATGAGGATAAAGGTGAAACAAAGGATGATGGTGTTCAGAATTGGTTTCCCGATCTTTTTCGTGTACCACAAACCCCATGCAATAAGTCCGATTATCGCTGCAAAATAGACAATTGTCCCGGTGTTGAACGGCAATCCGAAACCATTAACAAAGAGGATTTCAATTTTGCCTGCCAGATTGGGAACCCACGGCACCATGAAATACATGATGAATGCCAGGACTGAAATGGAGATGATGAGCGTAAGGAAGATCCCTAATTTCGAAGGCTTGTATTTTTTAAAATATATCACATAGGCCAGGGCCGGAATTGTCAGCAGGTTGAGCAAATGAACACCAATTGCCAGCCCGGTCATGAAAGCAATGAAAATAAGCCACCGGTAATTATGCTGTTCATCGGCAACCAGTTCCCATTTAAATATTGCCCAGATTACGATGGCAGTGCAAAAGAGCGACATCGCAAAAACATTCGCCTCGACCGCTGAAAACCAGAATGAATCAGAGAATGCGAAGGTCAGCGATCCGATCACCCCGGCTGATAATATTTTCCACGTCTGTTCGCTTGTAATTTCACCTCCGGGTGCAACGATCTTGCGTGCCATCATGGTGATGATCCAGAACAGGAAAAGAATGGCAAACGCACTCGACATGGCTGAAAGCATGTTGGTCATGACGGCGACTTTGGCCGTATTGCCAAATGCAAACATGGAAAAGAATCTTCCTGCCAGTCCGAACGTCGGGTACCCTGGCGGATGCCCGATCTGAAGCTTGTATGCAGTTGAAATGTGTTCTCCCGGATCCCACCAGCTGACTGTTGGCTCGATGGTATGAATGTATAAAGCGGCTGCAATAATAAAGACAACCCACCCCGTGATGTTGTTTAGTTTCTGGTATTGCTTCATGTGATGAAATTTGAAGCACGAAAGTACAAAATTTGCGATTAGTTTAAAAAAAATCTACTTTTGCACCTCTGAAAATCGAGATCTCAATTCTGAAATCTGAAATCTGAGATCCGTAATCTGAGACAAAAACTACTCTTGTCCTATGGTGTAAAGGTAGCACCAGAGTTTTTGGAGCTCTTGGTCCAGGTTCGAATCCTGGTGGGACAACATATCAAATGTGAAGTGCAAGGAGGGTGTCTCAAAAGTTCGAGACGCCCTCTTTTCTTTTTAACGGATTGATTGTTAATAAATTAGTTGATAAATATTTATACAAATATCTGATTGTCTGTAAGATATAATTATCTTGCAATATGAAACAGATAAAACGTTCGAACGTCAAATTCAAAGAATACGCACAGAATCAAATCATGTTGATACCTCCATCCCTGGAGGAGATGATAGATAAAAACCATCCAGTGCGTATTGTCAATCAGGTTATCGACCGGATCGACATTGATCCCCTCTTTGCAAAGTTTAAGGGAGGAGGAACATCAAGTTATCATCCAAGAATGTTGCTGAAAGTCATCGTGTTTGCCTATTTAAGCAACATCTATTCTTCGCGTAGGATGGAAGCTGCTTTAAAGGAGAATATTCATTTTATGTGGATCTCCGGGATGAACACACCTGATCACAATACGATTAATCGTTTTCGTAGTGAGCGCTTAAAGGGCGTTCTCAAACAGGTTTTCGGAAAAGTTGTTGAACTGTTGGTTGCCGAAGGGTTGGTAAACCTTAAAGAAGTTTATGTTGATGGCACCAAGATCGAATCCAAGGCAAACCGTTACACCTTCGTATGGGGTAAGGCTATTAAGACGAGCAAAGAAAGAATCAAGAAGCAGTTAGAAGACCTTTGGGATTACACGCAGAAGCTAGCACAGGAAGAGCTTCAGGATACAGCACCCACGACCTTTGACCAGATCGATTCCCGGAAAGTTGTCGATACGATAAACAAAATCAACGAAGCATTGAAGGATAAACCCGTCAATAAGAAGGTAAGCCAAAAGTTAAAGTATGCAGCCAAGAACTGGCCGAACGCGCTTGATCGGTATGAAAACCAGGAAAAAATCCTTAAGGGACGGAACAGTTACTCCAAGACAGATCCTGATGCAACATTCATGCGCATGAAAGATGATCATATGCTCAACGGTCAACTCAAACCAGGCTATAACTGGCAGATATCTACCCAAGATCAATTCATTCTCAATTACAGCATTCATCAAAACCCGACTGATACCAAGACATTGCCTTCTCATTTGGAAGGGTTCAATACGCTTTATGGACAAATGCCGAGTACTGTTACCGCAGATGCAGGTTATGGTTCAGAACAGAACTATCAGTTTTTAGCTGAAAAGTATATACAGGCTTTCGTAAAGGATAATTACTTCGACAAGGACCAGAATGACAAGGGGAAAAAGAATCCTTTTAGACAAGACAAGTTATATTATAATGAAGAAACTGACTGCTATTACTGCCCGATGGGTCAGCCAATGAAACGAATGGGCAATAGAACCCGGACGAACTATGATGGACTCAAACAATCCTATGCCTTGTATCAGTCTCAGAACTGTCAGGGTTGTCCAATGCGAGGAATGTGTCATAAAAACAGCGGCAATCGGGTAATTGAAGTAAACCATCAACTGAGGTTACTCAAAGCAAAAGCCAGAGCACTGCTGCTCAGTGAAGAAGGAATCAGACACAGAAAGAAACGTCCTTGTGATGTAGAACCCGTATTTGGTAATATCAAATACAACAAAGGCTTCAAACGATTTATGTTGAATGGTTGTGATAAAGTCGAAATCGAAGCGGGGTTGCTCAGTATTGCACATAATCTGAAGAAATGGTCATGT
>CAIVAT010000077.1 GCA_903903985.1 uncultured Bacteroidales bacterium | reverse complement strand
TTTTCAGACCAGCAGAATGCCCTGGGAACAGTAAATGGTTTTGTGGAAGAAATGATCACCGGTCAGAAAGTGGTAACAGTATTCTGCTATGAAGAAAATGCGGCAAAAGATTTTGAGAAATTGAATTATGATCTGCGCGACAAGGCCAATAAGGCCCAATTATACGCTGGTTTGATGATGCCAATAATGCAAAATCTGAATACGATCAATTTCGCACTCACTGCCACTGTGGGTGGCTTACTTGCAATATACAGGGGCCTTGATCTTGGCGGTCTCGCTGCTTTTCTGCAATATACCCGGCAGTTTGGGCGCCCGGTCAATGAAATCTCCAATCAGTATAACAGTCTGCAGGAGGCACTTGCCGGGGCAGAACGAATTTTTCAGATTATGGATGAAATCCCGGAACCTGCTGATGTAGCGGATGCAGTTCCCTTAAACCATGTAAGAGGGGATGTGCAATTCAAAGATGTTACATTCGGATATGATGTGGAGAAAGTTGTTCTGAAAAATATTTCGCTCGAGGTGAAAGCCGGTCAGAAAATCGCCCTGGTTGGTTCAACAGGAGCCGGAAAAACAACCATTATTAATTTACTTACACGGTTTTATGATGTTCAATCCGGGCAAATTTCCATTGATGGAACCGAAATTAATAAAATCCAGCGAAGCAGCCTGCGACGGTCGCTCGCAATAGTGCTGCAGGACACACACCTCTTTACTGCCACCGTGTTGGAAAATATCCGTTATGGACGGCTGGAAGGAACTGATGAAGAAGTAATCGCCGCTTCCATCCTGGCCGGGGCTCATTCGTTCATTCAAAGGTTACCCAGGTCGTATCAAACAATCATTGAAAACGACGGAGGCAACCTGAGCCAGGGACAACGGCAATTACTAAACATAGCAAGGGCAACAATAGCCAGGCCTTCTATACTGATCATGGATGAAGCAACCAGCTCAATCGATACCCGTACCGAACAAATAATACAGCGGGGAATGGATCAGCTGATGCTGGGGAGGACCAGCTTTGTAATTGCGCACCGGTTATCAACTGTTCACAATGCAGATGAAATTATGGTACTTGAGAATGGCGAAATCATAGAACGGGGCAGTCACGCCTACCTGTTGAAACTAAAAGGCAGGTATTTTGAACTCTACAACGGGCAGTTTGATTAATCCGTATCGCCAGATAATATTCAACGGTTTATGAAGGCAATGAATGACCAGCGGAATTTTAAATGTGTGAATGATGTAACTACTTATCAGTTTTTTGTAACAACTCACAACTGATCATTACCCAACTTTGTAAAAAATAAATCCTGCAATGACTACAAAATATCAAAAGCTCTTCGAACCCATTACGGTGGGAAAATTAATTGTAAAAAACCGTATTTCCATGGCGCCCCTTGGCATGGTGGCAATGGCTGATCCCTGCGGAGGATTCTCGGAAAACGCGCAGGAATATTATATTGAGCGTGCAAAAGGCGGCACAGGACTTATTATCACTGGCATTACAAATGTCAACTACAATGAAATGCCGTCGCTCCTGATGCCATGCGCCACATACAATCCGCTTATGTTTGCGAAATCGTGCGCACCCATGAACGAACGGATTCATGCCTACGATACCCG
>CAIVAT010000076.1 GCA_903903985.1 uncultured Bacteroidales bacterium | reverse complement strand
TGCTCCTTGAGCACCTGCGTGATCTGGCTTTCGGTAAATCGGCTCTTTTTCATACTACAAGTGTAAAATTAGACATTTATGCCTATTTTTAACCTGTAGGATTTTTAGGGCTACTTACATTACCGCATGAATATAATTTTGACATGCTTTAAAATAGCAAAACCAATAAACGAAAAAATCATTATTATTCAATATCAACCTAAAAAATAAAATCATGAAAAAGTACATTTTACTCATTGCAGTTTTATTCATGGGATCCTTCGCCTATGCTCAATCGAATAAAGAGGAGGTGGATTTGATGCAGGCCGCATTCGGGATGGATAAAAAAGCAGCAGTAGCAGATTTTGTTAAACCGTCAGCCGCCCAGAAAGATGCTTTCTGGGAACTTTATGACGAATATGAAACACAACGGAAAGTCCTTGGCAAACAAAGGATTGCATTGTTGGAGCAATATGCTGCCCAGTACCAGACGATGACAAGCGAACAGGCAGATGCATGGACAAAGAAGGTGATTGAGCTCCAGAAAAAAACAGACAACCTGATCGTTACCTATTACGGCAAAGTGAAGCTGGTATCTGACGGGGTTGTGGCTACCCAGTTTTACCAAATCGAAAACTTTATCCTCACGGCCATTAGGGCAAAGATTCTTCAGAATGTTCCTTTTCTGGAGAAAAAATAACCACTAAGTCAATTTTCTCATGAAGATGATAGTAATTTTTCTTACTCTTTTAATTAGCCTTCCTGTTTTAACAGTTGTCCAAACGGTTGAAGTAACCCCCTTTGGAGGTTATGTATTTGGCGGCACCATGCATGGTGACTATGGGGATGTGTATAGTTGCAGTTGATGTGAGAGGCCGTTCCTTTAAGATCCTAGCAAATATCGAAATTACTGACAAGTGTTCCGGGGTTATTTTCGCACACGGTTCCCGCTTTGGTGGTCATTCGCTTTTCATCAAAGACAAGAAATTGTGTTATGTTTATAATTTCCTTGGCATCATGCCTGAACAAAGATATGTTTCAGGTGAGCTGAAACCAGGAAAGAACACGGTTGGCATGGAGTTTATCCGGGAAAAAGCCGGTGAACATTTCGAATCAATCGGAACCATGAAATTATACGTAAACAACCAAGAGGTTGCATCGGGACCGATGCGAACCCAGGCGGGTAAATTCACACTTACAGGCGACGGACTCTGCGTAGGCTGGGATAGCGGAGACGCTGTAAGCCAAATGTACAAGACCCCCGGTGATTTCACTGGAGGAACAATTTTCGGCGTTGCCGTCTCCATTGGCAAGGATCAATACCTTGACCTGGAAAAAGAAGCACAAAGACTGATGGCAGATTCGATCGTATCTTTATAAAATCCTTATCACTCCTACCCTATCCTTATAAAACCTTTATAAATTCAGTTGCAATTTTGTACCGTTAAAAAAGGAATCAAATGAATGCAACAATTTTAGTAATTGCACACGGAACTTCCGGTATGAATTTCATCCAGGAGTATGTTATAGGGGCCATTATTGCCCTGCTTATTTTGGGATACCTGGCTTATTCGCTTATTAAACCTGAAAATTTTTAATCCCGGCTTTATATGGACACCATTGAATTTTTCTTGGAATTGTTTGGAGGTTCAGCTCTTTTGTTTGGATCCGGATGTTTGATTGGTCATCTTCTAAATTTAAATAAATTCTCAGACGACCTGAAAAAGAGCCAACAATTACATTTGAGAAAAGCAGGTCTTTCAATGAATGAACCGGATGATTTAATAAAGGATAATGATTTCTAACACAGGAAAATAAAATGACGCCACAGGATTTTATCCAGATAATTCTATTTATCGCTGTCCTTACTGGGCTTACTCCCATTCTGGGAAGTTATATGTATAAAGTTTTTACAGGAAAAAAGCATGTGATGTTGCCAGTGTTAGGTTGGCTTGAAGGACTGATTTACCGGTTTGTCGGAGCAGACCCGGTTGAAGAGACAAACTGGAAGTCTTATACCTTCAGTTTGCTGATGTTTAATTTCATTGGATTTGTTTTTGTCTTCCTGATTCAGCTCTTTCAGGCATATTTGCCATTGAATCCCGCAAACCTTCCAAATGTTTCCTGGCATTCGGCCATCAACACATCTGTCAGCTTTGTTACCAATACGAACTGGCAAGGATATGCCGGAGAAACAACAATGAGTTATTTCGTACAAATGATTGGGCTTACCGTGCAGAACTTTGTCAGCGCGGCGACAGGAATAGCAGTAATATTGGCAGTAATAAGGGGTATAACGCGTAAATCCACCGATATAATTGGTAATTTCTGGACAGACCTTACACGCTCGATACTGTATGTGCTTTTACCGCTTTCTATTATGTTTGCCATTGTATTGGTGGGTCAGGGAGTTATTCAGAACTTTAAAACATATGAACCGGTTCAAACTTTACAGGGAGGACATCAGGTGCTCCCTATGGGACCGGCAGCGTCTCAAATTGCGATCAAACAGTTAGGTACAAACGGGGGCGGATTTTTTAATGCCAACAGTGCCCACCCATTCGAAAACCCCACTCCATTCAGTAACTTTCTCCAAATACTTGCCATATTCCTTATACCGGCATCATTGACCTATATGTATGGTAAAATGGTCGGCTCCGCCCGACAAGGATGGGCAATTTTCTCGGTGATGCTGATTTTGTTCCTGGCAGGACTATGTCTTTCTCTGTATGGTGAATATTCAACCAATCCTGTTTTCGGACATTTACCGCTGATGGAAGGGAAAGAAACGCGTTTTGGAATCACCAACAGTGTGTTGTTTTCGGTGGTTACAACCAATGCTTCCTGTGGTGCGGTGAATGCCATGCACGATAGCCTCTCGCCTCTGTCAGGGATGGTTGCAATCATAAATATGATGCTTGGGGAAGTTATTTTTGGTGGTGTTGGCGCCGGGTTATATGGAATGGTTATATTCATCATCCTGACCGTTTTTATTGCCGGGTTAATGGTTGGACGTACACCGGAATACCTCGGTAAAAAAATTGGCGCCTTTGAGGTTCAAATGGCCATCGTTGCTAACCTGACCACGAGTGTTGCTATCCTGGTTTTCACTGCATGGGCCTCGGTAAGCAGTTATGGTTTAGCAGGCCTCCATAATACCGGCCCCCATGGCTTTTCCGAAATTTTATATGCATATACGTCCGCTGCCGGGAATAATGGCAGTGCCTTTGCCGGGTTAAATGCAAATACGTTGTTTTACAATCTGACACTCGGGTTTGTTATCCTGGCAGGCCGTTTTGGGGTTATTATACCTGCTCTGGCAATTGCCGGAAGCTTGGCAGGGAAGAACATTACACCACCTTCATCCGGAACTTTTCGCACCGACAATTGGTTGTTTATCGGATTACTTATCGGTGTCATCCTCATAGTTGGAGGATTGACCTACTTCCCGTCATTATCACTCGGACCTGTTGTAGAACATTTGCTAATGAATAATGGCATTTCTTTTTAACTATTAAACAAAATGAGTACTAAATTAAATACAAGCCTTTTCAATAAAAAGATTTTCATACAGGCCGCTAAAGACAGTGTGATCAAGTTAAACCCTGCGGTTTTAATTAAAAATCCTGTCATTTTTATCGTAGCCATTGGATCGTTTCTTACAACCATCATCGTGACTGCGGGCATGATTCAGGGCAATTTTTCATCTTTCAATTTTCAGATTGCCATATGGCTTTGGTTTACGGTGTTGTTTGCCAATTTTGCTGAAGCAATTGCCGAAGGCAGGGGAAAAGCCCAGGCTGAAAGTCTCAGGAACAACCGTACGCAAACAAAAGCCCGAAAGATGACCGGCAAGCTTGAAGTTTCGACATTTGCCACCGGGCTTAAAAAGGGCGACATTGTCGTTTGCGAAGCCGGGGATGTTATTCCATCCGATGGTGAAGTGATTGAAGGCATTGCCAGTGTCGACGAGTCGGCCATCACCGGCGAATCCGCCCCGGTGATCCGCGAAAGCGGAGGTGACCGTTCGGCAGTTACAGGAGGAACAAAGGTGATCAGCGATCAGATATTTATCCGGATTACAACGGAGCCTGGCAATACGTTTATCGATCACATCATTGAATTGGTTGAAGGTGCAAAGCGACAAAAAACACCCAATGAAATTGCCCTCTCTATTCTGCTTTCGGGATTGTCGATCATATTTCTCCTGGCTGTGGCAACTTTGCCTGCTTTTTTCAGATACAGCCTTACAGCCTCGGGCTTGCCACCGTCACAAAATTTAACTATTCCGGTTTTGATTGCCTTACTTGTTTGTCTGATCCCCACAACAATAGGGGGTTTGCTGAGTGCAATCGGCATCAGCGGCATGGACAGGCTTATCCAGCGCAATGTTATCGCCACCAGCGGCCGGGCCATTGAAGCTGCCGGGGATGTTGACGTGCTTTTATTGGATAAAACCGGTACAATCACCCTTGGCAACCGCATGGCAACAGATTTTATTCCGGCCGAAGGGGTAACAGTCGAAGAACTTGCCGATGCAGCGCAGATTTCATCCTTATCGGATGAAACCCCCGAAGGTCGTTCAATTGTTATCCTGGCAAAGGAAAAATTCGGAATACGCGGCCGTGAGGTTCATCAGCTCAATGCAACATTTATTCATTTTACGGCTCAATCGAGAATGAGTGGTGTCGACCTGAAAGGGGATGATGGCACCGCCTATAAAATCCGCAAGGGCTCATCTGAAGCAATCCGATCCTTTGTGCAAAGTAACAATGGTTTCTACCCGCAAAAAATCCAGGATATTGTAATAGAATTGGCAAGACAAGGGGCAACACCGCTGGTTGTTGCAGTAGATAAAAAGGTTTTAGGGGTCGTTCACCTGAAAGACATTGTTAAAGGTGGAATCAAACAGCGATTCGCTGAACTTCGTAAAATGGGAATTAAAACAATCATGATTACCGGCGACAATGCATTGACTGCAGCAGCTATTGCAGCTGAGGCAGGGGTTGATGACTTTATGGCTGAAGCAACCCCCGAAGGCAAATTACGGCGTATCCGTGAAGAACAGGCTAAGGGCCATCTTGTAGGTATGATAGGTGATGGAACAAATGATGCCCCTGCACTTGCACAGGCAGATATAGGTATTGCCATGAATACAGGAACTCAGGCTGCACGTGAAGCAGGAAACATGGTTGATCTCGACAGTAACCCAACCAAACTGATTGAGGTAGTGGAAGTCGGGAAACAGTTACTGATGACCCGCGGCTCGCTTACTACTTTCAGCATTGCAAACGATGTGGCCAAATATTTTGCCATTATTCCTGCCATCGCCATTGCACTGTATTCACGGGGAAACGGAATGGGACCTCTCGCTGCTTTGAATATCATGAACCTCGGATCACCACAAAGCGCTATCCTGAGTGCAGTAATTTTTAATGCGTTTATCATCATACTATTGGTGCCATTGGCTTTGAAAGGTGTTCGCTACCGGCCTGTTTCAGCCAATGCTGCCTTATCACGCAACCTGCTCATTTTTGGCCTGGGTGGACTAATTTCGCCTTTCATCGGGATTAAACTTATTGATTTACTGATAAACCTGTAAACCGGTAAAAAAATGAAAACACTTCTTATTTCATTAAAAATTTTCCTGACTTTTACCGTTTTAACAGGAATTATTTACCCTCTGTTCATAACAGGAATTGCACAGGTTTTATTTCCTGAAAAAGCAAATGGCAGCCTTCTTGTAAGAAATAGTCAAGTCGTAGGAAGTAAACTCATAGGCCAGCAATTCGATTCTGTCATTTATTTTACTTCTCGCCCATCGGTCATATTATATAACCCTCTGCCTTCGGGAGGTTCAAACTATGGGCTGACAAACATCAAACTGAAAGAAATTGTTGCTGCAAGAAGACACACTTTTTGTTCTTTTAATCAGCTTGACAGCCTGACAGCAATCCCTTCCGAAATGCTTTTTGCATCAGCAAGCGGACTTGACCCGCATATTTCACCTCAGGCAGCATTGTTACAGGTTGACAGGATAGCAAATGCAAGGAATTTCAATGACCTGTGCAAGCTCAAACTGATAAATTGTATCAAGAACCTCACGGAAGGTTCCCAGTTTTTATGTCTGGGCGAAAAGAGGGTAAATGTTTTATTGCTAAATTTAGAAACTGATAAAATTCAATGAACGGTTTCATCGAAAACAGGCCTGATCCTGACGAACTTTTAGCTTCCCTGATCACCGAAGAAGAAAGAAGCAAACGGGGTAAACTTAAAATATTTTTCGGTATGTGCGCCGGAGTGGGTAAAACATATACCATGCTGCAAACTGCCCAGTCCGAGAGATTAAAAGGCAATGAAACTATCATCGGCTATATTGAAACGCATAAACGTAAGGAGACTGCCAGTCTGGTGGAAGGGTTTGAAATTATTCCACGTAAAATCTATGAATACAAATCCACTTCCGTTCAGGAAATGGATCTGGACGCCATAATAGCGAGAAAACCTCAGCTGGTGCTGGTTGACGAACTGGCACACACCAATGCACCAGGAAGTCGGCATACAAAACGATATCATGCTATACAGGAAATTCTTGAAAATGGAATTAACGTTTTTACAACCCTTAATGTTCAGCACCTTGAAAGTCGTTCTGACACTGTAGCCCAGATTACCGGGACCCTCGTGCGTGAAACAATACCCGATGAGATTTTCGAAAATGCTGATGAAATTGAGTTGGTAGACCTCACCCCTGATGAACTACTTGAACGTTTGAGGGAAGGTAAGGTTTATACACCGGAACGTTCTCGTGAAGCCATTGACAATTTTTTCAGAAAAGGAAATATCACCGCATTGAGGGAAATGGCTCTGCGTATTGTTGCTGATCGGGTTGACAGACAGCTTCACGATTACATGCAGCACAAGCGGATCCGGGGTCCCTGGAAATCGGGGCTTCATCTTTTAGTTGCTGTCGGACCCAGTCCATATTCAGGAAAACTTTTGAGATGGGCTAAAACACTGTCCTATTCGATGGGGGCAAACATCCAGGCAATTTATGTCGAAACGTTGCACATTCTGTTACCCAAAGAGCGGGAACTGCTTGATAAAAATATAAAGCTCGCAAAACAATTGGGAATAAAAGTGAGGATTATCACCAGCAATGATATTGTGCGAGCCATTGTTGATTTTGCTATCAAAGAGAACATTACACATATTATTGTAGGCAAACCACGGGTCCGTAACCTGATTTCCTTACTTCGACTTGGCAGGTTTGTAAACAGACTGATACGTTATAGTGGGAATATTGATGTTTATATTCTTGGTTCAGATAACCAGTCAAAAGACAAATTCAGGGAAAGAATTTCCATACCCCCTTTTACTTCAACGATCAGGCAATACCTGATCATTCCCATAATCGTTCTTTTATCCTCGGCTGTATGTTTTCTTGTTAAGGATTATATCGGGTATCAGGTTGTCTCATTTGTTTTACTGTTCCTTGTCTCTTTACTTGCACTATTTTTTGGGACTGGTCCTATTTTACTTGCCTCAACCTTAAGCGCCTTTATCTGGGATTATTTTTTCATCCCGCCCCAGTTTACCATAAATATTGGACAAGCTGAAGATGTGCTCATGTTCATTATGTTTTTTATTATTGCACTGCTCAATGGAATTTTAACTTCAAGGGTCCGGCGACAAGAGAAAAGAATCAGGGTCAGGGAAGAACGTACCAATGCACTTTATCAGCTTACCAGAGAATTTACTTTGGTTTCAGGGATTGATGAAGTATCAAAAATCGCTGTTCAATATATTGAAAAATATTTCAAGTTAGAGTGTGCCATTCTACTGAAAAATGAATTGAATCAGCTTGAAAACCAGGTGAACCATGATACAAAGATAAAGTTGTCAGAGAACGAATACAGTGTGGCCGCCTGGGTTTACAAGCACGCTGCAAAAGCCGGGAAGCACACCGACACACTGCCATCTGCTGTATATACATTTTATCCTTTAACCGGGAATAATGGCAACATGGGGGTCATAGCAGTACAACAGACCAATGTTTTTACTCAGGGAGAGGAGCAATTCTGGGAAGCATTTTTATCCCAAATATCAGGGAAATTCGAGCGTGAATATTTACGGAATGTTGCAAAAAACACCTTTATTCTGAATGAATCGGATAAACTCTACAAAACCCTTTTCAATTCTATTTCACATGAGTTGCGAATTCCTGTAGCAACTATCATGGGAGCATCGGATACGCTGTTAGTCCAAAGCTATTCAGAAGAAACGAGGCATAAATTATATGATGAAATAAACACAGCTTCAGTCCGGCTCAACAGGCTCATCGAAAATCTGCTGAATATGTCGCGCCTTGAATCAGGCCGGATAACTCCACGGCCTGACTGGTGTGATGTTCATGATCTTGCAAATAAAATATCTGTAAACCTTGATCATGAGTTGGCGCCTTTCAAGTTATCGACTGTAATCCCTAAGGATATGCCATTGGTATTGATTGATTTTGGATTGATTGAACAAGCCCTGCACAATTTGATATTGAATGCAACACAAAATGCCCCGGAAGGATCCCAGATCAGGCTCAAGTTCTATTTCGACAACGACTTGCTCACCATACAAGTGATGGACCGGGGTCCTGGATTTCCTGCCAGTGAACTGTCATCAGTATTTAACAAGTTTTACCGGGGAAAAGAGGCAAAAGCAGGCGGCACAGGATTGGGTTTGTCAATAGTGAAAGGCTTTATTGAGGCTCACCATGGATCGGTACTTGCGGAGAATCGCAGGAACGGTGGAGCTATTTTCACTATTAAAATTCCAGTCAAAATCTCAAAGATGGACCAATTCAGTAAAAATAATATCTGATGTTAAGTCCTGATAACATATTAATTATTGATGACGAACACCAAATTCGCCGGTTGCTGGAGATTACACTCTCAGCAAATGGCTATAAAATTTCTGAGGCATCGACTGGAAAAGAAGGTCTGTCAATGGCAGCTACAAGTCAACCTGTTTTAATAATCCTTGATCTTGGCTTGCCGGATATTGACGGTCTTGATGTCCTGAAAAAATTACGGGAATGGTATCTTAAACCAATTATCATTCTATCAGTGCGAAGTTCAGAGGAGGACATCATCAAAGCACTTGATATAGGGGCCAACGATTACCTGACAAAACCGTTTCGCACAGGCGAGTTGCTTGCTCGAATCCGGGTTGCCATTCGGCAAAGCCAGGGAACTTCTGAAAACCCTGTACTCAATTTTGGATCCCTGGCAATCGATCTCTCAAACCACACCGCGCGTAAGAATAATGAATTATTAAAACTCACCTCCACGGAATTTTCACTTTTAGCATTATTAGCAAAAAACGAAGGCCGGGTACTGACCCATCAATATATTCTAAAAGAAGTTTGGGGAATGGGATATATTGAACAAACCCAATATCTTAGGGTTTTTATTGCCCAGCTGCGTAAAAAGGTGGAAGACGATCCGGCAAAACCAAAAATGTTAAATACAGAATCAGGAATCGGCTATCGCTTTGGAAGTTAATTTACTAAATGCTTGTTCCGTCCATTGATCATTTATTGATAATTTTTACCCCATTTGTACTTCATATCCTTAACTGCCTGGTATTACCATGATTTACCTTTTGTATGGGCAAAAAAGAAAGGATCTTTAAATAGCAGATATCATCCCCATCCGCCTGGTGGTTCAATAGTAAAAGTAAGCAAAAGCTTAATCAGGATGCAGTAATATTTCCTGGTAAAACCATAGCCGATATCACATCTATCGAGGAAATATTGAATGCCGGAAAGCACGTATACATTGGATATGCTATTTTTTATCGATGAATGGCACTGCTGGTAAATTAATGGACAGGGTGCCTTCGACGAAAGGCATTCAAGGAATTTCCACAGGCGGAAACATCGCAGAAATGAAACAGGAAGCAATAATTGCATCAATCATAATTCCAGGATCAGATAGATGCTGGCTGCCCAGTGCAAATCTGGTTGCAGACACATAAAAGGGAATTGGAAGATCACCGAATGAAACTCGGGCACAAAGGTTCCTTTATTTGGTTGTCATAAGCATGACACAATTGGTGGGAATAGTCACATGATTACCTGATTTCCAATTTCTATACCCACTCATTCTTTTATGCGCATGGGAGTGTATTTAAAGAAAAGCTTTTTTCGATTTTCCTAATAAGACAAAAGGTGTGAAACATGCAACTTATTAAAATAATTGTGTAACAGTAAAAATAATATTGAAAATAATTTTGCATGATAAAAAATAATAAATCATTATTGAATGGTGATTATTCCGGGCAAACAAGGCCACTCATTCCGGAGTAA
Organism: uncultured Bacteroidales bacterium; assembly: GCA_903903985.1. Lineage (GTDB taxonomy): Bacteria > Bacteroidota > Bacteroidia > Bacteroidales > FEN-979 > CAIVAT01. The sequence goes on along the minus strand of CAIVAT010000076.1, from coordinate 40 downwards.
ACTAGGCCAGCGATTCCGGAGCAAACTAGGCCACTATTTC
>CAIVAT010000075.1 GCA_903903985.1 uncultured Bacteroidales bacterium | reverse complement strand
TGACAGGGAGTTGCTGCTTAATGAAATAAAGAAAACAAGTAAACTCAGGGATTATGAATGGACGTTCAAAACGAAAAATGGGGAAAAAAGGCTAGCTTCAATTAATGCAAATTTAATTGCCGATGTCGATGGCAAACCAAATCACATATATGGGACATTAAGAGATATCACCGAGCGCAAACGTGCAGAAGAAGAAATAAAACTTATTAACAAACAACTTATAAAGGCAAACGCTGAGAAAGACAAGTTCTTCTCCATTGTCTCGCAAGACCTGCGTTGTCCTTTTTACAGCCTTCTTGATTTAACATCACTTTTATCAGAGGGTTTACCAACAATGACCCAAGACCAGATTAAAAAGTCTGCAACGACAATGAGAAAATCTGCATTCAAAATATACAACCTGCTGGAGAACCTGCTGGAATGGTCACTTATGCAACGTCAGTAGTGTCCGGTTAAAATTACTAGATGTTCTTTGAAATTATGAATTGATAAGGTTTGCAGAAGATTTTGCAACGGTGACGATTTGATTTTACCTTGGGATCAAATCCCAAGACATGAATCAAGGAAAGTACGTCTTCGCTCAGATTGCTGCCTTTCTGCCTTCCCGGGTATTTGATAGATGTGTTGATCATTACTCTGGAAGCCATTACGTCAAACATTTCACATGCTATAATCAATTACTAAGCATGATGTTTGGCCAAATAAGCGGTAGAGAAAGCCTTCGAGATTTGTTGACAACCATAAGCGCTCATCGACCAAAATATCATCATTTAGGTTTCGGTAAAAATGTATCACGGTCAAACCTTGCTACAGCAAATGAAACACGAGACTATAGGATCTTCGAGGAACTGGCTTATGAACTAATCGCTGAGGCTCGAAGTTGTTGTCAACAGGATGCTGATTTTGCACTTTCTATTGACAACCCGGTATACGCTTTTGATTCAACATTGATCGACCTCTGTTTAAACGTTTTCTGGTGGGCCGAATTTCGCAAAGCAAAGGCTGCAGTAAAGATTCACACGTTGTATGATGTCAGAACTTCAATCCCTTGCTTTATCCATATTACCGATGGGGCAACCCATGATGTTCACGGCCTGGATGTGCTCACCTACGAGGCAAACGGGTTTTACATTCTGGACCGGGGTTACGTTGACTTTCAAAGATTATACAACATCAACCAGCAAAAGGCCTTCTTTGTTACCAGGGCAAAAGACAATTTCAAATTTACTCGGTTAAACGCCGGTGTCCCCGATAAGAAAGCAGGAGTGATCTGTGATCAATGCGTTAAACCAAATGGCTTTTATACCAGTAAACATTATTCCGAAGGATTAAGACGCATACGGTTTATCGATATTGAGACCGGGAGAAGGATGGTGTTTTTAACCAACAATTTCGATCTACCGGCTGTTGACATTGCGTTACTTTACAAATATAGGTGGAAAGTCGAGTTATTTTTCAAGTGGATAAAGCAGCATTTGAAAGTGAAATCATTCTGGGGAACTTCCCCGAATGCGGTAAAGACGCAGATCTACATAGCAATCATCACCTATTCCTTGGTTGCAATCATAAAAGCCAAGATGAAAAGTACGCTTACCACCTACGAAATTCTACAGATATTAAGCGCATCTCTTCTCGATAAAACGCCATTAAAAGTATTATTAGCAAACCAAAACAATCAAGATTTCAAAGAACAAAACGATATACAGTTGAAAATCAATCTAGTTTAACAGGACACTAATGATGCAACGTAACTTAATTAGTTTTAAACCGGAATCATTTATTTTGTTAAATGGGATTGTACCAATAATTGAATTGTATCGCGATGTGGCCGACAAGAAAATGATTAGGGTAAACTATGAAGTTCCCGAGAGCTTGAGGATATTGGCTGATAGATGGATGTTCGATAGTATAATGCGTAATTTGATTTTTAATGCGTTGAAGTACACTTCCAATGAAGGGACAATCAACCTAACAGCAAAGCCGAAGTCCGAGTTTTTGGTTGAAATATCACTCAAGGATACGGGTATCGGAATGAATAAGGATACTATTGCTAATCTTTTCCATCTTGTCGAGCTGGATACCCACAACGGCACAGATCATGAACCCGGAATCGGTGTGGGGTTAATTATCTGTAATGATTTCATCGAAAGGCATGGCGGAAAGATATGGGTGGAAAGCGAAGAGGGTAAAGGCAGTGTTTTTTCTTTCACATTGCCAATCGATCATTCCTTTGACTGAACATTCATAATCTAACTGGTGTTATAAACTTTAATTTCAAATTATGGATACCCGGATTTTTACCCCAGCCAAGTGGATTTTCCTTTGCCTGATGACATACTCAGGTTTTTGCCTCAGTGCCCAACCGCTGGGGGGCCCTGCCGTTAATTTTGGAAAAGATCCTTCCATCCCTGCAGTAAGGACCATGCTGGCCAGCGATACCGGACATGCCTGGCTCAATGTAAATAACATCAATGCCCTGTTCTTTGCCAGGGGGAGCCATTTCTTTTATGAAAATGCCGCCTTCGAGGTGCCGAAAGGCAGCGGGAAGACTTCAGCCTTTTCCAACACCATGTGGATAGGCGGAAAGGACAACCAGGGAGTACTGCATTTTGCAGGGGAACGTTACCGCCAGGGGCCTAATACAGGAGTCGCAGGTTCCTGTCCCGATTTTTACTGCGGCCCCGTCATGGATCCTGCTTATTATTCCGCATACCAGGATTCGGTATGGAGCCATGTGTGGAACCTGAAGAAAACCGACATAGAATATCATAAAGCTCATTATGCTGATCCGGGTTACCAGCCTCTTCCCGATATCCTTTCCTGGCCTGGTAATGGGAATACTTCGATGGGACAGGCGTCACAGCTTGCGCCTTTTTTTGATGTGAACGGCGACGGAATATACAGCCCTATGGATGGCGATTACCCCCTGATCAGAGGAGACCAGGCGTTGTTTTTCATTTTCAACGATGACCGCGGACCCCATCTTGAAACCTTCGGAAACAAACTGGGAGTGGAATTCCATGGAATGGCCTATGCCTGGGACTTGCCGAATGACTCGGTTTTCAAGAACACCATCTTCCTGAACTACAAGATTTTCAACCGTTCCCAGAAGACTTACGACAGCGTTTACCTGGGGGTTTTCACCGATATCGATCTCGGTTACGCTAATGATGATTATGTAGGCTGCGATGTGGAAAGAAACATTCATATCGGATATAACGGAACACCGGTCGACGGGTTCGGGGAACCATATGCTTACGGTGCAAATCCCCCTTCACTCGGAGTTGTCTTACTTGCAGGGCCTTATATGGATCCCGACGGTATTGACAATCCTAAATATGACAGCTACGGCCACAGGCTTTGCGATTACAGTGTGAACGGGCAGTTTTTCGGGGATTCCATCGTCGACAACGAACGGCTGGGGATGTGCCGTTTTATTTACACTAGCAATTCGGGGGTTCCGTCCTACATGCTTGATCCGAGATACGACTATCAGTATTACAGTTTTATGAAAGGTTTTTGGCTCGATGGCACGCCCTTGCTCTATGGGGGAAACGGCCATACCAGTACCGGTGCATACGGGCCTGCATGCAGGTTCATGTTCCCCGGTGAATCCGATTCCCTGAACTGGGGCACAGGCGGTATCCCGCCATATGGCCCAAAGAACTGGTCGGATTCCACTGCCGGCAACAGTCCGGGCGACCGCAGGGGAATTCAGGTTTCGGGTCCTTTTACATTCCATGCGGGAGCTTTACAGGAAATAGACCTTTCGTTCAATTGGGCTAGGGATTATAATTCAAAAAGTGCCGTAGGCTCAGTTTCAAAGCTGCAAAATATGACCGATTTAGTGACACAAGCCTTTATCACAAATACCCTTCCCGGAGGGGGAACATTCACCGGCATACCAATCAAGACAGGCCACGACAACATCGGTTTGAATATTTATCCCAACCCTGCCAGGGACAAGATCAACATCGTGTTGCTTAGCAGGGATGCAAGCCAGGCTGTGACTATTGAACTCCTTGATATGTTCGGTCGGCTCCTTAGGACCATCTCGCCGGGCAGCGGACTTAACACAATTGCAATCGATATCACCGATGTTACGGGAGGGATTTGTTTTGTCCGGGTCAAATCCAGCAGCAGCGTAATTACCAGGAAAATTGTGATCCTGAAGTAAACCTCATTTTTTATCAGGCACGGCAGCATTTTATTCCTTATCTGCCAGAGCAGACTGTTCATCCGGGAGTGTTGATATATAAAACAGGAAATCGATATATCAATTAACAATCCTGCTCAAAGAGCTCAAACCGTGATTAAAACTTCCCGTTCTACCTCCTTAGGATCAGGCGGTTGTTGTATTTACTGCCTGAAGCAAGGTGTAAAGTTACGATGTACTCCCCTGAAGCACAGGAGGAAAGGTTGATAGTGAACCGTCCTCCGGCCGGTGCTTTTGTTGATCGATACACTGTTTTTCCATCGATTCCTGTGACCACGATCGATTGTATCTCCTTGCCGATGCTCTGGTCAACAACGACTTCCACGAGACCGCTGCTTGGATTTGGATAGAGCCTTACCGGGTTGCTTGTGATCTCGTTAACGCCATTCGGTTGTGCGAAACCTGCAACCAGGTTGCGGTTCGAATTTGCTGCAAACGTCAATGTTTTTTCGGAAGAATCCGCAATCAGCTGATTATTCTCAGACCATCCCAGGAAGAGCCAGTTCTTTTCAGGGACAGCGTTCATGGTAACTGTTGCTCCGGCACTATATACCCCTGAACCACTAACAGTACCCCCGTTAAGCGGGAAGGTAACACCATTGATCTGGTAATAGCCGGGTTCAACATAAAGTTCCGATTCCCACAGGCCCCTTCCATAAGTAGAGGCGCGTATCTTACCAGCCATATATTGAATATCAAGGTCGGTAACTATTACGTTGGGTAAGCCCTGACTATACCTCCTCCAGTCAGTCATTCCTGAATTCCTGTAATACACACCGGCATCGGTACCAATATACAGGGCATCATTGGTATTGTTCTGATATTTTATGCAGCTCACCGGCAGGTTCGGTAGCGATCCGGAGATGTTAATCCAGGTATCCCCTCCGTCGTTTGAACGGAAAACCTTCTTATTGTTCTTATACCCGCCTAATGAAACCCAAAGTGTATCGGGATTCGTTGGATGTATGGCGATCATCGTTATCACACAACTGTCGTTCCCGGAAGGATTTTTCTTTTCCTTGTATGTTTGCCAGTCATTATCTGTTTTGAAAAGCGCATAAAGCCTGGCCGCATACATCGCCTTTGGATTGCTTTGTGAAATTTCGATGGATTTGATATTTACATCAGTTTTAGGGTTGGGGGTTGGGAGGTTTTGTTTGTTTGCCTTCTCCCATTTTATCCCTCCGTTTATTGTTTTGTAGATATCCTGGTACCCTGCATATATAGTACCGGTATCTTTGGGATGTAAAATATAGGGGGTTACCCATGCACCGGTAGGTCTGCCCGGTATAGAGGCTGAGATTACCGTTCTCATTTTAGAGCTCTCCCAGGTAGGATCGGTGGACCTGTAGATTACTCCATTGCAATATGATGCATACTGCACTGAAGAATTATAATGATCGATCTGGCAATCCATACCGTCACCACCGATGACTTCGGGAGCCAGCCAGTTAAAATCACTTTGAATCTGCGAACCATTATCCTGGAACCCTGCAATGACCAGGTTTTTATTGGTATAGGACCCTCCGATCCGGTAAATCTGACCAATTTGCATACCCCGGGTAATGTCGGTCCATTTTTTGCCTCCGTCCTTTGTAAAATAGATCCCGCCATCATTTCCTTCCATGAATGTACCGGGCTGAAGAGGATGAAACGTGAACCAATGCTTGTCGGCATGTACCGTTTGGCAGGCAACCGTATCAGTCCAATAGGTAACGAGTGTCCAGGACTTCCCGCTGTTGGTGCTTTTCCATGTATTGACGCCTCCCACCCAGCGTTCGTTGGTATCGGTTGGATTGATCAGGTAGCAAAGATCATAATTTCCCTGCCCTCCCCAGGGGGTAGCATGTTTGTTCATGTCGGCGTAACTGTTCAGCAAATTTTGTTTTGTACTCGTCGAATCAACTGGATCTTTCGGATAAAATTTAGTAAATTTATTTCCCTGGTCAGTCGAACGGTACAAGCCTGAAAGTCCGTTCATCGCATTGGTGCAGATGGCTTCCAGTAAAAGTGGATTCTTTGGGTTTACTGCCAGAATGATGCGATATCCATCTTTGAATTGAGTGAGCGAGTCCCAACCGCTCCCCCCATCGACGGACTTGAAAACCATTCCATTAGTACTGGCAGCATACATCACCAGAGAGTCCTGGGGTTTTAATACGATGTCGGTGAAATATCCTTCTTTCTGCAAGTCCCATTTTATCCCTCCGTTTATTGTCCTGTATATTCCTGAAGACGTTGCAGCGAAAAGAATATTCGATTTAGTTGGATGCATCACAAGGCGGCGGATAAGTTTGCTGCTGTCGGAACTCCAGCTCAACCCGGTAGCATTCCATGTAGCCCCTCCGTTTATCGACTTTAAGACGCCTATACTCTTGGTGTCGCCTGCACCGCTGCCATTGATATCACCCACCATACTGGCAGCATCACCGTCACCAGTGGCTATGTACATGATCTGAGGAAATAAAGGATCAATTACCATATCGCTGACACCAAGGACGGGCTGGTCGTCAAAATTCGTTGTCCAGGTTTTCCCGAAATCAGTCGTCTTCCATAATCCTCCTGCAGGTGTTCCTACCCAGAAGGTGTTCTTGTCGTTAGGATGAAAGGCAATACAGTTGATGCGTCCAAGGCCGAAATACCCGCTTTTTGTAGCATTGGGGCCCATGGCCGTCCAGTAAGCTGCAGAATCCTGGGGCTGATCAGGTACATGAGTCCCAACATATTTTTCCCACTCAGTAGTAACAATATTATTTGGCGGAAAGTTGCCTTGCCTGTCCACGCGCTGCTCCCAAAACCATTCCCAGCGTTTAAATGGCTTATAGCCTGAGCCCCTGGTAACCACCCGTCCTTTCCAGTAATCGTTGAATCTTTTCTGGATCTGATAGAAATTCGCCTTATCCGGAGCTGATGTGGCTGGTGATCCCGCCTGGGCTGATGCAATCCTGCCTGATAATAAAAAGCTTAGAAACAACACCATTGAGATTACAATTACTAGTTGTGCATGCGAATAAGTGCCGGCAAATGTGTACTTGTTTTTCATATATGGGCGGATGAGAATTTTGCCTGTTAAAATCGTATTGAATTTTCAGCCATTTTCGTAACAACTTCACCTTCGAAATTGTATAATTTCACGAAGGTTTGTGAAGTTGCTGCAGCATTTTGCAGGGTTATGGCGACAAAATTCATGGTCGTCAGTTTTGGGTTACGGTCAATCCATGTTCCTGAATTCGCATAAATTGATTTCTGCCCTTTATAGTTGTTTGACGTAATGATTTTCGCAACATGAGTATGTCCGAAAACGACAATTCGTTTATTCGAATTCGGATTCATAAAGTATTGCACTTCTGACTGCCTGTCTGTTTCACCCGCTTCTGCGACATATCTCATGGCCTGGGCTACCGGGATGCTCACAGCAACATGGTTAAGTGTTTGTCGCTGGTCCCATGAATCCTGGATTCCCTTATAAAGCTTCACATCGATATGCCCTCCGGAAGATGACTGATAAGGCAGAAGATCTTTGACTGAATATTTCCCGTTGAATCCATTCACGTTTGTTACGATGATTTTTTCATCATACTTGTTTGTTATCGTAAACATGTTCAATGTTGCTTTCCAGATTTTCCAGTATCCGAACAACAGGGCCTGGCTTTTATCACCCGAATTATTTTTAGTGACGGCCGGTACTGAATCGCTTGCAGTTTTACGACCCTGCACTACATGCAGTGCGGCTATTCTGGTAAAAAAGTATCCCGGAGGCATTATAGTCCCGGGCGCGACATCCTGGTTTGAAATCGGGTCGGGTGCACAGAAAAAATTATAGCGATGCCCATGCTCAACGGCTATTTCAGGATGGTCAGCAGGCGAATAGGTACCTAACCCCAGTTCTTTATCCCTGGCCTGGTGTATTCCCGGCAGGATACTGGCAACATTATCCGCAGTGATAGTCAGATCATGGTTACCGGGTACATAGGTGACTAAAATTTTTCCACCCCGGATGATACGGTTGAAGGCATCTATCACTCCTTTATTGGCGATCGCTATCCGCTTTACAAAATCAGCCTGGTCCTTTCCGTTATATGTGTCGGTTGTGGCCGGGACGAACCACTCGTCAAGCAAATCCCCCGCAATAACAAGTTCCTTGACATTTGGCGACAAGCTGATCTTGTCGAGAAATTTCTCGAGTGGTTTAAGATTTTTGTTGATCTCTGCATAAGCCAGGTCGGCACCAAGATGAATATCGCTGATCACAACAATCATATTGCGTTCATTGCTGCCATTGGAGAAAGGGTCTGCAACCGGCTGCGAATATGTATTATTGTAAAACGCAAATAAACCCGCAAACAATAATAGACTGCTTATTTTTTGAAATGTTCTCATAACAACGATGATTGGATTAATGTTTAATCAGTTTGATGGTCTGAACGGTCTTCCAGTTTTGCAGTCTGAGGGAGTAAACGCCCCTGTCGGCCTGGGAAAGATCAATGAGATATTCACTTTGTTGACCAAAATGTTTCTCTAAAATGATTCGTCCGGTAAGATCAACAACCTGTACGTTCAGGTTGGTAACCGCTGCATTCTGAGGGAGAATGGTAAAAATCCCATCAGAAGGATTCGGCAAAACCCGGAACCATGGCTTGTCGCTGCCTTCCTGTGGGTTGATGCTTACAGGACTATCGAAAACGATGGATGTGATCCTGGTACCTCTGGTCAGGTCAGCCTTGATGTATTGGTTTGTGTACCAAAATGTTTTATCATCTGTCGGATCTACTGCCATCGATGAATAATCTCCCCAACGGTTAGAATACTCCTGGGAGGTCGTCCCGGACCATATCGTGGATTCTGCTATGTCAAGTGTTGAATTTCCTGCAGAATATGCCGTGGAAGACTGTCCGCAATACCTGATCCCCGGGTATTCGCCCAAACTCGACACAGAATAACCCAGACC
>CAIVAT010000074.1 GCA_903903985.1 uncultured Bacteroidales bacterium | reverse complement strand
CCTTCAGCGGAACGGCTCCTGTGATCACGGTGAATGTTACACCGGCATCGACCACAACCTATACCATTGCGACCCTCTCTGATGCCCACTGTTCGGCCATTGCCGGGGATCTGGGCGGCAGTGCGCTGGTAACGGTACATCCGTCTCCGGTGCTTGTCATCACCAATGCTTCGGCATGTTCGCCCAATAAGGTCAACTTAACGGCCCCGGCCGTAACCGCGGGGAGCGCCTTGTATGGCGCCGCGCTGACCTACTGGACCAATTCCAATGGTACCGGTGCAGTGAGCAACCCCTCGGCGGTGGTATCCGGAACCTACTACATCAAGGCGGAAACCGGTTTTGGATGTTACGACATCAAGCCGGTGGTAGCAACCGTGAATGCGCTACCGCTGATATTTACGGGAACCGGCAGCGGAAGCTACTGTGCAGGCGGACCCGGACTGCTGGTGGGCCTTTCAGGCTCGCAGGTGGGGGTCAACTATTCGCTGTGGTCTTTCACCACCTTGCTTACCGATCCCCCTGTTGCAGGTACCGGCGGTCCGATCTCGTTCGGCCTCCAGACCACGGAGGGATCACATTTTGTGGTTGCCGAAAACACCGCAACGGGCTGTACGAACCGGATGGATAATTGCATCATCATTGCCATCACGCAGCCATCCCCGGTGGGATCATCTGTAACCACGCCGACCACCAGCGTGCCTGCCGGGCAGGATGTGACTTTCACAGCCCATGCGGTCAACGGAGGCTCTGCCCCGTTGTACCAGTGGCAGGTCAATGGTTTCAACGTCGGGCTCAACAGCGTGACCTATACCTATAAACCTGTCAACGGCGATGCGGTAACGTGCATCATCACCTCCAATGCAACGTGTGTGTCAGGAAATCCTGCCACCTCCGCAGCCGTGGTGATGAGCGTTACCGGAGTTTCGGCAAACATCACCGTAACGGGTGGCGCAGCCAGCGGTCAGACCAAATGTTACAATGCTACCCAAACGCTGTCGGTTGCCGGAGGCGGCACGACGTTCGTTGTCAGTTCGGGAGGCAGTGCGACCATGATCGCCGGGCAGAACATCATCTACTACCCGGGAACCACGGTTCAGCCGGGCGGTTACATGCACGGCAAGATCTTCGACGGCTCGTATTGCGGGCAGAAGGCTCCTTCGATCGTAACCACCACCCCGGACGAAAATTCGGTACCGGTGATCCTGGCGCAATCCTCGTTCAAACTTTACCCGAACCCGACCACCGGGAAATTCACGATCGAACAAACAAGCGGATCGGTGTATGAGCGGGTGAAGGTTGAAATTTACGGAATGCGCGGCGAGAAAGTGCTCACGGGCGAGTTGCTCGGGGAGATGAAACACGATTTCTCGATCTCCGGCTTCCCGGCCGGGCTCTACTTTGTGAAAGTAATGGCCGGGGAAGACGCCCAGACCATCAAACTGATCAAGACCCATTAACACGGGCGTTTATGAACATGAACGACAAAAAATCCTGCGAAAGCGGGATTTTTTGTTTTCCCGGTCACGCGTCATGTGTCACGTTTTTTCATAACTTTGTATATATACTTTGCGATGAACAGTCCGGAAATAAAAGCATTTATTCGTCAAAACAGCAGCCTCTTCTGGTATACCCCTGAAGATAAAAAGGAAGACATCAGTCTTGAGTTCCTGGTAGAGACCATATTGAATTACGGAGATCTCAGGGCTGTAAAACAATTGTTTGAGTTGATGGGAATAAAAAAAATTTCAGAAATCTTTTTTTATTCGATAAATCTTAGCGACCGTCGGAAGGGTAATTTCCATGAACTTACGATAAACTATTTTACACTTCTTTTCAAGCGATATGCATCCGGAGATATTTGATAAAAGCCAGATTGAACTTTGGCCACACCTGACAACTTTTAAACGATCATTTTACCTGGTTGGAGGCACTGCCATTGCACTTCATCTGGGGCACCGGCGCTCGCTCGATTTCGACCTGTTTTCACCTGCCCCGCTGACGAAACACAGGATAAAAGGGAAATTGCTTCAGTTCCCTTTTAAACAGGTTCCTGTTTTCGAGGATTTTGACCAGCTTCATCTGCAAATAAATAATATTAAAGTTACTTTCTTTCACTTTCCCTATCTTATACAGCATCCGGTAAAACTTGATTCGGTGATAACAATGCCGACCCTATTGACCCTTGCATCGATGAAAGCTTTTGCATTAGGACGCCGGGCAAAATGGAAAGATTATGTCGACCTGTTTTTTATTTTGAAATATCATTATACCATCCAGGAAGTATGCCTGGAAACGGAAATGAATTTTGGCTCGCAATTTTCCGGAAAATTATTTCGCGAACAATTGGCCTTTCATAAAGACATCGACCATTCTGAACCCATCGATTATCTCGTTCCTCCCGTTCCAGAAGATGAAATTAAAAAATTCCTGATCGATACGGCCACGGATATTGATCTTTTTTAAGATAATGGACGAAAGACGTTGGATGCGTCACGTGTCACTCGACACGATGTTTTCTGAATGCTTATTGAATGCTTATTGAATGCTTATTGAATGTTCATTGAATGTTCATTGAATGTTCATTGAATGAAAGCAGGGAGATAGCATGGAGAAGCAGAATGAAAATCAGGCGGGTCGCCCCACTCAAACTCATCTGCCTACAATGACCTCTGCCCGGTCCTCAAATCCAATAAAAAAATATGAACAACCCTGTTACCTTTTGCCCATTCCCCGATTAAGCAGAAAAAACTCAAGAAACCTTTCTCGGGTTCCGGGGATTAGCCTGACTATTGATGGCCTGTTTAGGAAGATCAGTTGACCAATCGTTCTTTTTTGGGGCAAGCCCCCAAATCAAGGAACGGGCAAAAGCATTGCGGAAAAGAATGACCTATTGTGAAAAGGTTCTATGGCAGGTGTTACGAAAAAATCAAACGGATAACCTCTATTTCCGGCGTCAGCATCCGATCAGCCGGTTCATTGTTGATTTTTATTGTCACGAACTCAGGCTGGTTATTGAGGTGGATGGCTCAATACATGATCTTGAAGTACAACAGGAAAGAGATTCAAACCGTACTGCCGCACTGGAAAACTTCGGTATTAAGGTAGTCCGTTTCAAAAACAATGAAATAATCCGGAATATCAAAAAAGTCACCAAACAAATCGTCGACGAAGTCAAAAACCGCCAGAAACAAACCGGAAAGCATCGCACAGTACCTCCCTCAGTTACAATGCCGCCCCCTCCCCAGCCCTCCCCCAAGTGCAGCCCCCT
>CAIVAT010000073.1 GCA_903903985.1 uncultured Bacteroidales bacterium | reverse complement strand
CCTGCTTGAGCTGCGGTACCTTGTTGGCGATGCCGAGCCATCCGCTTTGACGGATACCGTTCCAGACTGAAAGGTGATAATAGGATTTGTTGAACGACCGGTAAAAAACCGGATAAGCGAATTGCGGGTCCTGGTAATGTTTACCATCATATTTATAAGGATCATACATCGGAATCTTAACCAAGGAACCGTCGGCTTCATTCGGAGAAAGATCCCACTGGGCAGAAAAAAACAGGTAAGGAATACGGGACGGATGGTCAATGTCCATTTTGGCATTCCGGCAATAGGCCGGGTCTTTCACAAAAACCTTATTGATTTTATCCTTCCCTTTGTTCAGGATGAATTCCACCCAGCCGTTTGCAAATATTTCCAGGCTGCCGATTAAGTCAATCCATTGAAAATTCAACCGGTTGATGCGAAGGAATTCAACTACATCCGGATCAGTGACGATTTCCCGGATGGGCGCTCCCAGGTTATCTTTGCCTTTATCGCGATAAGCCAGGATGCCCCGGCCATAATGGACGGTCTTCCGTTTTTCTAGTGCCCGGAGTGCAATCGAATTCTTTTCCAGATCAGTCAATACATTCTGAGGGAACAAATTGTCGTCACCCCAGGGCGACCATGGCCAGGAGCTGTAATCCTTCGGGATCACGACCTTCTCAGTGGCTGCATCCTCTGTCTTTTTATAGGATGTGGCAACGGCTTTGGCTCCCGGTAAGAATGCGATTCCGTTTTCGTAAACGATTTTTTGTTTCATCAATAGCAGACTTTCTTGTTATTGAATTCGATGATCAGCCGGATATGCAGTTTTCGTTTCTGTCCGTTAGGCAGCAGGATATTTCTGGTTGAATTGACCCAGTGGTTGGGATCTTTTGTAATCCTGGCCTCGACAGGAAAGTTTTTCTTTGCTGCAAAAATTTCCTTTCCCTTTTTCGTTCTTACTGAGCATTTGCAAGCATCCTTCAGCTCAATGATTTCTCCGCCGGTTTTCTCCGACCGGTTTGCAGTGACAAATTTTAATTGGAACCTGACAGGCTTTCCCTGGCCATCAAATGAGTCCATGTTCTCAAGGACATCCCACAACCTTATAAAAGTTGAATTCATGGCGGCAAGAGTACAATGGCGGGCTGAAATAATAAAGGACAGTATTTTTTTTTATTCTTCTGATTTAGAAGGAAAAATATGCGGGAGGATGTCTTTTTAAAACTTTTAAGAATATTGCGACAATTTTGGGGAGTTTCTGGACACTGTTAATAAACCATCATATTCATAAAGGCTATTGATATTAGTAATAACATTCAAGGGGTGAAAAAATCTTTTCCCTGAATATTCAACCGTCGAATTTCCCATCAATCCAAAATGTGCTGCTTTGATCACGCTCATTTGCAAACTTACCCGTTAAATAAATCCCAAGCTTTCAGTTCTCCTGCCGGTTTACCTTTGCGAATAAAACCATAGAATTATGAAAACAATTGTAAGTTCAATTATTTTGTTGCTGCTGGGTTATTCACTCATTGCAACGACTGTATTCGCAGCCACTGGCAATACTTCAGACAAGGTGCAAAGAAAAATGGAGAAGCAGGCTAAGGCTATCGCTAAAAAGTATCAAAAAGAAGGATATACTATTTCTGGAACGGTATTGCCACTGGAGCAGATAGTGCTCAACCATTTGCTAAAATTGCAGGAAGGTAAATACCTTGATTATGAAACCAAAGTCAGCGCCCCTACCTATGCCATCGGGCAGCAGAAATGCCTTGGAGATGCCCAGAATTTTATGGTCAGGCTGGTATTTGATTCGATCAGGTATAGATACGATCAAGCTTACGGCGGGGACGAAGTGAAGAAGAACAAGAAAGAGGTCAACTGGACCGATAGGTTTTTCAGTGCCTTTCAGCAGGTGGGCGCCATTGATATCGGCGGCATGATCCATCCTTCATTTACCATATATAAGAAGGAAAAACGGTCTGACCTCACTGAGTATAGAATGTTTTTCTTTTACAATCCTGATTTTATCAATTCTGACAGGGAAGCCATTACACATGCCATTCAAAAGGCATTAAGGGAGGTAGATGAAGGCACCGAATTTGGAGAGAAAGTGCAGAAATTCATCAATAACGGACTGAAATAATTCAAGCTTGCTTAGAATAATGCCATGCCCGCCTTGCGTTTCCATAGATTGATTATTCCTCTTTTCTTACTCTTAGCTATCAAAGCAACAGGACAGGTGAATATTGAAGTAGAAGGTCTATCATCGATCATCATCGACAACAGGAAAGACATACTCCATATCATTAACAACAATAATCGTAGGAAACTGCTTGAAGATGCCACCATCAATGCGATCAGGCAGGCGGTTCCTTCCATAATCAATTTTGAAGAATATTCCTTCCAAGATTACGATGAAGCAGATCATTCCAGGCAACCTTCAGACCGGATGATTTTCCAGTTCAAATCGGGGCATCAGGTTCAATGGCAGCAATCGGGGAACCCTATGATTACACCTGATCTGCGCACGAAGAGGAAATGGAACTGCAAAGTAAGAGGCTATGTAAAGGAGATCAGTATACCGGTTTCCTTAAATCCTCCCTGTTTGTCGGGTCACTCTTTGAAGTTAAAGAAACCGACTAATTTACATTCATATGTATTTGGACTTGGATATGGATTAAGCCTGCCTCAGGTTTTTGATGTCCCAATAGAACAGAAACAATCCGGCGCTTCCCCTGAATGGCAATTGACAATTTATCCTTTACAACATGCCGGTATTCAATTCGGGGTTTCCAGAGAATTTGCGCTGGGGCTTTATTTCTCCTTTGCCAATGTCAAGTTAGCATACGATGGTCTTGAAACCCGAACGCCATGTTACGGAGGCCGCCTTCAGCTTGGATTCTATAGTCATAGCCTTAATCCGTATTTTGCTATTTTCGCATTATACGGCGATAAGAATGCATGCGCCTTTGCTATTAAAGGCGCAGCATTCGGAATCGATTTCTTGAAGGGGAAAGTTAAATTCGGAATCGAAACCCAGGCATATTGGGTCAGTTCCAGTTTGGAGTATAAGGGTACCAGATTCAGTGACCGTGGATTTTTTAATATCAATAACGGTTTCGACCTGAAGGACCTTCGGTTTAACCTGGGAGTAGGATTGAAATTATATTTCTTTTGAAGTGTAAGAAAATCCTATTCTTTGGATCCCATTCCGGTTCATCTGTTCTTCATTACAGAAAGATTCAACCTCTTCAATCGATGGAAACACTCCGTAAAGGGCTTGTTTCAGGATACATTTACGGGCAATATTTTCAATTTGTCCACCACTCAACTCAAATCTTTCTGACAATTTCTCAGCATGATCAACAGGAATGGTTTTGACCTTATCCAGCCATATCTTTACTCTTGATTCCGGGTCCGGTTTTTCAAAACAGATTTTGTAAAGAAACCTTCTTTCAAAAGCCTGATCAAGGTTTTGGGTAAGGTTGGTGGTTGCAATCAGAATTCCGTTCAGATCTTCCATCTCCTGTAATATTATATTCTGTATTGCATTTTCAGTCTGATCAACAGAAGATGACCCGATCTTTTTCCTGGTACTGAATATGCCATCGGCCTCATTAAATAACAGGATCGGGGCTATTTTGCTTTTTTCGACCCTTCTGCGGTATTCGTCGAAAACCTTCTTGATGAGTTTTTCCGATTCTCCGAACCACATACTTTTTGTTTCACTGATGGAAATCATTCTGATATCCCTGCCGGTTTTGCGTGCAATCTGGTACACCGATTCAGTTTTTCCGGTGCCAGGTGATCCATACAACAAAACAGTAACCCCTGTACGCATACCGGCATCTTTAAGACGACCAACAAGGTTTGCATGATTTTCCGGTTTCAATGTATCCGTGAGAAAATCAAGATTTTTTGATTCCTTACCACTGAAATAAAGTTCTTTCGCCTGGATGTCAGAGGCGATGATAAAATCACTTGATTTTTTCTTATCCGTTTTTGTTACAAAAATGTCCTTGTCTTCCTGGAGAAGGATTTCCAAACCTAAATCAGTCAACATCACGTGACGTTCAGTTTTGAACTGACCTTCTTCAAGCATTACAAGCCCGTATTTTAACAGGGCATGAGTGCCTTTAATGAACTCTTTGCGTACACGCATCCTGTCAGAAAAGTCGGTATACAAATATTTAATAGCCTCAAGAAGGTTGACAGGTTCTTCTTCATCTAAATATTCACTGCAAATGAGAATAAATAAAGTCAGGTCTTCTATTTCCATGGGAAATTTCCGTAACTCCTTTACAAAAGCAAGGTTGATATTACGGTTCAGCATTGAAAGTATTTCATGATGCAGTTCAGTTATGGTGTATTCACCATTGTGGAAATTTTGGAATACACCTTCGAAATAGACCATCAAAGAATAAACATCAGGTGTTTCAATTTTCTTCGAGATGAATTTTTCTCCTTTTCTAAGAGATTCAAAGGCGTCTCTGTTCACGTAGAATTCAATGTTATTCAGATTTCCGCCACCACCGCGCCTTCTGCGGTTGTTTTCGACCTGTCGCCTGAGCAGTTTTTTTTCTACCATGGAGTCCAGGTCAGGTAAGTAGCTCACAACACTAACCGGACTACAACCGATATAGTCAGCAATATTTTCCAGGTCAACGGTACAAGACCCGAAATTAACAGTGAAGATAACACAGAACAGGACAACCTGTATTTGGGAAATTTCCAGAAAATCAGATAATTTCTTTAATTCCCGTTCGTTTTTAAGCAACATTTCTTTGCTTAATCCGGAGGTTTTTATGTCGAGGGCGATTTTCTCGACACATCTCAAAAGGTCATGGTTTGTCTCTTTTTCGTTGTTTTTTTCTTTCATGTGTTTTATGAATTGCAAACAAAATTACGCTGTATAACAGGGGAAAGAACGGGTTTTTATTTACCGCTTTATTTTCAACAAGAGCGGGCATTCATGAGAAAAATATTTATTGATCAGGATCGAAACTTATCTTAATTTCGTACTTCAAACAAAAAAAGGAATCATGATAAAATGTGTGATCATTGATGACGAAACCAATTGCAGGGAAGACCTTAGCGCCCTCATTGGATATAAATTCAAAGACCGCCTCGTGATCAGTGGGATGGCAGGTTCCGTCAAAGAAGGCGTGGGCATTATCAATGCTACTTTACCTGATGTGGTTTTTCTTGATATCCGGATGCCGGAAGAAGACGGTTTCCAGCTCTTTAATAAATTTGATCATATTAATTTTGATATTGTATTCACAACATCATATGAGGAATACGCCATACAGGCCATCAAGCATGCCGCATTCGACTATCTTTTGAAACCGGTCGATCCAAAGGAACTGGAGGCGTTTCTTGACCGGTTTGATCAGCGGGCAAAGAAAAATTCTACTGCAAATAAAATCAAACTCCTGCTGGCACAACTTGAATCGGGAGATGAACCCAACATCCTTGTTTCCCTGCCGACAGGAAAGGAGTTTAAGGTTGTGAATGCCCGCGATATAATCTACTGCAAGGCAGATGTTAATTATACTGAAATCTATACATCCAATAATGCAAAATTTGTTGTAACGAAGACCCTTGGAAAGGTTGAAGAGATTCTTATTTACCCTTTCTTTTTCCGCTGCCATAAATCTTACCTGGTGAACCTGAACCATATTGATTCATACAATAAGATCGATGGATATATCAGGATGAAGAATCAGGAAGTAATCTATCTTGCCGACCGGAGAATTGAAAAATTTATAAACCTTTTCGGCAAGGAAAAATAAGATGATAGGTTCCCGGGGAAAATCCAATTATGAGGTCGAACTTGCAAAAGCACGGCTTGAAGCGCTCAAGGTGAGGATGAACCCCCATTTCATTGCAAATACATTGACATCAATACGAAGCATGTTATTCAATGACCGTAAAGACGATGCCATTGAATATCTTACCCTCTTTGCCAAATTGATACGTACGACACTTGAAAATGCTTCAAAGGATTATATCACGCTGGCCGCTGAACTTCAATACATACGAAACTATCTAGATATTGAAGAATTGAGGTTTGCCGGCAAGTTTACTACTCAAATTATTTTTTCGGAAAGGCTGATCCCGATCGACTTAGTAGTCCCACCATCAATTTTTCAACCATTTATTGAAAATGCCATCAATCATGGACTGATGCATCGCACCCAGGGAGGAAAACTCATCGTTGAATTTAAAACAGAAGGGCATCTTCTAAAATGCATGATTGAAGATAATGGTGTAGGCAGGCAGAAGGCCAAAGAAATTGAGAATCGTTCGCTGACGGCTCATTCATCCCTGTCAGAAGACATTACCCGTGAGCGAATAAACCTTCTCAACAAGATTAATTCAACAAAAAGCTTTTCAATTGAAACCATTGACCTGAACGATAGTCATGGTATTTCCTGCGGGACCAGGGTAGAGGTCAGGCTTCCTTTGCAAAGCATCTACTCGTTCTGAAAAAAGTTAACCGCCCATTCACGCATGAAATCCAGTGACTCCTTGTAATGGTTCTGCTTTGCCAACTGGGGAGTCATTGCCAGGAGAATTTCCGTGCGTAATTTCTTATTCGGGATAGAACCCGCCATATTGATTGATTCCTCAAGGTTTCCATTGGTCAGCGCATAAATAGGACATTCCATGGCAAATTGCTGACGAAATGACTCATCTTTGATATGAGCTAAAAGATCCCTTCCCTTCTGGTAAAAACCATGCTTTGCATAGTGCAAAGCAATTTTGACCAGGTATTCATCTCGATAACCATCTCCGGGAATCATCATAACCAAGGCTTCGGCAGCGCAATAAAGTTCGGGTAGAACCAGAGATTCAGGTGTCTTCATTCGCCGCTTCTGCTCACGAATTCTCGAATCGACACTCCTCAAAATATGGTCAATGATCGTCTGATATTTCTGACAGGTATAATGGTTCCTGTACCAATCATCAAATTTATTTGGATCGCTGTACTCTGCATCGATTAATTCCTTAATCTTTTCATATTGATTATTTATGGCCAGATTATAAGCCAGATCATCAAAAGCAATTTCATGGTCAGGGGGCTGTAAAATCTGATTAATGTTGAAAATTGCTGACTCCATGTTTTGGATTGCCTCGGCTTCTCTTCCGAGTCTGTATTCGTAATAGTAAAGGTGGCTGGCATTAATTGTTTTAAAGAAAATATCATCTATTAGTTTATTCAGGTCGTATGCTTCTTCAAGAGTCCGCATCGCCTTTTCATGCATTTGTTTAAGAATATAATAGTAAGTTTTTTTCGCAGCCAGCAAGAATCTTATTTCAGGAGAAGTAAGATTACGCTCCATTTCGAGCACAATCTCAATCTGATCATCCATCAACAGGGTGAATGAAATGTTCGTATAGATAATGCATTTTTTCTGAAAAGTTTTAGCTGATTCTGCTATTCCGATGGCTTGTGCTATCTCTTTACGCTCTGCATGTACACAAGCAGCAGATAATTGAGCAAGGTGCCTGGACGATTTGTCCATTTTCTTAAGGATGTAGTTATACCCAACAAAATTATTGGCTAGTACCGCAGATTGTGCCATTTCAGATAAAATCCAGCTATAAGTGCTTTTATTAAGGATTTCAAATATAAGTTTGTTCCTGATGTCATTAAAGAAAACCAATTGTTCAAAGAAAAATAACAACGCTTCGGGAAATCCTTCAATGGCATAATCTCCATATTTTTTAATTGACATGACAGGATTTTCAATCTGGTCAACCTTTAATTTTCTGATCAGTGGTTTCACGTTATATCCCGCGAGGAAAAGGTCGAATAGTAAATTTATCACATAATAAGGTGGGATGAAGTCGGTAAGCGGGTTTCTGGCCGCTTTTTTAATGACATTTTTATACAGTTCATCTATCAATTTTTTAAGTATCTCCTTTTTCTGTGAACGGTCAAATTCAGGGTTATAAAAGATTATATGTATCAACAAAAGGTATGGTATATGCCGTTTTAGCGGATCAAATAAGATGATACGTTGAAGCAGACGGTCAATGCCCCATGCCGTATTCGCCAGATTGCTTGAAAAGAAATAATCGATCTCGCTGAAATCCTTATAGTTTAATGATCTGTCTTCTAACCGTGGCATTATAAAAATATGAGTAATCGCCCACAGGAGATTCAGATTCCATTGACCGTGCCAGGTTCTTTTCTAACCTAAGGCCAGGGGAATTGACCGATTCAAGAGCGGGCTGTAACAAATACAAAAATAGCAAGCAATTTATTGTATCCGGGATTTTTTATTAAACGGTTGAAATTTAAAATGAACGTTCATTTATTAAATGCCTGCGTTAAATCAAATTCCCGATGGAGCGATGATGAACATTGTAATTTTACATCCTGAAATAAATTCTCACATCTCAATAAAACCGAATATGCCAAACGGAGGAACACATCATTGCGGAAATTGTCACCAGTTGAAAAATGGCACATGTAGCCTGAGGAATGAACAGATTGAAAATTCACACTGGACAACTTGTCGTAACTGGAACAGTAAAGCATTAACACCTGAGGGAGTGATATTTGCCATTGTTTGCGAAGTGAAAAACAAGGCAGGTTCTTACAGCAATATTCCTTATTATAATGGTTTAAGAGTTGAAACGAGCCAAGAGGGTTCGAATGACACTTGTGTTGTTTTGGAAAGTAAAGAGGGTCATAGAATCGTTTTTAAAGATATCAGGGAGTATCTGGCGTTTTATGAAACTGAACGGATGAAGAAGAAGGACTATATCATGGGAGCTGTCATCGGCGATATTATTGGGTCTGTTTATGAATGGAATAACGTGAAAACAACAAATTTTCCGCTGTTTACCAAACGAACAGATTTTACCGATGACAGTGTACTTACCTTCGCAACGATGGATAGCATACTGAACAAGACAGGCTATGCAAAAGCTTATCAGGCCTACGGGCAGAAATACCCCGACCGGGGCTATGGTGGAAATTTTGCATCCTGGATCTATGATGAGGAGCCTGAACCCTACAATAGCTGGGGCAATGGTTCAGCGATGCGTGTAAGTCCTGTTGGCTGGGCTTACGATACGATTGACAAAGTTTTGGCCCAGGCCAAACGAAGCGCTGAAGTTTCGCACAATCATCCCGAAGGAATAAAAGGGGCCCAGGCAACCGCTTCG
This sequence comes from uncultured Bacteroidales bacterium, assembly GCA_903903985.1. Taxonomy (GTDB): domain Bacteria; phylum Bacteroidota; class Bacteroidia; order Bacteroidales; family FEN-979; genus CAIVAT01. The sequence goes on along the minus strand of CAIVAT010000073.1, from coordinate 2,825 downwards.
GCTATTTTTCTGGCCAGAACCGGTAAAAGCAAGGTTGAAATCAAGGAATTCATCGAAGTTATGTTCGGCTACAATCTGAGCAGGAGTATTGCAGCGATACGTCCCGGATACCGCTTTAATGAGAGTTGCCAGGGAACAGTTCCTGAAGCGATCACCGCCTTCCTGGAGAGTACTGATTTTGAAAGTGCCATCAGGCTGGCGATATCCCTGGGAGGCGACAGTGATACGCTTGCCTGTATCACAGGCGGTATCGCCGAAGCTTTCTACAAGGAGATTCCGGAATATATCATAGAAAACGCATTAAGGGTCCTACCGACTGAAATTATACAACTGATTGAAGAATTTTCGACACGATTCAGAAATGGGAAATGAACAAATAGCCGAAGTGTATTTCAACAGAGGAAATGCAAAGAGTGACCGCCAGGACTTTGTTGGAGCAATTGCTGAATATTCGAAGGCATTGGAAATGAATCCAAGGCTTGAAGAAGCTTTTCACAACAGAGGATTGGCTAAGAAGAATATCATGGATAACAAAGGTGCGATTGCCGATTATTCTATAGCCATAGAGATTGAACCAAACTTTGCAGAGGCATATTACAACAGAGGAACCGCAAAGGCCGCCAAACAAGACCTCATGGGTGCAATAGCCGACTTCACAAAAGCCATTGAAATCAATCCGGGGTATAGTGCTGCTTATAACAACAGAGGAATTGTAAGAGGAAAACTCCAGAAATACAGTGGTGCTCTTGACGATGCTACAAAGGCTATTGAAATTAATCCAAAAGATTCAATCGCTTATTATAACCGGGGAAGAACAAATTGTCACCTCAAGTACTACAAAGAAGCAATTGCCGACTTTACCGAGGCAATAAGGATAAACATAAGGTATGCACCTGCCTATTTCAACAGAGGAGTGGTAAAACTGATATTGGATCAAAACGACAGCGGCTTGGTTGATTTGTACAAAGCAAAATATTATGGCGACGACCAAGCGGATGCTGTTATTAAGAAATATTGCTGAAAATCAACCCATGATAATTTTCAAAATATTGATCGTTTTGTTTTCCATAATTATGAGTTGGTTCATCGCCTACGCAATAACCATGGTTTCCTTTTGGATTGATTTAAACATCAATTATCCGGATTCAGAACAAATGAGATATATGAAACGTAAACATTTGAATATGAATAAATTTGTTTGGATATTTGTATTTTTGATGATACTTTATGTTTTCCTGTGATTAGTTTCATTTTGTAAAATTTGATGATATGAGCGAGAGCGGAGATGAAATTGTAAGAAGAATAAAGGAGCGGATTGACAGAATTGTTGCTAATCTGAATTCAAAAAATCCTGTGAAATCAGAACCGGCAAAGAGTGCGCTAGTTCAACCAAAGCGAGTTCCGGCGGTAAAAGAATTGGGTTTGAAACCAGAAATCGTCACTTTTAGCGATAAAAGGTTGAATGATGCCCTGGCTGCTTTAAAGGCTTATGGCTATGATGAAAGGGCTGTTATGCGGTTTCTTAATGGATTGGAACTGAATTCAGGTACCTCCGTCAATTCAATCATCAAAATGGGGCTGGAAAATTTATAAATTCAAATTTAAACATTAAGTATACTTAATATTATTCATATTTTTGTCGTATATTTGAAGTATATTTAATATTTATGAACCCAACTATTAAACCGCATATCAAACGGCCACTCTACATTGACCGTGCCCGGCCTTTTCTCGCCAAGAACCTGATCAAAATATTTACCGGCCAGCGAAGAACCGGAAAGAGTTATATGCTTTTTCAGATCATGGAACTGGTTGAAGCATTGCACCCTGGTTCTCACATTATTTATATCGACAAAGATATTCATGAGTTTGATTTTATCAGAAATGATGGAGATCTTCTTGACCATGTAGAGAAAAATCGCCGTCCGGGGGAGATGAATTTCTTGTTTATTGATGAAGTTCAGGAAATTGAACAATTTGAAAAAGCGCTCCGGAGTTTACTGGTCACAGGGAACATGGATATCTGGTGCACGGGGAGCAATTCTTCCATGCTTTCCGGCGATCTGGCCACTGTATTAAGTGGTCGATACATCGAAATCAGAATTCATGGACTGAGTTTTTCAGAGTTTTTAATTTTTCACAAGATTGAAGATACAGCCGAAAACCTGAGTAAATATCTCAAATATGGTGGGTTGCCCAACCTGATGGTTTTTCCGCTGACTGACCAGGTAGTTTTTGATTACCTGAAATCGATCAATGCCACCGTCCTCCTTAAAGATGTGGTAGCCCGGTATAACATCAGGAATGTTAATTTCCTCGAAAACCTGATCAGGTTTCTGGCTGATTCGACCGGAAGCCTTATTTCGACAAAGCGTATCAGTGATTACCTGAAATCACAACGGATGGCAATTTCTCCGGTCATTATTGCCAACTACCTCTCGTACCTGGCATCGGCATACTATATCACAAGAGTCCCGCGCAGCGACCTGCAGGGAAAGAAAATATTTGAGACCGGTGAGAAATATTATTTTGAAGACCTCGGTTTGCGGAATGCCATCATTGGACATAAGCCTCAGGACATCAATAAACTGATTGAAAACAGTGTGTTTCAGCACATGATCAGGATGGGGTTCAATGTTTATGTCGGAAAAACCGGTGAAAAGGAAATCGATTTTGTTTGTGAGCGACAGGGAGAAAAAATTTATATCCAATGCGCCTACCTCTTGATTGATGACCAAACAATTGAGCGGGAGTTCGGGAACCTTTTAATGATAAAAGATAATTATCCGAAATTTGTCGTCACAATGGATGATTTCAAGGGTAAT
>CAIVAT010000072.1 GCA_903903985.1 uncultured Bacteroidales bacterium | reverse complement strand
TTATTTCAGGATGAACATTTAAAACCGCCGAAATGGTTTTTTGTCATCAAGCTTTTATCGCTAACCAGCTTGTTATCATTGATCCTGTTGTTTATTAATCCAATGTTCTTACTCGTTTCACTTGGTCTATTTCTTATCAATCTGGGACTTCATTATTGGAACAAACGTAATCTTTATCAATACCTAGAGTCTGTACCTCAATTATTAAAATTGAATGGTGTTGCAAGGGAGTTATTCAGGTACGAATCCCTAAAAGCTGTTAATCCTGGCCTTCAGGAATCAATTGGTATTATTGATAAATTAAGGAACCGCATGTCGTACTTTAATTTAGAGGCAAAATTGCAAGGTGATATCCAAATCATTTTCTGGACCATTCTGGAGCTTGTTAAAATTCTTTTTCTGCTTGAACCTCTGTTACTGTTTGGCGTTTTAAGGCAACTTGACACCAAAAGAAACGAGATAGAGGAAATTTTTATTTTTGTCGGAAAAATCGATTCATTCATTTCAATTGCCTCCTTAAGAAAAGGACTCGACAAATATTGTATCCCCAAAGTTATACCTGAACCAAAAATCCTTATTGCTAAAAATATTTATCATCCTCTGATTGTTGATTGTGTTACAAACAACATTCGGGTCAATAAAAAATCGATCCTGCTTACCGGTTCAAATATGTCAGGTAAAACTTCATTCATCCGAACCATTGGGCTGAATGTAATCACCGGTTTAACGATCAACACTTGTTTCGCGGATGAATTTTCCATTTCTGGAATGCGTGTATATTCAGCCATAAGGATCAGCGATGATTTAATGAACGATAAAAGTTACTATTTTGAGGAGGTATTGACGATTAAGGAAATGATAGAGATGAGTGAAGATCGAAAACCAAATTTATTTCTGCTGGACGAGATCTATAAAGGGACCAACACCATAGAGCGGATTTCGGCCGGGAAGGCTGTTCTCTCTTTTTTGACACATGCCGACAGCATCGTTTTTGTTTCAACACACGACATTGAATTGGCCGATTTATTAAAAGATGAATATGAATTATATCATTTCAGCGAGAAGGTGGACCATAAAACGGTTGATTTTGACTACAAGTTAAAGGATGGAAAACTAAAAAACAGAAATGCGATCAGGATACTTCAAATAAACGATTATCCGGAAAAAATAATACAAGATGCAATTGCATTATCGAAAGCGTTAGATAAAAATGTAACCCACCTAAATTAAAAACGAAATCATGAAACAGATTATTTTTTTCCTGCTCTATCTTCTTCCTTTCATAGGGATTAGCCAAACTAGCCCAGTTTCCGTTAAGGAATCAATTCCTGATCCAAAGATAAAAATCGGAATGGTCATTTATTCCAATGATCCTGAAACGGTCTGGAATGCATTCAGGTTTGGGAATTTCGCAATTGGCGAGGGAGATTCGGTGAAAGTGTTTTTACTGGCAAAAGGGGTTGAAGCCGAATCGCTGAATTCTGACAAATTTAAGGTAACCGACCAGATAAAGCGATTTGTCGAAAATGGGGGTAAGATATTTGCCTGCGGAACCTGCCTGGCCATCCGTAACAAGGAGGGTTCCGAAATGTGCCCTTTGTCGACCATGCAAGACATGTATGACATCGTTAAGTGGTCCAATAAGGTTATAACATTTTAACATCTACTCCCTCATGAAAATCCTGCTTATTATCAACGATGCCCCATACGGCACCGAGAAAGCCTACAATGCACTGCGCATGGCCATGACCATCCAGAAAGAGGATGAAACCGCTGAAGTCCGCATTTTTCTGATGGCCGATGCTGCAACTGCTGCATTGTCCAACCAAAACACACCCCAGGGGTATTATAATATTGAACGGATGATCAAATCGGTCCTTTTAAAAGGTGGGAAAGTCAAAATCTGTGGTTCCTGTGCAGAAGCCAGGGGAATGAAGGATCTGCCGCTTATTGATGGCACCGAACTAAGTACAATGAAGGAATTGGTGCAATGGACGCTGGATAGTGACAAAACATTGACATTCTGAACAATTTTTGCAGCAAAAAATGGTACTGTATTAGTCGACTTCTGGGTTTCATGGTGCGTATCCTGCAAAGTGATGATCCCATACTGAATGAAGTTGATGGGTGGCAGACAGGTAATTTACCATCACCAAGGTTAGTCTTGACGAACATAAAGCAACAGCCTCTAAATTTAGGATCTATAAATAACAGTGTTAAATTAATGAACATTTGTTCATAATTGTTAAATATTGTCTATTTTTGCACATCTAACAGACAATATAAAACTACCCACCTATGAAAATCGCAATCCCATATTACGATGGATTTGTCAATGAACATTTTGGACACTCTGAAAATTTTGCCGTATATACCATCAATCCAGAAAACGAGATAGTGGATCGCATCCTTATCAAAGCTGACGAAGGTTGTGGATGTAAGTCGGGCATTGGAGCAGTTCTGGCTAGCGAAGGAGTTACCCTGATGCTGGCTGGAAATATTGGCGGCGGTGCGATTCATCACCTCTATACCGAAGGTATTGAGGTTATTCGTGGTTGTTCCGGACCTGCTGAAGAAGTTGTTATAAATTATCTGAACGGTGCAGTTACTGATGGTGGTCAAACCTGTGAGCAACATGCAGGATGTGATTCACACCCACATTAATCTTTGCATGATAATCCGCCCTGTTTGAGATAGAGTTGATGGTGGTAGCTGTTTTCGCGGATCATTTTCTTTCCGCATTTTGGACAGGAATTTTCACGGCATGGGACACCCGGTTGATGAGGGATTTTGGTGTTGCAATTCAGGCAAATACAAAACCCAGGTTCCTCTTCATGCTTTTGGTGTTCAACAACGTCAGGTTTATTGGATAGTTTTCTGATATTATCTGAGTTGCAAAAGGAGCAGGATTGCATCTGTTTTGAGCTTATCAGAAGTTTATGACAGGTTTCACAACGATACCAGTACTCGTCCGTGTGATAATCTCCACCCCCGATAAATATGGCTTTGCCATCAACAAAAGCCTCGGCAATTGTCCGGCGGGCTTTTTCATAGATCCTTGTCAGGGTTGGACGCGAAACAGCCATTTCCTGCGCTGCCTGTAACTGGGTCATGCCCATATAATCCAACAAACGGATCGCCTCATATTCTTCGAAAAAAAGAATAACAGGCTCCAGGTCAGAGATTGGGATCCCAAAAGGTTTGAATCCCTCCATCTGGGGCGGATGCGTTACATTGCGTTTTCTTTTAGGTCGTGGCATATTGTGGCTAAATTACAATACTTATGAACATAAGTTCAGATAAATTATTACTTTTGTTCGATGCATTGCAAAAGTAAACGAATTACTTAAAACCCTTTTATGGAACACATTGATTTTTCGCTTGTCGATTGGTCGCGGGCGCAGTTTGCACTCACTGCCTTGTATCATTGGATATTTGTACCGCTAACCCTGGGGCTATCGTTCATTGTGGCCTTCATGGAAACCCTTTATGTTCGGACTGGCAACCCTGAGTGGAAACGGATCACCAAATTCTGGATGACGCTCTTCGGCATCAACTTTGCCATTGGTGTGGCCACCGGGATCATTCTGGAATTCCAGTTTGGCACCAACTGGTCAAACTATTCATGGTTCGTGGGTGACATCTTCGGCGCACCACTTGCCATCGAAGGGATCATGGCCTTTTTCCTGGAAAGCACCTTCATTGCAGTCATGTTCTTTGGCTGGAAAAAAGTAAGTAAATCATTCCATCTGCTATCCACCTGGCTGGTGGCGATTGGGTCAAACCTTTCAGCATTGTGGATATTGGTTGCCAACGGATGGATGCAATATCCGGCAGGCATGAAATTCAATCCTGATACGGTGCGCAATGAAATGGTGAATTTTTGGGAAGTGCTTTTTTCACCGGTTGCCATCAACAAATTTCTGCACAGTGTATCCCAGGGTTATGTGTTGGCATCAATATTTGTCATTGGAGTCAGTGCATGGTATTTACTGAAGGGAAGGGAACAGCTTTTGGCCAAACGCAGCATCCTGGTGGCCGGAGTTTTTGGATTGCTTTCCATCCTTTTTGTCATCCTTACCGGTGATGGATCGGCCAGAACGGTTGCAAAATATCAGCCAATGAAGTTCGCTGCCATGGAAAACCTGTACGTTGGACAGCAGAATGCACCGCTCGCTGCAATCGGTATCCTGCAGAGAGACAAGGCCGAAGGCCAGCACAAGAAAGAGGATTTCCTGTTTAAGATTGAAATCCCTAACATGTTGTCGTACATGGCATTCCTTGATGCCAACGCTTATGTACCCGGGATAAAGGATTTGGTTCATGGAAACCCGCAACACAACATTTTATCCTATAAAGAACGAAGTGAAAAGGGTCGGATTGCCATTGCCTCGCTTGCGGAATATAAAAATGCAAAAAAAGCAGGGAATGACAGTCTCTCAGCAGCTGCTTTGAAGCGCTTTGAAGAAAATTATTCACATTTTGGTTACGGCTATTACGCCAATCGTGATGTTCATGAACTGGTCCCCAGTGTTCCCACCTCCTTCTATTCTTTCAGAATCATGGTCGGGCTTGGATTCCACTTCCTGGCTTTGTTCATTGTCGTATTATGGCTGACCCTGAAGAATAAAATTGAAACGAAACGATTCATTTTGTATACCGCACTCTGGACCATTCCCCTTGGTTATGTCGCCTCCATGCTGGGCTGGGTGGTTGCTGAAGTTGGCCGTCAACCATGGGTGATACAGGATATCCTACCCACCATTGCAGCCGTTTCGCAAGTCAAAACATCTTCAGTGCAGATCACATTTGCGCTATTCATGGTCATTTTTACCGGGTTGCTGATCGCCGAGATAAAAATAATGACCACACAGATTAAAAAGGGTCCGGCGGCGGAAGGTTCATCCACTATTCATTAATCGTTAAAAAACTGAATTATGTTCGAAACATTTTCATATATCACTTTGCAGGAATACTGGTGGATCATCGTTTCCTTGCTGGGGGCCATCCTTGTTTTCCTGATGTTTGTCCAGGGTGGGCAAACACTTATATACACCCTTGGAAAAACCGAAGACGAACGCACCGTTCTGGTCAATCTACTTGGCAGAAAATGGGAATTCACCTTTACCACCCTGGTTACCTTTGGCGGTGCATTTTTCGCCTCGTTCCCGTTGTTTTATTCCACAAGTTTTGGTGGGGCCTATTGGGTCTGGATGCTCATCCTTATCGCATTTGTGGTTCAGGCCGTTTCGTATGAATACCGGTCGAAACCCAACAATTTCTTCGGGCACCGCACGTATGAAGTATTGCTCTTCATCAACGGATTGCTTGGAACTGTGCTGATTGGAACCGCGGTTGCCACTTTCTTTACCGGCTCTGACTTTGTAGTGAATAAAATGAATCTGACCAACCTTACGGGTGACAAAATGCCCATCATCTCTGAGTGGACGGGCCTTGCATATGGTTTGGAAGCTGCCCTGAACCTTCAAAACCTAGCCCTTGGATTGACAGTCTTTTTCCTGGCTCGTGTGCTCGCCCTGCTCTATTTCATGAACCGTGTAAATAATTCGGCCATCATGGAAAGGGTAAAAAAGCAACTACTATATAATGCAATTCCATTCGTGGTTTTCTTCCTCACCTTTACGATCTGGTTGCTGTTGTCGTCTGGTTTTGCAGTAAACCCCGAAACAAAACAGGTATCCATGGAACCGTATAAATATTTTCACAACCTGATTCAGATGCCGGCTGTTGCAATCTTGTTTCTGTTGGGTGTTGTGATGGTGCTGATGGGCATTATCCGTCCACTCACCTGCTTTGTAAAATGCAGCACCAAAGGGATTTGGGCGGCAGGCATCGGAACCATTCTCACAGTATTTTCCCTGTTCCTGCTTGCAGGATTCAATAACACCGCCTATTATCCTTCTACTTACGATTTACAAAGTTCACTCACCATCGAAAACAGTTCATCAAGCCATTATACCCTGGTAGCCATGAGTTATGTATCGTTGCTGGTTCCATTTGTTCTGGCATATATTTTCTATGCCTGGCGCTCGATTGACAACAAAAAGATCGATATTGAGGAGATGAAAAGTGAATCGCATATTTATTAAAAATTTGAAATTATGATAACGCAAATTATATGGTTTTTTAGCTGGCCAGTCCTTATTTTGGTTTCATGGTTCGTAATCGGCACAGTCGTTAAAAAATTTGAGAAACTTAATGGAAGTTAATGCCAACAATTGGTTTAAACATAGGCCACAAATTGAGTGGCACCTGGCAAAAAGCTGCAGTACTGGGTTCCCTTTGGGCATCGTCAGAGATTGTCCTTGGAAGCTTTCTTCATAATTTGCGTGTTCCGTTCAGCAGCATTTTCCTCACTTCGATCGGGATCATCTTACTGGTATCTGTAAGCTATCAATGGAAAGACAGGGGTTTGATCTGGCGTGCAGGTTTGATCTGTGCCATCATGAAAGCGGTATCTCCCAGCGCAGTTATTTTTGGGCCGATGATCGCTATTTTTTTTGAAGCAGTATTACTCGAATTTTCAGTACGAATCTTTGGAAAAAACATGATCGGCTTTTTCATGGGCAGCATCCTTGCCATGTCGTGGAGCTTTTTTCAGAAAATTGCCAACTTCATCATTGTTTACGGGTTCAACATTGTTGACCTCTATACCTCACTGATCAACTTTGCCCAAAAGCAACTCCAGTTTCATTTCACGACTGTATGGATGCCTGTGATGGCTTTATGGGTTATTTATCTGGTTTTTGGCATTCTTTCAGCTGTCGTGGGCATATATATTGGCAAAACTGCCGTAAAATCCGATCCCCCCATGATGAGCATCGATAAAAAGCGAACGAGAGGAATTAAATCCGGTAAAAGTATGCCGTTGTTTAACTACTCCATGGGTTGGCTAGTATTGACAATATCGGGAATGGTCGCAGTGCTGCTCCTGATGAATTTCACAACCATCATCTGGTGGGGCCCGGCAGGCATGGCTATGCTGACAGCTTGGGTAATACGCTACAATAACATCCTGAAACCCTTGCGAAAGCCCAAATTCTGGGTCTTTTTTATTATAATCACCATGCTGTCAAGCTTTCTGTTCGCGACTCTCCAGTCATCTCACATTTCAATACTTGACGGTTTAATGATCGGGTTACAGATGAATTTCCGGGCCGCAATCATGGTTGTTGGTTTTGCAGTTACCGGCAAAGAGTTAAGCAACCCGGTCATCAGGTCTTTCTTTATCCGTACTTCTTTCAAACAGTTGCCTCTCTCCCTTGAAGTTGCATTCAGTACACTTCCCTTTATCATCAGCAATTTACCTTCTTTAAAAGATATCTTTAAAAAGCCGGTTCCCATTTTAAGACAACTCACCGCACAGGCCGAATTCTGGCTTGGTAAAGTTGAATTCAGCCTGAAGAAAAAAAGCAATGTCATCCTGGTCACAGGCGACACCGGAGATGGAAAATCAACGTTGTTGGCTGAATTAGCAATACTCTTTAAAAGCCGGGATATACAAACCGGGGGCATTATCTCTCCGGCAGTCTTTGAGAATGGAATTAAATCAGGGTATGAACTAATCAATATTGCGACATCTGAGAGGCAACGGCTTTCACAAACCCAAAAGGGAGAAGGTATGATCAATGTTGGCAGGTTCTATTTTTTCGATGATGGGATCTTATTTGGTAAAGCTGCACTCACGGTCGCAAACAACCAGCAATCACAAATCGTATTTATTGATGAAATCGGCGCCTGGGAATTGCAGGGACAAGGATGGGCAGAGAGTTTAAATGAACTGATCTTGCGTTGCGATATGCCCCTCATTCTGGCTGTTAACACAAAACTGGCCGACCAGGTTGTTGAAAGCTGGCAATTGAACGAGCCATTGATCATAGAAGCAAAAAACACATCGTCTTCAGAAGCAATTCAAAAAATCATGCAATTCACCAAATTAAGTTAAAAATTGTCAGTGGAAAAATCAATCCTGATTGTAAAACAATACAAAAACGATTATTACGCTTATATGGTAGTGGGGGAACCCACGGAGTACGTAAAGAAATTTTTAAACCAGATAAATATGATGTGATGGAACCCAATGACAAGATTGATGTGATTCTGATTTCAGTAACATATTTCAAATTTCAGAAAAGCCTATAATGAAAATCAGGTTCTTCCACATCCTTAACATATTCACATTCCTTCTTTGCAGTACTCTGATCTATGGTCAAAATTCGCTAACAGGGCAAATAAAAGATAAAGAGACAGGAGAGTCACTTCCAGGTGCAACCGTTTTCATTCCGGACCTTAAAGCTGGCACCTCCACTGATAAAGACGGCATATATAAATTTCATAATCTACCGGGTTCATCCATGGTGGTTCAGGTGAGTTTCATGGGTTATAAGGCTGAAATTGTCACCCTGGATTTGTCAAAGGTTCATTCCCGTGATTTTCAGCTGACCTCTTCAGCAATCGAAGCAAAGGAAGTCGTGATAACCGGAAATGCCCTGTCTTCAGACAACGACCGCAGCAGTTTCTCCATCACACCAATCAATAAAAATCAATTATTGACGGTCCCTTCCACCAACCTGATCGATGCTATCTCTGCAATACCAGGCGTTTCAGAAATCACAACGGGTGGGGAGATATCAAAACCGGTCATCCGTGGGTTAGGGTATAACCATATCGTCACGCTGAACGAAGGAGTAAGGCAGGAAGGAAATCAATGGGGTGATGAACATGGCATAGAGATCGACCAGTTCTCGGCCGACAGGATTGAAGTCCTGAAAGGCCCGGCCAGTTTGTTTTACGGTTCGGATGCGATGGGAGGAGTTATTAATATTCTGGAGCAAACCCCTGCAAAAATGGGTTCCATCGACGGGGAATGGGTTTCTCAATTTTCGACCAATGACCGGCTCTTCAGTAATTCAGCAATGGTGGAAGGAAATCAGGATGGCTTGATATGGAGGGCAAGGGGAACGTATAAAACAGCAGGTTCTTATTGTACACCCACCGAATGGGTTTATAACTCGGGATTTAATGAGAAAAATTTGTCACTGATGGCAGGAGTGATAAAAAAATGGGGATACTCCCACCTGCATTTTAGTTCTTTCAATGCTAAAATCGGGATGGTAGACGGAACACGAGATTCGGCAACAAATCAGTTCATTGATTACAGGGGAAATATTGTTTCTGAAGAAATGGCTAAGAGCCGTTCGCTCAATGTTCCTTTTCAAGAGGTCAGTCACAATAAAATATCATCGGTAACAAACCTGCTGATCAAGGACAACCAGTTAAAAATCAGTCTTGGCTACCAGTGGAATAACAGGAAAGAATTCGGAGAATCGCCTGATACTCCCGGATTGTTTTTCCATCTGGATACCTGGACCTATGATGTCCGCTATACACGACTAATTGGGCAATCCCTTGAACTTGTCGGAGGGATTTCGGGTATGACCCAGATCAATCGAAATCGTGGCACAGAGTACCTGATACCTGATTATGACCTTCAAGACTGGGGAGGGTTTGTTTATGCGAAAAAAACCTGGGAAAGATTTACACTAAACCTCGGAGTACGATATGATTACAGGCAAGTGAAAGGATATCCCCTGTTCCTGGATACCCTGGGCCTTCCTGCTCCTTCAGGAGATACCATTTTTCAGTCATTCAACAGGGATTTCTCCGCTTTTACCGGATCAACAGGGATGACCTTCAGGCTGAACAAAGCAATCAATTTTAAATTAAATGCAGGAAGGGGATTTCGCGCTCCGAATATTTCTGAACTTAGTGCCAATGGCCTTCATGAAGGCACTTTCAGGTATGAGATGGGAAACCCGGCACTAAATCCGGAGACAAGTTTGCAGATCGATGGGGAAATCGCCTGGGATAATAAATTTCTGAATATGGCATTCAATGGGTTTTATAATATCATCAGCGACTTCATATATTATAGAAATATCAATGCTGAGAAAAAGGAGGTAAATGGAGTATGGTATCCTGTATACCGGTATGTGCAAGGTAATTCACTGCTGAAAGGTTTTGAATTTGAATTTGATGTTCACCCTGTTGATGCCCTTCATTTCGACAATAACATCGATTATGTATGGGGTGATAACCTTTCTACTGGTGTCCCGCTTCCATTTATTCCGGCTCTCCACCTGACAGATCAGGTAAAATGGACTTTTAAAACAAGGAAAACCAGTGCTTTAAAAAACCCATATATTCAACTTGAAATGGAAACCCATTTTTACCAGGGCAGGATAGATGTTTTTGAAACCGTTACGCCGGGGTATGTTTTACTTAACTGCAGTTTGGGGTCCAAATTAAAGATTCAAAAACAGCTATGGACATGGTATGTCAGTGGTACAAATCTACTGGACACAAAATATTACGATCATCTTAGCAGAATGAAAGAAGTGGGTGTCTATAACATGGGCCGCCGGATTACATTCGGTGTGGTAATTCCGTTTGGAGTTTATAACCGGGAAAAGGATTAATCCCCGACTGAATTTGAATCTCTCATTGCAACATCTCAACTTTTGTTATTTATCTTCAGGGGAACTGGAATCAAATCATCATTGCAGGAAGCAAAAATAAAATCTGCTTCCATGGCTTTTTCCCGGTGTTGGGAGTACATCTCTTCTGAGAAAACCTCAATTTTAATATACAATTTCACATTTCCTGCTTTTACAATTTCCCCGGTGATTTCGACAATGGTGTTGGGCATTATTGGTTTAATGAAACGAATGTTCTCGATTTTGACGGTTATCATCCGCTGACGGGAATACCTTGTTGCAGTTATAAACGCAACCTCATCAAGCCATTGCATGGCCTCTCCTCCAAAAAATGTTCCATTTGAGTTCAGGTGTTTGGGGAAAACAACCCTGTATTGCTGAGTTTGGGATATTAAGGTATCGAGTTGGTCAGGCATAATTTTTTTTTGCAAAGTTAATGCATTGCGAACATATGTTCACTACTTTTGTAATGATACAATAATACGATCACATCCTGCATCAATAGTTCTATCACTTTTGAAAGAAAAAAGGCCAGTGATATCGTGAAATTTCAAACTCTAAAATAAAAAAAATGGATCTAAAAGATGCTGGTTTTGACACCAAACTCATTCATGCCGGAGAAATCGAGGATCAATTCGGTAGTGCGACCGTTCCCATTTATCAAACTTCAACCTTCCGGTTTAAAAGCGCCCAACATGGGGCTGATTGTTTTTCAGGCGCCAGCGATGGCTATATCTATACGAGGATCGGAAATCCGACGATCCACGCCCTGGAACAAAATATTGCCGCCCTTGAAAACGGATATGGCGGCATAGCTACCGGATCAGGAATGGGAGCCATCACAACTGTATACATGGCACTGTTAAATGGAGGAGATCATATTATCAGTACCGATGCGGTTTATGGACGCGCCAGGGGTGTACTGGAACAGGATTTCGGCCGTTTTCATGTGGAAGCCTCCTTCGTCAATACAGCTGATATGGAAGAGATCAAAAAAGCAATCCGGCCAAACAGCAAGGTCCTTTACATTGAAACACCAGCAAATCCGACGATGGAGATCACCGATATTACTGCCTGTGCCAAAATCGCAAAGGAGCATAACCTGATATTGGTTGTGGATAATACCTTCTGCACCCCCTACCTGCAAAAACCATTGGATCTTGGAGCCGACGTCGTGCTTCATTCCGTCACCAAGTTCATCAATGGCCATGCTGACATTGTTGGTGGTGTCATCATTACCAAAGAAGCTGTTTTATACAAGAAAATCAGGCACTGCATGGTCTATATGGGATGCAACATGGACCCCCATCAGGCATACCTGGTATTACGGGGTGTAAAGACCCTGTCATTGCGTGTTGACCGGAACCAGGAAAATGCGGTTAAAGTGGCTGATTTTCTTGAAAATCATCCCAAAGTAGCCTGGATCAAATATCCCGGGTTGAAATCGCACCCGCAGTATGAACTGGCAAAGCGGCAAATGATGGGTGCCGGCTCCATGATCAGTTTCGGGCTGACCGGTGGTTTTGAAGCGGGTAAAAAGCTGATGGACAATGTTCATCTTGCTGTTCTGGCAGTATCACTGGGCGGCGTTGAAACCCTGATCCAGCATCCTGCCTCCATGACCCATGCGGGTGTATCAAAGGAAAATAAAGAACAAGCTGGCATTACGGATGATTTGGTGAGGTTCTCTGTAGGAATCGAAAATGCAGAGGATATCATCGGCGATCTGAGGCAGGCGTTGGAAAAGGGTTAATTACTATGAAATCCTGAAAATCAAGAATGACCCCCGATAATAATGCGCATGATTTTGAGGTTTAATACGAAAAATCTGACAACCTGCCAGGGAAAGAATTTACGCCAGAATCTTGTGTTTCCGGTCGGGTATGGAGGATTCGTGATTTCTTTTGGTCCAGGCGTAATGTGTTTTTCTTGCATGACGAATGTTATTGGAACAGAATGCTGATCAGTTTGAAAAATTAAGGATGGTTGCTATTCAGGGATCAAAAACCAAAATGGCTTTGCTTTTGCTTTATAGATAAACAGGTAGTGTAGAAGCAGTTTAACCCAATGACCGGCAAGCCCGGGTTCCCCTATGGTATAGTTCAGGTCTCTTCCCCAATCCGGAAAACGTTTATAATCGGGCACGATTGGAAAAACTGTCATTGATGCGGCCATACCATCCCGTATCCCATATCCCGACGATATGATGCAGGCGGCGCCCATTCTTGCCATGGAAGCTTTATGTGGCGAATCCTTCCCTCCGGTTTTTATCCGGTCGATGATGTTGAGCGCGACAACTTTCCCGATAACCCCTGATGGCATACCGGTTCTGGGCGCCGTCGGAAAGATCGCGAGACCGCTTTTACTGCTTCTTGGTTGTGAAATCGGGTGAGGCACGGCAAAGGCGATGCCCGCAGCAAAGATGTTCGGGTAGGCCGGACTTTCATAGGTTGATGGCCAGTCACCGGCACTCCATTCGTTATAGGGACGGCTCGTGTAATCTGCATCCACCTTCATGAATCCGCTGGGGGCAAAAAGTTTTGAAGTAATATCTTCACCTTTGCGATCATATGCCTTCATGCCCGCCCCGGCAAAGGACGGAATCAGCATGGCAAAATCAAAATCCTCAACATGTTTCTCGCCATCCAGTGTTTCATAATGGGCTCTCCCCTCTTCTACTTCTGTAATCCCTGCCTTGGTGATCCACCGGATACCATATTCTGCCAGAATCGATTCAGCAAAGACCCGGGTTGAAGTGACATACCCGCCTTTCTTAATAAAGGCGCCTCCCATTCCAAAGTCACCCACCTCATTTTCGTTGGTGATCCAGGTAATCTCGGCCATATGATTCAGTTTTCGCTTTGATATTTCAAAGGCAACATTCAGTGCATATTCAAAAGCGGCACCCTGGCATGTGGCTGTCGGGTGCCCGGTTCCTATAAGGAAACGCTGCTTTTCTCCTTTTGCCATTTTATCCAGGGATTTTTGAAGATTCATCCATGCCTCTTCGGCATGCGGGTAGGTGCATACGGAATTGGTATACCCTTTTGGTCCCAACCCTCCTGTGGCTGCAAAGTTTAACTTCGGGCCGGTTGCATTCACCAGGAAATCGTATTCGACTCTCCCTGACTGCCCTGCCTTATCTGCATTCGTATATTCAAATTCCACGTATGGTATTTCGTTGCCTGTTTCGCCTTCAGGATGGATGGCGGTTGCTTTTCCCTGTATAAACTCAATTCTTTTCTTGCGATACACAGGTTCAAGCGGGAAAGATACTTGTTTGGCTGTCATCTGACCGATTCCCACCCAGATGTTTGACGGGATCCATTGATACTTATCGTGCGGACTGACTACGATCACCTGGTGGTTCCTGCCGAGTTTGTGCTTTAAAAGTAAGGAAGTGGTATGGCCGGCGATACCTGCACCGAGGACAACTATTTTTTTCATCAGATTTACAATAATTTTTAGATGGTGGGATGTTTGTTTATTTCGTCAAAAATAGCAATGATTTTATTACTAACCAACTATTTTCAGGGGGTGTCAATCCCAATTGAACGGTTACTCCTGCAAGCCGGCCTGCTTTGCGAAAATCAGTCTTAGGGCCATGATGATCGGGAAAAATCCAAAGACTTTTTTCATGACATGTTCCGGAAGGTTCAACGCGATTTTTGATCCAAAGTACCCGCCAATCATAAAGGAAACGGCAATAATTATGGCATACCAGATATTCACCTGGCCGGCTTTATAGTAATTATAGGCCGCAAACAGCCCGATCGGTGGCAACATCACCGCCAGGCTTGTCCCTTGGGCAGTATGCTGATCAACACCCAGGAAATATACCATGGCGGGAATCATGATGATGGCACCACCAATGCCAAAGATTCCGCCTAAAACTCCGGCCATCAGTCCGATGACAATAAGTATTAAAGCTGTTGTAGTTTCCATTGTTTGTTACTGTTATGGAATTAAATTCAAAATCAATTCAAAGATCAGGAAATAATTCTGTTGATACGTCATAGAAGTGTTGGCGAACCGGATAAATTGCCTGCTAATTGTGCATTATGACTAATGGTGAACTCCATGAATTTAATATCAATAGGAATAGACCACGGGTAATATATGCAAAAGTAAAAAGTTGAATTGTCACCTTTAACGTTTTAGAAATACTAAAATCATTGTTCAATAAAAATTATAGTGATATTTATGCGATTTATTAAAAAGTATTTCCTACATTTGCAGCGGTTAAAAAAGGCTCTATTGTGTTTTTTATTGCCCAAATGTAATATGCACGGTATAGGCACATGTGCTAAGAAAAGATGATTTAATGCATATCTTTAAATTACCCATTATTCTATGGAAATAAATGAAATAAATAACCGATACAGTGAACTGGCAGAATCGGAATGTTGCCTTTCCTGCGGTGGGGCGATCAACTATGCTGAACCCAAAACCGGGGAGGTATGTGTTGACCTGGGTAGCGGTCGTGGAACGGATGTGTTGCGCATGGCTGAATCGGTCGGCGCAACCGGATTTGTATACGGGATTGACATTTCTGATGGTATGCTTGATAAAGCCCGCCGTAATGCAGAGAAATTCGGAATAACAAATGTCAGTTTTATACGCAGTGAACTTGAAAAGCTCGAACTTCCTGATAAAGTGGCCAACCTGGTAATCTCCAATTGCACCCTGAACCACGCTGCCGACAAGCAGTCAGTCTGGAACGAGATCTATCGTATCCTTAAGAAAGGCGGCAGGTTTGTAATCAGCGATATTTATGCCACCACTGCAATTGCTGATGAATACAGAAATGATCCTGTGGCAGTAGCTGAATGCTGGGCCGGATCGGTGACCCGTGAAGAGTATATGCAGCAACTGGAAAAGGCAGGTTTTGCCTCCGTTGAAATTATCGAAGAATCAGCCCCTTATGCCAAGGGAAATGCCGAAGTGGCCAGTTTTACCATTGCCGGGAAAAAAGATGCTTGTGGTTGCGGAAATTGAATCAATCAAAATCAAATATGAACTCTAAAAACAGAAACTATGAAAAGCCTCGTTAAAAAAAAGGTAAAAGCTCCAAAGGCAGAAACAAAAAAGGTGGCACAATGCTGTGCAAAAACATCGAAAACCATTGTGGGTTGCCACGATTAAGATTTGTTAAACAATGATTTACTCCAAACACAATATTTTTTCCAGGATCGCAGGATCAGATAATTTTTTCATCGTTAACCTGCTCAGCGGCAGCGCCGATATCTTAAATCCTGCCGAGGGGAAAATGGTGCATGATCTGCTTGAAGGGAAAGAGATTGCTGATGAATTCCGTGGAAACCTGGAAGAGCAGGGTTACCTGGTGGATGAGAAGGTGGAAGAACGGCTGTATCGCAGCAAGTACCTTGATTTCATCGATACCCGTGATGAGGATGAAGTACAATTGTTTTTTGTCCCGAATTACAGCTGCAATTTCGCCTGCACCTATTGCTACCAGGATGAATATGCCAATACAACCCAGGAACTCACAATTGAGGTGATTGATGCGTTCTTCCAATACATCAATCATGAATTTGCCGGGCGCAAAAAGTACCTGACCGTTTTCGGGGGAGAACCGCTGTTGAATTCACCGAAACAAAAAGGGTTGGTTGTTTACCTGCTTAAACTGGCGAATGAATCAAACCTTGAAGTTTGCTTTGTGACAAACGGTTATTCGTTGGCTGAGTATGTGGATATCCTGAAATTGGCGCATATCCGCGAAATTCAGGTCACCCTTGACGGGATTGGCAGCGTGCATGACACGCGTCGTTTCCTCAAAGGTGGTGGAGCAACCTTTGAGGAAATTATACACGGTATCGACGCCTGCCTGCTGGCTGGATTGCCGGTTAATCTGCGGATGGTGATTGATAAGGAGAATATCAATGGTCTTCCTGAGATGGCTCAATTCGCGATAGATAAAGGCTGGACCAAAAATGAATTCTTCAAAACACAACTTGGTCGTAATTACGAACTGCATCATTGCCAGGTATCTTCCGAAAAGTTGTTCAGCCGGATTTCACTTTATGAAACCATCTATCAGCAGGTAAAGCAGTATCCGCATATCCTGGAATTTTACAAACCGGCATATTCCATTTCAAAATTCCTGGCCGAAAACGGCAGCCTGCCCGATCCGTTGTTCGATGCCTGCCCCGCCTGTAAAACAGAATGGGCTTTTGATTACACCGGACAAATCTATTCGTGTACGGCTACCGTCGGGAAAACAGATGAATCGCTGGGGAGTTTCTTCCCTGAGGTATCCCGCAAAGATGATATGATCGCTGCCTGGGAAAACCGTGACGTTACTGCAATTGCAGAATGTTTCACCTGCAGCATGCAACTGGCATGCGGAGGAGGATGTGGATCGGTAGCAAAAAACCGGACAGGCAATGTTAGTTCAACCGATTGCCGTCCGGTTAAGGAATTGCTTGAATTGGGATTTGGCGCTTACTTTGAGGATAACAACTGAAAAATGGATTGTATTAAATGTAACACGAAGA
>CAIVAT010000071.1 GCA_903903985.1 uncultured Bacteroidales bacterium | reverse complement strand
GCCTCCCGTTGGGGGAGTCAGGATCGATGCCGTCCAGGTAAAGGTCGTGCCTGTGACTGCTGAGGTTGGTGTATAGGAAACGCTCGTGTTGTTGCAGATCGTCTTGGCGTTTGAACTGCTTACCGTCGGGATCGGATTGACAATAACAGTTGCATTAATTGGGGCTCCAACACAATAAGTCGGAGATGGCCCTGTTGGTGTGATCGTATAGGTTACGGTTTTGGGTGCACTTGTGGAATTTGAAAAAATGCCCCCGGTAATATCACCTGTTCCATTAAGGGGCTGTGAAGATGTAATTCCTGAAGGCGTGTTTCTTGTCCATGCAAAGGTCGTTCCGGGTACGGAACTTGTTAGAATGATATCTGCACTGGCTGTTCCGGAACAGATCGATTGTGCCTGCGGCGTCGCAGTAGCGTCAGGTATAGGATCAACTGTAAATGGGATACAATCAGAATCGACCGGTCCGCAACCTACCCCAGTCTGCGTGATATGGCAGCGATAAAAATAGATTCCGGGGGTATTCATTACAGGTGTGGTATAATTCGTTGTATTGGCACCTGTGCCACCGGTGACATTTGTCCACGTGTCCACCTCGCTGCAACTGGTCGCTGCCGGAGGTGCGGTCGACAATGTACCAACCTGCCATTGGTAACTCAAAGTCCCGGTACCACCGGTCACCGTCACAAATAAGGATCCTGAGGTTCCCTTGCATATCTGTTTATCCAGGGTTTGGCTGGTAACAACCGGGTCGTTAAATACCTGCACATAGGCAGCATTGGTTTCCAGATTGGCACAACCAAGCGGACTTGTGATTGTAATGACACACCGGTAGTAAAAGTCACCGGTTGACAGGACTGCTGTGGTATAAGTTGGAGAGTTTCCGCCCGTTCCGTCGGTAACATCACCCCAGGCATAAGGAGCATTTGTTGCTGAATACTGCCATTGATATGCATAGGTTTCCGTCCCACCCGATGAAGAAGCAGCAACATTCATGGTATGGGTTCCTCCTGAACATAGTATTGTTCCCGAAGGATGAAGGGTGATGTTGGGAACGAATACGGAGATACAGTCGGAATATACTGTTCCGCAACCACTTCCGGCCGTCCACACCTTAACTCTGAAGAAGGAAGTTTGGGAGAGTGCCACTGTTGTATAACTGCTGTTGGTAGCCCCAAGAATTTCATTGGTGGTTCCTCCGCAGGATGTTCCGGTATACCATTGATATAATAAATCGGGGGTTCCCCAGCTGGCGCTGACAGATAAAAGTGCAGTTGCGCCGCTGCAGATCGTCGGATTGGGAGTAACTGATATGATCGCCGGATCAGGAACAACGGTGACATGTGCCACGCAGGTTTGAAATCCGCACTGGTCCGTCACACGGTAATACATGTCTGAGGTAAGCACCGGTGTTGTATAACTGGCATTGGTTGCACCGGTGATGATCGTCCCTGGCCAGGTGTCAGAGGTATTTGATTCCCATTGATAGGTGTACGTGCCGGAACCGCCAGTAGCGGATACCGTTAAAGTATGTGTCCCCCCGTTGCAAACCGTTGCATCCGAAGGGCAGGTAAGTGTTACATCGGGATATTTAGTTACGGTTATCCCGTCAGAAGTGAAACAATCCCCGTTGGAAATAGTCCAGGTAATATGGTAAACACCTGTTGCAGTGAAACCAGTTACAAGGGTTGTCGGGCTGTTGGGATCGACAAATACGACTGTCGCGGGGTCGCCGGGTGCCTGTGTCCAGGTACCGAAATTGGGAGTAGTTCCCGGAGAATTGGCCGCCATGAGGGCCGTTGTGCCATTGCAGATGCTCTGGTTTGATCCGGCGATGGCTGTTGGAGGAAAGTCAAGAATGGAAACTTTCACGGTATCCGTTCTGGGAGGACATGTTCCATTCGCAATGGTCCAGTTGAACAGGTATTCGCCCATACCGGTCCCTAAAACCTGCGTGGTTGGCGAATGAGGACTGACAAAAGTTATCGGGCCCGGGCCTGTACTGCCCGGATTTACTGTCCAGGTACCCACACCAATGGCTGGTGCGGTTGCATTCAGGTTCACGGTTGTAAACCGGCATTTCACGAAATCGCCCCCCGCGTTTGGAGCAGAAGGATTCCGATCGATCGTAACAAGAACGGTATCCCGTAAAATACAATTGCCGATTGCAGGCAATGTGTAGGGCTCCGTGGCTGTCCAGATCAGGTGATAAATTCCATAACTAGGGAAAGTGGCAATCGCTGTCGGGCTGGATGAATTATCAAATGTTACTCCCTGGGTGGGATCAGTTGCCGATTGCGACCAAAGGCCGGTTCCCGGGGAAATGGTATTCCCTGATAATGATGCGGTAATGGGTGGCGTCGTTTCGCAAAACCGCTGATCGCCACCGGCAAGAGGGGTTCCGGGGTTCATATGAACATTTACTGTGACTGTTGAACTGTCAGCGTTGCAAACTGTCCCGTTCGTTATCCTCCATTTAAAAACATAGGTTCCTTCAATTAATCCGGTAACCGTTGTGTTTGGCAGGATCATCGAAGTAAAAGCCGCAGCGTTGGGTCCCGAAACCTGGCTCCAGGCACCAATACCTGCCACAGGTAAATTGGCATCCATTGTCGTCTGGGTTCCACATACTTCCTGGTCACTACCGGCATCGGAAGGGGTAGGCGGATCATAGAGGTTCACCCGCACCTCGGCAAAGCTTGTGCAAGTGCCATCGGTAATGGTCCACCTGAAAATATAAAGTCCCGCAGTGGCTGGTCCGTAAGTAGCTAATGAATCATAGATGTCAGAAAATGAGGCACCCGGATCGGCTACCGGCCATATTCTTGACCAATGACCCGCTCCATGTCCTGTCGCAGGTTTATTCCCATGCAAAGAAATATTATAGGGAGAAGAACTTTTACATAAAAACTGTTCCGCCCCGGCATAGGCAGGCGTAGGCTGGCCGGAGATGGTAACAAAAACACTGTCCTTGCTGGAACAGCCAGGATAAGATACGGTGTATCTGAATTCATAGGTTCCGGTTACCAGTGGCGAAGCGGTTGATTTATTCGAAACAGGATTGGTTGGTGTAATGGTCGGAACACTTGGTCCGCTGATGTTCGTCCACACCCCTGCACTGCCAATGTTGCCCGTGAGTTCAACAGTGGATGCGTCACAATAGGTCTTGTCAGTGCCTGCGTTGGCGCTTGCATAAACAATGATAACGACTGTGTCGGCGTTGGCAGGACAATACGGCCCGCCTGTCACAGTCCATTGGAAGGTATAGGTCCCGGTGATAAGACCCGAAACATGTGCAAGAGAATCTGTATAACTGGAGAAGACAGGGGTATTCGGTCCTGAGATGATATTCCATCGTCCGGTTCCTGAAGTTGGGCCGTTTGCCGAAAGATCAACAGTGTCCTTTCCGCAAAGTGTCCTGTCGGGGCCGGCATCCGCAATGCCGGGAGGTGTGCTTATCCTGAAGATCACGGAATCGGCATTGGTCGTACAGGCTCCGTCGTTGATGGTCCAGTTGAATTGATAGAATCCCGGTGAAAGATTGGATACAATAGAAGCTGGCGAATTGGGATCCTCTATGATGGGTCCGGCATTCCCGGAAGTTTGCGTCCACAATCCGACCTCTCCTGCCAGGAGCGGTGTATTCCCCGCAAGATGCAACGTGTCACCGCAGATATTGCGGTCGCCTCCGGCACGGGAAGGGGTGATTGGATTAGAAATTGTGACCATGACGGTATCACGGGTTGGTCCGCATCCGTTGCGCATGATCGCCCATTCAAACTGGTAGGTTCCCGGTGTCAGCCCGGTAACGGTTGTTCCGTTATTAGAAGGATCGGTGATGGCGACCGGAGGCGTGGCTACCGGCACCTGGCTCCATGTTCCTGTTCCCGGCGAAGGGTTATTCCCGGCAAGGGTAATGGTGGTCGTTCCTGCCGGTTGACACTGATTGGGGCCTGCATGTGCCTGGATCGGGCCTAAATCAAATGAAGTCTGAATATCTACATGATCCGTTGTAAAGCCGCAGGCATTATGGATCGTCCATGTAAATGTATACAAGGTATTCAATGCAAGATTGGTGACAATGGCCCGTGGATTTGAGGTGTCGGATGCCACAACAAAGACCGGACCCGAAGGAACAACGGTCCATACTCCCCATTCGTTCAATCCAGGGTCATTCCCCTGCAGCATGATGGGTGCCCCATAACAGACCGTCTGGTCTGGTCCGGCATCAGCCTGGGATAGTGTGGCATTCGCCACAATCACCCGCGTATCGGAAGCGTTTGGCGGACAGGCTGCCCCATTCGAAAGGAGCCATCGAAAACGATAAACGCCGGGATAAAGGTTATAAATAAGCGTCGTGTCGTCGGAAGGATGATAAATTGAAGCAGGATGCCCGGCCGGATGACGCACTTCTGTCCAGATGCCTTCCCCGGTAAAAGGATGATTTCCTGCAAGATGGGTCTGATAGATGTTACATCCAAGGATCTGTGGCGTTCCTGAATTGCTTGACTGGGCAAGTTGCGAGGTGGTAATATTCACATCAGAAGTTACTGTGGTGCATGAAGCACCAGTGCCGGGGGTGATCCTGAACCGGATCGTATAAGTTCCCACTGCACTGAGATGGTAAATATACTGGGGTGACGTCGTTGCATCGGTGTATGCTGTTGGGATCACCGGGTAATACCAGTTGGTGGGGCCACTGATGATACTCCATTGAACAGTGCCGCCGCCTGTCTTTGTATAAGTGATGGTGGCAATAGAGTCGGCACATGGTAAAATAATATCCGATTCCATGGTAATTGTGGGAGGCACTGAAAAAGTAACTGAAGTGCCTGCCGATGATGAGCAATTGGTAAGCGTATCCCGCATGGTATATGTAAAAGTATATGTCCCGACAGAGTTTGCGGGAACGGTAACTGTTGTAATCGGAGAATGCGGGCTGTTGATCACTGCATTGGGTGCGCCGCCAGTCCAGGTTCCGACTTCATTCGCGTCGAGCGGATTATTCCCGGTGAGGGTAAAAGAGGTCCGGCCATCGCAAAAAGACTGCCCGGCTCCCGCAGATGCGCCGGTAACACCACCCAGTGCGTGTGGCACCACGATGGAAACATAATCTGTACCGCTTGCACACGGACCGGTAACGTCCCAACGGAAGGTATAGGTTCCTTCAATCAGGTTGGATACTCCTGCGCTATTTGAATTTGCGTTAAAAGTCGGGATATTCGGCCCGCTGACCAGGGTCCAGTGACCACTCTGCCCGTTTAAGCCGCATCCTCCCCCACTGCCATTCAGTGTTGTGGAGGTCGTCGTGGAATAACAACCGCCAAGCGTTTGGTCACTCCCTGCGTTCACAGGGGTAGCACCTCCATAATTGGTAATCACCACATCATCATACGACCGGCATGAATACTCGCCGATGATGGTCCATCTCAACACCGTCGCGCCACATGAACCGGAAGAGAGATTGATCAGGGTGGTGGGGGAATTGACATCCTGGATTACAACGCCATTGTTGGCGCCGACAATTGACCAAACTCCGGTCTGGGGGGGAGTTGGTGAATTCGCGCTCATCGTAAGAACACCTATTCCCGGACAACTGCTTTGGTCGGTGCCGGCCTGTGCCGTTGTCAGGTCAAAAATATGAACATTCACCGAATCCCGGACCAGTGACCCATCGAGGCATTTTGCCCATAAATAAAAAGAATAACTGGCTCCTGAAGTGAAGCCAGTAACCTGTGTATTCAAGTTGTATGGATCAACGATATTCACCGATGGACCACTCTTTTGGGTCCAGTGAATATTCCCGGTACCCACATAAAGTCCGGCTGAGGCACCATGCAGCGTAAGTATCTGGTTTGGACAGATGGAATCATCCACTCCCGCATTCACCGTACAGTTTTGTGCATGAACTCCTTCATGAAGCAGCGTCATTATCATCATCCAGACCATCGTAATGATGAAAGTCCTGACCTTTTTATTTCCAATGATCCTGGTCAAACGTAAAATTTGATTCATAACAACTTGATTTAATTCGTGAAAAAAATATTGATTTGTTGCTTATTAACTTGTAATATATATCCTGATGTAAGGAAAATATGGTTTACGAAAAAAAAAATCCAAAGTTACAATTATTATTTAAACTAAATAATGTTTTTCCAATGATATGACCATTTGATCCGGATGTAATTTTCCCGTACCAATCGATGAGAAAAAAACCGCATGATTTCCTGGTATCGGAATCGGAAGGTCGATGACCGAAAAGGAATTCATCCATGCATTGCTCAAATAATCTTTAAAGTTAATAAACTTTACATTAACTTGGATATATTATGCCAAATTTCCTAACATTTTTTTTCAGAAACTCATTTTTTCTTCCCTTTTCAGAGATGGCTGTTAGGGAATTAGTGATGGTTGATTCAAATGAAAGACTTTCCGTCAAATAGATTTTTTACCTTTGCAACTGTCATTCGATAGTGATTTCCATTTTTAAAATACGCATTGTGAACAAATCAAACACAGCAGCCTTGATTTTCATTTCAGCCATTTTGTTTTTACAGCACAGCCATGCACAAAACAATAGAATCGATGCGAAAGGGAAAGGAACCGCTCAGGAAAAATATCATCCGGGTGAGAACCATGGAGGCGGAAAGATTTTCTGGCTCGATGAAACTTCCAGCCACGGGTTAATTGCCGCTTCAGCGGATCAGAGTGCGAAAGGTGTCGCCTGGAATCCGGGAAAGCCGGTTGTTACCGGGGCGAACGAAGAAATGGTTGGCTCGGGAAACAAAAACAGTGAAAAAATAACCATCCTCCAGGGCGATAAAGTGCAGTATGCCGCCAAACTGTGTCTCGACTTTACCGTCACCGAGTCAGGGGTAGTATACAGTGATTGGTACCTGCCATCAAAACAGGAACTGAACCTTTTATACAAGCAAAAAACGGTTATTGGGGGCTTCAATATCACCAGTGGAATTTACTGGAGTTCGACTGAGAGCTCAACGACCCCTGGAACGTCTGCCTGGGAGCAGGAGTTCAGGTTCGGCGCTCAATACGAAGATGATAAGGACCTCCCAAACCAGGTGCGGTGTATCCGTAAATTTTAGTGTGACGCGTGATGCATTACACGTGACACGTGACAAAAGTAATTCGGAAATTGTAAATCGTAAATCCCATGAAAGTAGTACCATTTGTCCTGGCTCTTGCAGGGTTCCTGCTTTTCGGTTTCATCAGTTCCTTTTCACAGGTTGCCATCAATACCGATGGCAGTGCTCCGGCATCCTCGGCCATGCTCGACATTTCATCCACAAACAAAGGGTTGCTCCCTCCCCGGGTGGGGTTGATCAGTATTGCCGATGTTACAACCATTCCAACTCCGGCGGTAGGTTTATTGGTTTATAATACAAACGCATCCATTTCCAATGGATACGGCCAGGGTTACTATTTTTTTACCGGATTAAAATGGTCCAAACTTGCTTCGAACACCACGCATTACCTGGGTGAAATGTACGGCGGTGGCAATATTTTCTGGCTTGATGAAACCGGGGAACACGGGCTGATCGCTGCGACAGCCGACCAGGGCCCTTCTGCAGGGATTCACTGGTATAATGGCACGTATAAAATTACAGGTGCCAATGCCGACGGAGTCTATGCCGGAAGGTACAACACGGATAAGATCATTGCTTCGCAGGGAAACGGCAGTTATGCTGCAACAGTCTGCCGTGATTATACCTATTCATCCGGCAATGTATTTTACGCCGACTGGTACCTTCCATCAAAATATGAGCTGAACCTAATGTATCAGAACAGGACGCTTCTTGCCTCTTTTAATTACAGCATTGGCATTTACTGGAGTTCGACGGAAGGGACGGTGAATCCGACACAGCAGGCGTTCGACCAGGTATTCATGAACGGTGGCGATGGAACACAGGATGAAAGTCCGAAAGATTGGGCTGATCAGGTGAGGTGTGTCAGGAAGTTTTAACCAGGCGGCAGGCAAACGAGCGGACAAGATAACACTACGTCATATGTCTCACTTCTCACGTCTTACTGGTTACAAACGATCCTGCTTGTTTTCATCATCATGTTATCATTGGTCTTCAATGTGAGCCTTACGGTGTAAATACCGGGCCTCAGATGTTCTGACGTCACTTCAATGGCATGGGTTCCCTCCTGGTCAATAGTTTCTTCATAGGTTTTAACCGTTTTGCCAATCATGTTCTGGATTGCAAGAATCAGTTTGCCTTTCACAGGCAGGAAGCAAGTGATCATGGTGGCGGCGGTAAAAGGGTTGGGGCTGGATATCATCGTCAGTTTATCTGCCAGGTCAGTTATATTGGTATTGACCAGGGGGGCCGGATCCGATATCATGGACTCAATAGCAGCCGGATAGACGGATTCAGACTCAAAACCTGCAATTACAGCAGGCGCCTGCAAGGATTGCGCAACCACTATCCGGATTGAAAGAGCAAAAAACAGGCAAATCAACAACGTAATTTTATTCATGGCGCTCATTATTAGGTGTTTCAATAAACAAAGATAGACTGGCAACCTTCGATCCGCAATGGTCACAATCCATAAAAAAAAATTCCGGTTAACCGGAATAAATTGATTTATAATGCATGCTAGGCCCAGGAATGACTGTTATTCTATGGGCTGGACTGACATTTCAACCTGCGTTCTCTTGAATTATTTTGTAAATCCGATCAATCTGTGTTACAACTACAAATTTAAAACAGAATTCAGTCAAATCTTTGCCACCGGAATCATTGAATTGGTAATTAAACCATTTATTCCGGTATTGTTTTTTTTTTAATTTTGCACAAAAGATAATTTTTGTAGTTCTAACCCTAATAATTAATCAAATATGAAAAAGTTAGTTTTTTCATTTGTAATCTTGATGTTTTCAGCTTTTGCGGTGAATGCTCAGGATGCCACACAAACACAGCCCGTTAATCCGAATGCGCCAGAGATCTCATTTGAGAAAACCGTTCATGATTATGGAACCATTGTGCAGGGCGCTGATGGCACATGTGAATTCAAATTCACCAACATCGGCAAAGAACCCCTGATTTTATCACGGCCTCAGTCATCATGCGGCTGCACCGTTCCCACATGGCCCCAGGAACCGATCCTTCCGGGAAAAAGTGATGTGATCAAGGTCACATACAATACCCAGAATGTCGGTGGCATCAATAAAACAGTTACCGTTACCTCTAACGCAAAAACAAACAGGATAGTGCTTCAGATAAAAGGAACTGTTACCCCCAAACCTGTTACCACCATGCCGGAAAAACCCAGCGAACAAGGTGCAGCTCCCATTACAAAATAAATTTATCCTTCATACTTGCGCATCAGGCCAGCCAAAAGCTGGCTTTGCTGCTTTGTTAAAACCCATTTGCTATGCCTGCTATTTCAATGCGCGGTAAGGCGTGTCCCCCGTCGCCAATCCGTAAACTCGTTCCCTTTTCCGATGAAGCAAAAACCAGGGGCATTAAAGTATACCACCTGAACATCGGCCAGCCGGATATTGAAACACCGCCCAATGTGCTTGAGAAGATCCGAAATACTGATCTGAAGGTGGTGGAATACAGCCATTCGGCCGGCATCCTTTCATACAGGAAAAAACTTGTTGAGTATTACCAGCGGGTTGGGATCGAAGTCACTCCCGATCAAATGATTGTGACGACCGGGGGCTCTGAGGGTATCCTGTTTGCGTTGATGACCTGTCTCGACCCCGGTGATGAAATCATCATTCCCGAACCGTTTTATG
This sequence comes from uncultured Bacteroidales bacterium, assembly GCA_903903985.1. Classification (GTDB taxonomy): domain Bacteria; phylum Bacteroidota; class Bacteroidia; order Bacteroidales; family FEN-979; genus CAIVAT01. Next base: position 14,184 of record CAIVAT010000071.1, on the reverse strand, counting down.
CCAATTACAATGGTTTTGCCATCGCCGCCGGAGTGGTTGTCAAACCAATCGCATCGTTCATAGACAATGGTTTCGGGCTGCCTCCGATGAGTGCTTTTGAGGAGGCCATTACCCCGCGTACCAAAGCGATCATGATATGCAACCCGAACAATCCCACCGGGTATCTCTATTCCGAAGATGAACTGGAACTGCTGCGCGATATCGTTAAAAAACACGATCTGTACCTGTTCTCGGATGAAGTTTATCGTGAATTTTGCTACGATGGCAATAAACACTATTCAGTGATGAATCTCAAGGGAATTGACCAGAATGTAGTGCTGCTCGATTCCATCTCCAAACGTTACAGCGCCTGCGGTGTGCGCATCGGGGTGATGATCTCGAAAAACAAAGAGATCATCGGTGCTGCCATGAAATTTGCCCAGGCCCGGTTGAGCCCGCCTACTTTCGGCCAGATTGCCGGCGAAGAGGCCGTCAATACGCCCGCCAGCTATCTTGAAAAGGTGCTGGAAGAATATGTGAAACGCAGAAACATTGTTGTGGAATCGATCAACAGGATGGAAGGGTGCTTTTGCCCGAATCCCGGAGGGGCCTTTTATGCTGTCGCCCGTCTGCCCATCGATGATTCCGATAAATTCTGCCAGTGGCTGCTTGAGCAATTCAGCCATGAAGGACAAACGGTGATGCTTGCCCCGGCTACCGGCTTTTATTCCACACCGGGACGGGGAAAAGATGAAGTGCGCATCTCCTATGTTCTGAACCTCACTGATTTAAAAAACGCCATGAAATGCCTGGAAGAAGGGTTGAAGGTTTATCCGGGGAAAAAATGACGTTAGAAGTGGGACGTTAGGCGGTAGACGTCCCATTTCAATACATCAGATATTTCCCCCTTATCCTTTTAAACTTCTTTATCCCGGCATCCCAGCTTTCCCGGATCTCCTTTTCCGATTTTCCCTGGATAATTTGTTGCCGCAGCAGGCTGTTTCCGGCCAGTTTATCGAAATATCCGGTGAAGAATGCACTTTTATCCCGCCAATCCTGATATGCCCTGATGATCCATCCCAGGTATATTTTACCTGATTCACCGGAATGGATGGTGTAAAAATCCCTTAAATCTTCTCCGCGGCAATTCCTGCCTTCCATGGGAGGGTGAAGGCTTACGCCCCGGATGCTTTCCGGGGTAAAATAAAAATTGCCGTAACCCAGGTCGGGATGACCGTAAACTTCGAACGGGAACGGCGTACCCCGCCCGATGCTCAGACTGGTCCCTTCAAAAAAGCAAAGGGACGGATAGAGGAGGATTGCATTCAGGTTGATCAGGTTTGGTGATGGTTTTACCGGTATGCCGGTCCTGGCGGAATGGTTGTAGTTTTCAAGCGGAATTACCCGGAGGTCGCATTTTACCCCGTTTTTCATCCACCCTTCTCCATTGACCATGCACGCATATTCGCCGATGGTCATTCCATATACCACCGGAACCGGATGCATTCCAACAAAAGAACAAAATTGTTTTTCGAGTACCGGGCCATCGACGTAGAAACCATTTGGATTGGGCCGGTCAAGGACGATGAGCGGGACCTCATTCTCCGCGCAAGCCTCCATGACGTAGCTAAGCGTGGAGATGTAAGTGTAGAAACGAACGCCGACATCCTGGATGTCAAACAGGATCAGGTCCAGCGATTTCAGATCGCCGGGGGTGGGTTTCTTCTTGCTTCCGAAAAGTGAAACCACCGGGATACCGGTCACGGAATCAATGCTGTTCCCAACATCCTGGCCTGCCTCCGCCGATACCCGGAATCCATGTTCCGGCGAAAAAATACGGGCAACATTCAATCCATGACCCACAAGGACATCTACGATATTTGCGCCTCCGCTCACCGAGGCCTGATTGACCACCACACCAATGGATTTGCCCTTCAGCAGCGGATAATACAATTCTGTACGGTCAGCGCCGGGTATTACCTGTGCCTGGAGCATACCGGTGAACACCATGATGAACACCATGAAGGCAGCAACTCTGAAATCCCTTTCCATGCGACCTGAAAAAAACATACTTTTGCAAAGTAAAGACTTCTTTCATTTGAATACTGAATTTTTTCTTGCAAACAGGCTTGTTTCACGCAGCAGGGGAAGTTTTTCCTGGACTTTTGTAGTGATTGCCATCACCTCCATTGCCCTTGGCCTCGCGATCATGTTCATTGCCGTTGCCATTCTTACCGGGTTCAAAAAGGAGATCAGGGAGAAAGTGGTAGGGTTTTCAGGCCATATCCAGATTACACGTTTCGCAGAGAGTGCCGGCTATGAACCTCAGCCAATTGATAAAAGGCAACCTTTTTACTACAGGATAAAAAATACGCCGGAGGTCAGTCACATTCAGGCTTTTGCAATTAAAGCCGGCATCATCAAAACCAAAGAGCATATCCAGGGAGTCATTCTCAAAGGGGTGGGAACCGACTATAACTGGAGTTTCTTCAGGGATAGAATGGTTGAAGGGCGTACGTTCATGGTGACTCAAAGCAACCGTACCGATGAGGTGATCATCTCGCGTAAAATTTCCAACCTGCTCAACCTTCATCTGAACGATGACATGCGGATGTACTTCATCGCCGGGAATACAACACTGGGTCGTAAGTTCAGGATCGCAGGAATCTATGATACCGGCCTTGAAGAATTTGACAAACTCTACGTGATCTGTGATATCCACCATATCCAGAAACTGAATAATTGGACCGATGCCCAGGTTGGCGGCTTTGAGGTGTACCTGAAAAAATTTGAAGATATGGACAGGATGGGTGCCTTTGTTTATCACCAGATCGGTTTCAGCCTGGATGCTTCAACCACTAAAATGCTTTACCAGCAAATCTTTGACTGGCTGGACCTCCAGGATATCAACGTTCTGATTATTTTGATCCTCATAATCCTGGTCTCTTCAACAACGATTATTTCCACCCTGCTCATCCTGATCCTTGAACGCACGACGATGATCGGGATCCTCAAGGCACTGGGGATGCCCAATGGGGGCATCCGGAAAGTTTTTCTCTACAATGCCCTTTACATCGTGGGTTGGGGAATGCTTTGGGGAAATTTGCTGGCATTTACACTGTGTATCCTTCAGGAAAAATTCGCCCTGGTTAAGCTGTCCCAGGAGACCTACTATGTCGCAGTTATTCCGATCAATCTCAATGCCTGGAATATTTTATTCATCAATGCCGGAACCCTGCTGATCTGCTATTTGATTTTCATTGTTCCGTCGTTAATCATTTCCAGGATAGCACCGGTCAAAGCAATCCGGTTCAACTAAATCCTGCCCAGGATTTTAATCAGTTCATCGAGCCGGAAAGGTTTTGAAATATAGCTGTTCATTCCAGCCCCGTAACATTTTTCTTCATCTTCGGTGGACGCATTTGCTGTTATCGCACAGATATGCACAGGATTACGGCCCGGGTTTTCGGCTTCTATCCGGCGGATTTGCCTGGTGGCTTCCAATCCATCCATTTCCGGCATGAACATATCCATCAGCACAAGGTCATATTCCTTGAGTGCAAATTTTTCTACCGCGATCTTTCCATTTTCGGCCAGGTCGGTAGTATGCCCGATCTTTTCAAGCGTGACCAGCGCAACCTTCTGGTTGATCAGGTTATCCTCGGCAAGCAGGATGTTCAGCACCTTCTTTTGATCATCCATCAGGTGCAGCTCAACTTCATCCTGCAAAGCAGAGGATCCTTTTCTGATTTGCGACAGGACTTCTTTAATCCGGCATCTTAACCGGCCAATCGTATACGGGCGCACCAATGCGACAAGGATTCCCGCTGATGCCAGTTCCGAAGAAGATACCGGGGCAAGCCTGGAGGTGGTAAGCAGGATCTTTGATTTTTTCATCCATGAAGCATGTTTCATGGAGGAGGCAAATTTCAGGCCATTGGTCCCGGGAAGGTTAAACTCAACGATGACCAGATCGAATGGTTTGTTCACTTCAGCGCTCTGTTGGATCAGGTTCAGGGCATCTGCAGGAACGGCGCTTTCCATCACTTCCGCATCCCATCGGACAAGGTAATTTGACAGAATTGACCGCCTGCTTGGGTTTTGATCCACAATCAGGACTTTTACGCCCTGCATGATTTCCATCATCGGGTCCGCCACTTCCGTATCTTTGTAACGTTCGAAATCAATCGTGATCGAAAAGGTAGTGCCTTTGCCAGGCTTCGTCTCAACGGCAATATGACCGTTCATCCTGTCAATAAGCCTCCGGGCAATGGCTAAACCGAGCCCTCCCCCGCTGTATTTCTTCGATCCCGGTGAATCAAGCCTGGAAAACGAGGTGAACAACCTTTTCAAACCGGCTTCTGAAATGCCAATTCCTGTATCGCAAATGTTGAACTTTACCTTAACCGTTTCGTCATCCCATGATAAGAAGTGGGCTTCGATCCGGATTTCCCCTTTATCGGTAAATTTAAAAGCGTTATCGGTAAAAATTTTCATTACCTGCCTCAGCCTTACAGGATCACCGACAACCTCAACCGGGATATTGGGATCCTGAAAGGAAAGGAGTTCAATTCCCTTTTCATGTGCCATATCAAAGTAGGAACCGGTCACCTCCTCGATCACCTGGTGTACGCTGAACGGTTTTTCATGAAACTCCAGTTTCCCGGACTCCAGTTTTGAATACTCCATGATATCGTTCAGAATCGACATCAGGTTGGTTGCCGATTTCACAATGACATTCAGGTACTCCTCCTGTTCCTCGCTGAGTTTAGATTGTTTCAGGATGTCGGCCATTCCGATGACTCCGGCCATCGGAGTGTAAATTTCATGCGACATGCTGGCCAGGAAGCTGCTTTTGGCCCGGCTCTCTGAAACGGCGGTTTCACATTCAACAATGAGCAGGTTTTCAATGTTTTTTCTTTCGTGAATATCGATTAATACGCCAGCAAGTCTCACCGGTTTGCCAAGTATATCCGTCTCAACGATCTTGCCCTTATCAAAAAACCAGCGCCATTCACCCATTTTTGTTTTCAACCGGAATTCTGCCTCATAGTTGGGCTGTGCCCCCGACAGGAGTTCCTGCAGTTGCAGCATGGTGTGTTCATAATCATCAGGATGAATCATCCTGATGATCTCTTTGTACGTATGAGGCAATTCGTCGGCTCCGAAACCCAGCATGCGCGAACGGTTTTCATTGAAATGCATCTGACCGGTTTTATAATCCCAGTCCCACCAGGCCAGGTCTCCACCAAAAAGGGCGAGTGTTGTACGCTCATGTGCTAAGGATAACTCATGCTCGACCTTTTTCAGCCGGTCAATCGATTCCTGGTAAACTTTCTGAAGATGGTCCCACTGTTGCGACGCCAACCGTACCATCTTGTTTTCACTTTCGAGATCCTGTATTTTCTGCAACAATTCTTCCGACATGGCACCCTGGTATTAAAATAGTTACTAAAATATTTTATGCAATTGCCCCACCCTGAATCCCTCCCAGGAAAAGGAGGGGCTGGTTCCCCCTCCCTTTTTGGGGAAGGGGGGCAGGGGGATGGGGAGGGTGTAAACTCTCAATTTCATTTAAATTCCGGATAGATCAGGTCTGTACCACATTTAAGCTCATACAGGTATTTCAGTGCCTGGGGCACATGCTTCCGGGGAATGATTGAACCGTGCTGCGGTAATAATGCATTGATTTCCAGATTGCGCAGACGGTCTACAAACCCGCGGGCAGCAATATTGCTGGCCATATAATCAATGTGGAACAGGCTTAATTTAAGTTCATGCCGGTTGAAATCATCCACAACGAGCCGCCAATCCATATCGATAGAAGCCCAGACATCTCCGGAAAAAAGGAACCCTGACAGGTTATCATACGTGGTAAATGCGCCCGGAAAGTGAAGGAATGGCGATTCAATAAACCTTAGCTGCCGGCCCGACTGGAAAAACAAAACCGGGTTTTCATTGATGTTAACGAAGGTATAATCTGATCTGCCATAATGAGGAAGCAGGATATTGGTCCTCACCGAAGTGATGATCTTGATTTTCGGATCAATAGCAAGCCAGTCCGTCATGGAGGCAGCGACGTCCGGGTCCTGGTGGCAGATAATGAGGGAGGTCACTTTTTCAAGGGGAAGAATCTGGGCTACCCGTTTTTTTATAAATTCGAAGGCTGTAGTTCCACCCGGATCAACAATGATCGCCTCCTGCCCATCCACGATCAGGTAGGTATTGCATCTGAATGCAGAGTCTTCAGGAACCCCGAGCCAGTAAACAGCATGCTGATCATCATGAAAAAGAGGTGTGGGTTTGTCAAATCGCTCCAGGAACATGCGACCAAGTTCAACTAAATCAATAGTGTTCATATAGGAAATTTTTAGTGTTTTTTATGAAGCCCGCATTCCTTGTACTCCGGAAGTTCCCACCACCAGCGCCCTGACCTTACATCTTCTCCCGGCTGGATGGCACGTGTACAAGGCGAGCAGCCAATGCTGGGATACCCCTTCCGATGCAATTCATTCATTTACAGGTATTTTCAGGGAGCTGATGAATTGCCACACCATTTCCCCGGTCCAATGAATCAACGGATTTACCTTGATGATTTCGTTTGCCTGGTCCCACTCGATCATGGCCGCACCGGCACGGGTGACCGATTGTTCCTTCCGCATCCCGGTTATCCATACCTCCATGCCGGCCAATGCCCTTTTCAGTGGTTCAATCTTTCGGATATTGCAGCAAAGGTGCCGGTTTTCAATATTATCATAAAACAGGTTGATCCCTTTCGCCCGCACCATCTTTTCAACCCGCTCCGCATCGGGGAAATAAACCTCAATATTCCTGCCGTACTTCTTTTGGGTAACATCAAGCAAATCATAGCTTTCCTGGAAAAGCCGGCCGGTATCCAGGGTGAATATTTTTACCGGGGGATCAATTCCTGCAAGGATTTGGGTAATTACCTGGTCTTCTGCGCCAAGACTGGTAGAAAAAGCGATCTTCCCAATAAAATTGGCGCAAAACCAGGATAATGTTTCTTCCGGTGAGCTGTTTTGAAACTGCTGGTTTAATGCGAAAACCCTTTCCTGCATTTTTCTCTTGCTGGTTAAATTTTTTGTGAATTTACGAAAATCAACTAAGAAAATGCAAGTTTTTACAACCTGATTAATGTATTTTTGACGAAAAATATTTCAATATGCATGTTCATTTTATCGCCATCGGCGGAAGCGCCATGCACAACCTGGCCATTGCCCTGCATAAAAAAGGCTACTTTATCACGGGTTCGGATGATGAAATTTTTGAGCCCTCCAGAAGCCGCCTGTCCGCCTGCGGCATTCTCCCTGCATCCACAGGATGGGATGAATCGCGGATCACTTCCCGTCTCGATGCGGTTATCCTTGGGATGCACGCCAAATCAGACAATCCTGAGTTACTTAAAGCCAAAGAGCTGGGAATCAAGATATTTTCCTATCCTGAATATCTGTATGAGCAGTCGAAAAATAAAAAAAGGATCGTGATTGGCGGCAGCCATGGCAAAACCACCATCACCGCCATGATCCTGCACGTGCTTCAACAGGCCGCGATCGATTGCGATTATATGGTCGGAGCCCAGCTTGAAGGATTTGATGTAATGGTGAGGCTTACTGACAACGCCCCGCTGATGGTCATCGAAGGGGATGAATACCTGACTTCTCCCATCGACCTCCGCCCTAAATTCCATCTTTATAAACCTGATATCGCCTTGCTCAGCGGCATTGCCTGGGACCATATCAATGTTTTTCCGACCTTCGAAAATTATGTGGATCAGTTCGTCATCTTTATCAGCCAGATCACCAAAGGGGGGGGCCTTGTATATTGCAGTGACGATGATGAACTGCAACGCATCTGCCGTGGTTCAAGGAACGACATCGACATCATCCCTTACGGCACACCTCCGCATGAAATCAGAAACGGTGTTACCAGCATCAGAAAGGAAAATTGCCTTTATCCGCTTCAGGTATTTGGAAAACACAACCTGATGAACCTCAATGGTGCCCGGATGGTTTGCAATCAACTCGGGATCAGTGATCTCACATTTTACGAGGCGATTCAATCATTCAAAGGTGCCTCCAAACGGCTTGAACTGATTGCAAAAAACAGCACCCGGAGCGTTTATAAAGACTTTGCACATGCACCCTCCAAGGTAAAAGCCACCCTGCAGGCTGTCAGGGAACAGTTTCCGGAAAAGAAGGTCATTGCCTGCCTTGAACTGCATACATACAGTAGCCTGAACAAGGAATTCCTGGGACATTACAGGGGGACGCTGGATCCGGCAGATACCGCTATTGTTTATTTCAGTCCGCATGCGCTGAAGCTAAAACGGTTGCCCGGCATTTCGGAAGTTGAAATAAAAGAAGGATTCAATAAAGCCGGGATGGAGGTGTACACCGATCCCGGTCAATTGGTTGCAAGGCTCTTGCAGGATAAAGATCCGGAGACCGTGCTCCTGATGATGAGTTCAGGAAATTATGATGGCGTTGACCTGAAAGATCTTGGATTACGATGGATTGGCCTGTAGCCAGGTCTATCCATTCATGGAGATCAGGAACTCCTCATTGGAGTTGGTGAATTTCATCCGTTCTCTTAAAAATTCCATGGCTTCCAGCGGGTTCATGTCGGCAAGATGGTTCCTCAGGATCCAGATTCGCTGTAATGCATCCTTGTCAAGCAGCAGATCTTCACGGCGCGTGCTGGAAGAAACGATGTCGATGGCCGGATAAATCCTTTTATTGGAAAGTTTGCGGTCGAGCTGCAATTCCATGTTGCCTGTTCCCTTGAATTCTTCAAAGATGACCTCATCCATTTTCGACCCTGTTTCAATCAGTGCGGTTGCAATGATGGTAAGTGATCCACCGTTTTCAATCTGGCGGGCGGCACCGAAAAATCTTTTGGGTTTCTGAAGGGCATTGGCTTCCACACCGCCCGATAAGACCTTACCTGATGCAGGAGCAACGGTATTGTATGCGCGGGCAAGGCGTGTGATGGAGTCGAGCAGGATCACCACATCGTGACCACATTCAACCAGCCGCTTTGCCTTTTCCAGGATGATGTTGGAGATGCGTGCCTGACGCTCGGCCGGTTCGTCAAAAGTCGATGAGATGACTTCAGCCTTCACGCTGCGTTGCATGTCGGTAACTTCCTCAGGACGTTCATCGATCAGCAGGATGATCATATATACATCCGGGTGATTTGCCGCGATGGCATTTGCGATCTCCTTGAGCAATACAGTTTTCCCGGTTTTGGGCTGGGCAACGATCAATCCGCGCTGTCCGAACCCGATCGGAGCGAACATGTCGATCACACGGGTTGACATGCTTTCATTTTTATGGCCCGTGAGTTTGAACTTCTTCATCGGGAAAAGCGGTGTGAGATAATCAAACGGGATGCGGTCACGGACCTCCTCCGGTTTGCGGCCGTTGATCAGGTCAACCTTGATCAGGGGAAAATATTTTTCACCCTCTTTCGGCGGGCGGATGGTCCCCCGCACGGTATCCCCGGTTTTCAAACCGAATAATTTGATCTGTGACTGGGACACATAAATATCATCCGGGGAATTCAGGTAATTATAATCGGAGGAACGGAGAAATCCATACCCGTCGGTCATGATTTCGAGGACACCTTCGCTGACGATGATCCCTTCAAATTCGAAGGCATATTCTTCGCGGTGGCGATCGGGGAATTTACGGGGAAATTCACGATGCTTGCGTTCTTCAACAACAGGCGGAGCCTGTGAGTCGGCAGAGATGCCCGTGTCGCTGGTTTCCATTTCGGTTGGTTCAGCAATACCGTCTGGTTTCTGGATCACATCCACCGGGTCGATGGCAACATAGGGTTTGTCGTTGGGTTCATCAAAATCAAACCGCTCCTCGGGTGTATCGAGCAGGTCGGGCAAGGTCATGTGCACCAGCGGTTCGGCAACAGGTTTTTCCTGGTAAGGGCGGAAAGGTTTGTTTTCTCGTGGATTACGGTTGTCCCTCGGCGGGCGTTGTTCACGGGGTGGCAGCGGTTCTCTCGGAGGACGCTGGTCTCTTGGCGGGCGCTGATCGCGCGGCAAACGTGGTTCGGCAATGGGCTGTTCTTTTGGTTCGATGCCAGGGGTTTGTTGCCTGGGTTCCTTCGGCAAACGGGGAATTCCCGGTTCTGCCGGCTCCTGTGGCTTTGCATCCATGTCTTTACGCGGACGCCCGCGGAATGGTTTGACCTGATCCTGCTTTTCCTTGTTTAAAATTTCCGGGGTGGGATTAAGTGCCTGGTGATCTAAAATTTTATAGATGAGGTCCTGCTTTTCAAGTTTATCAACTTTGGGGATGTTGAATTGTTTTGCAATTACCCTGATCTCCGACAGCTCTTTGCTGTCGAGGGAAATAATATCATACATGATTTGAAAAATTTAATTGATTGAATAGTCAATGTAAAAATGAGCTATGGGTTTGAAAATAAAAGGATGAAATGGGTTGAAATCGCTATTAGAAACGGATCGTGGGGATTAAAATCGATGCAAAGATAGAAAAAAAATAATGATAATCAAAATCTTTTTAATTTCGCATGGAATTAATGATTTTACCATGCTTCAGCGAATTCAGTCGTTATACCTTGCCATTGTGGCCATTGCATGTGTCCTGCTGTTCTTCTTCCCGTTAGCCAATTATTACCATGAACTGGAGGGCAATTACAAATTCTTCATCTACGGCATCAGGAGCATGGACCCTGAACCAAAAGTCCTTTTCAACCTTTATTTCACCATCCCATTGATTTTCCTGGTCGTGGCATCATTCATTTTCACGGTCTCCACGATCCTGCTTTTTAAAAACCGTCCGCTTCAGATCCGGCTGTGCGCATTTAACATGCTTACGAACATCGTACTCATCATGGTGATCTTTTTCTTCTATGCCACCAAGATCCAGAGCATGACGCATATCGAACCTGAGTACAATTATACCGGGATGGTCCTTCCACTGGTATCGATCCTGTTTTTAATCTTCGCCAACCGGGCTATAAAAAAGGATGAAGCTCTTGTGAAATCAGCCGACAGATTGAGATAATAGCCAAATCGTAATTTGTCGTTTATTTCCTCGGTATATCCACCACCTCCAAATCCCTCATATTCCCCTGGTCGATAATGAGTCTGACAGCGGTAATTGATTTATGGATTCCGTATTTCCCTGCAGCTCCAGGGTTGATGTGCAAAAGGTCGTGTTTTTTATCGTAGATCACCTTCAGGATATGGGAATGGCCGCAGACAAAAAGTTTTGGTTTTTCCCGTTCGATCAGCAATCTTGCCCTGGGATCATACCGGCCGGGGTAGCCACCGATGTGGGTCAGCAATACTTTAACCTGCTCAGCCATGAATACCTGTGATTCGGGAAATTCAATGCGCACATCCTGTCCGTCGATATTCCCGTATACAGCCCTGAGAGGTTTGAGTTCCCTCAACTGACGCGCAATGCCGGCATTCCCCATATCGCCTGCATGCCAGATTTCATCAACGCCTGATAAAAAATCAAGCACGCGGGGATGCACAAAACCGTGGGTGTCGGAGAGGATTCCTATCTGGAGCATGGGACAAAGTTACGATTTACGAATGACGATTTACCATTTGCGGTTTGGGCAATTGCCATCGCTGGTCCTTTTAATGAATCGCAGGCATTTTCGCAAAATGTGTTGTACTTTTGGAATAAAAACAATAATTCGCTGTATGCACTTCAGGAAATTGCTTTTCATCGTGACAGGTTTTTTACTGGCCGGCCCTGCCGGAAGCCAGGAGTTGAAATTCCTCACCTATAATATACGGCTTGATACCCCCGCGGATGGGCCGAATGCCTGGCCATTGCGTAAAGCCTGGCTGTGCGAACAGGTAAAACAGGTTGCCCCTGATGTATTCGGAATCCAGGAAGGGCTTCCCCAACAGGTTTTTTATATCGACAGCTCTTTCAGCGGGTACAGGCATATCGGCGTCGGGCGCGATGACGGAAAATCCCAGGGCGAATTCAGCGCACTGTGGTATAATGCTGAAAAAATCAAACTTATCCGGCAAGGCACTTTCTGGCTTTCGGCTACTCCCGGAAAACCATCCATGGGCTGGGATGCGGCGTGCAAACGGGTTTGCACCTATGGTCTTTTCACGGAAATTTCAGGGGGCAAACAGTTCTGGGTTTTCAATACCCACTTTGACCATGTCGGGGTACAGGCTCGGAAGAACAGCGCCCTGCTGATTCTTCAGAAAATGGATTCTTTGAATATATCGGGTTTGCCGGTGATCCTGATGGGAGATTTCAACGGGGATCCGCAAAGCGAGCCTGTAAAAATTATCGGCAGCAAACTCAGGGATGCCAAACTAGCAGACAAAAGCATGTCCATGGGCCCCAGCGGCACGTTCAATGGATTTGACACTACAAAACCAGCCCTGAAGCGCATCGATTTCATCTTCACCGGACCCGGAGCCAGCGTGGTAAATTATCATGTTATCCGTGAAACCCGTGAAGCCCGGTATCCCTCTGATCATTTCCCTGTGGTTGCCGGGATCAACATCACAGGTCGTTAATTATTTTGTACGTTTTGCGGGCAACCCGGCACTTCTCTGCGATTCGACGCATCTTCCCGACAGTGAGTTAAAACAAACCACAGGAACCGTAAAATGAAATATAGAACAAACGAATACTTTTATCAGGAATAATCAGGATTGCGTGGAATAACCTATTTTTGTGAATTAAAGCAAACCTTTCATGGAGATTGTTTTCATCATCATTTTTGGAGCGTGTTTCATTGTGGGTTTCGTCATGCTCTACCTGAGGATGGGCAAACCGGGGAATGAGCCGGCGGTGGCCCAGCTCGAGCAGGTGAAGCAGGTGGTCGATTCGCTCAACAAAGAGAAAAGCGGGTTGGAGGAACGTGCAAGGATGCTGCAGGGCCAGCTTGATCAGTCCCTGATGCAGATCAGGGATAAAGATGCGGCCATCCTCGGGTTGAACAACCAGCTTACAGCCAGCATCACCGAATACAACAACCTTGTTAAAAAATTGGACGAACAAAAAGCCGACCTCGAAAACCTGCAGGATAAATTCCGTTTGGAATTTAAAAATCTTGCCAACGAAATCCTGGAGGAAAAAACGCAAAAGTTCACTGAACAGAATAAACTCAAACTTGACGAAATTCTGAAGCCATTGGGAGAAAAGATCCGTGATTTCGAGAAAAAAGTTGAGGAGACCTATGATAAAGAATCAAAACAACGGTTTTCCCTTGAAAGGGAGATCAAAAACCTCACCGACCTGAACCAGCAGATCAGCAAGGAGGCGAACAACCTCACCAATGCGTTGAAAGGACAGGCAAAAACCCGGGGCAACTGGGGAGAGATCATCCTCGAGAGCATCCTCGAAAAATCAGGGTTGACCCTTGACCGGGAGTTTTTTATCCAGCAATCCTATACCAATGAACACGGTAAACGGTTGCAGCCAGACGTGATCGTGGCTTATCCCGGCGAACGCAACGTGGTGATTGACTCCAAAGTGTCGCTGCTGGCATATGAGCGATATGCCTCCTCCGAAACAAAGGAGGAGCAAGATCTGGCCGCCCGCGATCATTTGCTGTCGGTAAGAAACCATATCACCGACCTGAGCAGTAAAAATTACCAGGATATCTATGCCCTGAAAAGCCTCGATTTCGTCATGCTGTTCATGCCCATCGAGCCCGCTTACATGCTGGCAATGCAATACGACCCCAACCTCTGGAACTGGGCATACGACCGCCGTATTCTGCTTATCAGTCCTACCAACCTCATCGCAGCCTTGCGCATGATCGCCAACCTTTGGCGGGTGGAGTACCAGAACAAGAATGCCATGGAAATTGCCCGGCAGAGCGGCGACCTGTATGATAAATTTGCTTCTTTCCTCGAAGACCTCCAGGAAATCGGCTCCAAACTGGAAGCCACCCGGAAGGTGTATGACGCCTCCATGAACAAGCTTTCCACCGGCAAAGGCAACCTGATCAGGCGGATTGAGACCATTAAATCGCTGGGGGCCAAGGCAGGAAAGGAGATTCCGAGATCGATGCTGGACAGGTCGGAGGAAGAGACTGATTGACGATATACGATTTTTGATTGACGAATCAAAAGTGAAAGGCGGCCTTTTTTTACTGTTACCTTGTTACTCTGTTACCTTGTTACCTTGTTACCTTGTTACCTTG
>CAIVAT010000070.1 GCA_903903985.1 uncultured Bacteroidales bacterium | reverse complement strand
ATGACTATTCTGGACTAAACTAGGCCAGTGATTCCGGACCAAACAAGGCCACTCATTCCGGAGTAAACTAGGCCAGTCATTCCGGAGCAAACTAGGCCACTTTTCGGGTCCAATGAAGGCCGCACAAAGGTTTTTTTGCTCCGAGGTCAGAAAGTTTCGACTGACATTCTGGCGCAAACTAGGCCACCTGTTTCATTGTCAACATGGGCTCGTATAAGGAGAAAATCTTTATACGATGGCAAATAAACCTGTTACCATGTTGCAAATTCGACGCATTTTACAACTAAAGTCGCTTGGACGCTCTAATCGCGAGATTGCCCAGGAACTTCATTCAGGACGCGATACAGTGAACGGTTACGTGAGACAGCTCCTGCATCTTGAAAAGTCCTTTGACGATCTGTTAAAGCTCAATGACAACGAGCTTTCGTCGTTGGTCTATAAAGAGCCGGCCTCCTTTACAACTGACTGGCGATATACTGATTTTCAGCAACGCATTCCGGAACTCTGTGATGAGCTAAAAAAGCCGCACGCAACAAGAATGATCCTCTGGGAAGAATATCGCCGTAAGATCCCGGATGGCTATGGCTATGCCCAATTTTGCGAACACTTGGGCCGTCATCTTCAAACGCGTTCGGCGGTCATGCACTTTGATCATGAACCAGCGGCCAGCATGATGTTTGATTTTGCGGGTGATAAAATCTCCTATGTTGATCAGCAAACAGGGGAGATTCACTGGTGCCCGGTACTTGTCTGCACGCTTCCTTTCTCGGGTTTTACATACATCGAAGCCCTGCCGTCGGCCCGGCAGCAGTACCTGATTAAAGCATTGAATAATGCTTTAGGTTACTTTGGAGGTGTTCCCCTGTCTGCAAAGACCGACAACATGAAACAGGTAGTCAGAAAGAGCAATCGTTACGAACCGGCTTTCGAGGACCTTGCGCAGCAATGGGCGTTGCATTTTGGCACTACTCTGATGGCAGCCCGCGTTGCCAAACCAAGAGATAAAGCATCGGTTGAAAGCCATGTGAATGTCGTTTACAACCGGATTTATGCGGTTTTGCGCAACCGGGTCTTCCATAGTGTGGAGCAAATGAATCAAGCGCTGATGGAAGAGTTAAACAAGTTCAACAATCGACACCTTCAACGTTGCAATTACAGTCGTCTTGACCGCTTTAGCCTCCATGAAAGGCCGCTGCTACTCCCTCTGCCCGCAGAACTGTTTATACCCAAAAGCAAGATCATTGCTAAGGTCCAGCGCAACTGTCATATAACACTAGGAGAGGACTGGCATCACTACAGCGTTCCGTTTTTACACATAGGGAAAACGCTTCAGGTCATTTACGACACGGATCATGTTGAGATTTACCTGGACACTATCCGCATCGTCACTCACACACGCAGCTACCAGCGAAACGGGTATACCACCCTGGAAGAACACCTGCCCCCTCAGCATAAACACTTTGCCCGGATCAAAGGCTATACCCGCGAATATTTTATTGAAAAAGCTGCCTCCATTGGGGTCAATACTACCGGAGCGATCACCAAAATACTCGAACAAAGGATCTTTATCGAACAATCCTACAACTCCTGTCTGGGAGTCTTCAGGCTGGGTGAGCAGTACGGGAGTGACCGGCTGGAATCGGCCTGCCTTCGTGCCCTGGCTGGATATAAAGTTAATTACACGATCATCCGCAACATCCTTGAACACAAGCTGGACCAGGCTCCGGCCCCGGCACAAACGGAACTTTTTATCAGCATCCCCGACCATGAAAATATAAGGGGAGCACAATCCTATCAATAATCACAATTATCCACTTAAAAACAACAATCTATGATCAACACAGAACAAACTCTTGAACAACTGCAGCAACTTAAGCTGTTCGGGATGGCACAAGCCTACGGGACCACCCTGGCACTGCCTTCCCACGAACTGCCCACGGCTCATGAACTCATGGCCCGGCTGGTAGAAGCCGAACACCTCAGCCGAACCCACCAGCGAACACAGATGTATCTGAAGCTTAGCAACCTGAGGTATGATGCGGTGCTTGAACAGGTACAATGCTCTCCCCTGCGTAACATCACCCGCGATCAGATACTTGCATTGGCTGATTGCACCTTCTTGCAAAGGGCGGAAAATATCCTTATTACAGGTCCGACCGGTTGTGGAAAGAGCTATCTCGCCTGCGCCTTTGGGCGGCAGGCGTGTACGTTGGGGCACAAAGTCCTTTACCTGGGAATGAACAGGTTCACCGAAAAACTTTCTCTCGCTAAAATCGAAGGATCCTATGTGAAACTGCTAAACTATATCGAAAAGATCCCCCTTATTATCATAGATGATTTTGGGCTTGTACCTTTGGAGAATAATACCCGGACAGCTTTGCTTCAACTCCTGGAGGATCGGTATGGCAAACGCTCCACGATCATAACTTCCCAACTCCCGGTAAACAAATGGTATCAATACATCAACGAGCCAACCCTGGCCGACGCTATAATGGACAGATTGTCAGGTTCAGTCCATCGTTTTGAACTGAAAGGAGAATCAATGAGAAGAAAAACACTTGAGAAAAATTAGTAATTTTATGCAACCATTTGACATATGAAATAGTGGCCTAGTTTGCTCCGGAATCGCTGGCCTAGTTTACTCCGGAATGAGTGGCCTTGTTTGCCCGGAATAATCACAGGAATGCGGATCACAACCTCTTTTTCTAACAATCGAACCTTCGAACTCTGGAATACATTCATGCCAAGAAGGAAAGAAATTCATGATCCTGTCGGAACAGAACTCTATTCGATACAACTTTTCGACCCGCTGTTTTTTGAGCATTTCAACCCAAACAAGGAATTTGAAAAATGGGCAACCATTGAAGTGACAGATTTTGATACAGTTCCAGAAGAAATGGAAACATTCATTTTGAAAAGTGGACTTTATGCCGTCTTTTTATATCGTGGTGCAGCAAGTGCGGCAGCTCCAACGTTCCAGTATATCTTGGGTACATGGTTGCCAAACTCGGCATACTCATTGGATGACAGACCGCATTTTGAAATATTAGGTAAAAAATACAAGAACGAAGACGTCACTTCAGAAGAAGAAATCTGGATACCAATAAAACCAAAAGGATAATGCCGTTCCTTCGTTCTCGCAAATTTTCTCCACTTGAACTAGGGTTTGTGTCAATGGGGAACGATCGGTAAATATTACGTATCTTAGTAATCCAACCTTATAGCTTAGAAATGGTTCCCAAAGTCGCTCAGCCTTTCGAACGGGATAGGGATGGGTTGTTGGGATAGAAAAATGAAATTTGGATATTATTGGTTATTCCAGTTAGTGCAAGGGATTTGTCAACGCAAAAAAAAGAGTCCAGTGACACTGAACTCTTTTTTCAATCAGGTTAATAGACAAAAAACTATTTTTTGTGAGCTTTTTTTGCAGGAGCTGGTTTTACAGCTTTTGCAGGTTTGATCAGGTGTTTTGCAACCGAATCCTGATGTGCAATTGAATCAGCGGTTTTTTTCTGAATCATTTGAACCTTAGCAATTGAATCGGCTGTTCTCTGTTGTTGAGCCTGAACCAATGCAATTGAATCAGCCGCTTTGGTAGAGTCAGCAATTCTTTTTGCTTCTTTTTCTTTTGCGCTGGGTCCGCATGAAGTCATGAGGGCTACAACTGCAATAACTAAAATAAATGCAAGTTTTTTCATTTGTTTATTGAGTTTTAAAATCGAGTGCAAAGATACTACATGTAGTATCGTGATTCCTAATTTTTTGGCAATTATTTTTAACATCTCTTAACAATTTGATTATTGTCTGACATTCAATTAATTACAAACAGTTGTTAAAGTGTTCGAAATCGGCTTCATATTTACAGCCTACTTCCAATAGGCACAAATGTTAATTCTATGTTAATCCGTATGATCTTGAAAAATATTCTATCGAAGTTGATGTTATAATCATCGAAGGGAAAATTCAACATTTTCCATAATCACAACTAAAATTTGGTACGCCATGAGAAACGTTCAGCAGGCATCAACAAATAATGACTTTAATAAAAGCCTGAACATATCAATTCATCAGAAAAGGATTCCGAAACCAAAACTTTCAGCGGGATCAATTGTGGGCATGTATCCTGTGATTCTTGATGATGGCAGAACGATCATTTACACCAATGATAAAAGGAAGGAAAGTGAGATCAGGGATAGGTATGCCTTGCGGCAGTGATAATTGACAAGTCTTTTGGATGCAGGATATTATTGTTTTCGATTATCCCATGTGGTATTCTATTGAGTTATTTGGAAAAACGGGTCATTCAAAATCCAAGACAGCGTTTTTCCCATAACTTTTATGTGGTTGGATCGAAACACCCATTTCAGTAAAATATCCCAAACAAGTTTTCCTGTGTCCCAAAGATGTAACAGATTTGTCTATTAACAAGCTGGTTACAATCTCTAATGCATCCGATTGTCCATAGTGGATACATTCGCCCATAAAATATTCTTCACATCTGAATCTTTCATGACCAACAAATCCACGTTCACCAGATTCTATTGCATGGCATTGAGCGGATTCAAAAAGTCTGCGGTTGGGTTTTAAAATCGGTCGGGGTTTAATTCGCTGTAATTCCTCATATAAGCTACTTTCATAATAATCTTTGGAGTTTTTAAGATAACCAAGATAGGTGTCAGCAAATAATTTCGGATTCATCCTCGCCAAATTCAGGTAATAATAAACCTTCTTTTCTTCACCGGTCAGATAATCTTCATTTTGGGCGGAGTTGGCTCCACGATAATCAAAATCATTCCATTCGGAATAATCAAGTTTTCCTGATAGATATGCAACATCCTGACTTGCTACATTTGTGGGTAGAAGTTCATAAAGAAGTATGAAAATCAATACATTCAAGCACCTCATCGGAGAGAAAATCAAGTTTAAAATATTCTTTTAAGCGTAAAAGTGCTTGATGTTGGAATTTCAATTAAAACGTATATCCAAAGGAAGTATTACATTTTCTGCTTGGGATAAAAAAAACCACCCAATGAGGATGGTTTGTCAACGAAAATAATGTGAATTTATATTGGGGTTTGCAATACGATTACCTGTAACGGAAGTGGCGGTCGGCACTGACATTTTTTACTAAACGTGTTCTATCAGTTCCTGTGTCTGTTTTAGAATCTGAATAAATCGGGTGCGGATTGTCAAAGGTTAAATTTCCTTTTTGTGCAACTACAGCGCTTTGCTTTCCTGTTGAACCATCAAAAAGAATGGCAAGAAGAATGGCATATCCAAGGATGATGTACTTTTCCATAGCTTTTTGTTTTAAATGATTATTAATTTAGATTGATTACAAACAAAGGTACTGCGAATGAAAAGCTTTGTCAAGGACTTTAACAAAACTTTAACTTATTATGGGAGGAATCTGAGGAAAACGAAAAGTGAATCAAGGAGTTGCAAATGAAAAACTCCACTTGGATATCAACTATTATTCCCCCTATTATTCCCCTGAAAAAATAAAACCGCAGTAAGTGTTTAATTTACTGCGGTTTTATTAACTATCAGGTAGCCCCACCAGGAATCGAACCTGGATTTAAAGTTTAGGAAACTTCCGTTCTATCCATTGAACTACAGGGCCGGAAGAACATCGAATATTGAACAACGAATTAAAAAGGTTGAAGTAAAATTGAGACCATTAACGTTGTTGGTTTAATTTCCGATTTCCACTGCAAAAATAATACTTTTTATTTGATATCAGCGCCATTCACGGAGCCTTCGTCGGTGGTGACAAAGAAGAGGGTTCCGTCGGGATTTTCGGCCATCAGGATCATCCCCTGCGATTCGATGCCTTTGAGTTTCCGGGGATCAAGGTTGACGAGGATGCAAACGCGTTTGCCAATGATCTCTTCGGGATTGAAAAATTTGGCGATTCCTGAAACAACGGTTCGCTGATCGAGGCCCGTGTCGATCTTCAGTTTCAGCAGCTTGTCGGTTTTTGGCACCTTCTCCGCCTCCAGGATGGTGCCGGCACGGATGTCCATTTTTGCAAAATCCTCGAACTGGATGGCCTCTTTGCCCGGTTTCATGGGCGTTTTGGATTGGGCTGCCTCATTGGCCAGCTTTGTATCCAGCAGTTTTTTGACCTGTTCCTGGATGGCAGGATCTTCAATTTTTTCAAAAAGCAGGGCAGGCTGGTCCAGCACATGCCCGGCCGGGAGCCAGTTCAGCTTTATGGCCTCGTCCCAGCTGAACAATGGCAGGTTTAAGGTTTTCCTGATTTTTGCGGCAGAAAAAGGCAGGAAAGGTTCGGCAACAATGGAGAGTTGGGCGCAAATCTGCAGGGAGATGTTCAAAACAGTACCTACCCTGTCAGGGTCGCTACTGAAGACCTTCCACGGTTCATTGTCGGTGAGATATTTGTTTCCCAGCCGGGCCAGGTTCATCATTTCTGCCAGGGCTTCACGGAAACGGTACCCCTGAATGCTCACGGCAATGCGGCCGGGTATTTGCCGCATCTCTTCCATGGTCGCGTTGTCATAATCCGTAAGGGCAGCAATTTCAGGAACCTTCCCTTCAAAATATTTATGGGTCAGCACCATGGTCCGGTTTATAAAATTCCCGAGGATGGCGACCAGTTCACTGTTGTTCCTGGTCTGAAAATCCTTCCATGTGAAATCGTTATCCTTGGTTTCCGGGGCGGCCGATGTCAATACATACCTCAGCACATCCTGTTTGCCGGGAAATGCTTCGAGATATTCATGCAGCCATACGGCCCAGTTACGCGAGGTGGATATTTTATCACCTTCCAGGTTCAGGAATTCATTGGCAGGAACGTTGTCGGGCAGAATATAGGTGCCTTCTGCTTTCAGCATCGCGGGGAAGATGATGCAGTGAAAAACAATGTTGTCTTTGCCGATAAAGTGCACGAGTTTGGATCCCGGGTCTTTCCAGTATTTTTCCCAATCCGGGGTCAGTTCCCTGGTGGCTGAAATATATCCGATCGGTGCGTCGAACCAAACGTAAAGTACTTTTCCCTCGGCGCCTTTCACCGGCACTTTCACTCCCCAGTCGAGGTCGCGGGTAACAGCGCGTGGTTGCAGCCCCTGGTCGATCCATGACTTGCATTGTCCATAAACATTGATTTTCCAGTCATCTTTATGGCCTTCAAGGATCCACTCACGCAGCCAGGGTTCATAGGCATCCAGCGGCAGGAACCAATGCCTTGTTTCGCGCAATACCGGTTTATTTCCGCTGAGCACTGATTTTGGTTCAATCAGGTCGGTGGCGTTGAGCGAGGTGCCGCATTTTTCGCATTGATCTCCATAGGCCTTTTCGGATCCGCAATGGGGGCATGTTCCGGTGATGTACCGGTCGGCGAGGAACTGCCCGGTAGCTTCATCGTAATACTGATCTGATATTTTTTCGATGAACTGCCCGGCTTCATACATCTTGAGAAAAAAAGCAGATGCGGTTTCATGATGCACCGGGTTGGAAGTGCGGGAGTATATGTCGAAGGAAATCCCAAAATCCTCGAATGATTTTTTAATGATCCCGTGATATTTGTCAACGATATCCTGGGGGGAAACACCCTGCTGGAGCGCCTTGATGGTGATGGGGACCCCATGCTCATCAGAACCCCCGATGAAAATGACATCGGCGCCGTTCATGCGCAGAAACCTGACATAAATATCGGCCGGAACATAAACCCCCGCAAGGTGTCCGATATGGATGGGCCCATTGGCATAGGGCAGGGCAGAGGTTACGGTATATCGTTTGAATTCGGGTTTATCGTTCATGGGATCAGGCAAAAAGAATTGCAAAAGGAGGCGCAAAGATATGAAATATTGAAAAAGGCCTGATCAGGAACAACCTTTTTCTTACTTTTGAGGCATGGTTAGACCTGCCTATCTTAAAAAAGGCGATAAGATCGCCATTGTCTCGCCAGCCCGCAGCATCACTTTCGAAGAGGTGCATCCGGCCATCCGTTTTTTTCAACGGTACGACCTGGAGGTGGTGCTTGGAAGTTACATTTTCAGCAGGCAGCATCAGTTTGCCGGTTCGGACGAACAGCGTTGCAGGGATTTTCAGCATATGCTGGATGATCGGAAAATCAGAGCGATCATCTGTTCTCGTGGCGGATATGGCACGTTAAGGATCATCGACAACCTGGATTTTACCGGGTTTCGTGAACATCCGAAATGGATCGTCGGGTTCAGTGATACAACGGTACTTCATGCGCATATCCAGCGGCAATTGGGCACAGAGACCCTGCATGCTGCCATGCCGGTCAATTTCAGGGGGGAGCACAGGGATGAAACCAAAGAAACCCTGGTGAATGCGCTCTTTGGGAAACGGATCTGTTATTCCTATCCAAGGCCGTTCCTTTCGCGCGATGGCCAGGCAGAAGGAGAGCTTACGGGCGGAAATCTCTCTATCCTGCACAGCCTGATGGGTTCTGCCTCGGAGCCGGATACTGCCGGAAAGATATTGTTCCTGGAAGATGTGGATGAATACCTTTATCACATCGACCGGATGATGATGACCATGAAGCGGGCAGGGAAACTGGATCATCTGAAGGGGCTGATTGTCGGCGGGATGACCGGCATGAACGACAACCCCATCCCCTTTGGGAAGAACGCCAACGAGATCATTGCAGACGCGGTGAAGGAGTATCCATTCCCGGTTTGTTTTAATTTTCCGGCCGGACACCTGGATACGAACCTGGCCCTGATCATGGGCAGGAAAGTTAGTTTAACAGTTGGCCAGGAGGTTGAACTTTCATTTTATTAACAATCCGCATTACCTTTTCCGTTTTTCCCGATTAATCATTTCAAAAAAGGCCGATTGTTAAGACATTGTGAACTTTGTGCAAATCTTTGTGGTTAATTTTTAGTCATTGAACCACAAAGGGCACAAAGAAGGCACAATGAACACCAAGAAAGAAAATCGCGATCCAACCTGACGCCACATGAAAGACCACATCGAATTGGGCAAGGCCGGTGAGGCGATCGCTGTGGCCCACCTGGAGGGAAAAGGCTATCGCATCCTGGAACGGAACTGGAGGTTTGGCAAGGAGGAGATCGATATCATTGCCCGTGACGGCAATTTTGTGGTGATCGTGGAGGTGAAAACCCGCACTTCAAATGCCCGGGCAGAACCTGAAGCATCTGTAACGAAGAGTAAACAACGGATCCTGGTTCGCGCTGCCAACGCCTATGTGAACTATAAGCGGCAATATGGTGAAGTGCGGTTTGACATCATCAGCATTTTAGTGAAGCAGGAGGGGGAAACCATCAACCACATTGTGGATGCGTTCTATGCCACGCTGCCCTGATCATTTTCTCCCGAAATCGGCCGGGATCTCCCCCCAGTATTCAGTTTCCCATTTCAGGATTTTATTCGGCCATTTGTTTTCACGGAGCCATTTCAAAGCCCTTTCGACCAGTTCGAAAAGCTGTTTGTTTTTTGGAGACACAACCAGGTTGGTGTTGATGGCTTTTTTTTTCACCCAGGCAATGGCCGTGCGCGAATCGGAATATACCGGCCAGTCGCAATTCCGTTGCTTCAGGTAAGCCAATGCATGAACAATGCCCAGGAATTCACCCAGGTTGACCGTTCCCTCCGGGAATGGACCCATGCGGAAAAGTTCGGCGCCGGATTTTGTATCCACACCGCGGTATTCCAATATCCCGGGGTTTCCGGCACAGGCTGCATCCGCGCTGATGCTGTCGGCAACAGGGTTCCCGATCAATGGATTTGAACAGACCACTTTTTTAGGAGCATTCAATCCTTTGGTCATGTATTTCCGCGGGTCGTCGTTCAAAGCGCTTTTTGCCAGGTCAAGTGTCGGAAATCCTTTGTACATGGCGCCGGCAATGCCGTCAACCTGCTTTTTGCAGTCGCTCCAACTGTTGTAAATTCCCGGCTTTTTGCCTTGCCAGACAACGTAAAATTTATTTTTGGGCATGGGGACAAAATTAATCATAATGCCAACAATGCAAACAATGAAGACCATGCAAACAATGCAAAAAACAAATATCTTTGTTCCAATGAATCCACTGAAAAAACTCGCGGGGCAAACGGCTGTCTATGGACTATCAAGTGTTCTCGGGCGTGTGCTGGGATACTTGCTTGTATGGCTTTATACCCGGGTGTTTCTGCCAGGTGAATATGGAACGGTCAATGTTTTTTACGCCTATGCTGCCTTCCTGATTGTTGTCCTGACCTATGGCATGGAAACGGCTTTTTTCCGGTTTAATGAAAGCGAATCAAACAAAGAGAAGGTTTTCAGTACAGGGATGATCTCCCTGATTTTCTCGACGTTGGTTTTCCTTTTCCTTGCTTCTGTTTTTGCACAATCCATTGCCGGATGGATAGACTATGCCGACCATCCCGAATATGTGCTGTGGTTTGCCTGGATGCTGGGGCTTGATGTGCTTTCAAAAATTCCTTTCGCGCGCCTCAGGTCACAGAACAAAGCGCTGAAGTTTGCGGCGATCAACATAGCCAACATCGCGGTCAACATCGGGTTGAACCTGTTTTTTCTTCTTTTTTGTCCCTTTGTCCACCAACATGAGTCATGGACCCTCCTGAACGGGATGATTCACCTGGTATACCGGCAGGATTGGGGCATTGAATACATATTTATCGCCAACCTGATTGCCAGCGCCGTGACCCTGTTGCTGTTAATTCCGCAGTTTACCGGGATGCGGTGGAAACTGGACCCAAAACTGCTGAAAACGATGCTGATCTTTGCATTTCCTTTGTTGTTTGCAGGGATGGCGGGCATTGTAAATGAAACATTCGACCGTTTACTGCTCAGGTACCTGCTTCCAGAGGGCATTGCCGCCTACCAGGTTGGCATCTACAGTGCCTGTTACAAGATTTCTATCCTGATGACCATCTTCATCCAGGCTTACAAATATGCTGCCGAACCATTCTTTTTCGCAGCTGCCAAAGAAAAAGATTCAAAAATACTGTATGCACGGATCATGGACTATTTCATTGTGGTGGTTTCATTCATCTTCCTGGCAACGATGGTCTATCTCGACGATTTTATCATGCGTTACCTCATCGGGAAAAATTACTGGGAAGGAAAGGGTGTGATCCCTGTTCTGATGCTGGCAAATCTTTTCCTGGGGGTTTATTACAACCTTTCGATCTGGTATAAGCTTACTTCGAAGACCATCTGGGGAGCCTGGATTTCATTGATTGGCGCAATGATCACCCTGGCCCTTAATTTCTGGTGGATCCCGCTTGGCGCTGATCATCTCATCCACGGATATATGGGCTCTGCCTGGGCAACCTTCATTTGTTACTGTGGAATGATGGTTATTTCATACCTGGTCGGACAGCGTTATTTCCCAGTGAATTACAACCTGGGCAAATTCTTTGGTTATCTCGGTTTGGCACTCCTGTTGTATGCAATCAGTATTTATGCAGTGCCGGGCAGTTTATTCCTGCGGCTTATGTTCCATACACTGTTGCTGGTTGTTTTTGCAGGCATTGCCTATCTTGTTGAAAGGCCAAGGCTCGCGGCAGCCTGATGAGTCAAGTTTTTTATTACCTTTGCCCCCTTGCTTATTGTTATGAAGATCAGGATTGTCAACCACTCCAAACACCCATTGCCTGCTTACGAAACAATTGCTTCGGCAGGCATGGACCTGCGTGCAAACCTTGATGCCGGCATCATGCTAAAGCCGCTTGAACGGATTCTTGTACCAACAGGGTTGTTTGTGGAGATCCCGATAGGATTTGAGGCGCAGATCAGGCCACGCAGCGGGTTGGCCTTCAGCAAAGGGATCACGCTGCTGAATACGCCGGGTACCATTGATGCCGATTACCGCGGAGAAATTAAAGTCATCCTGGTAAACCTCTCCAATGAGGAGTTTCTTGTCAGCGATGGCGAACGAATTGCCCAGATGATCATTGCCGCACATGAGCAGGCCGAATGGGTGGAGGTGGACGAACTTGCCGGCACTGCGCGCGGGGCCGGGGGATTCGGGCATACAGGGATAACATAATTACGATTTACGAATTACAAATGAGGGGAAAAATCATTATCATCGTCATATCATTTTTGCTTGGTTTTCAGTTCCATTCCAGGGGGAATACGGATATTGCCGGCATTGTAGGATTCAGCAAGCCGGATGACCACAAGGCGGAGAAGAAAAAGTCGAAAAAAGATCAGTCGGCGGCGGCAATGTTAAAGATAGGTAATCCCGGCATGCTGATCGATGCAAAAAAAGAGGCGATCATTGGAAACAGCAAGGGGGCGGAGGATTTGTTCCGTCAATACGTCAACCATTACCCCGATGATCCGGTGGGCTATTTTGAGCTTTCCAGGCTGGAAGCGGAACAAAAAAACTACGAAGAGGCGGTCAAATTATGCCGTGAAGCATGCAAACTTGACCCGGACAATATCTGGTACTCGCTTTTCCTGGCCGAACTGTGCCAGGGCACTTCCCAAATCGGCGAGGCCATTGACATTTATGAAAAAATTATCGCAAAAAAACCTGAAAACCTTGACTACCTGTACCAGCTTGCAGCCCTGAACCTGCAGATAGAGAAATTTCCGGAGGCCATTAAAATCTATAACCGCATTGAGGAAAATGCCGGAATATCGGAGGATATCTCCATTCAAAAACAGAAAATCTACCTGCACCTCAACGACATGAAAAGCGCAGAGCGCGAGATTCAGAACCTGATCGCGGCATTCCCCGACGAACCAAGGTATTATTCAATTCTTGCGGAATTTTATATGGCCAACAACATGCAGGATAAGGCCCTGGAGACCTACCGGAAAATTTCGGTGATGGATCCTGAAAATGCTTACATCCATATGTCGATGGCCGATTATTACCGCAAGGCAGGGAACAAGGAAAAAGCGTTCGAAGAACTGAAACTGGGTTTTGCCAACCCCAACCTTGATGTTGACACCAAAGTGAATATCCTTCTCTCGTTCTACACGGTAAACCAGATTTACAATGATCTCAAAGACCAGGCATTTATTTTATCCAAAATCCTGATCGATACCCATCCGAAAGATGCCAAGGTTTTTTCGATTTACGGCGATTTGCTGGTACAGGATAAAAAGATGAAGGAGGCCAGGGAGGCGTTTTTAAAAGTCCTGTCGCTCGACAGCAGCCGGTATGCTGTTTGGGAACAGGTTCTTCAGCTCGACCTCCAGTTGAGTGAATATGATCACCTGCGTATTTACAGCACAAAGGCAATGGAACTGTTCCCTGACCAGCCCATGCCTTTTCTTTTTAACGGGCTGGCGTGCCTTCAGCTGAAGGATAACAGGGAAGCCTTGAAATCACTGGCCTCAGGGGCCAACCTGGTGGTTGACAACAACGAGCTCCTGGCCCAGTTTTACATGTACCAGGGCGATGCCTTGCACGCCATGAAAAACGATACGGAAGCATTCACTGCATTCGATCGCTCTATAAAACTTAAAGATGACAACGGTTACGTGCTGAACAATTATGCATACTATCTTTCCCTCGCCGGCACTGAACTTGAAAAGGCGGAAATGATGGCAAAAAAAGCCATCTCCCTTGAACCGGACAATGCTTCTTTCCAGGATACCTACGGATGGGTGCTTTTCAAACAGGGGAAATACAAGGATGCCGCCGAATGGATTTTAAAAGCGGTAAAAAGCACGGAAGAACCGAGCGCAGAGGTGCTGGAGCATTATGGTGATGTAATGTACAAGCTCGGCGATCAGGCAAGTGCGCTCGAATATTGGACGAAGGCCAGGCAAAAAGGACCAGGTTCAGAACTCCTCGAAAAAAAGATCAATGAAAAAAAATACTACCAATAATTCATGATGTTTTACTACTCCAAACTCCGCCGGTTTGGTTTTTTGCTGCCGGCACTGCTTCTTTTGCTTGGATCCTGCAGCCCGGCCAGAAAAATAATGAAAGCACCCATTAAAGAAGAGGGTGCCGATTATTTATTTTCAAAACTCAAGGAGAAGGAGTTGAAATACACCTGGCTTTCGGCAAAGTTTTCGGCCGACTATTCGAACAATGGCAAGAAAAACTCATTCAACGGACAGATACGCATCCGGGAAGACAGCCTGATATGGATTTCGCTGACCCCCATGCTTGGTATTGAAGCGGTGCGACTGATGATCTCCCAGGATTCGGTGAAGATGATCAACAGGCTTAACGATACCTATTTCATCGGGGATTATGAATATGTGAACCGTTTCCTCAACACCAACATCGACTTTGACCTCCTGCAGGCATTCCTGCTTGGCAACGACCTTCAATTCTATGAAGACGGGAAATTCAGGGCCTCCATCGATCATGGGGAATACAAATTGTCAACCGGAGAACGCCATAAATTGAAGAAGTTTGTGCGCAGCAGCCAGGAAAACCTGAAAATATTTATTCAAAACATCTGGCTCGATCCTGATAATTTCAAGATCACCCATGCCGATGTGAAGGAGATCCGCCGTGAGAACATCAAACTGGAGTCGACCTACGGTTCTTTTGAACAAATGGAGGACCAGTTGTTCCCAAGAAAAATGACCTACATCATCTGGGCTGACCACACCATCAGGGTTGCTGTTGATTTTTCAAAGATGACCATCAATGTTCCATTGCAATTTCCGTTCAAAATTCCCGGCAGTTATCAGCCGGTCAAATAACAACTCATACCCGATGATCAGATGGGCGCCATCATTCAGCAAAGTCATGAATACCAAATGGTTGCTGGTGATCATGTTGTTCCTGTCGGTGATTCCGGGTAATCCTCAATCCACCAGGGATAAGGAGAAACTGCAGCGGACAAAACAGAAACTGGAAGAGGAGATCCGCCTTACCACCGAACTGCTGGAGAAGACTCAGAAAAACAAACAGGCATCACTGAACAATCTGCAGATCCTGGTAAAACAGATCAAAAGCCGGGAAGCGCTGATCAATGCGATCAATCGTGAACTTGAAAACGTACAGGTGACGATCATTGCCGACAGCATTCAGATCGGCAGGATGTCGGCACAACTTCACAACCTCAGGAATGAATATGCCCGGATGATCTACTATGCCTACCGAACCATGAACGGGCACAGCAAGCTGATGTTCATTTTTTCGGCGAGAGATTTCAACCAGGCATACCAACGCCTGAAATATTATCAGCAATATGCTTCCTACCGCCGGACCCAGGCTGAAAAAATAGAATCGACCCAGAAAGCGATCAATGCGCATCGCAGGGATCTGGAAGGGATCAGGGTTGAAAAACTGAACCTGGTCCAGTCAAAACAATCGGAAAAACAAAAGCTTGACCGCGAGAAAACCGAGAAATCCATTGCCGTGAAAGAACTTTCATCAAAGGAAAAGAAACTTCTTTCAACACTGCGAACAAAGCAGCAGGCTGCAGAGCAACTCGAAAAGGCAATTGAAAAACTCATCGCCGAAGATATCAAAGCATCGGAGGAGCAACAACGAAAAAAGGAGACAAGGAACAACAATGTCAAGGAATTGTCCTCTTCTTTTTCAGCAAACCGCGGAAGGCTGCCCTGGCCCTGCGACCGCGGGTTTATTTCAGGCAGTTTCGGGGAGCATGCCCATCCGGTGCTGGAGCATGTTAAAGTGAAAAACAATGGCATCGATATCATGACCGACAACGGATCGCCTGTAAAATCTGTCTTTGGCGGGAAAGTGAGCAGGGTAATGACCTTTGCCGGGCTCAACAACGTGGTGATCATCCGCCATGGTGATTATCTTACGGTCTATTCGAATCTGGAGGAGGTGAGTGTGCACAACGGACAGGAGGTTACTGTTAAACAAACAATCGGGAAGGTTCATTCCAATTCAGGAGATCAGAAATCAGAGTTGCATTTTGAACTATGGCATGGCAAGGAGATTCAGAATCCTGAAGACTGGCTTGCCGGAAGATAAAAAGGAGGAATATATTTTGATGCACCATCCCGGCGAAATAGCCGCCCTGCTCACCGCCGTTTTCTGGACCATCACGGCCCTGGCCTTTGAAGCAGCCAGCCGCAAAATAGGTTCCATGGTGGTCAACCTCCTGCGGTTGATGGCAGGTTTTTGTTTCCTGACATTGTTTGTTTTTTTCTACCGGGGATCACTTTTACCCCTGGATGCCACACCACATGCATGGTTGTACCTTACCCTGTCGGGACTCATCGGGTTCGTTTTTGGCGACCTGTGCCTGTTTCAGGCCTTTGTTGTTGTCGGGGCGAGGATCTCCATGCTGCTGATGGCCCTTGCCCCGCCTATGACCGCCCTGATAGGCTGGATGGTCCTTGGGGAAACCCTGTCGTGGAAAAGCTGGATCGGCATGACCCTGACGATTTCAGGTATCGCGCTGGTGGTGTTGAAAAGACATACAGCGCAAGAGAGCAATGGCGGGTTCAGGAGGGTCAAATTCAACTATCCGTTATGGGGCATCCTGCTTGGTCTCGGGGGTGCTGCCGGTCAGGCAGTTGGCCTGGTGCTCAGCAAAGTAGGAATGAGGGGCTATGATACGTTCGCCTCAACGCAAATCCGTGTCATTGCAGGGATTGCCGGTTTCGCACTGTTGTTTACCATCATGGGATTCTGGAAACATGCATTCCGGGCGCTGAGCATGCGCAAACCCATGCTGCAGCTGTCGCTCGGGGCTTTTTTCGGGCCATTCCTTGGGGTCTCATTTTCATTGATTTCGATCAAATACGCCGATACAGGAGTCGCTTCGACCATCATGGCGATTGTCCCGGTGCTAATTATTCCGCCATCCATGATACTTTACAAAGAAAAAGTTACGTTTAAAGAGGTTGCGGGAGCAATGCTGGCGGTGTCGGGGGTGGGGATGTTCTTTTTATAAAACCTTAAGCAGTAAAATAACCATTCTATGTTCATCCATCGTCCAACAGAGATGAAAGCCCCGGAGAATCCCGGCATCCGGTTTTATATCGGGCTGGTTGTTTTCATCGCATCTTTTTTTATGCTGCCGACCGGACTGGTACTTCGCGAATTTACTGCCGGATCGTTCTGGAAGGGTTTTGTGCTGGGAGTTTTCTGGATCAGTGCTCCGCTGATGAAAATCGGGAGTGTTGCCATCCTTGGTAAACCATCTTATGCCTGGATCAATTACCAGATGCACTATTTTTATCACAAGGTGGCAAAGCCGCACCAGATCACCCCGTTGCGATATAATATCGGGTTGGTTCTCTTTG
This sequence comes from uncultured Bacteroidales bacterium, assembly GCA_903903985.1. Classification (GTDB taxonomy): domain Bacteria; phylum Bacteroidota; class Bacteroidia; order Bacteroidales; family FEN-979; genus CAIVAT01. The sequence continues at coordinate 29,504 of CAIVAT010000070.1, read as the reverse complement.
TGCTGCCATTCCTTCCGAATTACATGATCTCATTCATGCCACACCTGTTTCCAATTGGGTTACATGCCCGGTACATCATCATTGTCGCATCAGACCTGATGTTCCTGTCGAGCCTGTTCGTGCTGGGCGGCGATTTCTGGGATAAGCTCCGGGCACTTTTTATCTACAAGGCCAAAGCCAGATTTGAAACCGAATCGGATAGGGAAAAATAATACTAATATTATAGAAGAAGTACGATTATTTTCGTTTCCACACCATGTTTTGTGTTCATTATCAGCAAATAAAGCCCACCATGGCTCGTTTTGCAATGCTCGCCTTTTGCGTCCCGGGAAACCGGGAGCATTCCTGTTTGCGCTGACGGGGTCCCCCGTGTTTTCTGTTTTCTGCCGTCAGGGCCCTTCGGCCGAAGCAAGAACCTGCTGCGGATCGGGGATCCAAGCGTTCATTGAGCTGCAAAGGGACGGTTTTATCCGTATCAGCTAAAATTAATGTTTAGGGAATAATTCAAGATATTCTTTTGCCTCCTGCAGAAGACGTTCTCCGTCGGAAGTTCTGATGGAGGTTTCTTTTTCATTTGTACGGTTATCTTCCTTGATAACTGCATCTCCCGAAAAATAATAGGCCTTTCCGACCCGCTTATCCTCCTTTCCGATGTACTTTAATCCTTCATCATTGATAAAGGCCAGGATCAGGATTCCTTTCTGGAAATAGAATTCTTCTGTCCGGGGTACAATTTTTTCATAAGGAAGGGTAATAATCCGCACTATCTGATCATTTTCTGTATAATATTCGATCTTTGACCATTTCTGTTTGATTTGAGCCCTGAGATCCTTTGTCGGGAGAATTTTTTGTTTAAAAGATTTCAAATTACTTTCAATTCTTTCTCTTTCCTTTTCAATAACCTGAACGAGTGAATCGGTATTGATTTTTGGGGTGTTAACTGTTGTGGCTTTAGATTTAACAGTCGAATCAGTTATTCCCTTCTGCCCGTTTCCGGCATTCTGATTGTTTGAACCGCAAGCAAAGGAAACAAAGGCAATTCCTAAAATAATCCATTTTGTTTTCATGATCGTTTTTGTTTTATGGATGAATTTTTACACCAGGATAAAGATGAAAAAGTTCCCGCATCGGGCTGAAATGGGTGCTGTGATTGGAATAGGTAAAGATAATCAAAAAAAAGAGGAACGCAACAGAACTTTGAAATTTTTCAACCCGGGATTTGGATATGTCAGAAAAGAAAAGGGACCATCCGTAAAAATTCATGCTGTATGAGGATCGCTGCGCGCGATGCTGGTCCATGAATTCAGGATGGTCCCTTATGTTTTAAGGACTTTTATAAACTGGCAATTGGTTTTTTGCTCTTCCTGTGATGTCAGCAAAAAACGAATGAATTTTCTTACAACCGGAGCCGCAGACTCACAAAGAACTCCCTGCCCGGAGCAGCCTGGTAACTGTTGTAATCGGGGCCATTGTTCGGTTCAGTGAACCCGAAATATTGCTCGTCAAACAGGTTTTTGCAAAATAAACTGATGTCGCCTCCAAGGTTTCCCAGTTTCCATGCATATTTCAGGTTCACATTGGCCACGGTAAAGCCGGTTCGTTCGCAGGAGCTTCGTTTGATGCCGTTTTCAGTATACTGTTGGTAGATAGAGTCATCAACCTGGATGTACCACTTGGATTGATACTGCACATTCATGGTCAGGGTGAAATTCTTAAGAAACTTTACAGCAGCTTCAGCCGTCAGCATATGTTCCGGACACTGTGGGATCCAATGGCCGTTCACACTGTCGGGAGAGGTGTACTGGAAGTGGGAATAGGCGTAAGCCACATCGAATTTGAGAAAATCAAGCGGAGAATAGGACAAGTAGGTTTCTACACCCCATCTCCTGCTTTCGCCCATGTTGCCGAAAAAGGCGGTGTTGTTGCCCCTTCCGGGTACGCTGTAGCGGTAGAATTCGTTTTTGGCATTGATGTTGAAACCGGTAACGTCGTAATAAAAGGTTTTTCCGATCTCCCCTCTCACACCCAGTTCTCCGCCAAGGGAGGTCGAGGGTTCGATAAGGGAATTGAAACCGCCATATTTAACAGGATTATTATACAGCTCATCCTCGGTAGGGACAAGGAATCCTGAACCGAAGCTGGCATAGATGTTGGCAGCTTTGGCAAGGTCATAGGCCAGGCCGATGCGAAAGGTTGGTTTATTGAAGGTTTTGTGATCACTCACTGTTGAAGAATCCAGCTGGTTGTATACATAATCATACCGGAGATTGACGAGGGCATAGAGTTTTTTGGCGATATCCAGTTTGTCAATTAAAAACAACCCGGTACTTCTCTGGCGGATGATCTGGTTGATCAGCAGGGTATTCAGATCGAAAACCTCCTCGCTCCAGTAGTCGTCAACCCTGTTGTTGTTTATATGATCTCCGTCGGGAACTGCAAAATTGTGCTCTGTCATTTTCATGGACTGGTAATCTACACCCAGGCTGATGTGGTTAAACAGGCTTTCTTTGCCAAAGTGAAGATTGTACTGTGCAGTAATACCCGGATTTACTGAGGGTTTGTAATCATCCCCGTTGTTGGAGGTCTCCTGGTAATTGTTGAACCGGATAAATCCCTTGACCGTGATGTCCTGGTTTTTCGCAAAATCATATTTAACGATCGTGGCGCCTGTCAGCCGCTGGGTTTTATGAAACTCGTTATAGCGGATGGCATCCGTATTCGCAGCTGTGTGGCCAACGGTGTCATAGCGGCTTAAATTGATCCCTTCGGAATTTTGGTTGAAATAACTTGTATAGGTGAGCAACTGGGTGACTTTTATTTTATTTGAAGGCGTCCAGGTGAGCTTTTCACTCAGGTTGTCGGCCATGTATGCCTGGTGGATGCGATAACCATGGCTCTGCATATGAGAGTAGGATATCCTGTAATTGACATTTCCCTGCGTTCCGTCAACCTGGCCAAGGATTTTCCAGAAGCCGTTTGAACCAGCCGAGGCGTACAACGAACTGTTAACGGGCTTATTTCCGCCATCTTTGGTCGTGATGTTGATGAGTCCGCCGGTAGCGCTTGTGCCATACAGGGATGCTGCAAGTCCTTTGACAACTTCAACATTGTTTACGGTTTCCCAGTCAACATCGTATAAATCGGGCGCAAAACCGCCCGGGCTGTTGATGGAAATGCCATCAATTAAAACCCCGATCCCGCGGAATCCGCTTTCAGTCAAAACGCCCTGGCCACGGATATACACATGAACCCGCGATCCGCCGGTTCCGTTGTCGATTCTCACTCCCGGAACAAGTCTCAGCGCGTCGTCCGCGGCAATTGTTTTTGACATCGCATTCAATTGGTCCCCGGAAACTACCGAGATGGCTGCCGGAATTTGCCGCAGCGGGATGTTGATCCTTAAGGCGCTGATCACAACCTCGTTGAGATTCCTGATGGCAGTGGTGTCCCTGGATGCCCTGGATGATTGTTGTTTTTCCTGGCTGATAGCAGGGGAAGCAAAGAGAAGTAAAATTAAAAAAGCAATGTATATTGGTTTCATAACCTGATTTTTTTGAATTAATGAAATATTCCTGCCTGTGAAAAAGAATTCACGGCAGATGAAAATAAAAATATCAATGAAATCAGGCTGTTTTGGGGGGAGGTGCGAAATGAACCAGGTAAACCGGGATAATCGGTGTTTGAGATACCGGAAAAATAAAAGTAATTCCCTGGCCGTGCAAAGGCAACACCGGATTTTGGATGAGGGCCTGCGATATCAGGTTGTGCAGCAGGGCATGCAGGGGATTCTCTTTGTCTGATGAACCCGGACCCCCGCTGCGCCTGAGAAAAAGCGTAAAATCGGCAAGCAGGGATTCTTCTTTTTTATCATGAAGGCAATAAAAAAACGTGGTGTCTCCACTCTTGTGCTCCACAACGATGTCGTAGAGTTTTCCCCGGAAGGCAAACTCGTTTTTATCAAGGCGGTGGAACTGGACTTCGTTCTCAGGGTGTGAAATTTTCAGGAGTACAATGCTTGGATGGAAAATACCCTCCCTGATCCGGGTGAACATCTCCTTTTTTATCAGGTATTGGTTGCATTTGAATACAACGTAATAACCCATGGTGTTAACCAGGAAGACGAATAGAACCGAGATGACAACAACTTTTTTCAAGGGTGTTGATTCCTGATGATCAGTTTACGGGCAGTGGAAACCTGAGCAGGTTTAAGCGATGGCAAATATACGCCATCCGGAAGAAAATTCAAATGAAATATTTTATTTTTCATCCGGCGGTCATTTAACCAGAAATCTGTTATGATATTGATATACACACGTCGTAAAAAGACCATCATGAAGTACTCCTTTTTATGCGCCTGCCTAAGGTGAAATGCGCTCCTTTTCCCACCTCCAGCGCCTTGTGTCCACTTCTCGCGTCTCACCTCGCACGTCTTACGTCTCACGTTCCACGTCTTACTTTCTTTTTTCGTTGTATCTTTGCGCAAAATATTGAAAAATGTTATCAGCTGTGATCATTCTTTTAATCCTGTTCCTTATCAACGGGGGCTTTGTGATGGCTGAAATTTCGCTTGTGTCTGCGCGAAAATCAAAACTAGAACTGGATGCCCGCCGCGGCGACAAACTGGCGCAGCTGGCGCTCGACAATGCCAATGCCCCGTCCAGGATTTTATCCACCATGCAGATCGGGATCACCCTGATCGGTATCCTTACCGGGGTTTATTCAAGCGACGAAATCGCGCATGGCATGGAAATCCTGCTGATTAATGCAGGAATAAGCCCTGCCCTGAGCCATTCCGTGGCCCTGACCCTCGTGGTCGTGATCGTTACCTTTGTTTCGATGCTGATCGGCGAGCTGGTCCCCAAGCGGATCGGTTTGATCAACGCCGAAAAGATTGCAAAAGCGACGGTGAGGCCCCTGCTGTTTATTACCAATGCCGTTTACCCTTTCACTTTCATTCTTTCAAAAGCCGGGGACGGGATCCTCTGGCTGCTTCGCATCAAGGCATCTCCTGAATCAAAGGTGACCGAAGAAGAGATCAAGGCGATGGTGCAGGAGGGTGCCGAAGACGGGGAGGTGCAGGAGATCGAACAGGACATCGTCGAACGCGTTTTTCACCTCGGCGACCGGAAGGTCTCCTCCCTGATGACGCATCATTCCGATCTTGAATGGCTCGATATTCACGACACCCCGGAGGTGATTCAAAGTAAAATACGGGCGGAACTGCATTCCGTCTACCCCGTATGTGAGGATGACCTGGACAATGTTCTGGGAGTGATCTTCATCAAGGACCTTTTTCTTGAAAACATCTGCGATGCCGATTTCAGCATTAAAAACCAGATCAAACCCGCGCAGTTTGTTCATGAAACCCTCACCGCCTACGAAACGCTTGAAATCTTCAAGCAAAATAAAATTCACTACGGACTTGTCGTGGATGAGTACGGATCAACGGTTGGGATGGTTACCCTGAATGACATCCTGGAGGCGCTGGTAGGCGATTTCAATGAACCCAACCCCGATGAGCCGCAGATCAATCTGCGCGACGATGGTTCATGGCTGGCAGATGGACAGATGTCGTTTTACGAATTTGCCTATGAGTTCAACATCCAGGGATTTGATAAAAACAAGATCAAATTTGATACGCTGGCCGGCCTGGCCATGAGTATCCTGAAACATATTCCGAAACCGGGGGAGAAATTCAACTGGAAAGATTTTGAATTTGAAATTGTCGATCTTGACGGAAACAGGATTGACAAGCTGATCATAAAAAAAACCGAGTGATTGTTTTCTTTTGATTATTGAAATAAAATCTAACCACAATGACACAAAGAAAGCACAATGTCCGCAAAGGGAAACAGGGTGCACATTGTGAAAATCATTGTGCCCTTTGTGGTTGAAAAAAGTATCATCAGCCCCTGCACATTCAATAAAAAAGCGGCAAAATCTTAAATGCATGAAAAAACACATAACTACAATTGCCGCCGTTGCCTTCCTGGTCGTTTCCGTCTTCTTTATTGCAGGTTATAAATCCCGTCTTTTTTTCCTTCCGGCCCAACAGGTTGAACTGAGCCACGGCGTTGAATATGGTGCGGTGCTGAAGGGGTTCCTCTTTGTCCAGGAGATCACCATGCAGAAAAGATACATCAACAGGATGGATATCTACATGGCCAAATTGCCAAACACCTATCCCAACGATAATGTATTTCTGCTGCTGGATGAACAGCACCGGATCCTTTTTACCAAACGGTTTTCCTCCACCGATTTTGGAGAAGCGCTTTATTTTCAGTTTCCGTTCGGGAAAAACTTCGATATCGGGAAAGGGAAAAAGATCTATGCCTGTATCCATTCCATCAATGGCGACCAGGGAAGTTACGTTGGCCTGGCCAGGAAGGAAAACAGCAAACTGGGGAAGCTGTATGTCGTTTCGATCGTGAACGACGACATCGTACAGTCATTTGAAAAGCAGCAATCGCTTGTCAATTTTACCGGGAGCATCGGTGCCAGGACCTTCGAATCCGACACCTGCTATTTTTCATTCCTGCAAATCGTTTTGTACATCCTGGTGCTTGCTGTCGCCCTGCTGTTGTTTTTCAGCAGGCAGGTTGGTTCCTACATTCGCAGGTCGCATGTCATGCCTGAATACGCGTTTTTGGGGATCTCACTCACCTTCGGCATGCTGATGCTGGTCATTACGCCGCCATTCTTGGTGCCTGATGAGCCGGCCCATTTTTTCCGTTCATACCAGATCGCCGAATTCAACTTTTTTAATTCCAATTCCCATATTCCCAAGTCACTGGTTGAACTTTCCTCCATTTGCGACCGGATGAAGTTCAATACCCACGAAAAGACTACCCGGGAAGAGATCCTGGCATTGGCAAATATAAAACTTAATCCCTCGGTCCGTGTACATGTAGATGCCCCGACCTACACGATCCCTTACCTGCCGCAGGCCCTCGGGATCTTTGCCGGCAAAATATTTCAGCTGAACCCTTTCTGGCTTTTCTACCTTGGAAGGCTATTTAACCTGATTGTCTCCCTGTTCCTTGTTTTCCTTGCCATCAGGACAACCCCGGTGCTCAAGTGGCTGTTCTTTCTGCTGGGCATCATGCCGATGACCTTGTACCAGTTTGCCTCCCTTTCGTATGATGCGGTGACCATCGGCCTTTCGTTCCTGCTCATCGCCACCCTGCTGAATGATGCCTTTAACGCCGAAAAGAGAATCGGTACACGGGAACTGGTCATCCTTTTCCTGCTTTCCGGCCTCCTGGCAGCAGGCAAACCGCCCTATTTTATGATTGCCTTCGCGTATCTGATCATCCCGGTTGCAAAAATCGGGAGCCGGAAGAAATTCCTGCTGGTTTTTGCCGGCCTGGTTTCGGTGGTGGTCATTGTTTCGCAGTTAGGGAGCCCGGGGCGCCTGTTGCTTGAGCAAATGCTTGCTTCAACCAGCCCGGCTGCCAAAACCGTAGCCGTTTTTCCCGCCGAAGAAACAATTCCGCAAAGCACCTTTGCGCTCAGGAATCCCCTGGCGGCATCCCTGCCGCTGCTGCCCCACACCGTGTCATCCGCCCCGGCGAAGGCCGATCAACCCGTTCCCGCTGCCGTGAATGGTCAACCGGCCAGGCCGTCTAAGAACGACACTGCTGGTCAGAAAAGCACGGCCGCTGAAGAAAACCCGGTCAATGCCACGGCACAGAAGCAATACATCCTTGATGACCCATTCAGGTACGCCGGGATCATGTTCAATACTTTTTTTCATTCCATTGGCCTGTATGTGGTGAGTTTTGTAGGATTGTTCGGATTTGTGGACGCTCCCCTGCCCACTTTTTTAGCCCTCCTTTACCTTTTCCTACTGCTTTTTGTTTCCGTTTTTTCACCGACCCGCGGGATTCGCATCGGCTTTTTAAGGAAAGTCGTTTTCTTTGCGGTGTTTGCAGCCTGTTATGTGCTGGTTGAAACTGCAATGTACCTTTATTGCAATCCGGTCGGGAGCAACCTGATCATTGCCGTGCAGGGGCGTTACTTCATTGCGCTGGGCCCCTTGTTGTTCCTGCTTTTCGTTTACGCGGCCACCCTGGGGTTTGTTCAAAAAGCCTTTGGTACATCCTCAAAAAAGAAAGCAGTTGTTAAAGTACATCCAAAACAGGCCCGCATCGCTACTTCCCCCGAAGAAATGTTCCTGCCTAAAGCCATCCCCTGGCTGGCTTTGGTGATCGGTTTGACCACCCTGGTTTACTCCGTGTACGTGATCCTGGAAAGGTTTTATGTGATTGTGATGTAGGCAGTGGGATGCCTCATCCCCTAACCCCTTCTCCTTCAAGGAGAAGGGGAATTTCCTCTCCTTGAGGAGAGGGTCAGGGTGAGGTGCAAAAACCGGTTCGGGAACACCCGTTTCCCCTGAAGAAGATCAGCCAGAATTTTTGCCAAAAGATTTCCCCTGAATTGTTAATAACTTTTTTATATTTGTAGTTTGATTGGTGATAAAACAATCCGGTTACGGCTTATTTTTATCGCTTTTATCAGGGTAAGTGATTGCACGCCAAAACAGAGAAAAGTTGATAACAATGGGGATAAAAAGGAGGCCAAAATGACCTGCCGGGGTGCCTGAAAGACCGTTTCGGGAGCGATGTGGATCGATAAATGAAGTGGATTTTATGCTGAAAATGATGCCAGTTGCACGCTGCAAGGGGTTTTAGAATGGCCGGGTTGGGATAAAATCAGGTGGAAAAATAAAAAAAAAAAATGCTAAAAAGCTCAGAATCAATATTGTTATAAAAATTGTTAAAAAATTGTATCTTTTCACTGATATTTGCGTATAAATACATTACATTTGCTACCAAAATTAGCGGCGATCGAACCATGGACTGATAAAACGGAGGAATTACGGGAAGCCGGAATAAAGATTTTAAACACAGCGTGAAATAAATAACAACAATAAAAAACGAAAATTTTGGTTATTCAATTTCTTACACATCACGAAAGCCAAAAAAAATTCATTAAGCTTTTTATCACTGCAATGATGCACATATCTTCCGAATCTTAGTAATCACGCGGCAAATCAGTTGATAATGGGTCCATAGGATACGAAAATTCATAGTAATGCAGCCTTCAACGGCTCTTTACCGAGGTACGCTGTACCCATTTGTTATTATATGATTTGCATTTAATTTTTTTTTGCATCTTTGCAAAATATTTAACAATGGAAGTATTAACCAAATTGATTGCATATGGAGAAGAAATACTTGAACTTGCCAGTTCCAGACAGCCCAGCGCCGCCTGGATCACACTTACACCATATTATAAAGAAACCCAATTCGTCTTATATACTAATAAATCAATTATTCACTAACACTTATTTATTATTTATGGAAACAATTTACAGACCTAAGAAACTACATCGTTCAGGAGCGCTGTTTTCAGTGTTTTTGCTTGTGCTGATGATGATGTCTTATATCGCATCCAGTCAAACAACGTATACTTTGTCGCTGGGTATTACAGGTTGCGGACAAAAGGTGATCCTCAATGAAGGAACCACCCTCGAGAATGTCTTCGTTGGCGATCGTGCCACAACCTTGATCACGCAGACTTTCAATGACCAGCAGCGGATCACCATCCGGGTTGAACCTGTTCAAACCGCTGGACCGTATTCCTGGTACCAATGGTCAGGGGCCGATGCAGGTTTGCTTGTGCCAACCGGATCAACCGGTATGACCTTTACGCTTGATTTTACCCACAACATGGTCATCACCGCTAATTTCAGGAGAGACCTCTATCCCGGTGATCTCACCTTTACCGCACAAAACAAACAATACGACGGAAACAGAGATGCTTTCGGTACAACCGGAGCAATCAAACCCGGTGCACTCGTTCAGGGTAGCGCTTCCTGCACAGCAAGAACCGATGTTGCCATTGTCTATAATAATGTCATCGGCGGCGGCGGCGGAACTTCACCATCATACCAGTGGCAGAGTTCACTTGACAATGGCGGCTTTTCCAACAGGAATGGCGCTACCGTCAGCGAATATCCCAAATTTGACACCAAAGAAGTTGGAAACGGCAAGACCGTTACCTTCGCAGGATTGACCCTTACGGGAACCGATGCCCAGTATTACAGACTGGTAGATGCATCAGGCAATCCTACTACGACTGGTACCTGCCAGGCTAACATTACAAAACGTCAGATTTTAGTAAGCAATGCTACTGTTCAGAGCAAAGTATACGATGCCAACGCAAACGCAACCATCGTTGCAGGCGCCGGCGGCTTTATCCCTGCTGCTGATCCCCCCAATTCGCCTGCTGTTGTAACCGGTGAAACCGTTGTTATCAATTATACTGCCAATAGCGGCCAGTACGTTACTTCATGCGGCGGCAGCACCCTCAATATCAATGTGGGCACCGACATCAATGTCAATACAACCTTTACCCTTAGCGGAGCCCATGCCGGCAATTATATGCTTGTTGGTTACTGGGTAGGCGGCGCGAAAGTTCCCTGTCTTAAAGGAAACATCACACAAAAGCCGTTGTACCTCCCGAACCTGGTTGGCCACAAACGTTTTGACGAACTTGCCACCATTCCGATTGCCCTCCTGAATGATCAGAACACAGGCGGACAATTAAACGGCACATCTTCCACCGTTGCCGGTATCATCTCCACCGATCAGGTAACACTGGTTTTCGGAGCAGCAACAGCTGCTTTCAACAATGCAAGTGTTGGCACTGCAAAACCGCTGACCATCACCGGATTATCACTTACCAGCCCGGCCGGTGCTCATGCCAGTGACTATCTTAACTATTCAATTGCCAATCCTTACACCGGATATCAGCCGGTTTCAGGTCCTTTCGTGCCTTCTGTTGGAGACATCTGGCAGCGCATCTATGCCATGTTCACCCCGACTTACAACGTTGGTCGTTCAGGACAGCCTCCCATTGTTGATGTTCCGCTCAACCAGGTGTTTAAAATCAAATTCAGCGAAGAAGTCGTCAATGTTTACAACAACCCGATTACACAGTCAAGCATCGGCGATCACATTGCATTTGAACGCGTTGTAAGCGGAAGCTGGACTCCGGTGAGCCATATTCCATTCACACCTGTTTATGCAAACAATGAAGTTACCATCAACACAACAGGCAGCCCGTTGAAAATCGACAGTTCATACAGGGTCAGATTTTTCGGCCTGTACAACAAACTGATCGATGGCGGCGGACTCGTTGCCTGGTCACTCGATGGCACTCCTCCAAACCCGGCCACTCCAAGCGCTTTTGTGAAGGATGATAAGATCATCTTCAATACCAGGACCCAGATTCCTTTACTATACCCAAAAGGAGAGACTGTACCTGTTTGCGATATCATCAAAGTTGATTTTGTGAATGCTGTAAAATACCGCAACGGTACGACGATCGGTGCCGATCCTACGCATAAATTCATGCTGCAGAAAGCAGTTCCGGGATCAGGTGTATGGGTAACCCAGGCAATCACCGCTTCGGTGGATGTTGTCGGTGCCCCCAAAATCATCACCATCACCCCGGCCCAGCCGCTTACCTATTACAGCCAGTACCGCGTACTCATGCTGAAGGGTGAAGACAGCGAATTCGGATTTACCGACATGGTTACCGGAGTCAATTTACTGGCTACCGGTCCGGTCGTGGTTAACAACCCCGATGGAATCGAAGTCGGCTGGACCTGGACAACTACCGGCAGCGTTCCTGTTTCCATTACCTCAAACGGCGCTATTGATTACCCGGTTACCGCAGGCCCGACCCACAACGTAATTACCCTCAATGGTACGGATGTGATCGCGGTTCAAACTTCTCCTGTAACGGTCAACACGAACCTGCTTTGGGGAAGCAATACCCTTATTGCTGTTCCTTCAGAAGGATACAAATGGGTAACATCTGTCACTCCTGCGAATTATCCCTGGCGTAAAACCGATTTAGGCGTTACTACCGGCATTACCAACGCTACCTCATTTTCAGTTACAGGTGCTGAAGTTGCCAAAACATGCAACGTAACCCCGGTTAACTTCGCCGCTTACTTTACTCTTAAATCTTACTATGTTGTCAACGGAACCCCTGCAAACGGTACTATTGCCGGCGGCAGCGCTTCAGCACGCAACCACGGAACCTTTGTAGAAATGACGGCTACACCGGCACCAGGTTATTATTTCACAGGTTGGACCGGGATACCGGCTGGCGTGAATATTGTCACCCAAACGGTTGCACAGGCTGGTGACCCATGGAATATGAACCTTGCAAAAACAGGGTCCCTGAAATTCCAGTTAACCGGAAACCAGATTGTTGATGGTAATACCTATACGGTCAGTGCGACATTTGCCGCATTCACCCCAAAAGTATGGCTGACCCACTACCCACAGGGCAGAGGCAATGTCAGCATTCAGGCCATCAGCAGTTCCCAGGATATTCTGGAAGCTTCTGTTGAAAACTATACTTATAACAACATAAGCCTTCCATTTGGGACTTACCGGATGAAGTACAATGCTCCGATCAAACTGATCGCTTATGCAAATTGTGGTTATGAATTCGTACAATGGTTCAGGCAGAATCTGCCAGATACCACCTGGAGCCCATACAGCACCAACGATACGATCTACCTGATCAACATGGATCAGAACTACAGGTTGCGTGCCGATATGAAGGTGAAAACCTACCATGTTACCGCAACAACTTCTCCGACCACCAATGGAACCATCGCAATTGATGCCACCAATGTCAACAACCAGGTTATTCACCTGATTACGAACCCCAATGTCACTCCACCGGTGCTCGTCATTGGCGATGACTTTACACATTTTACTACGATTCACCTGACCGTATACCCGATACCGGGCTACGAAGTGAAGAGCTGGAACAACCCGTATGTGATGCCATTACCGGCCAACCCGCTTTATCCTGACAGGTCTGAGTGGACTTATATCCCCATGGACAACAACTGTGCAGCTCAATCACTTGACCTTGTAGCCAACATTGGCCTGAGGGAATATGTGATCACTGCCCAGCCAAACTCCGGTTTTTCACTGAGCAAACTGGGAAGTGTTACCGGAACGCCGGTTGCTGCTACAACAACGTTGAACAAATTCGTGAACGATGCTTCTGCAGGAACCACCACCGGAACATTCCAGCACTTTACAACAGGCCTTGCGCTTACCGCTACTCCTGTTGCAAACTTCAGGTTTGACCACTGGGAAGATTTGACAAACCCTGGTATCTATGGTACCAGCACTGCAAATCCTTATGTCCTGGTTGAGGTTACCCGTGCACGCAGCATCAAGGCATTCTTTGTTCCTGATCAGCCTACATACCCATGTGTTGTAGCTGTTGCTCCAGCCGATGGGGGCGTTACCGATCCACCTGTCGGAACATACCCGTTCTGGCAACACAATGCAATCTCCGGAATTACCTCCACGCATACATTTACTGCAACGGCAATGGTCGGATATCAGTTTGTAAACTGGACGGCAACCGGGATTACACTTACCGTTCCACAACAAAACAATCCTGTGGTAACTTTCAATATGCCGGGCAATGCTGTTACTTTGACAGCGAACTTCCAGCTCATTGAGCATCCGTTTACCGCAATTGTACGTACCTATCTGCGTGGCCCAAGCCAGGAAACCTGTCCTGTCACCACAACTGACGGCGGAACAATTTTCGACAACACCGGAACAGGCCCATACCATACCGGCGAAGTGATCAGCCTTACCGCTGCTGCTTCCCCAGGTTTTGAGTTTGTAAACTTCATGGTTGGCACCCTGAGCGGACAAAACACCCTGGAGTCCTCAAACAACTGTATCCTTACAGGTCGCCAGATCAACTTGAATGGTCTTCCTACCTTTAACTATACTGTACCAGCCCAGAATGAGAATATTGTTGTTTACGGAATTTTCAGGGAACAAACATTCCCGGCATTCCCGAAATTTGTTTTGACAACAAGTTCAAGTCCTGTTGCTGCTGCCAACACTTATGGCGCAGGAACCTATGTGCAAACCGTTGTGGTTAATGTAGACCAGACCGATGCCAACCTGAATGACGGTAGGGTATTTGATTACTGGACAGTGAACAACAATCCTGCCGGCAACACCAGTGCAATCCAGGTAAATATCAATGGCGATAAAGATGCGGTAGCCCACTATAAGCTGGATACCTATCATTTAACCGCTTATGCTGCTTTTGATCATGGTACTGTTACCCTGAACGGGCATAACAGTTCAAACCCGGTGATAGAATATTTCAACGTGGAAGATGCACCAATCTATTGCACGGCTACTGCTGCGGCACATTATGAGTTTGTAAAATGGACTTATGATTTAGCCGGAACATTGCCTGTTCTCGACGTGCTCGGTTCGCCGGTTACTCAGAATTTCTCCTGGGTGCCTGTTGCACACAATGAAACCATCTATGCACAATTCAGGGATGCATTGTACAATGTAACGCTTGATGTACGTCTCGGAGCCTGTTACGGTGAACAACGTGGCGGTACCGCTGCTGTTATCGTTCCGGGTCCAGGGCCATATATTAACGGAACTGAAATCACGCTGCTTGCAACTCCTGCAGCCGGTTATAACTTCAAACACTGGAGAGATGAGGCTTGCAACATTATCATCACCATCCCTCAGTTTAACTATACCATTTCAGGTAACGTTAAGTTCACTGCAGTATTTGATACCATCCGTTACGATGTAACTGCTTCCGTACAAGCCTTTGTACCACCTGCAGGTACCGTAAGTCCGGTTCTTCAAACGACAACGGTTACCAAACCGGTGAGTGTTACTGCAACAGTAAACTGTGGTTATACATTCCTTAACTGGAGCGGTGCAAACATTCCAGCTGGTACTGATCTGAATGCTAACCCAATTTCATTCCTCATGCCAGCCAGCAATGTCACATTACAGGCCAACTACACCCCTATCAACTATGCAGTAACTGCTACAGCCCAAACGGGTGGTTCAGTTGCCCCTGCAAACCAGAGCAAGAAGGTTGGCGAAAGCGTAACCGTTACTGCTACCGTTCTGCCAGGCTATACGTTCAGCGGATGGGAAGCAACAGGGATCACTGCTCCAACAGGAAATCCTGCTGTATTTACCATGCCGTGCAATGCGGTTACCCTTATGGCTAAATTCACCGCTATTCCTTATACCTTGGGTGTTTCAGCCAACCCGGCAAATGGTGGTACTTTTACAGCTACAACCCCGACCTACACCGTTGGCCAGGCTGTAAGTGTTACTACTACAGCTAATCCTGGTTTCTTATTCGTTAACTGGTCCGGAACAGGTATTCCTGCCGGTACCGTTTTAACTGATCCTACGATTAGTTTTAGCATGCCTGCCGGAAATGTTGCCCTCTTTGCCAATTTCAACCTCTCCGCCAACACAATCGCTGGCCAGGTGAAATACTTCAACCAGTATGAAACGGTGATGCCACAGACAGCCAAGATCAAGGTTGCCCTTGACAACAACGGCGTACTGACACAGGAACAGTTCTTATCCTATGCTCCTGGTGAAGCTCAGGGTTCCTACCTGTTTACAAACATCGTTCCGGGAACCAACTATACCGTAAGGTTATGGGAAGCTCCGACCGGTGGTACCGTTGCCAATACATGGTCATGGAACAACTGGGGTGGTGTCAACTCCCTCGATGCTTTGATCATCAGCTACATGTACCTGCAGAATCCTTCGTTAGCCACACAGTTCCCATGGTTGGTGAAACCAGGAATGGCTGTTCCTAACTGGAGTGATCTCTTCGGAGGCTTTAGCGGTCATAATTACAATGTTGCCAACGTGAACAAGGATGCGGTTATCGATAACCTCGATGCCCTTACTGCAATGTATCGCTCGATCGGAATGCCGGGTACTTCCCCGTTCCCAGGCGGCTCATTCAACTTCCAGGTTGCCGGACAGACTGTTGCATCAGGCGCAATGACTTATCCTGCTGCACCTACAACAGTGTTTACACAAACTGGCACCTATGTTCCAGAAAGCGCAGCTTCCAGTGTACATTATAAAGGTGTGATCGCAGGCGCTGCCGGATCACAGACCTTTAACATTTTCTATATTGCTACCGGTGATGTGAATGCTTCATACGTTCCGGGCGCTGGCATTAAGAGTGCTTCAAACGGCCTTGCTTACGCAGGTGAACTGAAAGTCAATGTTGGTGATGTTGTGAAGATTCCTGTTGTTGTTACTCAGGATATGAGCATCGGAGCCATGACGGTTGGACTCAAATACAACACGCAGCTGTTACAGGTTACGGGTGTTGAAGGATTCCAGGTATTCAACATTGATGAATCAAACGGAACAGTTTATGCTTCCATGTTTGATGTTCAGGGCAGAAACTACGACATGAACAGCAATGTAATTATTGTAACTGCAAAAGTTCTGGCACCGATTCAAACCAGTGACCGTTATTTCGAACTTGAAGCCAATACCATGTATGCTAATCCTTCAGCAAACCTGATCGATGGTATCGTGCTGAGCACACCGTCGCTGACAACAGATGCCCTTACTTCAGCAGGCAATCTGACTGGCAGTGCACTTACCCACAAATGTTTCCCGAATCCTTTCAATACGGTTTCAAACATCCAATACACCTTGCCGGCTACCGCAACTGTAGAGGTGAATGTTTACAACTCACTTGGAGGCCTTGTTAAAACATTTGTCAATGAAACCCAGGTTGCCGGAGTTCATACCGTGCAGCTGAATGCTACCGACCTGAATGGCGCTGGTGTTTACTTCTACAGAATTTCTGTAAAGGGCGACTCCAAAACCCAAACCGGAACCGGATCTCTTATCCTTATAAAATAGGACATTTCAATGACGCTATTCCGGAGGATTTTTTCCTCCGGAATAGCTTTTTTTAACTTTGTAAAATATTGAATTACTCCATAATCTCTTTGACAAGGAATACGCAGAGGTGAGATTTATGGGCAAATGACCAGGTAAACGCTGGATGATTTGGAAAGTACATTTTCAAGACATAATTTAACAACACAAACAATAATTCAGATGATAAAAAAATACTATATAATTATCATTGTTATGATTTTCGGGATCACTACTGGTTTTTCCCAGGGTCCTGAGGTAAAGATGAACAATGTATCTGCCGGCGCCGGTGCTGTTGTTGTGCCCGTTGAAATGAACAATTTTACTGCAGCTGTTGGAACCATTTCCATGCGGCTGACTTTCGATCCGGCTTTGCTTACATTTACCGGCCTTGCCAACATCAACCCTGGCTTTTCTGTACCGGGTTCGACGGGTCTGACTGGCACAATGGTAGGCGCAAATACCATATTAATCAGTTATATGGATATGTCCATTCCCTGTGTGTACCAGCCTTCTGGACACGCATTTGATTTAAAATTTAATTATACCGGAGCAGAATCAACTCCCTTGCAATGGCAAGGGTCGTTATGTAACATTTCTTATGGGATCACCCCTGTAAATGTTACATATATAAATGGAACTATCACATCGCTTGCACCCCCTCTGAGCCCGGTCGTTAAGGTTTCTGATGTGGTTGCCGCACCGGGGGCAGTTCTTGTACCCGTGAAGATGATGAATTTTACCCAGGACATTAATTCTTTTGAATACAATATTACATTCGACAATACCCTTCTTGCTTTTGTTTCGATCGAGCATAAAGTTGCCGGATTAAGCAGTGGCTTTGTTTCAAATGTTGTTGGCAATACCATTCACATTCAATGGTCATCCGTAGCTGGTTTTACTCCCGCTTCCGGTGTTCCTGTGTTTGATCTGAAATTTGACTATGTGGGCGGATTCTGTTCAAATCTGGACTTCGCACCAGGTCATTCAGTGACTTATGGCACTGTTCCGGTTGAAAACGTAGCTTTTGTTTTGGGTTCTGTTTGTCCGGCCCCATGTGTTGGAACGGCATCACTGGGAACGCTAACTGCTGCTACAAATACCGCAGTTACGGTTCCTTTGCACCTTAATGGCGCAGGATTCAGCGATGTGATGGCCTTCCAGTTCAAAGTAAGTTATGATGTTACAAAGCTGACTTACGTACCCGGACTGATCAGCCCTGTTGTTCCAGGAATCCAGGTCACCAATCCTTCCAGTGGTATCCTTTTACTTACCTGGTTTGGTACCACCGCACAAAACTGGACCAATACCGATATCCTCGGCCTTAAATTCAATTATATTGGAGTATCCTCTGCCGACCTGTGTTTTGAACCTGGTAGTTATGTGATCAACCAGGGCGCCACCAATATTTCAACCTGTTATACCTGCGGCCAGGTAAACCCGGTACCAAGTCCTGCAAAATTGGATATTGCGGATGTAACATCCTTTTCAGGCCAAAATGTTTCTCTGCCAATTGTTGCAACCGACTTAGGAACTGTTGACGGAATTGAATTGCATATCAGTTACGATGCAACCAAATTGACTTATATTAATTATACGAAACAACAGCTTACTTCGATTGGCTCATGGTTGCCAGTTGGTGTAGCTGGCAATGTATTGACATTTATCTGGACAGGTTTTGGTAATTCAGCTCCTGTTCTTAATGGCGATCTGATTACCCTGCAATTTCTGAACAATGGATGCGGTTGTGCACCGGTGGAGTTCGTGAGCGGTTCGTTTGTTACAAAACCCATTGCGACCCAAATCAATGTGAATTTCCTCCCGGGAAGTGTTTGTCCTGCCACCAGCAGTCAGCAAGCGATTATTTCACACGTTACCCAGTGTGCCGGAGGTTTTGCTCTTGTACCTGTTTCCTTAAGTGGCGTCGGAGCGATCAATACGATCCAATTCAATATTGGATACCTGTCTGCTGGTCTTGATTTTATCGGTCTGGTCGACATCAACCCTGCTCTTACCGGACTTAGCGTAAGTTCTCCTTTATCCAATCCCATTGTTGTTTCCTGGTTCAGCACAACACCGGTAAATGCAAATGGCGTTCTCTTTAAATTGAAATTCAATTATAAAGGCGACAGCCCTGTAACATTCAACTGTGGATCATCCTTAGGAAATGCGATACCTGAAACCTTACCCATTCAATTTATAGATGGCATGGTTGATTGCAACCTGGATCCGCCTCTTTGTGTAGGTACTGCAAGTGCAGACCAGGAAATTTGTGCCGGAACAGCACCACAGGCCATTTGTGCGACGGCTCCATGCAATGGAACCAGTTCAAGCTATCAATGGCAGAGTTCGCTTGATAACACGACCTGGACCAATATCAGCGGTGCTACCGGCATCCTTGGCCCTGCGAATGGAAACAATGCCGGATATCAATGGCAGAGCAATATCGACAATGCAAGCTTCAGCAATGTAAGCGGAGCAACTGCTAGCTGCTATCAGCCGGGCGTGCTTACCGTTACAACCTATTTCCGCCAGATGCAGGATGCAACCGGAACCAGTGGCGGTCCATTGCCAACCAATGTGGTTACAATTACCGTTGACCCGATTCTTGCGGTAGGTACGATCAGCGCCAGCCAGACTCTTTGCGGCGGCCAGATCCCTGCGCCTATATGCAGCACGGGCCCGATGAATGGAACCAACCCGACCTATCAATGGCAGAGTTCATTGGATAACATTACATTCACAAACGTTGACGGTGCAACGACCTGTTACCAGCCAGGCGCTTTTACGGGTACAATATATTACCGGCAAATGCAGAATGCAAGCGGGACTTGCGGCGGGCCTATGGCTACGAATGTGGTTTCGATCACTTTGAGTCCCAACCTGGTACCAGGTATGCTCAGTGCCGATCAGGCTATATGTCCCGGTGAATTACCTGCACCACTTTGTGCCACGCCTCCCAATGGAACCAATCCGAGATACATCTGGCAGAGTTCACTTGATAACACCACATTTACAAATATCGACGGTTCAACCAGCACAGCATGTTACCAGCCAGGTGCGTTAAATGCCACTACCTATTTCAGGCAATTACAGTACGCTGATGGAACTTGCGGCGGATGGCAGCCAACCAATGTGGTGACCATTACATTCAACCCTGCACTGATCGTCGGAACGCTCAGCGCGAACCAGGGCATCTGCATCGGTGAAACGCCTGCACTGCTTTGTGCAACTGCACCCAACGGAACAAATGCAACCTATACATGGCAGAGTTCGCTTGATAACACAACATTTACAAATATTGCCGGATCTACCAGTACTGCTTGTTACCAGCCGGGAGCTTTAACGGCCACCACTTATTTCAGGCAGATGCAAAATTCGGATGGAACATGCGGCGGACCGCTTTCAACGAATGTGGTTACGATCTCAGTCAATCCTCCGCTTGTTGTTGGAACACTCAGTGCCAGCCAGTCAATTTGTGCAGGATCATTGCCTTCCATTTTATGTGCCACCCCGCCAAACGGTACCAATCCAAGGTATCAATGGCAGAGTTCACTTGACAACGTTACATTTACCAATGTCGATGGAGCTACCAGTACCGCATGTTACCAGCCTGGTATATTAACTGCCACAACCTATTTCAGGCAGTTGCAGTATGCTGACGGAACGTGCGGCGGATGGCTGCCAACCAATGTGGTTACCATTGCCTTTAGTCCGACCCTCTCTGTTGGCACCATTAGCGCAAGCCAGACGATCTGTGCCGGCCAGACACCTGCACAATTATGCGGAACAGGCCCGAACAACGGAACAAATGGCACCTATCAATGGCAGAGTTCACTTGATAACGTTACGTTTGCCAACGTTGCCGGAGCAACCTCCTGCTATCAGCCTGGTCCTTTAACGACAACTACTTACTACAGACAGATGCAGAATGCAGATGGTACCTGCGGCGGACCGTTGCCAACCAACGTGGTTGTCATCACTGTGAATCCAATGACCGCTCCGACTATTTCCGGTGCAGCTATTGCGTGTATCAATTCTACGGGTAACGTTTACACAACTGAAACCGGAATGACCGGTTACATCTGGACAGTTACCGGCGGTACCATTACCGCTGGCGGTACCAGCACCAGCAATACAGTCACCATTACATGGACGACTGTCGGTGCACAAACAGTATGTGTGAACTATACCAACGCTAGCGGTTGTACCGCTTTGGCACCGGTTTGCAAAACTGTTACCGTTTCTGCCATCCCGGTACCAACCATTGCCGGCCGCAGCGCCATTTGTAAAGGTTCTTCAGCGAACTATACAACGCAGGCTGGCGGATCAGGCTATCAATGGCAGGTTACAGGCGGTGTTATCAACACCCCGATTCCATGGGGCAATGTTATCAATGTTACCTGGAATACCGTTGGCCCGCAAACCATCAGCGTTGTTTATACCAATGCAAGCGGATGCGCTGCAGTTGCACCTGGTTCCTTGACCGTTACCGTCAATCCTATACCGGCACCGACCATCGGAAGCACCAATATTCCTTGTGTGGGTTCAACAGCAGTTTATTATACCGAACTTGGCATGACGGGTTATACCTGGTCAGTGAGCAGTGGTGGTCAAATTCTTTCCGGACAGGGAACTGCAACCGTTACGGTTCAATGGAATGTTGCAGGCGCCCAATCGGTGACCGTTACTTACAGCAATGCATTTACATGCTCCGGTACCTTTGTTTACAACCTGTTTGTTGGAAGTGCTCCAACTGCAACCGGTACGATCAGCGGACCTGCCAGCGTTTGTTTGGGAACCAATGGCGTCGTATATATCACCACTCCGATTACCGGTGCTGTTAGCTATATATGGACAGTCCCGGCCGGCGCAACCATTATGTCAGGACAAGGTACAGCAACTATTACGGTTGACTTTGGAACTTCAGCTCTTTCAGGCAACATTACCGTTGCTGGTTCAAATGAATGCGGCACGGGGCCAGTTTCCACCTATGCTATAACATTGAACACAGTTCCTACGGCTCCAGTTGCACATGTTGTGGGTAATGTAGTGAATGCAACCCCGGTGATCGCCGGCGCCGTTTACACCTGGTACTATGAGGGCAACCCGACAACTCCTGTGTTTGTGGGTAACCCATTTACAGTCACAAACAACACCGGATATTACTGGTGCACTGTTACCGTGAATGGTTGTACTTCTTTGATTTCAAATAAGGTATGGGTGATAATTGTTGGTACACCTGAACTGCCTGCTTCTTCATCCTTCACCATCTACCCGGTGCCAAACAACGGGCAGTTTACTGCTTCGATCCGTTACCCGGTTGAGGATACTTTCACCATTGCAGTTTATAATATGCTTGGTGCGAAACTCTTCGAAATGCGTGATGTGAAAACTGTTGATGGAAAATTCGATACGAAGATCGACCTTCGTTCGGTTTCCAATGGAATGTATACTGTTGTTTTCATGAATAGTGAGTATAAAGTTGTAAAGAAGGTCCTTATCAACAAATAGGAGACCACTTACACCTTTAAGTGTTTTACCAAAAGGGGCTGTTCCGGAATCACCGGGACGGCCTCTTTGGCTTTATACCCGGGAGTTTCAGTTCACTCCCCGACGCATGCGACGAGAAGAGAAATATTTTCCCAATCAAGGTTTATTCAGGGTTAATAAACTTTGTTGTTCACAGTATCTTATTGTGTAACTCTGGATAACAAAGTTGATACACGAATAATCACATAGAAGGCACGGAGATCCAAAAGGGGACCAATGTGTTTTTAGCCTGGAGAAGGACGGGTAAATTGCTTACATGGACACTTTTCTGAACTAATCTCTGTGAAATATGGGTTCAGCCATTTCTTTTTCTAGCGCAGGGCGGTTTTATTTTTATTTAAAGTTAATGCAACGATCAACAGGTATATCATGGCAATCAGCAACACCGCCAACCCACCGCCCTGGCCCATTTTATCGGAAACAATACCCATCAAAGGAGGAATGATGGCGCCACCGGCAACACCCATGATCATCAACCCCGAAATTTCGTTGGCACGCTCCGGTTTCTTCTGCAGCGCGGCAGAGAAAATGATGGAAAAAACATTTGCAACAGCGAACCCGATAATAAAAATAAAAGCAAGGATTGCCACCAGTTTAGTCATGGAGAGCATTACCACCATTCCTGCAATGGCGGCAACCATGCTGATGATGAAAAATTTTCGGGCAGAAAACCTTACAAGGAGGATCGCGCCCACAAAGGTACCTGTTGTACGCGCAATGAAATAAAGGCTTGTGCCAAGTCCTGCCTGGTCGAGCAGGATATTGCAGCGCTCCATCAGGAATTTTGGCACCGTGATGTTTAAACCAACATCAATCCCAACTACCGCAATGATGCCAATGAAGAACATCAGGATGGTGGTATCTTTCAGCAATCCAAAACATGAGGCAAAGGATGATGTTTTCCTTTCCAACGGGTTCTCCTCAATCGTTGTAATATAAAGCCATAAAGTTGATAAGAGCGTTATTCCGGCAAAAATGGGGAAAAGCATTTTCCAGTTTCCCAATGTTGCAGCTGCAAAACCCGCAATGACCGGGCCCAGAAAGGAGGCAATGGCTTTGATGAATTGACCCCACGTGAGGCTGCTGGTGAGCCTTTCGCCCCGGACTACATTGGATAACAGCGGATTCAGAGAAACCTGCAGGATGGTGTTTCCGATCCCCAAAAGTGCAAATGCTACCAGTACCATCTCGAAACGATAAGCGATCAACGGCACCAGCATGGCAACAAAGGTGATCGCCATGCTCAGAACCACTGTTTTTTTCCGCCCGATCGAATTCATGAGAAGTCCTGTCGGAACTGAAAATACGGCAAACCAAAGAAACACCATCATGGGTAAAAGATTTGCAAGCGTATCGCTCAGGGCAAAATCCTGTTTGACATAATTGGTGGCAATCCCAACCACGTCGACAAAACCCATGATAAAGAACCCGAATAAAACGGGCGGCAGTTTGGAGTAGGAAGTTTCGTTTTTCATGATAACTTTATTATTTGACACATTAGACACTGAAGTGACCGGGGATCCGGTGCCTTGTTTACCTGAATGGCAAATATAGTAAAGTTACATTATTGTAGCATGGGGGAACCTGATGGCAAAATTGCTCCCCGCAGGCTTATGAATAGAATTACCAGGAATCATCCTCGGAAAGAGTAAAAATTAATATGGCTAAAACTGGAAATGAAAAGCCATACAAATAATCGGCTAAAAATATAACGCATATTTGCGCTATAATAAAGTTGGTGCTTCAGCTCCATTATAAAAATGATTGCATTCAGGAACTATGAAAAAGAACACGCAGTGCCATGAAAGATACAAACGATAAATAATCACCCGATGACAGCCGGGAAAATCAGAAAGATTGCGGATACGATGGAGATTGTTGCCCGCCCAAAAAGAACAACCTGGCAATCAAGGTAATTTTCACCGTGCTCATCCTTGCAGCAGTGGGGATCATCGCAGTGAAGCTGTTCAATAAACCTGCCCCTGCAACTCATGCTGCACCCGTTTTTTCCTGTTGTATTGGCAGCCTCATTTGTAAAAGGCGGAATGGTGTGGGGATTTACAATGCTTACCACATTTGCCTGTGGATTCGGACTGCCTCTTTCTGCCATGATCGTTGGTGTAAGTCTGGGACTGGGAAAGATTTCAAAGACTTTAACTGTCGTGGTGACGATCATTAAATACCTTGGAGGAACGGCATTGGTTGCTTTTGGTTTTTATTTGCTTTTATCCCTGTAATCATCATGTCTCCGGAATTTAGTAGTGATTTTGCCGCTCCGGACTCCCTGGTTCTGCCACGTGTTTCAATAACCTGGAGCAATCATGATGTGTGGAGTGCCATTAAAGTGCGATGGTCGGTTGGCCGCATGAATTACCGCATATTACCCGGACTCTTTGCAGTTGGCAACCCCGGGCGGAATTCCAATGTTTTTGTCACAGGTAATTATAAACTGAGTTTTAACCACCTTCGGAGGGCTTTGGACGGGCTCGACGCCATGATCCTGGTCCTTGATACAAAAGGGATCAATGTGTGGTGTGCGGCAGGGAAAGGCACCTTCAGCACGAAAGAACTGGTGCGCCGCATCCGGATCCATCACCTTGACCAGGCGGTGGATCATCGTAAACTCATACTCCCACAACTCGGTGCAACCGGAGCTGCTGCGCATGAGGTGTAAAGAATGACCGGTTTCTCAGTGGTTTACGGCCCCGTAAAAGCCTGTGATATCAAAGCTTTTCTTGATGCCGGCCTGAATGCCACCGATTCCATGCGCCGGGAGACTTTCCCTCTCTCTCGGGAGTGCAAAAGGAATTGAAAACGGTGTTGCCTGTTCAGATTGGCATGTTATCCCTTGGCCTGGCAGGTTGGATTTTAACCAGATTTATTGCCGTATGAACAATTTCATCTACCTCCCCGGCGTGGTAACCCTGGAACTTGACACCGCGAAATGCAACGGCTGTCGCATGTGCATGATGGTCTGCCCGCATGCGGTTTTTGAAATGGAAAATAAGAGATCGGTTATTCGTCGCAGGGATTTTTGTATGGAGTGCGGAGCCTGTGCCAAAAATTGCCCGGAAGGGGCCATCACCGTAAAAGCGGGAGTGGGTTGTGCCGCGGGCGTCATCAATGGGTTGCTTCGTGGAACGGAGCCGACATGCGATTGCAGTTCCGGGGGGAACTGTTGCTGAAGGATGAACAGATGCACTAATCCTCTGTGGTGCCGAAAAACATCAAAATACGGAGGTAGAGCCCGAATGAAGGCTTGAATCCGGGATACCCCTCCAGGTTTGTGGGGTAGTAATGTGCAAAAAAACTGGGTTCAAGGGTGAACATGGATGTAAGGGGAATGCCCGCACCAACGCCTAAATAGCCCCCAAAACCAAATTCATTCTGGTTGACATTGAAGGTTTGGCTGTTGTACCCAGGCTGATAGCCCTGGCTGCCATAAACATTCACCAGGTTATATTGCTTGCCTTCGACCACAAAAATAGACTGGATCACCTGTGTATAACACATGGTTGCTCCGCCCTGGATGAACAGGTTGATCCTTGATTTCAGGGGGAATGAACGCTGGTATCCCAGGTCGATCATTACACGTCCTTCCGTTCCAAGGACCTGCTCCATGCGATAATCTGGTAATGAACTGGGTGCGACTGGATTATAAACAAGCATTGTCACCACATCGGCGGCCTTCAGCTGGGCATAGTCGGCCTGAAGAAAGATGCCGTTCCTGCGGTTAAAATTAATCCTTAAGAATAACCCGCCGCTAAAAGCAACCTTGTATTTCATGTTGGTGGGATAACCATCAATAGTGAGTTGGGTAATTGTGTCAGATTCATCAATTCCCAGTGACTGCCTGATTGCTCTCTTCCAGGTCGGATTCGACATGATATAATTAATGTTGTTGACGTTCCCCGGACTTCCATTATAAAAATTAGCCGAATATTTATTGGCGAAATAAGCTCCAAAGTTCAGTCCAAACTCAAATTTGTGCAGGGGAAACGGATTTGGATCTTCCTCTTCCTCCTTCTGGCCATGATTTTGGGTCTTTTTTTGTTCCTTCTTTTTGGAAACTGAGGGATCCTGTTGCCCTGAAACCGTGAGTGAACTGACAAAAAGAGCGAGCAAAAAAATAAATAAGGTACGCAAGGGATTGAAGTTTAACTGTGAAAAGGCGATTGGATGCAAAAATAGCATTATTCCGGGTAAATATATTTGACTTTGAATGCTTTTTGCAGGTATTTTTGTCTACACTTCGTATCAGTTAACCAATTAAGAACCATGAAAACAATAGAAACAACCGTACTCCTGGTTTTAATCCTTATTGCGCAGGCTGCTGCTCAGGATAAAGATATCAAAGGGTGGAACAACAAACGATGTGCAGTTGTCCTGACCTATGATGACGGTTTAAATGTTCACCTTGATAAAGTCATTCCTGTTTTGGATTCGCTGGGCCTGAAGGCTACTTTTTATATTCCCGGAAATTCTTCCTCTTTGGCCAGGAGGTTGCCGGAATGGAGATCGATCGCCGCGCATGGACATGAATTGGGGAATCATACGTTATTTCATCCCTGTACCGGCAAATCCAAAGGGAGGGATTGGGTAAAACCGGAGTATGACCTTGACAGCTATACCGTGACCAGGATGCTGGATGAAATCAGGGCGGCAAATACGCTGCTCCACGCCATTGATGGCAAGACCAGGAGAACTTTTGCATATACCTGCGGGGATAAGTTAGCCGGTGGGTTATCTTTCGTTGATTCAGTCAGGAATGATTTCATCGCTGCCCGTGGAGTAAACCAGGGGATCAAAAGAATCAATGAAATCGATTTATCCAATATCAACGCCTTTATGGT
Organism: uncultured Bacteroidales bacterium; assembly: GCA_903903985.1. Lineage (GTDB taxonomy): Bacteria > Bacteroidota > Bacteroidia > Bacteroidales > FEN-979 > CAIVAT01. Next base: position 2,269 of record CAIVAT010000070.1, on the reverse strand, counting down.
GAACGGGCAATCTGCCGATGATTTAATCGGCCAGGTGAAGAAGGCAAAGGAAGACAGCGCCCTGCTTGTATTTCTGTTTCATGGTGTGGGAGGCGAGCATTCTATAAACATTTCACAGGCAGAGCATAGAAAATTATTGAACTATTTAAAAGCAAACGAAAATGATATATGGGTCGCCCCTTTGGTTGAGGTTTCAGAAAAAATAAGGGAATATCAACAGGCGGTTGCCGGCAACAATGCATCAGGGAAAGTGAATGGTAATACCAAAAATAATGCCCGGTATGTCAATCTTTTCATAGGAACGGATGGCACGGGACATACTTTTCCTGGTCCATCCATGCCATTTGGAATGGTGCAACCCGGGCCGGATAACCGTGACCAGGGATGGAATCATACCAGCGGATATCAGTATCGTGACAGTATTATTTCAGGTTTTTCACAAACCCGTTTCAGCGGAACAGGCATCAGCGAAATGGGCGATGTATTGCTCCTGCCTTATGTTGAAACATCTGAGGAACAATTGACGAAATCATATTTTAAAGGTACGGAAACGGCATCGGTCGGGTATTATTCCGTTATTAAAAAAGACAGTGTCAAAGTTGAATTGACTGCTTCGGAAAGGGTCGCTTTTCACAAATATACTTTCCCGGTGCAGCAGGCAAGAATTTTAGTCGATTTGCAACATGGCTTGTGTTTTCTGACGGATAGCCTGGTGTTGGACAGCGATGTGAACGTGGAAGACAAACAAACCATTTCAGGGTATTGTCATACAAAAAACTGGGTTGAAAGAAAATACTTTTTTGTGATAAAATTTGACACACTTTTTGAAGCGTTAAAACAATTGCCAAAAGGGAAAAAGGAGAATGCCCCCAAATATATTTTGTCTTTTAACTTGAATAAAAACAAAATCCTTCAGGCCAAGATTGCGCTCTCTACTGTGGATGTAGCAGGGGCTAAACTCAATTTGCAACATGAAATCCCGCATTGGAACTTCAGTCAGGTCAGACGAAATGCCGAACTTGTTTGGAATGAATACCTGGGAAGAATTGATATTGAAGCGGACACCAGGAAAAAGGAACTTTTTTATACTTCGTTGTATCATTTACTTTTACAGCCTTCCAACATTGCCGATGTTAACGGAAAATACCGGGGGGCAAATGATAAAATCGGACAAGCCGTAAACAATGAATATTACTCCACGCTTTCAATATGGGATGTGTATCGCGGAGCATTTCCTTTGTTAGAGATTATTGCTCCTGAGAAAATCAGCGGCATCGTCAATTCAATGTTGATGCACTGCAAGGCAGCTGGATTTCTCCCTATCTGGACCGCCTGGGGGCAAGATAATTATTGTATGATCGGCAATCATGCGATTCCAATGATCCTGTCTGCTATAAACAAAGGCTTTCCTGGTATTGACAAACAGGAGGCGCTCAAGGCAATGGTAGAAACTTCCACAAAGAGCCACATCAATTCAGACTGGGCATTGTACAATCAATATGGTTTTTATCCATACGATAAATTGGATAACGAAGCGGTTTCCCGCACCCTGGAGAGTGGGTATGATGATTGGTGTGTGGCTCAACTGGCAGAAAAAACAGGAGATCTGTCTATAGCCAAAGCGTTTTATAAACGTGCAGATTATTATAAAAATCTCTTCGATCCGGGAACCAGGATGTTCAGGGGAAAAGATACCAAAGGAAACTGGAGAACTCCTTTTAATCCATTCATGGCGACTTCACCGATGAACAACCCCGGCGATTATACGGAGGCCAATGCCTGGCAATATTTCTGGACGCCTGCACAATATGATATTGATGGAATGAAACAACTTTTAGGTGGAAATGAAGCATTTACAAAGCAGCTTAATGATTTTTTTACGATTGAAACCCTTCATCCCGACAAATATCTTGGGCAGGAAGCAATGATCGGACAATATGCTCATGGCAATGAACCCAGCCATCATGTGGCGTACTTATATGCTTATTCAAATACGCCTAAAACGGGTCAAAAATATATTCACCACATTATCAATGATTTTCACAATGATACTCCGGATGGAATGATTGGCAATGATGATTGCGGACAGATGTCGGCCTGGTACATTCTCTCAAGTCTTGGTTTTTATCCTGTTAATCCTGCCGGCAATGAATTTGTTATGGGTGCGCCTCAATTGCAAAAAGCCACGATTCACTTAAGCCACCAAAAGCACTTCGTAATTGAAGCGATAAATTTTTCGTTACAAAACATCTATGCAGAAAAAGCCATT
>CAIVAT010000069.1 GCA_903903985.1 uncultured Bacteroidales bacterium | reverse complement strand
TTGAGCTTCGAGCTCGTTATCAAATATAAAGGTAAGGCTGTGGGGGCGTTCCGGCAAAAGCCGGAACGCTGATTTTTATGCGGTGTGTGTATGAACCGCAGTTTTTATGTAAGTTTGTCTGATGGAATCAAAAGCAAAACCCATCTTTAACAAGCGTATATTCTGGGATGTCAATTTCGAGAAATTGGACTATGACCTTCGCGCCAATTTTGTGATCGAACGGGTATTTGAGCGTGGCGATGTGGATGATATCCGCCAGTGCCGCAGGTATTATGGCGATGAAAAAGTGACCCAGGCCCTGCTGAACGCAAAATATTTACCGTTACACACCATCCATTTCGCCAGTGCAATCATTGATAAACCATTGAATGACTTCAGATGTTACATATTGAGGCAGTTGAACCCGGGACTTTTTCCTTACTGAAACAGTTAATGGGCATCCCATCACTTCAATCATTTTCGCTGGTGGGTGGAACCGCGCTGGCACTTCGTTATGGTCATCGCAGTTCGATTGATCTGGATTTGTTCTTTCACGAAAAATTTGATCAACCACAGATTGTCAGTTTGCTGGAATCCGTTTTCCGGGATCAATTTGTTTACAAGCAGCAACATACACAATTTGGCATTTTTTGTTTCATAGAGAATATCAAGGTTGATTTTGTGTATTTCCCTCATCTGCCGATAAAAAAAATAGAAACAATTGATGACATCAGATTTTACAGCGATGCAGATATCGCCGCCATGAAAATTCAGGCAATTTTAGGCAGGGCAAAGAAAAAGGATTTCTGGGACTTGTTTGAAATGTTGAAACATTATTCATTGGACCAGATCATTGACTGGCACAAGCAAAAATACCCAAGCCAAATGCTGGCAATCAGCATTCCACATGCCATTACTTATTTTGTTGATGCCGACGAAACCGAAGAGCCGGTCAGTTTAAAAAACCAGACCTGGAGCAGCGTGAAAAAAGGCATTCAGCAGGCGGTAAGGGACTATTTGAAATAAATGCAAATTCGTTAATCGTAAATCGTACCTTATGTCCACCCGCACAGAGCATGATTTAATAGGGGAAATGGAGATTCCTGCCGATGCGCTTTATGGAATCCATGCCGCCCGGGCAGTGAAAAATTTCCCGGATAGCACCCTTTTTCACATCGAATGGTACAAAGCCCTGGGGCTCGTTAAAAAAGCCTGCTATCAGACTGCCGAGGCCTATGAGCAGGCAATTCTTGAAAAATTCGGCAACCACCCGCTTTCCCATTCCCGGGTTCGTACCATTGGGGCTGCCATTACGTATCTGATCCATGCAGCGGCTGAAATTGCCGAGGGAGAACATTTCAGCTCATTCATTGTTCCTGCGATTTCCGGCGGGGCCGGTACCAGCATCAACATGAATGTCAACGAAATCATTGCCAATGTGGCCTTGCTGAACATGGGGGAGAAACCCGGAAACTATCAAATCCTCGACCCCATCGAAGATGCCAATATCTTTCAATCAACCAATGATGTTGTTCCTACTGCCCTGAAAGTGGCAACCATGTTCCTTCTTCAGGACCTGGAAAAGGCAATCAATGCTTTGCGTTTTGTTGTGGAACAGCATGAAACTGCCCATCAGAACGATCTCAGGATCGGGTACACCCAGATGCAGGAAGCAGTGCCCACTTCGTTTGGGATGCTGTTCAGTACATATAGTGAAGCGCTTTCGCGTGACTGGTGGCGTGTGTCAAAGTGTTTTGAACGCATTAAAATGGTCAATCTTGGTGGCAGTGCCATCGGGACCGGGATGGCCGTGCCGCGTTATTTCATCATGGAAGCCATCGGGCACCTGCAACACCTCACCGGGTTGCCGGTTACACGCAGTGAGAACCTTGCTGATGCTACCAGCAACCTTGATTCACTCGTTGAAATACACGCAACAATAAAAGCGCACGCGGTAAACCTCGAAAAGATGGTTTCCGATCTCCGCCTGCTTGCCTCCGATCTGACTGCCATTTCTTTGCCTGTCACGGGTCGCGCGTCACTCCTCACCATTCCCCAATGCCAGGCAGGCAGTTCCATTATGCCCGGGAAAATAAACCCTGTTATTCCCGAGTTTGTAATCAGTGCAACGCACCGGATTTATGCAAACGATCAACTCGTCAGTTCACTATGCGCCCAGGGCTGTCTTGAACTGAATGCTTATCTTCCGGTCATCGGACATGCATTGCTTGACAGCATCAAATTGCTCATTGCCAGCGATACCACCTTGAAAGATCATTTGATGGAGGGATTGCTTGTGCATTCTGAATTAAGCAAGACGCTGCTTTTCCTGAGCCCTTCGGTTACCACAGCTTTGCTTCCGTTACTGGGATACAACCAGGCCTCGGAATTGGCCCAATACATGAAAATAAACGCAGTTGATGTTTTTAAGGCAAACCGAAAACTGAATCTCCTTCCTGAAGAGAAACTAAGTAAACTTTTACTGTCGGGAAACCTGCTTAAGCTGGGATATACTTTTGGGGATCTTGAGTGAAGGACAGAAAAGCGGACTGTTCAGGTTAAGGTTCGAGTTTTCGGTACAATCCGTAAATCACCGGATTGCCGCTGCGGACCCTGACCCTGTAATTGTCCATGATGTAAGTTGATTTCATCGGGTTCCAGACGTAGGTATTCATCATCAGATGGTGATGGCGAAGATCAGTATCACTGAGGCGGAGTGACTGAAACACACGGCCCTGGTTTCCGGGGTTCACATAGTCATTCACAGGGGCAGAACTCCAGAATATATTTTTTCCATCCGATGTTAAACTCACCACGAGCCAGGCACATGGAAAAACCATCGCGGTGCGGATATCAACAGAAACATCAATCACGTCATTTTCAGAGTGCATCAGGTCACGCAAAGGTTGTATGAAGGTTGGACTGAATTCTGAACCGATATTATTTGCAAATGATTTTTTCCCGGTAATGGGCATGGAGTCGGTGCATTGTTTTACATTGGCATAGCCCCATTCCGTCCGACTTGGGTCAAAGGAGTTCGTAACCTCGTAAAAATATTCGCTGGTTGATTGTGCAGGTTTTATTTTTGAGAAAAGATAAAAATCACCGCCGCAGAATGGTTTGTGCCGGATGAGGTATGGAAATTTCTCCATCACCAGGGAATAGTTTTCCCAATTTGTCGAAGCAAGGCACCCAAATGCCAAAAAATCGGTTTTACATGAATCGAGGTAGGTTAAAAAAGATCTCTTTCCTCCGATGTCCTGAAAATAACTGAATGGCATTGATGGGCAATTCAACTTTCTCAGGTAGTATTGGTTGATTTCCTTTTTTGTATCAAGGATCACTTTGCACCTTTCTATTCCCAGGGAATCAGCCATCCGTTTTGATTCCGAAACGATTTCACGGTAGGGATTCCTGTAAAATAAAGTGTAATGCCGCCGCTCCAGGATGAGGGAAGGAATGACAATAATACCAATCAGACCAATCAAAATCATTTTATGGAGTGATCTCGTTGTTTTAAAAAAACCAAAAAGCACAAACAGCAGGAAAGGAAAGGAAAAAATCAGCACCGAATACTGAAGCACGGAGTTCCTGTACCTGGAATAAAAAAAACCGATGAAATAAGGGAGCAGAAACCAGATCGTGGAAATCAGGATAAACTTCCTTTTCACCGGTGGCGTTTCCTGGTACCAATATAACGACAGACTGATCAATACGATGATCAGCAGATAGATATATACCGAGAAATGAAAAATGTACCGGATGTAATCAAATAAAAAATCATACCGGGGTTTGCTCAGCCATCCTTCAATGCCTCCTATTCCGAGTTGATAAAAAAAGATTGGCAGATGGGGAATGTACAGTACCATGATCATCAGTCCTGCTGCAATGTATTGACGCAATTTTATCCTTGGGCAGTAAAACAAGCCGGTCATCCCGACCATGGCAGCGAACAGCAGCGTGAAATGGTGGTTATAGGCACACAATGCTCCTGAAATAATATAAGCCGCAAGGTTCCAGTAATATTTCCGCTGAGGGTAAAAGACTATTTTTGTCCAGAAAAAAACCATCATCAACCCAAAACATAAACCACTGGCATAGGGCCGCGCAATCTGGCTGTACATCACCGTGAATTGAAGGAAGGCGACAAATGATGCTACTACCAGGCCAACAGTGGCGTTGAACCACATTTTACCGATCAGATAAACAATCCAGATTGAAAGAAGGCCAAAGAGGATGAAGGGCGTTTTCAATATTGCCTCTGAAACGCCGAAAATCCTGACCAGATAAAACAGGAACACCTGAACACCGGCTGGATGTCCATCTATCTTCACTCCTTTTTCGATCAGTTCGTGAAAGGATGAAAACTGTGTACGGATAATGGCGCTGAATTCATCATGGGTAAATGGAATCTCACACAAACGATAAAACCGCAACAAGGCACCTATTGAAAGAATAAGAATAATCAGGACATCATCTGTGGTGAGCCGTTTGAAGAGTTTCAACATTGCTGGGCAATTAACGTGACGCGTGACATATGACTAAGAACGTGTATCATGTATGTCACGTGTCATGTGTCACATGTCGCGCGCTAAGGTATTACTATTTGGTCTTATCGGGGAAAGGCGGCATTGCCGGCAATTCTTTGGGCCATGATTGTAATTCCTCTTTCATTTGTTCAATGGCTTTGTTTAATTGCTGGTCTTCGCCGGCATATTCCCTGGCTGGATCATTGTCAACTTCTATATCGGGATCTACGCCATGGCCTTCGATGATCCAGTTTTTCCCATCAGTGTCGTACGGTGCAAACTCAGGTCGCATCATCATGCCACCATCGATGAAAGGCAAGGTACCCCTGATGCCCACAACTCCGCCCCAGGTGCGTTTGCCGATTGCCTTGCCTATTTTGAGTTTCTTAAACTGGAAAGGGAAGAGGTCTCCATCCGAAGCCGAATAGTTATCGATGAGGATACATTTTGGCCCCCATTGCATTTCAAGCCTGCCGGGAGCTGCTTCCGTATTTCTTGCCATGTTGATCATGGTCATTTCACGGTTGAGACGTTCGATGATCATGGGAGAAACATTTCCGCCTCCATTTCCCCTGTCGTCAATGATCAGTGCCCGTTTGGAAAGCTGAGGATAGAAATGCTTCACAAATTCGTTGAGCCCTTCAACGCCCATGTCGGGGATGTGGATATACCCAACCTCGCCGTTTGTTGCATCAGATACTTTTTGAATGTTGTTCTGAACCCAATTGTAGTAGAATAAACCGGCTTCATTGTCGGTTGGTACAACAATGACTTTCCTTACCCCTGCATCCGAAGCAACGGCGTTCAGCGTCAGCTCCACCTGGATATCCGCCTTGTTGATCATCGCTTCATTGATGTCGTTCATCTCCCGGGTGGACTTCCCATTGATGGCAATGATAAAATCGCCTTCTTTTGCATCCACACCCACTTCGGTAAGGGGTGACCGAGCCTCCGAAGTCCAATTTTCACCCTTTAAAATCCTGACAATCTTATAGTAGCCTGAGGCATCCCTTTCGATCTTAGCGCCAAGTAATCCCATTTTTATCCGCACGGGCGAAGGTTTATCTCCTCCTCCAACGTATGAATGGCCAATGCTTATCTCCCCGATCATTTCGCCGATGATGTAGTTCAGGTCATTGCGGTTGTTAACAAATGGCAGCAATGGTTCATATTTTTTTTGAATTTCCGGCCAATTCAAACCTTGCATGTTCGGGGCATACAGAAAGTATTTCATCTGGCGCCATGATTCATGATATATCTGGTTCCATTCAGCCTTAACATCCACCATGGTTTTCATGTTTGAAAGGTCGACCCAGTCCTTGATTTCGATTTTTCCACCATGGGGAAGATCAACTACTGCGTATTTGTTGTGTTCTCCGATCAATATCTTTTCGTTATCGGCAGAGATTTCGTAAAGACTGAAATCACCCAGGGCGTTCTCCTTGCGATCTTTTAAATTGTAATCCATCAATGAACTTTGGCGGCCGGCACGGCCACCCCTGATGTAATAAACATTATTGCCGGTACAGTTGACATTGTTGTAATTGCCGGCTTCAATGGGAAGGGCTAGAATACGGTCAATGATACCGTCGGGATCGACCTTGATGGTGAAACTTTTCTTTGCAGCACTGTCGCTTTTCGATTCTTTATCTTTACAACCGTGTGTTTCTTTATCGGTTTTGGCTCCGACTTCATCATTTTCAGGAGCAAATGGATTTGGGGTCGATTTGGCGAGTGTGATCAGATACACCTTGGTCATGTCGGTATAGGAATGGTTCCATTCGGTCCAGCTGTAAGTGGGGTTGAAATCCCGGTTTGAGGTAAAAACAACGTATTTGCCGTCGCTGCTGAAGTTTGCGCCACCCGCGTCGTACCATGTGTCGGTTATCGCAGTTTTTGCTTTGGTAGCCAGTTCATAAAGGAAGATCCGGGAGGTAATGCGGCGGTTTGGGAAAGTGTAGACAATCCACTTGCTGTCGGGAGACCAGCTGTAATCGGTAAATTCCCAGCTTGTTGCCTGGTCTACCAGGGTAATTGCTTTGGAATCAATATCGGCATATTGCAGTCTCAGCAATTTGTCGGCCCAGAGTAATTTTTTGCTGTCGGGTGACCAGGCAACGGCATATTTATAAGTGTCTGCGTTACTGGTGATCTGCACAGGCCCTGCAGAACCATCCTGTTTTAGAATGTAAATCTCATCTTCACCGGTGCGATCGGAAATGTAGGCGATCCACTGTCCGTCGGGGGACCACGCAACATCACGGTCATGCACTCCGGGTGTACCTGTGAGGTTTTTGGTGATCCCACTTTTGGCCGGGATTGTCCAGACGTCTCCCCGTGCACCCAAAGCGATGCGCTTGCCATCCGGTGACAGGGAAAAGGTATTGATGAACTTGCTGGCATCTTTCATTTGACTCCGGCCTGTATTGAAGTCGCTGGCGATGCGAATGTTTAATTTGACAGTGGCCAGACTGGCAAAATTATACGTATAGAGAAATCCTCCGTTCTCAAAAATAATGGCATTGTCGCCAAGTGATGGAAATTTGATATCGAATTCCTTAAAGTCAGTAAGTTTTTTTGTCTCCTTCGTTTTTTGGTCATAACAATACAGGTTGGTTGGGCGTTCCCTTTCAGAAAGGAAATAAATTTTATCATCATGCCACATCGGGAACATATCCTGGAAAATATTGCTGGTGATCTGTTCTGTCTGCCTGGTTTTGAAATCATATATCCAAATGTCGTCGGCCATGCCTCCCTTGTAGTATTTCCAGGTGCGGAATTCGCGGAAAACCCTGTTGTATGCCAGTTTTGAGTTGTCGGGTGCATATGAACAAAATCCGCCGCAGGGAAGCGGCAATTCTTCGGCCATTCCACCGTGGATGCTGGTTAGAAAAAGCTGGCCTTTGAAATCGTTAAAGGTTTGTTTTCGTG
>CAIVAT010000068.1 GCA_903903985.1 uncultured Bacteroidales bacterium | reverse complement strand
TTTCAAATGAAAAATCAAAAAAGTCTTGAACATAAGCAATCTTTCCCGTATCTGCTGAAGAGTGGAAGAGACATACACTGAAATGCATGACGAAATCGTGACAAGATCGTGGCGCGTGACAAAAAATAATTATCATGAGAATATTGAATGTTGATTCCTTTATAAAAACATATATCACCAAAAGAGATGAAAGTTTCTTCAGGAAGGATATGGATGATAATAAAAGCCTTTTGTCGGCGAAAATTAAGGGAAAATCAATGCTTGTGATAGGCGGGGCCGGAACCATTGGTTCAGCATTTATCAGGGAGGCTTTGAAGTTTACCCCGGCGAGGCTCTTTGTTTTTGACATCAATGAGAATGGGCTGACTGAATTGACCCGCGATCTGCGAAGTACGATCGATTTAACCGTTCCTGCTGATTATAAAACCTATCCCATCAATTTTGGTGATCCGATCTTTGAAAAGATACTGGACATTGAGGGTCCCTTTGATATCGTGGCAAATTTCGCCGCACACAAGCATGTACGCAGCGAGAAGGACAAATATTCTGTTTCGGCCCTGATTGACAACAATGTGCTGAAAGCGGAGCGTTTACTGCAGCAATTAGAGAAGTATCCACCTAAACACTTTTTCTGTGTATCCACCGATAAGGCCGCAAACCCGGTGAATATCATGGGGGCAAGTAAAAAGGTAATGGAAGAGCTGATCCTTTCCTATGCTTCCAGTTTCCCCATCACCACTGCCCGCTTTGCCAATGTAGCCTTCTCCAATGGCAGTTTGTTGGATGGCTTCATTTTCCGGCTTATGAAACAACAACCCTTCTCTATCCCAATTGATATTCGACGTTTTTTCGTATCACCTGAGGAGGCGGGTCAGATTTGCCTTCTGGCCTGTATGCTTGGCAAAAGCGGGGAAATCTTTTTCCCGAAATTTAATCCCGACGAGATGGTCTCCTTTTATGACATAACCATTGATTTTCTAAAATCCATGGGATATAAGATGCAGGAATGTCAGTCGGAAAATGAGGCCAAAGAGCTTGCAACCCACCTGAATGAACATTCAACACACTATCCGGTTCATTGCTTTAAATCGGACACTTCCGGGGAAAAATCGTACGAAGAGTTTTTCACCGAACAGGAACAACTGAATCTTACCCGATTTGCCTCCTTGGGTGTTATCGAAAATGCCTCATCAATAGATCGTTCAGAAGTCAACCAGTTCATTCTAAAGCTAAGAACCATCCTTCAAAAGGAATCTCTTTCCAAGGTAGATATTGTAACAGTATTAAGTGAATTCCTGCCTGATTTTCATCATATGGAGACTGGGAGGAATTTGGATCAGAAAATGTGACAAATGCGTGACAAAATCGTGACAATTTTAAAATCGATTATCTTTGCGAAAATATTCGCAACGAAAAATTGCGCAATCAATGAAAAAGAATCCGTTTAAATTTGGGAGTATTGTTGAGGGCCTGTACTTTACCGATAGGACGAATGAAATTGCCAGGGTTAAATCAGTCATCAACAGCAGCAATCATCTCATTTTAATCAGCCCGCGAAGATTTGGAAAATCAAGCCTGGTTTTTAAGGTGATTGCACAACTTAACCGGCCGGTTATTGCACTTGACCTGCAACTGATTACAAGCGTTGAAGATTTTGCAGCCCAATTACTCAAAAGGGTATATCGTGTTTATCCATTCGAAAAAATCAGGCAATTTGTGCAACACTTCAGGATTATCCCCACCGTATCGGTCAATCCTGTGAACAACGAAGTGGAGATCGCATTCCAACCGGCAACATCACCCATGCCGATGCTTGAAGATGTGTTAAATTTGGTTGAAAAGCTGAGCAGCGAAAAAAAAAGAACCATCGTTGTTTTCGACGAATTTCAGGAGACACAGCAAATTGATCCCAACCTGACCCGCCAGTTACGATCGGTCATGCAGCATCACCAACTTGTCAATTATGTTTTCATGGGCAGCCAGGAATCACTGATCCGGAATATTTTCGAGAAGAAGAGATCTCCATTCTATCACTTCGGGATGCTTATGCCATTGGGAAAAATACCGCGGGATGATTTTAAGGCCTACCTGGCTGACGGTTTCATGGGCCTGACAGGAAATATTGAAGCCATAACCGGAGGAATTCTCGATTTTTCCGATTGTCATCCGTATTACACCAAACAATTGGCCTTTGTTGTTTGGGAAATCCTTTCGCAGAATGATAAAGTGGATGATCCGATAGCCCAGGCCATTGATGAGTTGGTGCGTATGCATGATATGGATTATGAGCGCATCTGGAATGCAATAAACAAAACGGATAAAAAACTGCTCATCGGGTTAACAGCATCAAACCAAACGCCCTTATCAGAAGCATTCTATCGCAAGTTTGACCTCGGAGCGCCAAGTACCGTTTACAGCAGTCTGAAACGGATGATGCAAAGCGGTTTCATCATGAAAACAGAAAGCAAATACGCCATTGACGACCCATTCTTTCAGCAGTGGATAAAACAGCGAAGAGCGCTGTGACGTGACGGAAGCGTGACAAAGACGTGACGAAAAATAAATATTTATGAAACGAATTTTTGATTTTATATTCAGTTTAATATTGATTATTCTGCTTTCGCCTTTATTGGTTCCAATTGGAATTATTCTGCTACTTACGGGGGAGCATTATATCTTTTTTAAACACAAACGGATGGGGAAAGATGGGAAGCAATTTGAACTCATCAAGTTTTCAACGATGCTGGTGGATAGTCCAAATTTAGGGAGCGGTGATTTTACGGTAAACAATGATCCGAGGGTTCTACCGATCGGGAAATATTTGCGGATTACGAAGATCAATGAACTACCGCAGCTCCTGAATATTTTGAAAGGGGATATGTCGTTTGTCGGTCCGAGGCCGTTGGCCCCTAAAATATTTAACAATTATACACCGGAAGATCAATCCTTCATTTTGAAAATGAAACC
>CAIVAT010000067.1 GCA_903903985.1 uncultured Bacteroidales bacterium | reverse complement strand
CGGCGGAACAGCGCCAGCCTACCAGTGGAAATTAAACGCCACAGCCATCCCGGGGGCCACCAATGCCACCTATACCTATAATCCTGCAAACGGCAATGCGATCACCTGTGTGCTCACTTCCAGCGAAATTTGCACAACCGGTAATCCTGCCTCCTCCAACACGGTGACCATGACGGTGAACCCGATCCTGGTGGCTGGTTCAATCAGTTTGGATCAGACGATTTGTGAAAACACCATTCCGTTGCAATTACTCGGTTCTGCACCGCTGAATGGCAATTTGCCAACCTATCAATGGCAGAGTTCTCTCAATAACAATACATTTATAAATATTGAAGGAGCTACGACCCTGAACTATCAGCCATCCAATCTTGCTGCGACAACCTATTTCAGGCAAATGCAAAATGCCATGGGAACATGTGGTGGACCGATGCATACAAACACTGTTGCCATTTCAGTTAACCCGCTGCTGGCAGTAAGCGTATCTATTTCATCTTCAGCAAATAATGTGTGCTCTGGAACCTCAGTAACCATGACGGCCATCCCGGTGAATGGTGGTTCTGCTCCTTCTTTCCAATGGAAGCATAACCTGACGGATATTTCAGGTGCAACAAATCCAACCTACACCTTTGTCCCAGGTAATGGCGATCGGGTTTCTTGCTTGCTGACCTCCAATGCCCCATGTGCTTCAGGGAATTTCGCTTTATCCAACACAATAATAATGTCCGTAAATCCGCTGTTGCCGGTTAATATTTCCATAACAGCTTCGGCAAATCCTGTTTATACCGGAACGCTTGTTGATTTTTCAGCAACGGTAACCAACGGAGGCACTTCTCCGGTCTATTTGTGGAAAGTTAACGGTTTTACAGCCGGAACAAATAGCTCCACATTCTCTTACTATCCGCTTAACGGTGATGAAGTTACCTGCCAGGTCACCTCCAGTGCAATTTGTGCAGGAAACAATCCTGCCACTTCAAATCCAGTGATCATGTCGGTCCTCAATATCCAGATAATCAATGTGCTTCAAAACCTCAACATTTCCGACACCCGATGCTTCGATGCATTACAAACAATAAGTGTAGCGGGCAACGGGACCTTCTTTACTGTGCATAATAATGGAGCAGTAACCATGATAGCCGGGCAAAACATTGAATATCTGCCAGGTACAACTGTCAAGCCGGGAGGTTATCTGCACGGTTATATCACCATTGACGGGCAGTATTGCGCGACGATGTTACCCAGCATTGTTGCCACTGTTGCCGGGGAAGAAGAAGTGAAATCTGTTGGACAACACTTAAAAATGAAGCTTTATCCCAATCCTACCAATGGGAATTTTACCCTGGAATTGACCGGATTTGAAAAATCGGAAAAAATACGGGTTGAATTTTATGGAATGAGGGGCGACATGATCCTGTCGGAAGATTTCACCGGCGGCCTCATGCATGATTTCTCTCTGTCGGATAAACCATCAGGAGTTTATCTGGTAAGGATCATCTCTGATAAGGTAACACTCACTGATCGGGTTATCAAAAGGTAGTTCCCGGCCCAGGGCATACCGGGAATAATTGGCACAGGAGTTCATTTTTGGACTCCTGTGTTTTTAATTTATTGATCCAAGGAATTCATTTCAGGAAAATAAGTGTACATTTACCGAATTGTTCATGTTTTGAAAATCCAAACTCCAATGATAAAAACATTATTAATTGTTGCTTTAACGATCCTGGTTAGTGAATTAGCGTTCAGTCAGTCAGGAAAATTAGAACCCATGGTCAGGCAGGCTGTTTACTTTGATGTAACTCCCCCTTTGAGCCAGATGCGCATGATTCCGCCGGACAAAAATAAAAGTGATTTAAGCGAGGTTCCAAACAAGATCGGGAAAAGGCAATTTGGCCATCTTGAAACAAACCGGTTTCCTACTGCAGAGGATGCCGTTTGGCAAAAACAGGATGGAACCTTCGTCCCTGATCCGGCAGCACTGGTTCAGAATTTCGATGGAATCACGAACATAAACGGTTATTATCCTCCTGATACACAGGGAGATGTAAGTACAGATAAATATATTCAGGTTGTAAATGTCAGTTTCGCGATTTACTCCAAAACAGGTGGAGTGCTTTGGGGACCTGCAAACCTGAAAACAATCTGGGCCGGCATTCCGGCACCATGGGATGGGACTGCCAGTGGAGACCCTGTGGTTTTGTATGACCAGGCGGCCAATCGCTGGATCATTACCCAGTTTTCGCTTCCCACAGATAATAATGCAGTACTGATTGCCATCTCCCAAACTTCAGATCCAACAGGAGTATGGTACAGATATGTATACTCCTTCGGAACCACCATGCCCGATTATCCTAAATTCGGCGTTTGGCCGGATGCTTATTACATGTCGGTCAACCAGTTTCTTAACAATGGAAATAGCTGGGGAGGTGTTGGTGCGTGTGCTTTTGACAGGACCAGCATGCTTGCCGGTAATCCGATTGCTTCCATGCAATACTTCAACCTGGGGGCTTCCAGTGATCCGGGAAGCATGCTCCCTTCCGACTGGGATGGCACTACGCCCCCGGTGGCCAATGAACCCAATTATTTCAGCTATTTCAATGACTGGACTCCTCCCGACAATACGCTTAAAATATGGGCATTCCATGTTGATTGGGCCACCCCGGCAAATACTACCTTCACAGAGGTGTCAAGCCTTGTGACCGCTCCTTTCTCCGAAATCTGCGGATACCCGTTGAACGGGAATTGCATTGCTCAACCAGCTACGTCGGTTAAACTTGCTTCGCTTTCGGACCGGTTGATGTATCGTTTGCAATACCGGAACTTTGGGACCCACCGGAGCATGGTTACCAACCACACGGTCGATATGGATGGCACAGCCCATGCAGGAGTCAGGTGGTATGAATTGCGTAACACCGGAGCAGGATGGTCCATTTATCAGCAGGGAACCTATGCCCCGGATGCAGCCAATCGATGGATGGGCAGCATTGCCATGAATGCTGCCGGAGATATTGCCCTGGGATATTCCGTTTCAGACGGCACCAGTATTTACCCGGGAATCCGCTATACAGGTCGCAAACAAGGCGATGTATTGGGTTTGATGACCCTTGCAGAGCAAACCATCATCAATGGGTCCGGATCACAAACCGGTACTGCTTCACGATGGGGCGATTACAGCATGATGTCTGTGGATCCCACCGATGACCTGTCTTTCTGGTATACAACAGAATATGTTCAGGTAACCGGCAGCGCATCCTGGAAAACACGGATTGCCTCTTTCCTCCTGCCTAACATTCCATCAGCAATTTCCTTACCCGCATATGCCATCACAACAACTGCTGCATCATTAAG
The DNA here is from genome assembly GCA_903903985.1 of uncultured Bacteroidales bacterium. Lineage (GTDB taxonomy): Bacteria > Bacteroidota > Bacteroidia > Bacteroidales > FEN-979 > CAIVAT01. Next base: position 33,370 of record CAIVAT010000067.1, on the reverse strand, counting down.
TGGAAGTGTCAATCCGAACGGCCTGGCGACCAATTATCATTTTGAATATGGTACAACCGTGGCATACGGAAATTCAACACCAATCGTTTTTGCCGGTACCGGTTCTGTCGCAATATCAGTTTCTGCCAATATCACCGGACTTAGCCCCGGAACGCTCATCCACTACAGGTTGGTGGCGGTCAACAGCGATGGTACGGGAAATGGCATTGATTTGTCATTTATTCCGGGTGGTGCGGTTCTTACAACAACGGCTCCCTCCATGGTCACGATGACTACCGCCAACCCGGGAGGAAATATCACCACCGATGGAGGGTCAGCAATAACAGGGCGCGGGGTTTGCTGGAGTGCAGCGGTAAACCCGACCATCTCTGGAAACCACACAACGGATGGCTCCGGTACCGGTGCTTTTGTCAGCGCCATCTCAGGCTTGTCGGCAAATACATTGTATCATGTAAGAGCTTACGCAACAAACGGCGTCAGCACTTTTTATGGAAATGATCTCTCCTTTGCGACTTCATGTGCCAACTTTGGCTTGCCTTTTTACGAAAGCTTCCCCTCAACGACCATTCCAATCTGCTGGTCGCAGACCGATCACCAGGGGAACGGACAGGTATGGCAGTTCGGAACAATTACCGGTTATTCCACAGACAATCCGGTATTGACCGGGAACTATGCCTATCTGAACAGCGACGGATACGGGAACGGTCAATCACAAAACGCTGACCTGGTCACCCCGTTGCTGGACTTGACAAATTACGCCACCATTACCTTGTCATTCAATTATTATTACAGAGAATATTCAGGCTCGGCAGGATATTTATCATACAGTATTGACAATGGGTTGAATTGGGTTGTTATTCAGAATTTTACGGTCAGTTCAACCAATCCTGCGATTTTCTCTCAAACCATACCCGCCGTGGCCGGTCATGCCCTGGTCAAATTCAAATGGAACTATACAGGAGTTTTCGGATATTACTGGGCTGTGGATGATGTCCTGATCACCGGATTGCCAATCGACCGTCAATTGAGTAACATATTGGTCACAAATGGAACAACAAATTGTTACAACGCTTTCCAAACCATCACCGTCGCCGGTTCCGGAACTACCTTCACGGTTCAGACAGGAGGCAGTGCCACCCTCATCGCCGGTTTGAAAATCGACATGCTGCCTGGTGCGGCTATCCAGTCGGGTGGCTATTTCTGGGGTGAAATTGCACCCTCGGGACCATTTTGTTCCAATCCGGTTTACATGCCCGCCGCTTACGCTGGAACCACCGAAAGCTCACAGGATGTATCTGTGGATCTGGTCAATGGCCTTTTCAAGCTTTATCCGAACCCGACTGCAGGCAAATTTATACTGGAATTGAACAGGCCCTCATCGGTCGGAAAATTCCGTGTCGAAATTTACGACATGAGGGGAGAAAAGATCCTGACAAAAGAGTTTACAGGATCGAATTCGCAGGAGTTTTCCCTTTCAAATGCACCAGCCGGGCTCTATTTTGTCAGGTTGTATGCTGGTGATCAGGCAGAGACAATCAAACTCGTCAGGTTTTAAACCTGCCTGGCACAAGGGTTCAGTTTTAAATTCACAGACGATCGCCTTTTCAGATTGTCAGGGTGACTGGAATAAAAGGATAATTTAAGAAAGAGTCATCAATAGTTGGCTTTGTTTTTTAAATTTGTCAACTATTCATGCACCCTGCCATTTATTCTATGAAAAATTTCTCCAGGCGCATTCTTCTTGCATTTTTTCTTTCAATCACCCTTGCCGTGATGCTTCACCTGGGCAGTCATTATACCCGGATGCCGCTGGCTGATTGGTTCCTCGTTGTTCTCCGCTGGATCCCGGTTGCCTGTTATTTTCTTTATGCCATTGCGAGAAAGAAACTTACCACCTGGATCTTTGTAAGCATGATGGCGGGTGTTGAGTTTGGATTCGATGTGCCCCAGGTTGCCAAAGAGCTGAATCTTGTCAGCCAGATATTCATTCACCTGGTCAAGACCATCATCGCACCGCTGATTTTCGCCACCCTGGTAACCGGTATTGCGGGGCATGCGAATCTCAAACAGGTAGGTAGGATGGGCTGGAAATCGCTCCTTTACTTTGAAATTGTCTCAACCATTGCGCTTTTCATCGGCCTGGCAGCCATCAATCTCAGCGGGGCCGGCATCGGTGTGGTTGTTCCCCCGGAAATGACCAGGGGAACCTTGCCTGCCGTGCAATCGCAAAACTGGCACGATGTTGTGCTTCATATTTTCCCTGAAAACATTGCAAAATCAATTGCCGAGGGGCAGGTATTGCAGATTGTCGTGTTCAGCATCCTGTTCGGCATCGCTTTGGCTCTGGTCAAAGAACAGCATCGCGCCCCCATGCTGCGTTTCACAGAATCGCTCACCGCCGTGATGTTTAAATTCACCAACATCATCATGCTTTTTGCTCCATTTGCCGTTTTCTCGGCCATAGCATACAGTGTGGGACATATGGGGCTGAATGTGCTCGTAAATCTTTTTCAATTGCTGGCAACACTCTACCTGGCTTTGCTGGCTTTTGTGCTTCTTGTGTTTTTGCCCATCATGTTATTGCTGAAGATCCCGGTTAAAAAATTCATCAGGGCTGTTGCCGAACCTGCCACCATCGCATTTGCAACCACCAGCAGTGAATCGGCCCTTCCCAGGGCCATGGAAAACATGGAGCAATTCGGCGTGCCCCGGAAAATAGTTTCCTTTGTGATGCCAACCGGGTACAGCTTCAACCTTGATGGAACCACGCTCTACCTGGCAATGGCCTCCATCTTCGTGGCCAACATGGCTGGTATCCGGCTCCCGTTTGAAACACAGGTCGTGATGATGCTTACCCTGATGCTTACCAGCAAAGGGGTTGCGGCAGTTCCCCGCGCTTCACTGGTCATTCTGTTGGGCACCGCAGCCAGTTTCGGACTCCCTGCCTGGCCCATTTTCATCATCCTGGGAATTGACGAACTGATGGACATGGCACGTACCGCCATCAATGTAATTGGAAACTGCCTGGCTACCGTGGTCGTTGCGAAATGGGAGAGAGAGTTTAAAGAAGGAATTTCGAATATTGAATAACGAATGTTGAATATTGAATATTGAATATAGTTGACGTAATGTTTTACTGCTTGCGGATGTAATCAATCGTAACCCCCGGTGAGGTCATCATCGGGATGACCATCCAGTCTTTGTACTTCGCTGTCATCTCCTTTTCCTTCGTGGGGTCGGCGGCAGCGACTTTCATGTCAAGGAAGTAGTTCCTCATCATGGCGATCATCGCTTTGTCGCCGGTTTCTCCATGGCCGGGAATTACCTTGTCAATGCCCTCCATCTTCATCATGCGATCCAGTGCACCGATCCATTGGTCAACATTTGCGCCGCTTTTCTTCACTAAAAACGGGTTGACTTTATTGAAAATAAGGTCGCCTGTAAAAAGGACCTTCCTGTTCTTTAACAGAACGATCATGTCATTCCAGGTATGGGCCGGTCCGAGGTTGTAAAGGCACAGGGTCTCATTTCCAAGAAACAGGATCAGGCTGTCTTTTACAAAATGGTTTGGCATGTTTTCCGGGCCGAGATCATCCAGGAGAAACTTTTGATCGTAAGCCCCGATATAGATGTCGCAACCCTTGTAATACCTGTTCCCCTTCACATGATCGCCGTGATAATGGGTGTTCACCACGATGATCTTTTTCGGTCCCGCCTTGGATCGGGCAAGATTGTAAAGCTTTTCAGCATCGCCGCCCATCTTGGTGTCGATCACCACCACGGCGCTGTCGGTGAGGAGCACGCCGCTGTTACCGCCGCCACCCTTCACAATCGTAAGGACGGTATCGACGGTCTGTGTGCCCCCGGCGAACATAAAGCGGTAGGTCGGATAATATATAAATGCGGCAGCTCCGGCAATCAGGACAAGGATGCCGGCAATGACAAGGATGATTCGTTTCCAGTTCATGGCGTTTGGCTCGAAGTGTTTATGGCCACGAAGTTATTAAGAACCCGTCAGAATTTTAAAATATATTTGTAGAATATTATTCTTTCAATATTAAAGGTATGGCTTACGATGAATTTCTTGCCGACCGTATCAGGCAAAAGTTTAAAGAACTGGATGTTCTCTTCGAGGACAAAAAAATGATGGGGGGCATTTGCTTCCTGGTGAACGATAAAATGTGTGCAGGCGTTGTCAAAGAGATGCTGATGGCACGCATCGATCCTGCTAAAACAGAGGAGGCTTTTGCCAGGAAGGGTTGCCGTGAGATGGATTTCACGCACCGGCCCATGAAAGGATTTATCTTTGTTGATCCTGAAGGAATTGACCGGGACCAGGACCTTGAATATTTTATCAGCCTGGCACTGGAATACAATCCCATGGCCAAATCAAGCAAGAAAAAGTAAGAACGATCCGGAACCTGGAAGATGAGTCAGCAAAATGTCAGTTTTATCCTTCGCCCCTGGAGCATGGGTGACCTGGAAAACCTGTTGAAATTCGCCAATAACAAAAAGATTGCCGACAACCTCACCGATGCATTTCCGCATCCCTATTTGGCAGAAAATGGCATCTCCTACATCAGCACCTTCATGGATGAAAATCCCAGGAGGGTTTCTGCCATCGAAGTTGATGGAATCGCCTGCGGCTCCATCGGCATTTTCCCTCAAATGGATGTACACAGAAAAAATGCTGAAATGGGCTATTGGCTTGCAGAGGAGTATTGGGGAAGGGGGATCATGACCGAAGCCGTCAGGCAAACCATCCGATACGGTTTTGAGTGGTTCGACATCTGCCGGATCTTTGCCCGCCCGTATTCTTCAAACCTGGCTTCGCAACGGGTCCTTGAAAAAGCGGGGATGAAGCTGGAAGGCCGGTTTAAGGATGCGTTGTACAAAAACGGGCAGTTTCTTGATGAACTTATTTTTTCAATATTTAAACCCAAAGGATGAAAATTCTGCTGACCGGTGCCACGGGTTACATCGCCAAAAGACTGCTGCCGGTTTTGCTTGAAAGCGGGCACGAAGTGGTATGCTGTGTGCGTGATACCAACAGGTTCGATGCCGGAAGATACCAGAGCGGCATGTTGAGCGTGGTGGAGGTCGATTTTTTAAAGGCGGAAGAACTCACAAGGATACCTGCCGACATTGATGTCGCCTTCTACCTGATCCATTCCATGGCTACAAAACATGGAAGCTTTGAAGAACTGGAGGCCATCTCGGCAGGGAATTTCAAAAATCAGCTGGAGCAAACAAACGTCAGGCAGGTCGTTTACCTTAGCGGGATCGTTAATGAAAAAGAACTTTCCAAACATCTCTCATCCCGTAAAAATGTGGAGGAAATACTGGCTTCGAAGGTGTACGCCCTCACCACCCTGAAAGCCGGGATCATCGTTGGTTCGGGCAGTGCCTCATTTGAGATCATCCGCGACCTGGTGGAAAAACTCCCGGTCATGATCGCCCCCCGGTGGCTGGGTACGAAATGCCAGCCCATCGCCATCCGCAATGTGGTCGAATTCTTATCAGGGGTCATGCTGAAACAGGAGACCTTCAACAGGAGTTTTGACATCGGCGGCCCCGATATACTTACCTATAAGGAGATGCTTCTCCACTTTGCCAAAATCCGGGGACTTTCACGCTATGTTGGCATCGTTCCCGTGATGACACCCAAACTCTCTTCCTACTGGTTGTATTTCACTACTTCCGTATCCTATTCACTTGCAACGCACCTGGTAAACAGCATGAAGGTGGAGGTGATCTGCCAGGACAATACCCTGGAAAAGATGCTCGGGATCGTCCCCATCAGCTATGACCGGTCGATCGAACTGGCCTTTGATAAAATCGAACAACACCGCGTACTCTCAAGCTGGAAGGATGCGCTGTCAGGCCACAGCCTCGAAATCGGGCTTTCGCATTTCATCGAAGTGCCGGTTTTCGGATGTTACAAGGATATCAAAAAACGTAAAGTAAAGAATACTGGAAGCGCCATGGATAAAATATGGTCCATTGGTGGTGAAAATGGATGGTATTACGCCGATTTGCTATGGAACATCCGGGGATTTATGGACAGGCTCGTGGGTGGGGTCGGCATCAGGCGCGGAAGGACCAGCCAGGGGGAAATTGCCGCCGGGGATGCCCTCGATTTCTGGCGGGTGATCTTTGCAGATAAAAAAGAAAAAAGATTGTTACTCTACGCCGAAATGAAACTCCCCGGGGAAGCATGGCTCGAATTCAAAATTGACAGGGACAACGTTTTACATCAAACGGCTACCTTCCGGCCAATGGGGATATGGGGTAGACTTTATTGGTTTGCCATGCTCCCATTCCATGTCGTGATTTTTAAGGGAATGATCAGGAACATTGCAGGGTAGATTCAAAATTTCGGGATATTTACGTATTTTTGTGCCACAATATAGATATCCCATGAAACCCATTACAAACCTTCTTTTTTCTTCCAAAACAACAATAATCCTGCTTCTGTTGCTCATGTTCGCAATGGGAACAGCCACCTTTATTGAAGAGAAATACGACACATTAACGGCGCAAAACCTGGTATATAATGCCTTATGGGTTGAGTTGATTTTTTTCTTCCTGGTAGTGAATCTTTTAGGCAATATTTCCAGGTACAAAATGCTGAGCAGGAAAAAATGGGCCGGGTTCGTTTTTCATACAGCTTTCATCGTCATCATCGTCGGGGCCGGAATTACCAGGTACTTTGGCTTTGAGGGAAGCATGCACATCCGCGAAGGGGAAGCGACCAACCTGATATATACACAAACACCCTATCTTCAGATTCATTCCATGGATAACGGTCAGCAATTCAACTACGACAAACCATTCAATCTGAGCAGGTTTACGGATCATTCGCTTCACCTCGAATACCAGTCGGGGGATCAGGGCAAAATAGCAATCGATTATGTTGCCTGCATTGAAAATGCCGTTGAAAAACTAAAGGAAAATGTGCCCGGCGGCAGTAAAATTGTTTCACTGGTCGTCGCAGATGAAGCAGTTCAGCAAAATATGTTCCTGTTTGAAGGAAAGGCCAAAAGCTTTGGAATGGTAACACTTGCATTTAATGACACCTCGGATGCCAATGCCTTACATATTAGAGAGATGAACAACGGAGTGTTTGTTGCCGCGCCTTTTGACATCATCAGGACGAATATGAAAACGAATGATTCAGATACAATTCATCAGTTTACTCAAACGGAATTAATTCCGGGACTGGTTTACAGGGCCCAGGGCATGGCATTCATGTATTCCGGTATCCATAAAAATGCAACGACGGAATATGTGGCCGGAAGCGAAGAAGAAAAAGGAACCGATGCCCTGGTCCTGAACGTAACCATCAAAGATCAACCCTATAAAGCCATGGTTTTTGGCGGGTCAGGCTACCTGATGCGCCTCCAGGAATACCACCTGGGTGGTGTGAACTTCAGGATGGGTTATGGCGAGAAACCGGTTGAACTGCCTTTCTCTGTCAGGCTGAATGATTTTATTCTCGAAAGGTATGCCGGATCGATGAGCCCTTCCTCTTATGCAAGTGAGGTTACCCTGATTGACAACAGGAAGAACCTGCGCGAAAATCACCGGATTTTCATGAACAACGTCCTCGATTATGACATGTACCGGTTCTTTCAGTCATCCTACGACCAGGATGAAAAGGGGACCATTCTTTCCGTTAACCACGATTTTTACGGGACGCTGGTGACGTATATCGGTTATTTCCTGCTCTCCCTTGGATTTATCCTGTCGCTCTTCAGCAAAAACTCACGGTTTCATGATCTCAGCCGCAGGATCGGGGAATTGCGGCTGAAGAGAAAAGCGGCGGTGCTTTCAGGTTTATTCCTGGCTTTCAGCACGTTTGCCTTTTCACAAACCAATGTTCCCAAACCGGTTTCGGCAGACCAGGCTGAAAAATTCAGCCACCTGCTTGTTCAGACCTTTGATGGCCGTTTTCAGCCAATACATTCCCTGGCCTATGATGTAATGCATAAAATATCGAGGAAGGATAATTTTGATATCCAGGGGAAGGGAGAAATGAATGCCATCCAGATGCTGATGGACATGACCATGTTCCCTGAATTCTGGAAAGAACAGAAAATAATTTATATCCGGGAAAAGCCGGTACAGGAACTCATCGGGATTACAGGAAAGTATGCCTCTTTTCATGATTTTTTCGACGGGAACGACCAATATAAATTACAGAAATTCATAGAAGAGGCTTTCAGAAAAAAACAATCTGCGCAAAACAGCCTCGACAAGGAGATCATCAAGGTGGATGAACGGCTGAATATTTTTGAAATGGTCCTGAAGGGGAGCATGCTTAAACTTTTTCCGGATCCGGGCGCCGAAAACAATAAATGGGTGAGTTGGGATGATCAATCAGCGCAGGATTCGCTGACCGGTCCGGTCACCATCATCAATGATGTGTTGCATTTGCACCCGCTGACATATTCAGGCATCATGGGAGCCTATTTTGCGGAAGTATCCAAAGCAGCAATTTCCGGCGATGATGGCAAAGCCGATCAAATCATGGGCTTCATCAAAGATATTCAGCGCAATTCGGCCAGCAGCAAGCTCCTGGCTTCGGAAACAAAAATCAAAGCCGAGATCCTCTACAATAAATTGCAGATCTTCATTGTACTCAGGAACATCTATGCCATGCTGAGCGTTCTCCTGCTGTTGCTTGCCTTTATCGACAACATGAGGCAAAAAAAGAGCCGGATCATTTCCGTTTTGCTGAACAGCTCCATTGCAGTTCTTGGCCTGGCTTTTTTGTACCATACATTTGGCATGGTCTTGCGGTGGTATTTAACAGGCCATGCCCCGTGGAGCAACGGCTATGAATCATTGATCCTCATTGCCTGGGGAGGTTTGCTCGCCGGCTTCAGCTTTGCGCGGTATTCCAAGATCACGCTTGCGGCAACAGCGCTGCTGGCCTTTTTCATCCTGATGACTGCAAGCCACAGCAGCTATGACCCGCAGCTGACCAACCTGCAACCCGTATTAAAATCCTACTGGCTGATCATCCATGTGGCAACCCTGACCATCAGCTATGGTTTCCTTGGGCTGGGATTCATTCTCGGCATGATGAACATGGTCATCTATTTGTTTAAAAATGCAAAGAACAACGCCCGGCTGGATATGATCATCTCGGAACTGACCTGGATCAATGAAATGAACCTGATCGTCGGGATCGTTCTCGCTACCATCGGCACCTTCCTTGGCGGTGTTTGGGCAAATGAATCGTGGGGAAGATACTGGGGATGGGATGCGAAGGAAACCTGGGCGCTTGTAATCGTAATCGCGTATACCCTGGTGCTGCACCTGCGGTTTATTCCCAAAATGCGCGGCAACTATGTGTTCAATGTCGCATCCATCATCGGGTTTGGTAGTGTGATCATGACATTTGTCGGGGTGAACTACTACCTTTCCAAGGGCATGCACAGCTACGGCGCAGGCGACACGCCGGTTTTCCCGATCTGGGCATGGGCATTGATTGTTTCAGTCCTTGCGTTGATGGTTGCTTCTGGTGTGAAACAATGGATGATTGATGGTAAAACATCATTTGGAAAGAAGTGATTTTCGATTCACGATTATCATGACGGATGATCTCCTTGCCCGGGGGCCATGGTTTTACCCCTGGCAAAAGGGAAAGGCTGATTTGCAATGGAGCGGTATATTTTCGTATATTTACCATTCAATATCAAAAGAATGAAAAAAATCCTGGCGGTTGTCATCTCTGTTTTCATCTTCGGCTGCCTGAAGGCAGGTACCGTTGAAAAAACCTATTTCTTTGGTAATTATACGATAAACAATACCGGCAGATTCCAGGTATTCAATTTCAGGGATACCAGATTATCAGGTTTTCCAGGAGAACCACTGTTGCCCTGGCAAAAAGTGGTGCTGATGCTGCCCGCGGGAGAGGAGGCTGTTTCGGTTGAGATCACCAGGGAAGGGGAGGTGGCTGTGCCGGGAAAATTTTTCCTGCAACCTGCGCAACAGGTCCTGCCGCTTTCCCGGCCCGATTCAGGAAGTTTTAGCTTCAGCGAACAAGCATACGGGGATGCCGGCGCCTGGCCTGCCGGAGTTACCGGGAAATTGATGACACAGTATCTCAATGGCTTTTCTTTCGCGATGACCACCTTCACTCCGGTGAACTATTTCCCGAAGGCGCAAAAGTTATCCTACTTTTCCAGGGTGACCATCCGCATCCATACACAAAGCAGCCCAAACGCTCAGAAAGCGCTTGCTTTTTTCAGCGGATCGGAAAAAAACGGCGTGCTGGCCAGGCAACTGGCACAGAACCCGGAAATGGCCGGACGCTATCCGGGCGGCAAATCACCGGCAACGAATTATGAATACCTCATCATCTCCCCGGTGCCCTTTAAAAATGAATTTCAGCCGCTCATCAGCATGTATTCCGGAATGGGAATTTCCGCCAGGGTCATTGGCACCGATAGTATTTCCTCTGCCATGACGGGGATCGATCTGCAGGAGAAGATCAGGAATTTCATCATCAGCCAGCGCCAGGATCACGGCATCGGCTATGTGCTGCTTGCAGGAAATCCCGCGTTGATCCCGTGCAGAGGATTTTATTGTTATGTTATGTCGGGAGGCACCCCTTATACAGACTCAAACATCCCTGCCGATCTCTATTATTCCGGGCTTGACGGGAACTTTGATGCAAACGGGAACCATATTTACGGCGAACTTGCCGATGCTGCCGACCTGCTGCCTGAAATTTCCGTTGGCCGGTTTCCTGTAAATGATACAGCCGAACTCCACCACATGATCCGGAAAACAATTTCGTACCAGACAAACCCTGTTCTTGGTGAGTTTTCACGGCCCTTGCTTGCCGGCGAATATCTCTACAACAACCCGGTGACTTTTGGCAGCGATTATATGGATCTGCTCATAGATGATCACAACGATAACGGTTACTTTACACACGGCATCCCTTCCTCAGCAAACCATATCGGAACGCTCTACGATTCCATCATAACGCCGCCGTTAACAATATGGCAGTGGACTTCATCGGTATTGCTTGCACGGATCAACCAGGGCAATTCATTTATCCACCACCTGGGACATGCGAATACAACCTATATGTTGCGACTTTCAATGGGGGCTGTCACCAATGCGAATTTTGCCTCAGTCAATGGCATCACACATAATTACCAATTGTTGTATACGCAGGGATGCTACGACGGTGCCTTTGACGACATCGGGGGATGCATCGCAGCCAAAGCGGTGACCATCGATAATTTTCTTGTTGCCGGCATCTTCAACTCCCGGTATGGCTGGTTCAACCAGGGAACCACAGATGGGCCATCCCAGCACCTTGAGAGGGAATTTGTCAGTGCTTTGTACGATCCTTCCCTTCCCGAAAAACATCTGGGCACCGCCCACATGATCTCAAAGATCGAAACAGCACCGTGGGTGTCGCTGCCGGGAGAATTCGAACCTGGAGCACAACTCTGGTGTCACTACTGCTGCAATGTGTTTGGCGATCCCGCCCTGGAAATCCGCACGTCGGAACCCACCTCCTTTACCAACATCACCTGGACGGGGAATATTGATTCTGACTGGAAAAACCCAGGCAACTGGAACCTGGCCCTCGTGCCAACTACTTTATTCGACGTCATCATTCCTGACTCGCCGCACGACCCGGTCATCACGACCAACAATGCAACATTCTGCCACAACCTGACCATCCTGAATGGAGCAACCCTGACCATCAATCCCGGCAAGTCGATGGTGGTTTATGGTACGGTGAGCATGGAGTGACGTCTTACGTCTTTCGTTTAACGATTTAACGATGCACATGGCCGACAATCCCGAAATCATCACACAGGTTCTCCAAAAAGTGGAGGAGTTGCAGAAAAGACAGGACTCCATTCAACGCGAGATATCTGATTTGCAAGTAGAAATCAGGAGTTTTCAAGCACAAGGAAAGGAACCCGCATCATCCCAGGAGCTGCAGGAGGCAGAACCGGAGAAACCTGCCGGCGAGACTGAATTATTTACTGCGAATCCACCGCAGTCAGACAATGTTTTACCTGCACCCCAACCCATAAAGGCCGCCCCATCGCCTTCACCGGCGGCCATGAAACCGAAGTTGAAATCGGACCTGGAAAAATTCATCGGCGAAAACCTGATCAACAAAATAGGGATTGCCGTTACTGTCATCGGGGTTGGAATTGGAGCAAAGTACGCCATCGACCACAAGCTGATCAGTCCTTTGACAAGGATTATCCTTGGATACCTGGTCGGGCTGGGATTATTCGGATTTGCCTACAGGCTCAAAAAACAATACGGAAGTTTCAGTGCGGTGCTGCTCAGCGGATCCATGGCCATCATGTATTTCATCACCTATGCGGCATTTGCATTTTATGACCTGATACCGCTGATGCCTGCGTTTCTGCTGATGGTGCTGTTTACTGTTTTTACCGTTGCAGCAGCAATTGATTACAACAGGCAGGTCATCGCTCATATCGGGCTTGTCGGGGCCTATGCCGTTCCGTTCCTGCTGAGCGACGGGTCCGACAGGGTGATCATCCTGTTCGGATACGTGGCGCTTATCAATGTGGGAATTCTGTGCATCGCTTTTTTAAGGCGCTGGAAACCGCTTAATTATTCATCGTTCGTATTTACATGGCTCATTTTTATCTCCTGGTATAAGCAGGATTATCTGCCGCAGGAATATTTTACGCTTGCCCTTGCTTTTATTTCGGTTTTCTTTGCAACGTTTTACATGATCTTCCTTGCCAATAAGGTCGTCAGGAAAGAAAAATTTGAAATTGAAGACGTTCTCTTATTACTGGCTAATTCAGGTCTTTTTTATGCGTTAGGGTATGCCATTTTGAAAAAAAACACAGGCAGTGAAGGGATGACAGGCCTGTTTACCCTGGGCAATGCCATCGTGCATTTTGCAGTTGCAGCCTTTGTTTGGTTGCGAAAGCCGGCTGACAGGGGGCTGTTGTACTTCATCATCGGGCTGGGCCTTGTCTTTGTCACCATCGCGATCCCGGTGCAGCTTGAAGGGCACTGGGTCCCCCTGCTCTGGTCGTGCGAGGCAGCTGCGCTTTTCTGGACCGGCAGGACAAAAAACCTGGCGGTATTTGAATTGCTTTCCTATCCGCTGATGTTCATAGCCTTTTTCAGCCTTGTTCCCGACTGGCTGACCGGTTATCATACCTACGACCCGCTTGTGAACGGATCAAGGGTTGTGGCGCTTCTCAATATTCATTTTCTTACTTCGCTGATTGTTGCTTTTTCTTTTGCGTTCATTCTCTATATCGGCAGTCTTGCAAAATACCTGTCCCCGCTGGCCGGCCAGAACGTGCTCCTGAAGATCATGGAAATCTGCATCCCGGCCATCCTGCTGATGGTCCTCTACTTTTCTTTCTTCATGGAAATCAATACATTCTGGAACCAGTGGTACATGGATTCCCTGGTGACTAAAAACCAGGATCTTACTGTTCCGCAGCATTTCCGGAATGAGGATTTGCTGAAATACAACACGCTGTCAATCTTCAATTATTCCATGTTGTTTTTATCCATCTTATCGCTGGTGAACATAAAGTGGTTAAAGAAACCATTGCTGGGGATTATAAACCTTGGATTAAACACCATCGCCCTCGGTGTTTTCCTCACGCTGGGTTTATACACCATCGGCGAACTTCGTGAAAGCTTTTTAACCCAGACACTTGCCGAATATTACTCCCGCGGGATCTTTACCATTGCGGTTAGGTATCTCTCCTTTGTCTTTGCGGGAATGATCCTCTTTTCCGTTTACCGGTATGTGAAGGAAGAATTCATCCGGACAGATTTCAGAAAAGAGTTCGATTTTCTGCTGCACATCACCCTTTTAACCATCATCAGCAATGAACTCATCAACTGGATGGACCTGTACCAGCCAGGCCAGTCATATAAACTCGGATTGAGCATCCTCTTTGGTGTGTATGCACTTCTCCTGGTGGCACTGGGTATTTGGAAGAACAAGGTCCATCTGCGGATGGCGGCCATTGTGCTGTTCGCGGGAACCCTCCTGAAACTGTTCTTTTACGACCTCTCCTCCCTCGATACTATTTCAAAAACCATTGTATTTGTCATCCTGGGTGTTTTGCTCCTCATCATTTCCTTCCTCTACAACAAATACAAGGCATTGATTTTTGACGACGGGGAGGAAAAACGTGACACGTGACGCGTCACGCGAAATATGCCGGGGAATTTTGTTTTTGTTGATTTATTATTTAGATTTGTAACAAATAAGGAAATGTGAATTCAATATCCAAATTATTTTATTCAGGCCGGGATTTTTAAATCCTGTCCATCACCATCGAAAATAGAAAATTATGAAAAATTTCAAACAGAAAACAACCATGGCTGTTATTGCCTTTTTGGTGGGTTTCAGCTCCATATTGTCAGCCCAGGGCTATCCTTTTGAGCTTCCCAAACTTCCTTATGCGTACAATGCGCTGGAACCGGTTGTTGATGCTGCCACCATGGAAATTCATTATTCAAAGCACCATGCAGCCTATGTAAAAAACCTAAACACCGCATTGAAAGGCAGCAAATATGAAGCCTATTCGCTGGATGAGCTGATGTTGCATGCAGGTGAAGCAGGCGATGCCCTCCGCAACAACGCCGGCGGGCATTACAACCACTCCCTGTTCTGGAATATCCTTTCGCTAAACAACCCGTTCAATGCGCAAAGCGAAGTCGGGAAAGAGGTAATACGCACATTCGGATCGCTCGACAGCCTGAAACAGCTGTTGAATAAGGCTGGAGCTACCCGTTTCGGATCAGGGTGGGCATGGCTTTATGTGACCACCGGGAAAAAACTGGCAGTCTGCTCTTCTCCAAACCAGGACAATCCCATCATGGATGTCTCTCCCGTGCGCGGGATCCCCATTCTTTGCATCGATGTATGGGAACATGCATATTATCTGAAGTATCAGAACAAGCGCAGCGATTATCTGGCAGCTATCCTGAACGCAATTAACTGGGATGCAGTGAATAAGAACTACACGGAAGCCCTTGTCAGCCCGCTGCTGAAAAAAATTGAAAAGGGCGGTAAGTGACACGTGACGCACGACAAGACAGATGGCAAGCGATGCCTCACATCCCAGGTCAAACGTCCTACGTAAAACAGTCGTATTACTTACTACGGTAAAGCAGTATCCTGTTCCCGGCGCCAAGATGATACTTGCCGGAAAAATCGCCGTAATTGACAGCCAGTTCCAGGAGTTTTGAACTGTTGATGAAGCATACCGTTTCACCAACAGGGACCGAAGCGTAAGTGACGCCAAGTTCCAGGTTGAGCTGGGTGTTGCCAGATTTCAGCGTCAGCATTGTTCCAACCGGGATTTGAGTCATCAGGGACCCCGGAATGTTGCTGTTGCAATTTCCGAAATTATCTGTGAAAAGAATTTCTCCAATGATGGAATCCCCTTTCATCAAAGGGTCCTGAACGGGAAAGGTTAACGGGCTGCCGCACAAGGGGCCAAACTCCGCAGCGGGGACCCCTGAAATCAGCGAACAGATTCCCCGGGCATAGAATTCTTCGAAGGATAAATCCTGCGGTTGGGCTCCGCCGAGCACTGCCGGGTTTTCTACATAATAGCAGGCCGATCCGGGATGATCATGGAGGATCCTTGTCGACAGGGTATTGTCGGGAGAAAATACCCGTTTTGAACCGGCATCGAAAACGAACCGTTTGCTGCCTGCTCCGGGCTCAACGATCCCGGCGATCACGGTTCCTGTAGGGAAAGACTGTATCGCGGAATTGAGCAAAAAGGACCCGTCGAACACATCAAATTGTTTGCTCTGAAGGTAGGTAATCTGAATATCAGGGAACGATGACCTGACCGCCCCAAGTATTTTTACCATGATATAACTGCCCGGGTTGTTATCGGTAACGATCACCAGGTTTTTGGCAGTAACAGGAGTGTATTCAACTTCTTCATTCTTTTTACAGGAGGCGGAACTGAATAGCAGCAGCGATGAAAAAATCACTGATTTCCAGGGAGACAACGTGAGCTTCATGGGTTGAGGAATTGTTGGTGGATTGCAAAAATAGTAAATTCGTGTTTCCTTTTTTTCATTATTTGGATACCCGAAAATTTCTTTTACATTTGAAACCCATTCCCGGGTCTTATGAAATCCAGCTTCTTTCTTTTTGCGATTGTCATTTTCTGCACCACAACCTTTGCCGCATCTGTTGATACGGTCCTCATTTACAGCACCGGCATGCATCAGGAAATAAAATGTGTCATCATCAGGCCCGACCTGTATAAACAAGGCAAACTTCGTTTTCCGGTGGTATATTTATTGCATGGATACAGCGACCGTTACGATACCTGGGTCAAAACCGTTCCGGCCATAAAAAACTATGCGGACCAGATGCAGATGGTCATTGCATGTCCCGACGGAGGTTTTAACAGTTGGTATTTTGACAGTCCGGTTGACCCTGCCTGTCAGTATGATACGTATATCAGCAAGGAGGTGGTTGAATACCTCGACACGCATTATCGGACCATTCCCGATCGCTCCCATCGTGCGATCGCAGGCCTGAGCATGGGCGGACATGGAGCTTTATACCTGGCCTTGCGGCACCCCGCTATTTTCGGGGCCGCCGGATCGATGAGTGGCGGGGTTGACCTTCGGCCTTTTCCAACATCCTGGGATATTGCACAACGGATCGGAGATTTGCGGTCGCACCCGGAAAACTGGCAGAAGATGAGCGTTGTCAACATGATGGGCAATGATCCCTTGAAACCGGTTGCATTCATGATCGAATGCGGAACGGATGATTTTTTTTACGATGTCAACCAAAAGTTACATGAAAAAATGCTGGCGTTGAAAATTCCCCACGATTACGTGATACGGCCTGGCAAACACAATTGGGCATACTGGGGAAATGCAGTGGAATATCAATTGCTCTTTTTCAAAAAGTATTTTAACAACCGGGGAAATTGATGAAAAGAACAGATCATTCAACTTTGGCCGGAAGGATAACCCGGTTTGGCGCCAGGTATATTGATTATAAGATGGGACTTGCCGGTGCCGTTGTGATGGCTTCAATTGTTTTCTGGGTCAATTTTGAGGGCTTGCATCAATTTCCCGGCGCCACCACGGCTGCACTCAAACAGGGCACGTATACCTTCCTGTTTGGCGGCAGCATCATGCGCGGGTGTGAATACCTGGCAACCACGATCAGGAGACGAACGGCGGCTCTGGTTGCAGCCACGATCATCCCATCGGCAGTCGCGATTTGTCTGACATTTGGTGTTCATCATTTGAAAGGTACGCCCAAACCCGTTGCATCAACCATCCCGACCGCCGTGCTGGTAATTCCTTCGACCGCAATATGGGGAATACGGAAACGAAAACAAATCACAGGAAATGATCTTAAAAGCACTTGACATCATCAGAAGTGGCATTGTTGCTGCAACATTCTTTTTTGGGTACCGGATTGGATTTGCCAACGGCTATGATCCAATGGCCCAGCTTCATTTTATGGTACCATTGATCGTTACGGCTATTGCAGGCGTTTCAGGACTGGAAGGATTGTTATTTGCAAAAAAGTCGGCGGAAATAAAAGGCTTCGAAACAGGAAGCAATTACCAGTTCATTTTTTTCTTTTCCGGGGTCAATCATGCCGCAGATGCGATCAAACGTAAAAATTATGCCTGGCAGAACATCAACCGGCCATTCATTACCTTGCTGGTGATAGCCGGAATGATATACCCGGTGGTGATGGCTTTGAAACTCATCTAACTGAAAATATAAATGACAAAAACTTCGAATGCAAAGTTTGCTTCCTTTACCGTATACCTGCTTGCCGTTTTGGGACTTATATTTTTAATTTACAAACGGTTGCTTTTCGCAGATCATGTTGTCGGAATAATCGTCCAGGTTTTATCGGCCTGCCTGATGATCTGGGCGCGGATCACATTCGGGTCCCGGAGTTTCCATGCGATTGCCAATACCACCGAAGGCAGGCTGGTAACCAATGGTCCTTACCGGTGGCTGCGACACCCGATTTATGCCTCAGTCATTTATTTTGTGTGGGCCGGAGTTTTGTGCCACTCATTGATCGGTGCGATTGCTGCCGCTGTCTTGATCAGCCTTAGCCTGATCGGCAGAATGCTGTTGGAGGAATCATTCCTGAAAGTCGCATATAACGAATACGCGGTATATTCGAAACGCACAAGCCGGCTGATCCCATTTCTTTTTTAATAACCCAACTGATTCAGGATCACATGGAAACGTACATCTCAATCCTTCGTGGCATCAATGTGGGCGGCCACAAACTGATAAAAATGAATGCGCTGAAGGAAATGTTTGAAAGCCTGGGATTCAACAGGGTAAAATCATTCATCCAAAGCGGGAATGTTGTTTTTCAAAGCAATTCAACAGATCCGCGTCAGCTGGAGAAACTCATCGCACAGGGGATCATGAAATCATTTGGCTTTGATGTACCTGTTATTGTTATTGAGAAACAGGAATTGAAAAACATCTCAGAACGGAATTTATTCATCAACGACAGGGCAGAGGACCTTGCGAAACTTCATGTTACATTTTTAGCGGCAGAACCGGAGAAGGCGTTTGCCGAAAGCATCGGGAAAGAGGAATTTCTGCCTGATGAATACCGGATCAGCGGGAAAGCGGTTTTCCTGTTTTGTCCAAACGGCTATGGAAATACAAAACTGAGCAATAATTTTTTCGAGAAGCAGCTGAAAGTGCAGGCAACCACCAGGAACTGGAAAACCGTTCTTGAACTGGTAAAATTAAGTGAGTAATGCGAATCCGGGATTGAATGGTGCTTTGCAAATACTTCTTCTATAAAAACATCAACCTTTGACATAGCCTCTGATTGACATGAGTAATCCAAACCAGACTGAACCATCAGTCCAAAAACGAACGATCATGAACACAATAACCCGGCGTACCCTTCAAATCCTCACAACCGTCCTGCTTCTGGCTGTGTTTTCCTGCAGTGAGCCTGTGAAAAATCAGGAAACGAAAAAAGCACCCTTCCTTGTGGAGATCACGATTCCGCAGTTGCAGGAGGGGTATCGGACCGGTAAATTTACCATCACAGCGGTGGTAAAGGCTTACCTGGCCCGGATCGATTCGATCGACCACTCGGGGCCAATGCTCAATTCGGTGATCATTGTTAATCCGGATGCTTTGCAGATCGCTGCTGAACTCGACCGTGAGCTGGTTTCAGGAAAATCGCGTGGCCCATTGCATGGCGTTCCGGTGCTGCTCAAAGACAACATTGACACACACGACAAAATGCCCACCACCGGCGGATCCCGCGCATTACAGCATTCCTTTCCGCTCGCCGACAGCCGTGTTGCCAGTAAACTGCGTGAAGCAGGCGCAGTGATCATCGGTAAGTCAAACCTGAGTGAATGGGCAAATTTCCGGTCAAAGATCTCTTCCAGCGGATGGAGCGGGGCGGGAGGGCAGACCAAAAATCCTTACATCCTCGACCGGAATCCATGCGGATCAAGCTCAGGATCAGGTGCTGCCGTTTCGGCTAACCTGTGCATGGTTGCGATTGGCACCGAAACCAATGGGTCCATCGTGTGCCCCTCCAACAACAATGGCATTGTGGGTATCAAACCTACTGTCGGACTGATCAGCCGTTCAGGAGTCATCCCGATCTCGGTTACCCAGGATACCCCCGGCCCGATGGCACGCACCGTGACAGATGCTGCCATCTGCCTTGGTGCGCTCACCGGCATTGATGAAACCGACAGTAAAACCCTGCAGTCTGCCGGCCATTTTCTGACCGATTATTCGGGGTTCCTGCTGAAAGATGGGCTCAGGGGCAAACGCATCGGACTGGTCAGAAGCGCAATGGGTATTCATCATAAGGTCGACACACTGATGAATAAGGCGGTGGCTTGGATAAAAAGCCAGGGAGCAGAGGTGATTGAGTTGAAGGAGGCTTTTGACGGGAAGCTGGAGAAAGCTTCTTTTGAAGTAATGCTCTATGAATTCAAAGACGGACTGAATAGCTATTTTTCTTCCCTGGGCAAGGAGGCCCCGGTGAAGAGCATGCAGGACCTGATTGCATTTAACAAATCCGATTCGGTCGAACTGCGTTACTTTGACCAGGAACTGCTCAGGCAATCGAACGAAAAAGGCATACTGAAATCAACGGAATACCAGGCGGCCCTGGCAACGATGCTGAAGGGAACCCGGGAGAATGGCATTGACATGCTGATGAACCGGAACCACCTTGATGCACTCATGGCGCCAACGGGGACCCCGGCATGGAAAACTGACCTGATCAACGGCGATTTGTACATGGGTGGAAGTTCATCCTGGGCAGCCATCGCAGGGTATCCGGCCATCACGGTACCCATGGGCATGATCGACGGGCTGCCGGTCGACCTCTCTTTTTTCGGCCGTGCCTGGAGTGAACCGGTTTTGATTGAAATTGCTTACGCTTATGAGCAGGGTACGAAATTCCGGCAGCCACCCAGGTTCCTGAAAGACCAATAGTATGGAAAGGTAGGAACCTGGTGATACTCATTGTCACGCTTCACTTGTCACCTTTTTTTATTTACTTTTGCCCCAAAATTTATTCCTATGAAATCAAAGATATTGATACTGCTTGTTTTGCTTGTCAACCAGGCTTTCAGTCAACCTATAAAACCTGCAGCTGTTAAGGCTGACCTGGAAACGAAGCCGACGCTGCTGTGGAAGTATAAAACAAATGGACCCGTCGTCGCCACACCGGTCATTGTCGACAGCACCGTATATGTCTCCAGTAACGACAGTTCCTTGTATGCGCTTGACCTGGCTAACGGGAAGGAGAGGTGGAAATTCCGTACAGGTGCCCCCGTGCGGTCATCGGTTTGCCACGCATTCGGATATTTGTTCCTTTTGAGCGGAGATGGTATCCTATACACCATGAGCAGGGACTCCGGCAGGATTATGGGGTATTTCCGCACGCTCACCGGCTTCATGGGGGAACGCCAGAACGACTATGCGGATTATTACCAGTCCACTCCCGTTATTGAGGACACAACGATCTATTTCGGGTCGGGAGGATATCTTTTTGCGGTTTACCTGACCAATGGCCAGTTGAAATGGAAGTACCAGACAGGTGATGTGATCCACTCAAAACCGGTGGTATACAAAGGCAAGGTTTACGCAGGGTCATTCGATGGGAACCTCTATTCGATCGATACCCGCACCGGTAATCTTGTCTGGAAATTCAAGACCACCGGCCACAGTTTTTTCCCGAAGGGAGAGGTGATGGGGAACCCAGTGGTTGCTGGGGGTATGGTTTTTGTCGGTGCCAGGGATTACAACTTTTATGCCGTGGATATGATGGGCGGGCATTGCAACTGGCTCAAGCAGTTCCCGCTTGGATGGGCCTTGCCGGTTACCTACAATGATTCGGTATTGTATGTCGGATCCTCTGATGACCACCAGCTTTTTGCCCTGGATGTCCGCTCAGGCAAGGAGATATGGAACCTTGATGCAGGATTTAACCTCATGAGCGGTGTAGCAGTCGGCAATAAAATCGGCTATATTGCCACGCTTGCCGGGAAAGTTTACGGCATCGACCTGACGATGGGGACCGTCAAATGGTCCCTTGAACTGGATGGGTATAAAGCAAACCATCTTACCTGGTTTAACAAAGATGACGCTTTCAGGGATGACATCGGGAAACTGATATCAACCCCAATGGATATTCTGAAGATGTACAGGGAGCTGGGAGGTGTCTTTGGCACACCGGTATTGTCAGGCGACCGGCTTGTGGTAGCAGGTTACGACGGCTGGGTCTACTGTTTTTCGGGAGGTATAAAACCATAACTGATTACCCGTTTGATCTTGTTAAACCGTTCAACAGACCCGATCTCGAATCATCCCGCCTGCCCGGCATGATCATTCCCGGTTTGAAGGAGCGGGAAACCAAGACAATATCACAAATCCTGAACAGGATATTTTCAGAGAACCGGATGCCGGTTATTCCAACCTTGTGAACAACATTAATACGTGACAGGTGATCTATCACCCTTTACCCGGTATGTGCTGGATTTTTGCCGCTTGCCGCGTGTCACCATTTCCCTTTTTTAAATGTTAAAAATAATAAATAATATCAACAAACAGTATCAAACAGTAAAAAACATATTATCTTTGTGAAAAATTAAACGCCATTGGTATGAAAACATTCACAGGGATCAGGGAAGTTTTTAAAATTTTCCAGAACAAGGAGTCGTATTTCAGTGAAATCAACAGGCAGCAATCCAACAGGTTGATATTTAATCAGCTCCTGCTGATTTGCGGGTTTGCATTTCTGTATGGGATGGTCATGGGAAGTTATCACAGTTTTCTGCAATCAGTCGTGACAGGGGTGAAAGTGATCGTCCTGTTTCTCTCCACGGTAATCATCTGTTTTCCCTCATTTTTTATCATCCAGCAGGTACTTGGTTCGAAGATGAGTTTCAGGCAGATGATCGTGATCGTTTTAAGCGGGGTGGTCCTTACTGCAACCATTGCGTTGTCGTTCGCCCCGATCGTGATCGTTTTTCAGATCACCGGGGGGAATTATCATTTTCTGCAGCTTCTTCATGTCTCCATCTTTGTTTTTGCCGGCGTTTTCGGGATGCGGCTCATGGTGGATGCACTGAAATATGCCTGCGAAAACAAAAGCATCTACCCTCAGATCGGGGTCACGGTGTTCAGGATATGGATCATCATCCTGGCGTTTGTCGGCATCCAGCTGGCTTGGAATTTACGGCCGTTTTTATGTGAGAAAAATGAAGAGTTTAAATTCTTCAGAAAGTACGAAGGCAATTTTTATACGGCGATCGTTTATTCGGTCGAGCAGCTTGTTTCACCCAAACAACCTGAAAAACCTGAGATAAAAAGGGTTCAGGAAAACAAAACCGACACCATCGGCAAAAAAGAGACCGGCACGGAGAAAATTTTAAATCAAATCAGGAAATAGCAGATGGATGATATCATGACTTTAGAGGAGGTTGCCGCTTACCTGAAACTCAAGCCGCAAACGATCTATACCTGGGCCCAGGATGGGAAAATACCGGCCGCCAAACTCGGCAAAGAGTGGCGGTTCAGAAAATCGGTCATCGACCGGTGGTTCAACCGGCATATTGACGGGAAATTTGCAGAATACCTTGAAGCGTGACACGTGTCACCTTTTTATCATACAATTATGAACAAAACCGTAAACATTACCACCTGGAGCAACGATCACATCTCCTGGACCGACATCACCGATCCGACACATGCGGAACTGAAGGAATTTTCGAAGAAATATCATCTTGACTACTATACCCTGGCCGATTGCCTTGAGCCTGCCCACCTGCCGAAAAAGGAATCGCTGCAGGATTTTACATTTATCATTCTCAGGGTGTATGATGAAAAGGCTGTTGAACATCCCTCTTCCATCCAGGGAATGAGCCGGAAGATCGCCATTTTTTATAATGACAAGGTGATCCTGACCATCCACAGGGTTCATGCGGCCATCGTCGGCGAAATCCGATCAAAATACCTTGACACGGGAATTATCGGCGAACCTTCTGAAATCGTGACTAAAATCATGTATTACACCGTTAAATCCTATGAGCCCAATTCGGTCAGGCTTTCTGAGGAGATTGACAAGATGGAAAAGCTTGTTTTCATGAACAGGCAGACGAGGATTACGCTTGAAGAGCTTTATTTCCTGAAGAATACCTGCCGGCTGAACCGAAGGATCATCAGTTTGTCGAAAGAGGTCATCATACAGCACACCACCACCGAAAAGGATGCCAGTGCCTTGCAGGACGTGAGGGATCTGCTTCAGAAGCTGAGCCTGAGTTTTGATGAAACCCACGACGATTCGGCGAACCTTTCGACCATCTATCTCTCGATCGTTTCATTGAAAACCAATGATGTAATGAAACTGCTGACCATTTTTTCGGTCTTTTTCATGCCGCTTACTTTCATCGCCGGGATCTATGGAATGAACTTTGAATTTATGCCCGAGCTCCGCTGGCAATTCGGATATCCGTTGATCCTGCTGGTAATGACGCTGATAAGCTTTGTTATTTTTTGGTGGTTTAAGAAAAGGCAGATACTATAGCGTCACGCTTTTAAAACCAATATCCCAAACTAAGAAACAACATCACGCCGGGGTTGATGTTTGAGCCCATTACCGAGAGTTCCAACGGGCCGATAAAGCTGTCGTAACTGGCCGTTGCGCCGTAACCAAAAAGGAAATTGCTTCCTTTAAAGAGATCTTCCACGTTTATCTCATTGCCACCGGCATCGGCATGCAGGTTCAGGTACAGCTTTTTATACACATTGCATTGAAGCTTCGCGCGGCCAACCAGCGTGTAATACCCGAAATCCTGGATAAAGTGCAACCCGGTAAAAGGAACAAAGGAACCAATATAGTTCTCGGGGGTGAGTCCTCCCAATCCGAACATGTGCTGGATAGGGGGTGATCCGGTATTGTTGAGGATGGCGCCGGCGAAAAGACCGGGTTGAAAAACAATCCTCCGGGAAAAAGGGATGCTCTGGTTAAAATTCAGGCTGACAATTGCCGTATTGGAAAACAGGTTTTGTGACCAGTTTTTTGACAAAGGCATGACATATTCGGCTTTCAGGGAAGCCTTTACTCCTTTCGTGGGATAGCAGGGCCGGTCGCGCGTATCGGCGTTCAGTGAAACGAATGCATTGCCATAGCTCGAAAAATTCTCAAATGGTAAAAAGGTGCTGTCGATGATGATGTCCTGCCTGAAACGGAAGTATTCATAATCAAAACCAGCTTTCAAATTCAGCATATTGCGGAAATTGTAATTGAAAAAGATGGAACCCAGGTAGTTGGTTAAATTGAGTTTATTGGTTTTTGTGTTTTTATCATACATATCCACTTTGAAAGTGTAGGCTTCAGCATTGGCGCCCAACGACGCTTTGCCACCCAACCCCAGCAGGTATACGACCCTGATCCTTGGGTTGATGGCGACATTCAATTCAGCAAAGAGTTTCGAGGTGGGGCCGAGTACGTTGCGGAATGATCCCCCAAGCAAAAGGCCAATGCCGTAATCGGAATCATAATGCACACCGGCCGAAAATTCGCCCGGCCCACTTTCCACTGCATGGATCACCAGGAAGGTTTTACCGGCCCGGTATTCCAGTTCGTAGGATACCCGGTCGAAATACCCTGACCCGTAAGTGAGCCGGATATCCTTCTGGAGCTCATCAACAGAAACGGTACTATGCTGATAATCGCCAAAAATGCTTCTAAAGTAAGTGTCCTTCATTTTTTTGTTGCCTCTCACGATGAGGCTGTCGACCCGGATGGAGTCCATCGGGGACGCCTTGTATTTCTTCAGTGGTTTGAATTCGATGGCATTCAGGGAGTCGGCCAGTGTTTTGATCTCTTTGTAGTGAGCGCGGGCGACCCGTTCTCCAATGGCCATGATGGAATCGTATTGTTCAAAATCCATCATGCCAAAGGGCATTTTAATCGGCACCTTCACATTGGTGAGGCTGTCGCCGATCTCATTGGCCCTGACCCTTGAAAAGGTGGTTATCTGGTCGAGGATCGCGGTAATTGACCGGAGTTGTTCCCGCGAGGATAGAAGTCCCGACTGAACGTCGCCGCCAAGGATGATCTCTGCGCCCATATCCTTGACCTCCTTCACCGGGTAATTGTTTACGACCCCGCCGTCAACGAGGTAATAGCCCAGGTAATCGGTGGGTTCGAAATAGCCAGGAATAGACATGCTGGCGCGAATGGCCATGGGAAGGTAGCCTTTATTGAGCACAACGGCATCGCCTGTAAACAGGTTGGTGCCCATGCACAAAAACGGGGTTTGAAATTTGGTGAAGTCAGTGGTTTTATATACCGATGAAAAAAATTTATTGAGAAGGAGGTCGATCTCCTGGCCCTGGTACATGGAAGTTATCCCGATTTTCTTGTTTTTGAGCGGAAGGCTCACGATGGTTTTTTCGCCGATGCCTTTTTCTTCATAGGCCACATATTTGCGGGCTGTAATGTCTTTGAGCAGGTCATTCCATGGCTGGCTGCGGATCAGTTTGGCAATGGTGTCGGGATGATAACCAATGGCATACAATCCGCCGATGATGCTGCCGATGCTTGATCCCCCGATGTAATCGATGGGCAATCCCACCTCCTGGATCACCCGCAGCAACCCGATGTAGGCAAATCCCTTGGCGCCGCCACCGCTGAGAACCAGTCCGACACTGGGCCGCTTGCGGGGGGTCACAGGTTTGTGGTTTTGGGCCAGGAGCGAAGATGCGGTAAGGAAAAGGATGAAAATCAGGATGTGGAAAATCCTGAAGCGAAACGGGCAACGATGTTCCATCGGGGTAATTTTGATGTGAAAATACAAAAATTTGAAAAGAAAACTGTTTTTTCAAAACGACATCAGGAATGACTTTAAACAGTTCAGATTCGGGAACAAAGTCTTTCTGATGGAAATTTCAGTAGCTTTGTTTAATTCTAAGATATAGCCGATATCATGCAAAACAACCAGTTGTCCCTTTTCTTCGAGAAACTCACGGCCTTCATCACTGAAAAATCAATGATAAAGCTGGTGTTAAGCAATCAGCGGGAGGTTACCTCTGATTTAAGAAGCATCCTCATCCATCTGATCGAGATCAAAAAAGGCAACCGGATAAATTTCGTTTACCATTATAAAACAAAGGATCTCACGAAGAACTTTGATCGGGATGAAGCTTTGGTGATCATCAAAAAATCGCTGGAAACGGAGTTTTTCAATGCTGATTTGTTTACAACGGGGGAAACCATCCAGTTAACTGCTTCGGGCAGGGGGAAGGTCAGAATAACATCCACCCGGCCTGTTTTAACGCCGGCGGCATCATTCAGCCACGACAGGGTAAAACATCGGGTCATTGAACCGGGGAATAATATTTACCTGAGGGAGCTGGGTATTCTGAACAGCGGTTTTGAGGTTCGCAGGGAGATGAATGACAAGTACCAGCAAATCAACAGGTACATCGAACTGATCGCCCCGTTTATCGCGGAACTCCAGCTTGAGACCCCGTCAGGGTGTGGGACCCCGTCAGGGTCGAAGCATGAATTCCACGTCGCCGACATGGGCTCCGGTAAAGGGTACCTTACATTTGCCCTGTATGACTATCTTACCAACGTTCTTGGGAAATCTCCCGCGATGACCGGCGTGGAATCAAGGGAAGAGCTGGTGAAATTGTCCAATGAAATTGCCGGAAAGGCTTCTTTTGACAGGCTGAAATTTATCTGCGGGACGATCAGCGATGTGAAACTTGATAAAATCGATGTGCTGATTGCGTTGCATGCGTGCGATACGGCCACCGACGATGCCATATTCATGGGGATCACCGGCGGCGCATCCCTGATCGTATGTGCACCCTGCTGTCACAAACAGGTCCGCAAGGAGTTCAGGGTGACCAATGAACTCAAAGGAGTATTGAAGCATGGCATTCTTGAAGAGCGCCAGGCCGAGATCATTACCGATGGCATCCGCGCCCTTGTGCTTGAGGCGCATGGCTACAAAACAAAAGTGTTTGAATTTATCTCCATGGAGCATACCCCTAAAAATGTGATGATCGTGGGCAGGAAACTTCCAGGAAAACCCGCCGGCAGGGAAAAGATCATGGAGCGCATCCGGTTGATCCGGGAGATGTTTGGGATCAATCAGCATTATTTGGAGGAGAAATTCACCCTTCGAGGGTCCCCCGGGACCCTCGAAGGGCCCGGCATAAATCATGATGAAACATAAAGTACTGAAGAAACAAAACAATTCGAAAATGTGCTTCGTTTGCGGTCTGCAGAACGATTTTGGATTGCAGGCCTCCTTTTTCGAAACGGATGCGGATGAATTGGTGGCATTGATCAAACCAACCGATAAGCACCAGAGTTATCCCGGTCGGATGCACGGAGGAGTTGCTGCAGCCATCCTCGATGAAACGATCGGGAGAGCCATCGCCCATGGGAAAGCCGACCAGGTTTGGGGGGTTACCCTTGAATTGACGACCAAATTCAGAAAACCGATCCCGCTTGACCAGGAGTTAAAAATCGTGGGAAGGGTGCTCAGGGATGGCCCCAGGTTCTTCGAGGGAACCGGTGAAATTATTCTGGAAAACGGCGACATTGCCGTGTCGGCCGTGGGAAAGTACTTAAAAGTGCCAATCGGTAAAATCACCGATGCCGTGATGGGCGATGATGATTGGTTCTATCATGAAAATAAAAATGATCCGAAAGTATTATAGATATCGGGCCCTTCGCCCAGAGGCCCTCGAAGGGCCCGGATGTTTTGTTAAAATTTGTTAAATCTTAACCATCTTATGAACAAACCAGTTATTTTATTAACTTTACCGTCCCGGTATACAACGTATCCAGGATTATTCTGGATTTGAAGCCCATTTCTCAAATAGTTGTAAATATGATTCTTGAACGTTTTTCAGCAATTTCTCTATTAAAATTCATCACCCTCTATATATATCATTAGTAATTCATTTTGTATTAACCAAACCAAAAGAAACAACTATGAAAAAAACATTACTATTCTTAATTGTCCTTTTTGTATCAGTGTATGCAATCGGACAGAAATCTATGGCTGTATCTGCAGGCCAGTCAAATATTGGAACAGCAGCAACACTCCTGGACAATATTTCCATCCCTGGAGTATCTCATTCACCAATGACACCGGATTACATGGCGTTGTGGGTTTTACCTGCCACCGGTTCCACCGGCACCTCAGCGAACAGCCGTTGCCCGAGCAACATCTGGCTATACCAGCGGACGATGTATCTGATCACCCCTGCTGAAATGATCGCCAGTGGCTTTCCAACAGCGGTCAATTCCGATGTCAACTCCATCGGCTGGCAGCTCGCTTCTGCCGGTGACACAGCCCGTACCGGTGAACTTAAAATCTACCTGATGAACACGGCAGATGTAACCTTTACTTTGGGAACAACCTGGACCACCACAGGTTTCACAATGGTAGCCAGCATTCCTTCCTGGACCACACCCATTACAGTAGGCGATTTCACTGTTCCATTTTCCGGAGGGTCCACCTTTAGCTGGACCGGCGGAGGTGTTTATGTTGCATGGGAATTCGCCAATGCGGGCGGACCCGTCCTTAACACGACAGGCGCCACGGCTGCAATGTGCAATGTAAACCTGACCAATGGCCTGGTTGGAAACCGCAGCAACGTTGCCCCCCCGACCACGCTCGCCGCTTCCTCATACCGCCCGATTACTGCCTTTGGCAACAATTACTGGACGGACATGGTTGCAGTGACCAACATCTATACCCTCGAAAAGGCCCCGATGCCTTATGGCGTACCCACCCCGATCAATGTCAGGGTAGCGAATACCTTTACTGCACCGGTCACCTTTGACGTGGTGGTAACAGTAGAAGATGCATTGACCCATACTAACCGCTTCACTTCGGCCCCTGTTACGGTGACCGCTCTGGCAGCCGGTACCGCGCAACTCCTCAATTTCACATGGACCCCTGCCATTGCAGAGGATGTGATCATTAAGGCTACCGCCACATCCCCCTCAGGGGAAACCGTTATCGCCAACAACGTATTGAGTATACCCGGAAATGTGAACAACAACACCTTCAGTTACATTTACAACATGGTTGGCCTTTCGGGCGCTGTGGGCTGGACGGCTCCGTACGCGTTCGTTTTTGCCGCCAAATATACCATGCATGGTGCCGGATTGGTCAACAGTGTCAATGTTGCAATCGGGAATTCAACTACCTGCACGGACAAAGTCGTTACTGCTGTTGTGTTGAACAAACAGGGACAATACATCGGCACATCAGCCGATCATACGATCCTGCTGGCAGAAGAAGGTACCATAGTAAACTTCCCCATCCTCGTGCCTCCCAGTGTGGGTCCTGAGGAATTTTATGTTGGTCTGGCAACCACCACGGCTACCGCAACCTATTACCCGATGGCCTACGGCGGAGAAGTACCACTCAGGGAAAATGCTTATTACCAGTTCGATATTGGCGGATCAACCCCAACGGCAATGACCGGTTACAAAATGGGTCTTGAAGCAGTGGTTGCTCCTTTTACGGGTGTTGTCTATCCCAGGGATTTCACTGCTACCACGGCAGCTGCAACCCAGATCAACCTGAGCTGGATCCAGAACGTCAATACCAACCCGGTAATGGTTGTATACAGTACAACCAACACCTTTGGTGCACCCGTTGATGGCACCCCTTATGCGGTCAACAGTTTCCTCCCCGGAGGCGGCAAGGTGATTTACAACGCTTCCGGCACCTCTTTCAGCCATACCGGACTTGTGCTGAGCACCATCTATTATTATCAGGCATACTCAGTTGACGCAGCAAACCATTATTCCAGGGTTGTGACATCCTCTGCACCAACCTATTACGGAGTGCCTTATCCTCAGAATTTCGAGGTAACCACGCAATTACCCATCGGCTGGTCGGGAACCATGTCTGTTTCACCTCTTCACGGCACATCAGGTTCCAAAGGGATGTACTTCGATATGTGGGGAACCAGTGGTCCGGATTATATGAACTTCACCGCAGTTTCCCCGTTTGTTGTTACCACGGCGAACCCTTGCAGACTTGCCTTTGCCTATCGTCTCACCGATTGGGTTTCCGGCGTATATCCGGGTCCCGGCAAAGTATTGGGTGCAGGAGATAAAGTTGAGGTTCAGGTATCTACTACTGGTGCCGCTCCATGGACGACCATCTATACCATTGACCAAACAACCCATGTAACCAGCCAGGATTTTGTCACACTCAGGATCCCACTCACAGGTTATTCCTCGTCTTCACTCAAGGTCCGTTTCTACGGCACCTGGGCAACGGGTGACTGGTTAACGGATATTGATGATTTTATCGTGGAAGAAACCCCAGCCTGTTCGTCGCCTTCCTCTCTGGCTGCCAGCAGCATTACGACCACCAGCGCCAGTCTCGGATGGAATGCCGGCACCGGCACCGTTTGGGAACTTCAATACGGCCTCTTCGGATTCCCGCTCGGTTCAGGTACCATTGTGACCACCGGAGTGACAAATCCTTATCCATTGGGCGGGTTAACAGCCAACACCCAATATAGTTTCTACGTGCGTACAAACTGCAGTGGCACTTTCAGCGAATGGGCAGGCCCCTCCTCCTTTACAACTCTTTGTGCGGTTGCTGCGGCGCCCTTCAATGAAGGCTTTGAACTGACTGCTTTCGCACCTTCCTGCTGGAGCATTGGCGGAACAGCCCCATGGGTAAGATCAACCGATTGCAGCGGTTATGGAACCGGAACTGCATCGGCCCTTGCTAATTTTTATAACTATACTGCAGGAGCTGTCATGAACCTGATGACATTTGAATTTAACACCACTGGATTAAGTTCACCAAAATTGAAATTTGATTATGCATATGCTACCTATTCAGGTGAACCCGACGAACTGGATGTTTATTATTCCACCGATGGCGGACTGAGCTACCTGTTGCTTGAGGCAATGCCTGGCGGAACAAGTGGTATCTTAAATACCGGTGGTACTGTTGCTCCGGGAGAATTTGTCCCAACTGCAGCTCAATGGGCTACACACAGCATCGTTTTACCTGCCGGCACCAACAAAATCAAGTTTGCCGGGATAAGTGGTTATGGAAATGACCTGTACATTGACAATGTAAAGGTTGAAGCTGGTCTTCCGGTCAACAGAACAGTTACCGGTACCCTGATCAGCCCGGAAAACAACTGTTACGACGCCAGCAACATCATTACTGTTGGACCGTTGGCTGTTAATTCTGGCGCCAGCGCTAACTTTATTGCCGGTGTAAGCATCGATTTCATCACGGGAACCACTGTTTCTGCTGGTGGTTACCTGTGGGGCAGGATTTCAACGGGAACCTATTGCGGTGGCAAAGCGCCTATGCTCCCGGCTGCTCCGGAACCTGTTGCACAAACCCAACCAAGCCTCGAGCAGGCCTTCTTCACCATCTACCCGAACCCGACCAATGGCAATTTCACCATTGCACAGAAGGGACACGTGCAGTATAGCAATATCAATATTGAAGTATACAGCATGCACGGCGAAAAGGTGATCACCGAACAAATGATCGGAGCGAAATCGCATGAGGTTGGAACCTCATCATTACCCTCCGGCCTTTATTTTGTGAAGGTCATTGCCAATGGTTATACTGAAACAATTAAATTGGTTAAGACAAGGTAAAACCCACCCTGACCCTCCCCAAACAGGAAGGGGAACGTGGTACCTTGCTTAATGGAAAGCCGGAATCCCAGCAATGGGGTTCCGGCTTTTCCTTAAATTGGGGAGAGGTGGTTTTTGTAAGATGATACAGTTCCACCATGATCCTCAACCTGTATTAACCAAATTAATAGCCATTTACTAACCTTAAAAAAAGTGATTATGAGGAAATTGTTATTTTCAATGCTTGCCTTACTGATGTCCGTGTATACATTCGGGCAGGAAATGAAGGAATCATCCAACGGGATATCCAAAGACATCGCATCTTCTGCCATGAGCACCCATCATGGGCTTATTGTTGGCACACAAACCGATGCACCTTTAACTGAAACCAGCGTATGGGCTTTACCCGACAACGGAGGTACATCCCAGAACAACCGGGCTCCCAGTAATTATTTCAAGTATCAGAGAACTGAATACCTGATCACGCCTGCTGAAATGACAGCAAGCGGCTTTACGTCGGGGCTCAATATCAATTCCATCGGGTTTTTAGTGCAAACAGCTGGCACGGGAACGCTGAGCGGTACATTGAATATCTATTTGAAAAACACAACCGATGCAACCTATACACTTGGGAATTCGTGGACAACTTCCGGATTTACACAAGTCAGTACCAAGGCAAGTTATTCTGTCCAGATAAACAATAATGCGTACTATGTTATTTTCACTGCAGGAACTCCTTTCACCTATTCGGGAAGCGGGGTTTATGTGGCCTGGGAATTCAGTTCCACCGGAACTGTCGGATCATACCCGGTAACACATTTCTGCAATACCAGCCTTACAAACGGACTTCGGGGAGCCAACAACGCATCGGCTTTGCCAACAACATTAAGCGCTTCAAATTACCGCCCTGCCACCATTTTCAGTACGGCAACAGCTTTTACGGATGTCGTGAACGTAACCAACATCTATACCCTCGGTAAATTGCCAAATCCATACGGGACCCCTGCGCCGCTGGCTGTCAGGGTTTCAAACGTTTCAGCCTCAGCCGCCAGTTTTGATCTAACCATTACGGTAAAAGATTATGCAACAAACACCCTCAGGTACTCATACACCCAGACAGGGGTGTCTGTCGCGGCAAATACCAGTTCCACAATCAAT
>CAIVAT010000066.1 GCA_903903985.1 uncultured Bacteroidales bacterium | reverse complement strand
GGGTCTCCTGCGGTTTCCAAGCATTTTCCCGGAAAGTCGGCGTGATGTCGTAGATTCTTTCACATCGCAGATCTTGACGCCTTTGCCGACTCCCATATCGACAAAGCGACCGTAGTACTCAAAAAGCAGGGTGATTTTCAGCACATTTCCCTGTGCTGATGCCAGAATATTGTATTGAAAGCTTTGGAGAAGTGCGCCGGAATTGCCGACCTTATTGATGGCGAGCTTCTTTTTCCATTTAATAATGGTGATTTTAGCCCAGGCTTCGGCTATTTCACGTTCGGAGAGTTTGGGTTGGGAGGATTGCATTGAGCAAAGAAATGCACAATGCTATGCTTAGTAAAGGACACAAAAAAGCCAAGCAATGCCTGGCTTTACCTTGTTATTGGTTCGTTGGTTAATAATATTCCCGCTGAAATACTAAAATTCTTATTTTTTAAAATACTAATTCATTAACTGCAGTAAGTCATCATTGAAAATGGAATTTGCCATATAATCTTTACAACCAGAATAATTGACAGAGTCTCAAATCGCTTTAAGGGTAAATTGCCGGATGAATAAGGCAAAATATTAATCTACCTGATTCTTGTCCCATTCCGTTAAGGTATAAGAGATAAGGGATGATTTTTTCATTTTTAATTACATTTTAGATCTTATTTCTTCTCTTTCAGTAGCTTAATGATCGAGTTCATTTGTTCCGATATCTTATTTAATACTTCAAGTTGCTCAAGTGAAGTTTTCTCCAAATGTTCATGCAGGTGTTTTAATTCGTCTGCCAGAATTTGAAAATCGTCGTCGTGATCGTGTTCGCACATAATTTTTTCTCCTATTTTTATATATTTAACTTAATTTGTTCTAAATCAATTATATCAATCCTGTTGTTTCTGCAATTTTTCTAACAGCCATCAATGCTTCATTATCTGATGGTAGTTTCCAAAGCGACCATCCATCGCGGTCAAATTGTTTTAATGTTTCATTTTCGGGAATAACACCTGCAATTTCGATATTTTTAGTAATATTTAATAATTTATCAGGTAAAACTCTGTTAGCAACCACAGTAATTATTGAACTATCAACCATGTTTGAAATAGCATTAAGCGTGTCTACGCTTCTTTGAGAAGCATCTAACACAACAATAATCCTATTCACATTGCAGGTAACATCCCGGTTGATTTGCTCAATACCGGCCTCAGCATCAATAAGGACAAATGCAAAAGCTGAAATAATTTCATCCATGGCACTGCGTAACAATTTATTTGCAGAGCAGAAACATCCTTTTTCGTTCGTATGCCCCATTGCCAAAAATGAATAATCATGATGTTCAACAAGTGCATTCAGAATAAAATAATCAAGCTGGTCGGCAATCAGTCTGGAGCTGACTCTTCCACCTTTTCTTGTTTCTTCAATAAACATATCTCTGACGCCCGAAAGTGTTTTAACCGCTTTTTCGCCAATAGCTGAAACAAGTCCCCCAACAGGATCGGCATCAACTAAAAGTAAAGGTTTTAAACCATTTTCAACAATAACACGTCCTAAAAGCGCCGAAAATACAGTTTTTCCAACTCCTCCTTTACCACAAACCGAGATTATTGGTTTGTGTGTTATAAATTTATCATGATCAATAACTGATGTAGTCATTTCGGGTTATCCGTTTTTAGTGCTGTTTTTCTTCATTTTATCTTTCAACACCTCCCGGATATCATCGCAAACCGGCTTATCATCGCAGGTATTGCAGTCGGAAGAACACTCAATATCATACCCTTTAATTTTCCAGTTTTCTTTTACAATCTCCTTAGAAGTTTTTAGAATCTGTTTAGAATATTCTTTTAGAATAGAGATGTCGTCTTTATTTGTTGTAACAAATCCCACTTCCATGGATTCTATTTTAGGATGAGCAGTTTTAAAAATAATCATCAATGCTTTACCTAATGTTTCAAAATTAAATCCTTTAGCAACAGCTTGCTTACTAACCCGACTCCAGATATTCTCAGAAAAACTCCTTACCCTATAGCCTTCAATCTGATCACCTATTATCAATGTTTCACGTAAAGATTCAAAATCTTTTTCGGTTAATTCTTTCCCTCCAAGCATGATTATTTGCCCGAAAGGGAAGCTTTGAGTCGCGTTTTTATTCCTGCATAAAGATTCTAATTCTACAATATCCATATCGTTACCATGCAAACTACCGATGATTACAATTTCATCGAACGAAAGATTATTCACTCCCGAATCATTGATATCCGGTCCTATTAAAGTGATCCTGCCATCATTTAACATTGCAGGTTTATCTGTATAAAGCAATATTGAACAGGAGCCCATTTCAGGATTTCCAAGCTCAATAAATGTATCTTCCCTTAAAATTACACCACTGCTTTCCTTTTCACCTACTTTAATACAAATATCTTTTCTTATTTCCGATACTGACGAAGGGAGTTGAGTGAATTTAATTCTCCTACCTTTCGCATACATGTCATCAATTTTGGCAGTACACTTTTCTATATAAATATCATAAACATCCATAATTCAAAATATTAGGAGCTCTAGAGGGCTTAAATTTTATCTTCTTCCAAGGTTTCACCTTCCTTTTTAACACGATATTTCATGAAGAAAAACCAGCAATAGATAATGAGCCATCGCAAAACAACCCATCCAAAAACCGTAACCAGAAAATCAAAACTTTTATCTAATTCGGGATAAGCCAAACGAGCAATAAATAAAACTGCCGCCATATTACCCAGTGAGCAAGCAAGCGAAATACTAATACGTTCCTTTCGATCCAAACCTTTTGCAACGTAATATCCCATGATAAGAGTGATCGAAATCATTAGAAACATTGCAATAATGCCGGTTAATCCAAATACAAATATTATTTTACCGATCGAACCGGAAATAAAGAAAACCGTGATCAGCAGGGCTGATATTACAAAATATTTTTTCAATATTTTCTCAAGGATGTCGGTAACTTTAGGTAAATACTGGCGGAACAGCAATCCCAAAAATGCTGGAACCAATACAACGATGGATACATGAGTGACCACATTCGTCGGTGTCGCTGAAAGATGCAACGGGAACCATTGACTAAAAACCCACATCCATACAGGAACTGTTAAAGGCATTAATATAACCAAAATAATCATGATGGCAGAGGCCATCAGAAGACTTCCTTTTTTGCCGTGAGCATCAACCAAATCAAATGGGTCGCCAACTGCAATCGAAGCAATCAGCATGATCCCGGCAAGCACCAGCGGAACGTTAAAAATCGCGATGATGCCCGAAGTAATCAATGGAGTGGCAATAGATACGATTAGAAAAACTTTAAGGAGTAACCACTTATTTTTAATAATTACTTCAATAATTGATTCAAATGTAAACTTTGAAGTTACTACAAATACATAAATCGGGAAAATAGTTCCCAGCCAGGTTAATATTCCATGCATTAACTCTTTATTATTAAGCAAACCATCGTACCATGCGACTACACTTTCCATAAATAGTTTTTTTAAAATTTAAATCAAATTGTTTTTAAATTAGTCCTGATACCTCAAAGAAAGTCTTCATCCGGTCGAAAACCACCTCGGGGGTCATGTAGCGCTTGTCCCAGATGTCCATTCCCAGCACCAGGCAAGGGATGCCGTGTTCGCGGCACAAATCCCGTACGATTTTCATCCTGGAATTGGTATCCCTGTGGCCGATATGGGCCGGCATAATCACCGCATCGCATTTAAACTCTTTTACGATCTGCAGGATATCGTTGCAGAAGAGGTCGGCGGTGTGAAGGGCCTGCCGGTTCATGGCATCTTCCAGCAGAAAACGCTTGCCGAAGGAGGTGAACATGGTCTCTTCGCTGGACAGGTCAATCGGAGTCCAGGTTGCATACGACACATAATCCATGAGGCATACCGCCCCCAGCTCCTTTTGCAGGCGGGCCAACACGGTTCCGGAGGCCCAGCTCCCTGCCAGATCCTGCCAGAGGAACCTCACC
The DNA here is from genome assembly GCA_903903985.1 of uncultured Bacteroidales bacterium. Taxonomy (GTDB): domain Bacteria; phylum Bacteroidota; class Bacteroidia; order Bacteroidales; family FEN-979; genus CAIVAT01. The sequence continues at coordinate 11,053 of CAIVAT010000066.1, read as the reverse complement.
TTCTCATTCACTCCGTCAATCCCCTTTCCCTCTTTCACACGTTGCTCAGTGGCGGTGACCAGTTGTTCAAGCCATGCGGTCACCGTAGGAGTCACACGGTCAGAGGTCCAGGTGGTATATTCCGTGCCCTGTCGTGCCAGGTCGGGTTCCGTCGGACAAGGCACCGCTTTCTTCAGTTCCTGGAACTCGAGCAGCAGTTGTCGCTGCTTGTTTGATTCCACGCACACTTCCCGGAGGCGATCCCAGTCCATTTTACGACCGGTCACCGTCTCCATGAAGGTAACAGCATTGCGCAACTGATGGCCGAAATACAGGTAGCTCTCCTCGTCGAAGCTGTGCGGAGCATCCATCGTAAATTTCGGCACGTCGGCCCACGGCTTGTATCCATTCATCAGGATCCCGAGCGTGGTCATGGAGTCGCAACAGGAGTTGGAGGTGATAATCATATCGGGTTTGCTGATCAACCCCGCTTCAAGATAGTAGCTGGCCACCTTGATGGCATTGCACATCCTGCTTCCTACACCCGTTTCGATCCCCTTGTCTATGAGTTCAGCAGCGGTCGGTAGCGCCGTGCCGTTGGCCCCGGTGAGAGTAAGGTCGGAAAAGGCGCAGCCAAAGGCCACTGGTATTTCGATAAAAAAGTCACCGTTTCCCAAAACGACCGGACCTTTCGACGCGTTCTGCGGATCGATGGTAAGCCCGTACAACGATTTGTTGGCTTCCATCATTAACTGAGAAAAAATATTGATCATAACAATCCTCCTGATATGGTTTCGATGAATGCCTGTACCCGCGTTTGCACTTGTCCCAGCGAGTCGGAAGTGTACTCCCGCTCGATCCGGAGCATGGGAATCCCGGCTTCCTTCAACTCCTTCTGCAGTACGAAAAGTTCGCCGCCCCAGGTTTCGCAGCAGAGGTAGCTTTGGCCGATGATTCCGTCAACCCGGTACTCTTTAATCTTATCCATGACCTCCCTGTTGATGATGGGATGGGCATCGAGGTTCTTAGGACAGAGCGGACGGTCGATTACCTGGTAATCGGCCAGGGCCTGAAGAGGATCGGGATCTGCTTCACGCACGCTGCCAAAGAGTGTTTTCCCGCCATAGCAGGTGAGGTCAGTGACCACGGTGCCTCCCATCGTCTCAATAATATCGCACAGGGTGGGTTCGTCGTGCCCGGGGCCAACGACCATCAGCCTGACGGTTTTTTTGTTTTCCGGTACTGTTACGCCGCGCAGTTCTTCCAGCAGTTGGGTCAAATCCGCCTTGTACGCTTCTTTTGGCATGGAATAGCCGGCCACGACCAACGCGATAGTTTCGGAGGCTGTGATGGGCGGGTTATCCACCTTCCTGAGGGCATAAATGGCTTTCTGAAGATCCCGTATCTCGTTGCAAAGTACGATGGCATCCCGGAGTTTATCATCGGTGATCTTCAACCCGAAATGCTCCTCAAGTAATTGTTTCAGATTTTCCAGTTGGTTGCGGAAATTTTGCGCCATCAGTATGCCGGAACTGTGCGGAAAAAAGATCCGGTGCAGGAAAGGAATGCGCGCCTCACTCTTTTCCCAGTTGTCAAGGATGTGCCGGTTCGCATCGCACCCACCGCCGATCACGCAGCCGTCGATGAATTCATATTCACCGGTGAGGATTTTATTGAAGCAATGGCGCACAAGGCTGCAGATATTGGCCGCTTCAAAATAGTCGTCGGCTCTGCCCGCGCTCAGGCTTCCTGTTGCCCTTATCCGGAAGGGCATCAGGCCGGCCGCCACGAAGAGTTCCTCCGGAACAAAGGAGCAGGTATACCCGATCACCTTGCCGCCCTGCTGCTTCCAGCCCTCCACTTCGGAGTTGCTGATGCTGCCGGCAAGGGCTGAAAACTTTTCAAATATGTCCGATTTCAGTCCTGATCTCATTTCGCGCCCTCCATGTTAATTTGTGTTTCTGTGGTTTTTGCTCTGAACTTTTCCATGGCAAAGACGGCTGCTCCAAGTGCACCCATGAATTGTGGGTTGACCGGCAACCGGTTGACTTTCAATCCAAGAGCCTGCTCCAGTGCGTTCACCAGCCCTTCGTTGCCATAGCAGCCGCCGGTGATCACCACCTTGTCGGCCAGCCCGGCCCGGCGAACCAGACCGCTCACGCGGCTGGCAACTGCACGGTTGATGCCGGTAATAATGTCAGGCAGCGGCACATCGTTGTTCACCAGGCTGATGATCTCCGATTCGGCAAATACGCTGCACTGGTTCGAGATGGTTGCCGCGGTGGGACTGATGTTGCTGGGCGATCCGATCCCCTCCAGGCCACAGGCCAGAACCTTGGCCATAACCTGGAAAAATCGGCCCGTTCCCGCCGCACAACGCTCGTTCATCTCAAACCCCAACACGACTCCTTTCGCCGACAGGGATATGGCCTTGCAATCCTGCCCCCCGATGTCGATGATGGTGCGCACTTCCGGGTCGGTATGAAAGGCCCCTTTGGCGTGACAGGATATTTCCGAAATGTTCTCATTGCCGAAATCCACCTTAAGCCGGCCGTAACCGGTACTTACGATATACTGAAGCTCATCCTGCGCGGTCAGGCCGGCATTTTCAAGGGCTGCCTCGATGGCCAGCCTGGCCGTTTGCGCCGGCTTGATGGAGGCCATGATGATTTTTCCCAGGATAATTTTATCATCGATCATGATGACGGCCTTCCCGGTAGTGGATCCAATGTCAATTCCTGCTACTACCATAAGATTCATTTTTTATTGTTACTTTTTCCCCGATGGATATTTCAACAGATCATATTTCACCCAATCGGCATAAATATCCTGTGCAATCTCAGTGGCTGACTGGTCCACATAGTTCGGGTCGGTTACCGTAATGTCACCGGTCCAGATGGCATCGTTCGAAGACCTGGTGTATAGACTTGCTTTCAGGTTTACCACAGAAGTAGTAGTCCAGTAGCCTCCGGTCGTTACGGTACTGCCTGCATCGAAGCCCGCTGCCCCTCCATAAAATCCGCCGCCATATCCGCCCCAGGAACCTCCGCCCCAGTATCCGCCACCCCACGAACCGCCAAACCCGCCGGTTGTATAAGTGGTTGGGGGAACGTAACTTTCAGATTTGTCAGTCCCCTTATAAACGAATACCAGAATGGCATCAGCGCCCAGACTGTCGCACCTCTTTTTAATATCAGAAACCGAATATTTAATATTTGGGTTGAGTATATCAAGCGATCCAAGCGCCTTCAGCCCCTGAGTGATAAAATAGGCATCCATTGATTGTTCAAATGGTTTCATGTATTCAAGCTTGTCGAACAGGGGCATCACCACTACTTTCGAAATCTTTGAGTTGTCGGCAGGGTTTTTCCAGCTTGTCAAGGTTATCGGTGAAGAGCAGGAGGTGATTACAAAGGCAGCCACGACTGCCAAAAGAGTGAAATAGATGTTCCTTGTTTTCATAATTGGTTGTTTAGTGATCTGAATGGAAAAAATTCCATTGTTGATCATTTTTGATTTATTAATTTGTTGGTTTTGCTTTTCTTGGAGATTTATCCGAAGCTTCATTGGCTCCCCCCTGTGGAACATGCTCAAGCCAGCAATTTCCATTGGTGAGTTTTTGCCCCTTGAAGGTTCCGTCAACACTTCCCCAGCATTCATAAAGTTTTGGATTCATTCCCCAAAGGTTGCAGGTGATTTCCAGGTCGCCTTCTGAAGTTTTGGCTGAAATGGTGAAGGTTTTATTCGGTTCGCCCTGTAGTATCTTATATTCCGAAGGGATGATGTATTTCCCATTGACATAAAGACCGGCATCTTTATAGGGTCCGGTCACCACAAAGATCCCCGAAATCTGATCGGTGCTGAAGGGAACCCACCATTCGTTGCCGTATTTGATCAGCGAAGTGCGGTAATCTGCCCCGCCTTTGCCGCCGCAGAAATAGTTTTCCAGTTCGCCGCCACCGGTTACCTTAATGGTTTTTCCTCCCATGGTAATGGTTCCTTGTGCCAGCCCGGGTTGTTCAAAACCTGCTGAAGGGGTATTCGGCAAAACATCAACCGGCTGGATGCCTTTGTTATACCAGAACGAATACAAAGTGGAAAGCTCTAGGTTAACGCTGTATTCCGGTGATTTATAATCAATAATGACCTTTTCTTTGTAAATTGAATAAACCATGGATTTCCCCCCTTCCTTGGCGGTAAATACCAACCTGTCTTTTTCCTGTTTACGTGTTGGAATGACCTTCAGCGAGCCATCCATCAGTTTGGTGCCGTTATCTTCCATGCTTAAAACAAACATCACTCCCTGCACCAAAGCCCCGGTACCATGATAATTCACACAGGCATAGGCAGCATATTGCTTCCCATCGTCTCCTTTTCCTGAAAAGTTGAACCAATAGTTCCACCTGGGGACCCCTGCCATCTCGAGTTGACCAATGTCGTCAAGTGTTGCTTTACGGATTTTTCCAAGATCCTGAAAGTTTTTCAGGGGTGTTTCCGGAGTAAAAACGGGGAGGTTTGTCTTGGAGTACTGGTTAAGCAGGGTATCTGCCCTGATGAGTAGTTCCGATGCCTTTGCAAGTTCCCCCGAAGCCAGTTCAGTCTGTGCTTCTTCAATCTTTTTTGCAGCCACTCCGGCACTGTCAACCAATCCGGTTTCATAAATGTCGTACCATTGATCGTTGATCAAAGCCAGTTTGGTTTGAAGTTCTGTGATTTTTTGCTGAGCTTGTTCTTTGGTCATTTTGGGCTTCATTGTGCAGCCCACATTGATTACCAGGCCAATCACGGCCAATAAACAGAAGATAATGGTTGTTTTTTTCATAGGATTTGAAGATTTGAGGATTTGAGAATGAATACACATTATTTTTCATAGATGATGATGTCGTGTGCTTTTGTGGTTTCCATAGGTATTTCAATGGCCATCTGTTTCACAATATCTTTTTGTGGAACTTTATCGATGGTGACGGCATATGTTTTCGCCGGATCCAGGTTGATGACTTTAAAAGATGTATTCCCTCCTTCATTCTTCCCAAAGGTTGACACGATAAGTGCCTTGTTAACCCTGTCATAAATTGCCCGTTTAAGGATGACATTTTTAATATCCACCCCGGTAATGCCAGGTTCAGTGTAATACTTGTCATCGAAAGGTTGGTTTACCATAGTATAAAAGCCATTGGCTGGTAATGCCCTGGCCATGCCGATCAACCGGTCGGCCAGATCGGAGTGTGACGGAAAGCTTTTCATGTTGGTGGCATCGCCATGGCCCTCGACCAGGGTTGAGCGGCAGCAAGCAGGAACGCTTTTTTGATTGTCTGCTGATATTGGAACGGGTGTGACTGGCGGGGCTGCTGATTTCTTATCGCCATCGGCTGCCGCCAGGTTCACTGTGGGAACGTTATCCATAAAGGGGTAGTGATAAGTTCCGTCAATCCAAACTGGTGAATAGATGCTATCAACAGTCTTAAGCAAACCTTTTCTGGCCGCTTCATCTCCAATCTCTGCCGCCAGTGTCGCGAAAAAAGCGTAATAAGCGTCAGGGGCCACTACATCTTTTGTAAGGGTTGCAATGCCTTTATCCATCTTATAGTGTTTCTTTTTCAGGAATGGATAGAGGTTTTCTACAAGTTTTGGATTCCATGCATGCATGAAGGTTCCGATCCACCCATCATTTCCTCCCGAATTGAAATCAATCCCCTTTTGCACCATTCCTTCCATCACAGGATCCATTTTGTTGCCGTATCTGGGATTCCAACCCGAAAACGCCCACCCCTGCTTAATGAGATAAAACGATGCAAGGTCCTTGGTTTTCGGATTGATGAACACCTTCTCAAACCAAGAATCAAAGGGCAAATGGGCCGCCTGATAATAACGGCTGTTGTGCAACTGGTCATACAACATGAAACTGATAATTGGGTGGGTGTTGCAGGCCGGAAAAACCGCATTGCGTTCACATTCGATGCCGGGAACCGGATTGGTCATCATCTGATCGAACATCACTTTTTGCAGGTTTTTATTATCATAGACAAACTTTTCATTGTCATTGATTTGAAAGACGATTGACCCGGGTTGGTCCCATTTCATGTCATGATACAGCATTTCATAAAGGTTGATCATCATCCCGAGATGTCCAGAATACATGATGTTTCCAAGAGATACCGGGTCATCGTTGCGGGAATAAGGCCGGTCCATGTTGGGTTCAAACTTGGTAATACCCTGGCTTTCGTGCGACCAGTAACCCCAGATCTGCTTCTGCAACATGCGTTGGATCAGTTTATCAAAGGCAGGCTGTAAAGCTTCACGCCAAGCAGGAAATTTATGGTACTGTTCAATGGCCAGGAAGTAGGCTGAAAAGGCAACGGTATAGCGGCAGGCGCTTATGCCCTGGTCATCCACCTTTTGATAATTTGTAAAATCAGAAATATCCTGGTCAGCCAGTTTCATGTTCCACAACAACTGTCCCCATTCTTTATTATCCGAGGAAGGGTATTGATTGGGGTTGATTGTTTGAGCAGAAAGACCTGAACCTGATAGCAGAATCAGAAATAGGAATAAATAGAAATTGGTTTTTTTCATGGTCGTTTTTTTGTTGAGTGATTACTTTTTAGGGAATAGAAAAGTCAACCCGGCCTTGATATACATATCAGGGTAATCGGCGGGTCGGATGACATTGTAGTAATAAGCGAAATTGGCCGACATCGGCTGTTTCCCAATCTTAAAGACTTTTGAAACATTCAAACCTACAGGCAGATTCCATCCATCTTTCGGTTGGTTCCAGTTTACATAGATTTCAGGTGTATATCCCAATGCCCATCCATGTTTGAAATTGTAATTGGCGAAGGCATCAATGTACAACTGGTTGATATCAGGCATAGAACCATTGCCTGCAAACGTCCAGCGTTGTGTGGCTAAAACACCAATCACCCAATGTTTTAGCATGAAAATTCCTACAACTGCCGGTCCCGCAGTCCATTTACCTGAACACATGTTTGATGGAATGCCGGATGGAACCGACATGACAGGGCCCACTCCCCAGATAAACTTCGATTTGCTGACTGGAGAGAGGTAAACCTGAAATTGAATGTCGCTTAATCCTGTTTTGTTTATGGGCGAAGGCATAAAAGTAACCGGAACGAGTGTTCTGAAAATAAGCAGGAGTTTTTTAGAAAGCGTAATCGGGATCACAGGTTTTAATGACAGGGTGGAAATATAGGATTCGGTTACCCCGGAATTGAAATTTCCCAAATACCCAAGAGGCAGCTGATACATGTTGGCCACCGGGTTTTGCGATTGTTTGGCAAGTTCCCTCATCTCTCCCTCTTTTTTTTCATCCTGGGCATTAAGATTCTGTGATAAAATCCACAAAAGTGGAAGGAGCAACAGCAGCAGGAGAATCGATTTTATTTTCATGTTGATTAATTGTGGCTTAGGTTGATAAGCACCATGCGCAGATGTTTAATTTTTCAAATATTTCAAAATTACAGCTTCCAGCGATTCATTACTTACCGGGCTTTGCAGCACCTCATTGCATCCGATTTGTAAAGCGAGCCTTACCGATTCAATGGTTACATGGTTAAAAAGCAGGATGATCGGAAGTTTTATATCCTGTTCTCTTATTGCAAGGATGGTCTCAATTCCGTTCATGCCTGAAAAATCGATGGTTATCAGGATCAAATCAATCTCCGGATGTTCGTAAAGTGCTTGAATGATATCCCCGCCTGTTTTTGGTTCGAGAAGATTATACTTGCTGGCTCGCAGTGAGTTTATAATATCTGCATGGGGAGTCGTTTCACTGAGTGCAACAAGGATGGAATGCGTATTTTTTGAAATCATGATTCCGGGCCATTTTTTGACTTGGCACAAATGTAACACGGTAAATCAGGGAAATGACAAAATGATACCCGGAAAAATCTGAGTAAAATCTTGATCTGTTCACATAGATGCCAGTGTTACAATTAGATAAACACCATGGATACATATTGAGCACGGTAAACCTTTCTCCATTTATGAAGTCATCAACATGACATTCAGTTAGTTGAATCTTTCAATACAGAAAAAATACAGGTGCTGAAAAGGTTCAGATAGTGATCAGGAAAGTAGATAAATTCTCACTCTGGTCCAGTTTTAATTTCTTACGTATGTGATGACGGGTCGTATCAACTGAGGCAACTGCCAGATTGATCAGGTTTGCGATATCTTTGGTAGAAAGATTCAACCGGATGAGGGCACAAACCTGTAGCTCTGTTTTTGATAATTCGGGGCAACGATTCAGAAGCTTCTCATAAAATGAGCCATGAAGTTGTTTAAATGTGATCTCAAATTCGGCCATGGGATCTTTGGCTGCTTCATGCGTCAGATTGTTCAATACCTGTTCAAAATGCTCCTGATCCTTTTTCGCCGGCAATTTGAATTTAAATGGAACGAGTTTTTCTCTGACTGACCGGTTCATATTTGTCAGATCGGCCCGCACCAAGGCCTGAAAAACCAGTTCCTGTTCTTTTAACTGGGTTTCAACCTGAATTTTCCCAAGTTCAATCTCCCTGTTTTTCTGTTCCAGTTCCATTCGTAAGGATTTCTCCTCGGCCAATTGTTTTTGATGTTTTACCCGCCGATGCCTGAAATACAATAAAGTAATCAAAAGGGTAAATGTCAGTGATGCCAGCATAAGCCCTATCCAAAGAAGCCAAATCCTGGATTTTTGAATCTCAAGATCCTTTTTTAGCATTCCATTTTCAGCCTCCTTGCGTTCTGTTTCAAAACGTGCTTTAAGAGTTGTAATCTCCTTTTTGCTTGTCAATTGAAAGCAAGCTATCAGATAGATCACGCGATTCCAATGCAGCCATATAGGCCTCCTTATAACGCCCCAGATTAGCCAGAATTTCATGCTGACGGTCGTAAAGGATTGAAAGATTCGCATAAAGACGAATCCGTTTTGCCTTGATGATCGCACTGTCGATGGCTATCAATCCATCTTCAGTACGGTTTGTTTGGTCATAAATGGATGCAAGTGTTGATAAGCTGTAGACTTGCCCTTCAATGATGTTTCTTTGCTGGCAGAATTGCAGAATGCTTTTCATCTCATCTTCAGCTTCCCGGAATTTTTTCTGGTTTTTAAGGATCACTCCGATATTGTATCTCACCCTTACAATACTCAATGAGTCATTAAGTTCGAGAAAAATGGTATAAGCCTGTCGGTAACAAATCAGTGCCGAATCATTTAGTTCCAAATTCCGATATAGGATACCAAGATTTTGAAGACCCGATGCATAATCGCGCAATAGATTCAGTTTTTTTCTTATTTGAAGAGCCTGTTTATTGTATTTGATCGCTTCACGGATTTCACCAGAAAATTTAAGGGTGATCGCCAAATTTTCCATGCCAAGGGCGACATTTTTTTCATCCCCGTTCTTTTCAGCAAACTTAATAGCCTCCGTAAAGGTTTTTCCAGCGCCGGGATAATCTCCCCTGTCAAGCTGTTCATTGCCAAGTCCTAGAAAAAACCTGTTCTGAAAATCTGAACTTTTCTTCAGTTTAGCCAGCACCAAACCCCTTTTATAGCACTGTTCCGATTGTGAATGATCCCCAAGGTTCAGCGTTAAATTTCCCTTTTCCAACAGGCACGACATGATCAGGGTGGTATCATTCAAGGATTCCGCAATTTCAAAAGCCTTGTTCACAAAGGTTGTAGCTGAATCAAATGCACTTCTGTTACTATATACAGAGGATAATCCCAATAAGGCTTTTACAAAATCATTCAGGCTGATTTTAGCACTGTCGATGATTACCAGTCGATATATGGAATCAGCAGCCCTCGGATTAAAATAGTTAATAGAATCGGCAAGCAGTAATTGTTTGGCAGTTTGATTGATTTCCTGATCCGTATGGTGTGATTGACAGCGCCATAAAAAACACAGAATAATAAAAAAACACAGGCTGGAACTTAAATATCGTACTAAAACAAACATTAGTATAGTTTGTAAGAAACATCAAGACTTAATAATTTGGAAAATTTCAAATTTCTTATCCCAAAGGTAAAAATATTTCGGAAACCATGATTACAATACCAGTATGGAAACAAAGAATTAAAGTTCATTGTCAAACCGAATGGATAATCCGGTTCGGAGAGGAGTAGCCCCCAATTATCCGGACGATCGTCTGACTCAGGGTGGTTTTTTGGAATATTGTGAGTGTGAACATGTTTTGAAGTTGATGATAGCAAAAAGCCACAATGGCAATATTCTTATTATCTCATGTTATTAGAGGCTAAGTTTTAGGTTAATTATTTTGGGAAATATAACACAGAATGAACAAGAAGATGAACGGGCGCTGGCGGAGGCAAATGATTCAAATAAAAAGTGATTATAAATTATACAAAAAAAGGAAACCAGTTAAGTGAGAATTTAGGATTGCAAACTCAAGACCCACATGGAAGAATCATATGCCAAGTCAAGACAATCCAGCAGTTTGAAAGAATACATCACTCCATAATCATTATCAAACACCGGCCCCAGCATTTCATAGCTTACAGAATTGAAATTGAAGCCCGGAATGGCTTTCAGTGTAAGTAGTTCACACTTCATGCGGTCATGCAGCATCTTTGCAATTATATCTGTCCCGATCTGCTTCATTTTTGAGAGAATCAAAATTTCACCGGAAAAATCATCAACCTGATCGAGGTGGCCGATGATCAGGAACCCTGCATTGATCGAATCCAGGATGTTATCCAGATTCGATGCCTCAAAATTGCCGGAAAGACTGGTCAGTATCAGAGCAGGATATTTGATGTTTGACCTTAGGGCAGCCAGCGGTTCATTGATATCCATCATGTAGAAATCATTGATCTCCTTGTGCTCCGTGGCAAGTGTGCGGAAATACTCAACGTAGCTGTTAATGTCGGTCATTGGAATCGATCTTATGCATATACTCGTGATACTCTTTAGCCTTCTTGTTTAAGCCAATGAACACGTTGTAAAGGTTTGAATTCATTACGGTTTCGAGACTTTTATCATCAGTCTTGCCATCGGCAAGGGAAATGATCAGCGAAGCCCAGCCGTTATCTTCACTCCCGGTGCCACCT
>CAIVAT010000065.1 GCA_903903985.1 uncultured Bacteroidales bacterium | reverse complement strand
TGTTCGGTTAACTTTTTGGTAGCCTCTTGCCTGCATGTTCCCAATGATCTGGTTGAGCAAGGCCTGTGCCTGAGCATCCAGTATTTTAGAACTGTCCCTGTCACTGATGACTGATACAGAATCTACGATCGAGAATGTTTTGTACTGAGTGAAATTGGTACCGACATCATATTTCGTGATGACGACGAGATCCTCAGCAAGCCGTGAATCCATGCCGGGATAGGTGGCACAGGAAATCATAAACATGACTGCCGCCACCATTGCCAGTAATTTGATCTTTTTTTTCATATAATCTGTCTTTATGTTGATAAATGTTTGCAGAATGTCTTGTTCTTTATTGAGAAACGAGAAGAGTATTGTTAAATCATTTTATAAATCTGAAAAAAATGAAAACCCCAGGATTCCAGTCCGACATATAGCCCGCTTACGGCTATATCATCTCCGTTGCGGATAAAATGGTCCTGGGTGAACAGGTCAACAAGCCGCCATGAATATCCTGAAAGCTCACATCCGGGAAGATAAACAAATCCCTGAGAAGGTTTTGGAAAATAATTTACTGCAACGAGGCATACCCTGCTTTCATATTTCCAGTACCACGCCAGGATATGCCTGCAGCTTTGGTTATCACCCCATCCGCTCACGGGACAGAGGAACCATTCACCCTTGTGCAATTCCGCTGTTGCAGCGATCTCCAGAAGAGTCTCATAGAAATTTTTAATATAGGTGTTGGGTGTTTCGGGCGGTCTTCTCTTTAGAAAAACCGGCAGGCGAACTATCCTGCCTTCCAGCTGACCTTCATGGATCAGTTTTGCTCCGGGGAGGGTCAGGCTTATCAGAGCGGCAGCTTTTTCTTTTTCAATATTGAAGGCCGAAACAGCTCTTTCCTCATCATGATTCTCAATAAACCTCAGCAGCTTTGACTGGTAGCTGATGTCGGCTTCAAGATGATGACGGATGGCATCTGCATCTTCTCCTTTTAACCTGTCATAAAGCCGTTTATCATAACAATAATCAAACCCGTTTTGCTGGAGGATATATTCCATATCCCAATAAACTTCAGCAATGAACATGAAATCAGGAAACTCTTTTTTGACTTCGCCAATAATAAGCTTCCAGTATTCTTCATCAGGGACATCACCCGCCAGCGAGCCCCAGGTATGAAGAAATACATCGTTCATTAAAAGCATCGCCATATCGCAGCGAACGCCGTCACACATACCTGCTATTTCTTTTAAGGTACGTATCGCCTGAAGCCTCAACTGAGGACTAAATGCATTCACCTGGACCACATCCTCCCAGGGGGGATAATACGGGTCGGTGCCACAGGCAAAAATACCAGGTTGAAGGCGTTTAAAAGTTACAGGGTCCCTGGCCAGGTCATCCTCCGACCCATGAATGAACAATTCAGGGTTCTGGTACACCCAGGGATGATCAAAAGCCAGATGATTAGGTACAAAATCAAGAATGAGGGAAATGTTTCTTTCAAGGAGTTTTTTACGCGCAATGGCCAAGCCGTCGTTTCCTCCCAGATTCCGGTTGACTGTATAGTTTTTAACGCAATAGGGAGAACCCGTGTTATCATCTTCCGTAAAATCACTCAGGGCTCTTTTAAAATTTGAAAGGTTCCCGGGATCGGCATTTGAAATTTTTATGCATTCAGGGCTTCTTTCCCAGACTCCCATTAACCATACGGCCTCAATTTTGAGCCGGATAAGCTCATCCCATTTATAATCAGGTACATTTGAAAGAGTAATTTCGGTCTGGCACTCCCTGCTTATTTCTCCTAGCCATACCAGAGTGTTAATCTCATAAATGACCGGATTTGACGCAATCGCTTTCAATTGTCAACTGTATTGTCTGAACGTAAATATAAGACAATTTCCCTGAAAAAGGGTTGCAGCCAATAAAAAAATTGAGGACTACATGTGCAGAATCTGTTTCAGCAGCTTATAACCGCTGGTACTTGCCCTCAGGCTGGCTCCGTTCTTCAGCAGTACAGAATAACTTTCCTTGTCATACAGCTCAATCCTTTCAATAACTTCTGCATTAACGATATATGAACGGTGTATCCGTATAAATTTTTCAGGATCAAGGTGGGATTCAAAATACTTCATTGTCTTTTCCTTGAGATAATTGCCGTCTTTTACGTGAATCATAACATAATCGCCTTCAGCTTCAAGATAAATGATCTCATTCACTCCGATCACATGCACTTTATGTCTTGTTTTTACTGCTATCCTTTGAAGCAATTCATCTTTGTCATCCGCAGATTGAATTATTTTTTGAATTTCCGGCTGCAGGGCAACACCGCCCTGGAGTTTGGAAATGGCTTTCCCGACAGCCTGCACAAATCTTTCCCTGGAATACGGTTTTAATATATAATCTGTGGCATTCATTTCAAACGCCTTTATTGCATACTGGTCGTAAGCTGTACTGAAAATAATGAGCGGGGGGTTTTCAATCAGCTCCAGCACTTCAAAGCCTGTAAGTTTCGGCATTTGGATATCGAGGAAAACCAGGTCAGGTTTCAAATCCTGAATGGCTTTTAATCCGGCAAACCCATCCGAACATTCGGTTATTATCTCTATGTCGGTAAGCTCTTTCAAAAAGGTCCTGATGATATCCCTGGCAGGCTTTTCATCATCAATGATAATGGCTTTGTATGTCATTGTTCAGGATTATTTTCAAATGGTTTGTTCGGTATCGTGAGTACAACCCGAAATACATTATTCAAAACAAAGGTTTTTAACAGAGAATCATTCCTGTACATCAGCTTTAATCTTTCCCTGATGTTTTTTAAACCAATACCGGCACCCTTCCTGGCCGGAGCCGATGGGTCGAAATCATTACTGATCCTGATCTCAAAGTAATCTGTAAAGGTTTTGCAGTCAGTTATGACTTTTACCGGTTCGGTACTTTCATAAACTCCGTGCTTGATGGCGTTCTCATATAACGGCTGAAGGATCATGACAGGGACGTTCCTTGTCGAAAATCCCGGTTCCATCGTAAATTCGAAAACAAGTTTATCCCCGAAACGGATCTTTTCGATCTCCAGGTACCTGTGAATATTCTGCATTTCCTTTTCCAGTGTGGTAAAGGTGTTGATGTTTGACGAAACACTGTATCTTAAAAATTCCGAAAGCTTTACCACCATTTCCTGGGCCTTGCCCGGATCAGTAATAGTTAATGAACTGATAGAGTTCAGGCTGTTAAAAAGGAAATGAGGATTTATCTGTGATTTGAGCATGTTCAACTCAGATTCTTTCAGGAGCTCATTCAGGCGGGTTTCCGCTTTGGCTTTATCCTGAAGGTCCCGGTACATAATTATCAGGTAATAGGCCAGCCCGATAAATGCGTACAGACTGATCCCGGCCACAAAGCGGTAAGGGATTGACAGGCCCAGGAAATTTATGTAAACAAGGTTGTCCTTAAACAACAGGTTCAGGGCAGCATATCCGGTTCCGATCCAGAATACAAGCAGGAGTACCAAATATGTAAAATGATTGAAAATAAAAGTAAAGCCTGTAGTTTTCCCCGGCATCGAATACCTGATTGCATACCACATTGCAATCCCTATCACACATAGCACAGCATTGTAAATAAAGCTGTCGGCCAATGCAATGTTCAATGGAATACGAAACTGCAGGAATAAAATGGAAAAGTGGATCCCCGCCAGGAGGATCCACGTTCCAAAATACACGGATATGGACCTGAGATTTTGAAAGACCGGATGTATCATTCTATATCCCCAGGTTTTATTTTAATATGTTTTGATCTCCCCACCACCGAAAACTGAAGAAGCTTTGATAACCAGCACTCTGGAGGTGTCAAGAGGTTCTTTAACACAGAAACGCTTATCGGAGAATCCTCCGAACACACTGGTATTCTTCAGCTGGATTTTCCATTCGCAAGGCAGGATGATAGTAGCGCCGCCGAAAACAACGTTCACTTCGAGTTCATTTACACCTTCTCCCAGGCTGGCCTGTGTAAGGTCAAGCTTGATCCCGCCGAAAATAACATTCATCCTGCCCCCTTTAAAGTCTTTGTTGATAATCCTTTTTTCAGTGCCGCTGAAAATATGGTCTTCGTAAATAAAGCCCTGGTCATTGGCGGCTGCCATGTTCTCGGGAGAGTTTTTCATATGATGCTTCCAGTTACCGGGATGAGGAAATCTGCGAAAAAGAATGAGCACCCCGATGCAGATAAGAATAAGAGGCCAGAAAAGATGCGCAAAATTAATATCCAGGTCGAAGACCCTCGGGAAGAGGAAAAAACCTCCGATCAGAATCAGAATAATACCGGGGACCCTGTTTTCAGCTCCAATAAGGCTTATCACGCCAATGGCGAGCAGCAACATGGGCCACGAAATTATAATATGCCTGAAATAGTCAGGGACAATTCCGGTATTGAAAAGCAATAAGGACATGCCTGCAAGGATCACAATAATTCCCAGAATTCCTTTTTTCCGGTGGCTATCGTAACGAAATTTATTTTCAGTATTTGGTTCCATGGTATTCGGGTTTAAAATTAGTGATTTTCTGGGAACAAAAGTATTCTAATATTCAGGCGGATTACAGAGTGAATCGTTAAACAGCAGAAAACTCCCGACGAATTGAGGGCAGGATACTTTTAATATTAAGATTTGTTCATAGCTTTGCGTTAGAATAGATTTTTGTGAAAATTGACTTTTATAAATACCATGGCAACGGGAATGATTTTGTCATTGTCGATAATCGTTTCGGCCGGATCCTTTTGAATCATTCTCAAATAGCCTTTCTTTGCGACAGGCATTTCGGCATAGGGGCCGACGGACTGATGCTGCTTGAAGCCCATAACATATTTGACTTCTCTCTGAAATACTATAATTCTGACGGAAATGAAAGTACCATGTGCGGCAATGGCGGCCGGTGCATGACAGCCTTTGCCAATGAACTGGGGATCATTGACAAACAGGCCAGGTTCATTGCTGTTGACGGTGAGCATGAAGCAGAGATACTGGCAAAAAACAGCAAACAATATATTGTTAAACTTAAGATGAAAGACACCAGGCCCGGGCAAACATTTGAAGACGGCTATTTCAT
>CAIVAT010000064.1 GCA_903903985.1 uncultured Bacteroidales bacterium | reverse complement strand
TTTCCATAAAGCATCAAAGTGCCGTAGGGTTCTTTCCAGGAAAGAGCCAATATTTTTTGATCAGGGGAAAATGTGTTCATTATCCTAAATCACGTTTAAAATCAGGTCTCATAATTGGTTTTATTGCTTGTAGTTTTCTAAGTTTTTCCATGGCTTTATCAAAATTTGAAGGCTTACTTTCCATAACTGTTTCATCGGCCAATAGAACGGTTTTTGTATTTTCAACTACGTTTTCTATGATATCATTGGTAGTCTTGCCCTCTTTTTCCTTTTTCCTTAAACGAAAAGCCCTTTGTGAGCAACTACGTCTACAATATTTTACATCAAAATTCTTTGGTATGAATTCTTTTCCACAGACTTCACATTTCTTGGGATCGTATGTCTTTGCAACCTCTGTGGGGTTATATACTAATCTGTGATATCTTCTCTGGTAACAGTTATTTGAACACAAATCGGATTTTCTGTTATGCTCCACTCCGCATTCAGGACAAGTTTTTATTGTAACTTCACTCCTGATAACATTTGTAATAGGATCGCCATTGAGTAATTTCAAAACAGCGGTATACTTTTCAACCTGATTTTTATGAAAAGCAATCAGCTGTTGTATTTGATCACAGATTCCCTGGTCGGATACATACAGCGTATCAGCTCCGGGATCATCTACATCTGTAACTCCTTGAATACCTCGGTAAAATTCTCAGCAAAGAATTTCGACCATTCTGGTGTAGGAAAGCTAAGGCGAGAACCGGCACTCGAAACCGAATACTCGAAGTGGCAAAACGAATAGTCGAACCGGAAAAAGGGAGCCACGATAAAATATGGCCACCATTTGTATTGATTAGTGTCATGACCATCGGCCGTTTTTTCTTCATAGCGCCAGGCAGCATTGGACATGAGTAGTACCTGGTTATGTGCTGTCCGGTACGGTGTGGTGTATCCATTCATTGCCTGGTCATAATCCTTGCAGGCTACTTCATCAGCCAGTTTATACACGTCCTCAATGGTTTTGATCGTTGAAAAATCAAAAGCTTTTTTCTTTGAATTTTTTTCTTTCGCTGCTTTTTTCATGCTCTTAAGTTTTAGAATTGTAAATCTTTGAAAATTTCCATCAGGAACTTTTCCCCGAAGAAATCTGACATCGCTTCTAAAGGGAAGCTAAGGCGAGAACCGGCACCCGAAAGCGAATACACGAAGTGGTAATACGAATAGTAGAACCGGAAAACGGGAGCCATAACAAAGAACGGCCACCACTTTTTCTGATTGGTGTTATTACCATCAGGTTTTTCACCAACTAGTGCCCATGCAACACTTGATAGCATTCTTGCCTTGTTGTATGATACACGGTCCGGAGTCGTATACCCTGCCATGGCCTGATCGTAATCCTTACGAGTTTCTTCATCAGCCAATTCATACACTCGTTCAATGGTTTCGATTGTTTTAAAATCTACCACTGGATCTGTTCCTTGATTTTGTGTTGTTTGATTTTCCATGATTTTTGACTTTAGTTTTGTAAATCTTTGTAAATATCTATCAGCAGCTTTCCGAAGAAATCTGACATCTCTTCTAAGGGAAAGCTAAGGCGAGAACCGGCACCCGAAATCGAAAGCCCGTAGTCGCAACCCGAAAGGCCGAACCGGAAAACGGGAGCCATGATAAACCGTGGCCAGTATTTCTTTTGACTTGAATCCTTCCAATCAACAGTTTTGCCTATAGATTCCCAGGCTACACTGGATACCAGTTTAATTTTCGCATTGGCTATCTCGTCGGGTGACCGGTCGCCTTGTATTGATCTGTAATAATCTGCTTGAGTTTTAAAGCTTGCTTCCTGGAGCAAGTCTTCAAAACCTGACACGCGATCGATCAACTTTCCGCTACACAGTTTATCACCGGCGGAGTCTTTTAAGATCTTCTGAAACCAGTCAGGAACTTTTGAAAAAAGTTTGCTGACATCTTTGTCTTCAATTTTTAGTGTTACCATAATCTTGTTTTTTGGTTAAAAATTTTTGTTTTTAGATTCCTGTTATTTTCTGTTCCTATAGACCAACGTTCCAAAATGAAGCCTACGGAACATATTATATTATTGATTTACAATAAATTGATGTTTTTTGCATCATTGTTACCGTTGTTGGTACACTTTTTACGCTCCAACGGGCAAACCTTTCTTCGTGATGACCTGTCCAACGTGTTCCAACTAAAAAACAACATTCCAACAATCCTTTTCATACATAAAATATTGATTTATAGGATTTATTATATTTATGTTGGAACGTTGATTTGTTGATCACTACTTTAGAGCTAGGATTTTCCAAAATTTTCACCACGTTTTATTCCTTTCCTGGAGAGTATTAAATCATGCAATAAAAAATCTCAAAAAGGAAGCTCACTCTCCAACGAGCCAACTTTTTGTTCATCATCACTCTTTGTCACTTCAGCTTCCAGAGTTGAATTTCCATTCAGCTCAAGATTTAATTGCGTAGCTGTATTCTTGAACTTCTCCAGGTCTACACCCATCTCCTGGATCTTGACATAATCCAGGGCAATACAACTGGTATTGCGGCTGGCCGTCTCCAGGAACCGGCTCACTTTACCTGGTATGGAAGGATCCTCACGCCATTGTTCTACCTCCCATTCAAAACGGTGGCTATGTACCTGGCCGATATAAGCCGGGTGATCCCTGAGATAATTTCTAAGCGTTCCCAGCTTCAGGCTTTCGGTTGTATGAATGCTTTGATAAACCTGGATTACATCATTTATAATCAGCCAAAGAATCTTCTTGGTTTCACCATTCCAATGAACTCCTTCGGTTTTATCTCGCCCTACCTGGATAGTGATTCCCTTTTCAATGCTAAGATCGAATTCTCGTCCGGAGATGATCTTACCTTGAGCATACAGCATGCTGATCGTATCGAAGAACACGCTCAGGCGGTTTGAAGAATCCATCTCGTCGCTCTGCCGGCAGATCTGCTTTTTGGCATCCTCGTAGAACTCCTCGAAGCTAAAAGGAAATGGGATCTCCTTGCAGTGATCCTCCCACAGCTTGGCCATGGCAATGAAAAGGCTGACGGTATTTACCATTCTCACGGTAAACGTTCCGCCCTCGCCATGAATATCCTGCTTTACCTTCTTCTGCCATTCATGCAGGTATTTTGCAAAATGCTTCTGTATGATATCGCGCCGGCGAATGATCTCCAGGGCGATGTTAGATAAACCCATTTCCTCACGTTTTTTAAGGTCATTGAATAAAGCAACTTCATCATCGGTCCAGTCGATCTTCTTGGGAACATTCTTAACCACCACCCTATTTTGAAGAGCACCGTCATCCCTCTCTGGTTGCTCCTGGCCAAGAAGGACCGGGGCACAATTGACCACGCTGGTCTCGATATCCCGGGAGGTTGCATCCTTTCGTTTCTGCTTGCCTTCATTATCATACACTGCAGCCTTTAAACCCTGGAACTTCTTATCCGATATCTGGTAATCGTTATATTCTTCGAAGACCATGGGGATATCGCAGAATCGCTCCATGGCCGTAAAAAAAGCGGCGTCTGTACCTGAATTGAGATTAAATAGCGGGGCACCGAACATCCAGGGCGCCCGGATCGATTCCGCTATCCGGGATTTACCCGACTCGGTAGGGCCGGTAAAGAACAAAGCTGTAAAGAAACGCTGTATAGGAAAGATGACCGACCGGTGGGCGGCCAGTACAGTAAACAATAATGCCCACATGCCATTGCCGTTATACTGGTAAACCTTGTGCATCAGATCGCACCAGGTTGACCATGTTGTTTCTTGCTCAGGTTTGTAGACAAGGAAACGGTCGTATGAATATTTGTCATCTGACCCGGTGCGATCACGATATATACGGCTAAAGGCAGGAGAATAGAATGTTTCACTTTTGAACTTGACAAGACCAAGATCATCAACTGAGGTGAACTGGCCATCGGTGACGATCCCGTTACTGAAGGCGAAGAATCCTTTTGTCTGCCATCCAAATATTGATATCTCCCGGCATTTAGGAAATCCAAGGGCAATACTCTCCTGGATCTTGTCATAGTGATATTGCTTTGCCCCGGCCAGAAGATATGGTCCCAGGTTCCACAACGTTTTTTTGAACGATGGGAGATCCGACATATCGGCGCTCTTCAGCTCCACATATTCTTCCTTGTTAAGCTCTGAGTGAAATAACTTGATCACTCTCTTATTTCGAAGAGAATCATCATCCACGACATGAAACAAAGGTTCCATGAAGAAATTACCGATTTTAACCAGCACATTTTCCAGAGTCCGGAACACGTAGAATATCTTATGGCCGGTCTTATTCTGAGCGGCAAAGAATCCATAGCGCTGGTAAAACTCCTGGTCTATGTAATCCGGTAGGTGCTGCACATCGAATACATACTGGTAATCATCGATCACCAGGTTCTCCTGAGCCTGCGCTGCCAGATTCTTGCGCTTATCGGTAAATGGTTTAAGTACCTTAGTAAATGCGGCAGCTGTCAGTCCAAATGCCTTTGCAATCTCACCAGTCTTAATATGAATGATCGTATTGTCCAGCTTCGAAAGAAATTCCGCCACGATCTCCACATACTTCTTTGATCGCTTGGTATCGGGATGTGATCTCAAATGCCCGGTAAGCAAGTTTACATAGAGATCAAGGAAGTCATAGATTTCTTCAACATCTCTTAAACACACGTGTACTTCTACCTGGCAACCTCCTTCAGTCAGCAGTCTCCCGATGGTGGCCAGTGGATCTTCCTGATCATTATCATCCATCGCCTTTTTCATCCCTTCGATGATCACTTTGCGCGTGATCGCGATAAGTTTGCCGATATCCGTCCGCTGGAGGATCCCCTCAGGAAGGCTGATCACATTCTCTTCATTATTCATGTGCCGTCCCACAACGTCAGACGGGTCCTTGATAATAATAACCTGATTCTTTTCCTTGATTGCCTCTATCGCATTATCAAATCCATAGAATCCCTTCTCATGCAATTCTACCTTGGGAAGTTGCTTTTTAACCTGTTCAGTTAACTGATCAAGGTTAAGCTCGAGCTTCTTGGATATCTCCTGGAGCAGGACCATCCGGGTTGTTTCATCCGGAATCTGAGAAATCTGCTGCAGCAGATCCTTCACGATCTTTGCTTTATGCAAAGGATTCTCCTTGATTTCTTCCTGTGCAAGTTCAAGGCGAAAAGTAACAATGTCCTTTTTGTTTTTCTCCAGGAATAATTTCATGTCGATCGCTCCGACTCGTCGGACCATCGAATCAGGATCATCCCCTTCAGGAAGCGACACAATGTAAACATCCATTCCCTGCTGAAGGGGAATGATGATGTTTTTTACAGCAGCCTTCACCCCGGCCGGATCCAGGTCATAGACAAACGTGATACAATTGGTAAATGAGCGTATCATCCGCACCTGGTCTTCCGACAAGGCGGTACCCGATCCGGCCACCGCATTTTTGATCCCGGCCAAATGAAGCGATATCACGTCAGTTTGACCTTCCATGAATAGGCAATTGTTCTCCTGGATGATCGTCTTTTTAGCCTGGTACAATCCGTACAGGAACTTGCTTTTCTTAAAAACATCGGTCTCCGGACTGTTGACATACTTTGGTTTATCCTTCTCTTTAGTCAGTATGCGTCCGGTAAAACCGATAATTCTACCGGTCTTATCATGGAACGGGAACATGAGGCGCTTAAAGAAAGAATCGAAGTGGTGGCCATCTTCAGCCTTGCGGATCAGGCCGGCATGAAGAAGTAAGTCATGACTGTAACCAGCTTCACCTGCAGCTATCATCAGGGAATTTCCAATGCTGGCATAACCAAGATCGAATTCCGATATCGCCCGGGATAATTGCCTACCTTCAATATAGGCAAGAGCTTGCTTTTCTTTCTGGAGGTTTTCAGCGAAATGTTTCTGGGCCCATTTGAGAACCGAATAGATGCTATCGCGAAGTTTGTCAGCATCAGATATCTCTGCTGACTTTTCATCTTCCTGGACAGCGACATTGTATTTCTTGGCAATGTACCGCAAAGCTTCCGGGTAAGTCATTCCCTCGCTTTTGATCAAAAAACCTATCCCATCGCCACTCTCTCCGCACCCAAAACACTTGTAAGAATTCCTAACCGTGTTTACGATAAAACTGCCAGTTTTCTCATTATGGAACGGGCAACAGCCAACGTAGTTGACACCTTTTTTTGTAAGAGATACAAATTCACCAATGATATCAGCAATCTGAATAGAATCTTTAATGGCCTGTATTGAATCCTGGGAAATTGACATCGAATTATCGCTGAGAATGAATGATTGAATTAAGGCCCCCGTAAAGGGGGACCGTCTTTCCGGTCTGCCAGGCTTTCTAATTGTCACACATCCTGTTTATCTCCTCTTTATTGTCGGATGTATGGAATTGGATCTTACGATGCAGCTTCACGATTCTGATACCATCGGTTACCATCCCATTGGTACGCATCCGGGTTCCCTGCACTCACCCCGGCCGTATCCCGCCAGATCCAATTCTGTTCTCGCGTGATCAGGGTTTGCTTTTATTCTTTATTGCTTTTATTGGCGCCACCTTCCCGGATGGAAGGATGGCGCTGTGTTTTTCCGGATGATTGATATCATCCGGATCCAGCTGTTTGGATTCCAGAAGATCGATCAGGTACGCTGCCCGGGATTCCACTTCCGATTGAAACGAATGAAGCTTCTGATCTGAAAGCTCAACCTGCCATACTCCATTGGGCATTTTTTGGCATAAGAGTGCCTGGAAGAATCCCCAGGGAATCATTTCTCCGAGTTCACCAATGGAATAGGCCGGTATTGAGGGAATGCCAATCTGAGTTTTACTTTGTGGAATAAGATAATACCGGGTGCCCAGTTTTTTCCAGTAGTAATTTGCCTTGAGCCGAACACCGGCCGATTTCATACGAAAAGAAGTCTGAGGACCTACGTAGTTGAGTAAATTGTTCATACAGTTTAGTTAGTGGGTTTTGGTTTAGATAATTTGGGCAAATTAGAGATGGCAAAGTCCAGTATGCACTTTAGTTTATCCTGGCTGGATGAGTATGACGAGTTGGATTGACATGGCATAACATTATTCAGATCCTTCTGAAGAACCAGAAGGTAGCTGCAGATCTGAGGGAGAGTTATCCCCTGGAAGTAATGATTGGCTTTTATTAACCGGTCCATGGATGCAAGTTTGACAGGAATCTGATAAAACTCCTTGCTTCCATTTTCCATCAGGATCCGGGAATGATTGACATATTTATCAAAAATGACCAGAATGAAATCGCGTTTGATTTCAGCCAGGAATTTTGATGCCTGGTCCCGGTTCTCGTAACCGCGGGCTTCCGTTTTCTCGCCATTACCGATATCAAATTTTACCTGCAGATCCACGGCACCTGTAACCTGGTCAACTCTGGCATGCACCAGTTCAAACATTGGACTACTCATGGTTTTCCTTTTTAAGTTGGTTATCAATCTCTGAAATCAGTTCTTTCAAAACAGCAATCTCAAAATCTGGATTTTTAGGCACAAGCTTCATAACTTTACAATGATGAAGCAACTCTGATCCGATTGGCTGTTCCTGACCGAAAACCACAATTTCACAATCAACCATAGAGCTAACTATTTTGTTGTACTCAAGTATTCCAATGTAGGATTGATATGCTTTACGTGTGAGTTCAAGTATCGGAACGGACATTTGGGAGAAGGTGCTCATGGTTGATCGGTTTCGGTTTGATGTTCAGCATGGATAAGCTTTAGCTTGCGGCTCATTTTGGTGAGTTTACGTGCCCTGTCTATTTGGTCAACTGTCAAGGCAAAGCAAGAAGTAGGGGATCTGCTATTTTGTTCGGGAGCAGGTGCACCTTCTTCTGTTACGGGAGATGTCAAACCTTTTACATCAGAAAGAGTGCTGCCGAAAAGCTCAAGTTGACATGGATCCGGAGCTGCCGGACACTGAGGGATCAGATCTTCCATGTCAGAATAGATATTGTGCTGCGAATGCGGCTATTCCACTTTTGGAATGGCACCCTATTTTTTGTTGCAGTTGCGTACACTGACGATCAACCGTATGCTTGCTACGGCGCCGGAGCTCAGCAATGAGTTTATTGGGAAGATCCCGGGCAATGAGTTTTGCTATTTCAGCATCATTGCGCGTTAGCTTCCCATTGCGTACATCCGGAAGTTTGCAAATAAACCCATCAGATGGACATGGCCGCTGGCCGCAATCCCAATACTCAGGTTTGCTAACGCCGCCAAAGGTGATATCCGGCACCAGGTCAAGATCCCCATACCGGCAGAAGGCATACTTCTCAATTTGTTTTAAAGGATCAACGATGCCAAGTAGCTCCAATCCTTCAGCCACTTTGGGATCTGCATCAATTTCTTCACGCAGTTTGCAGGCAATCTTCTGAGTGATCTCAGAAAAAAGGAAGATTTCCTTGCCCTGCATAAACATTACCTCACCATTCATCACGAAAAATTCTACTTTATCATCAGCCAGTCCGGCCGGAACATAATGTGAGTCCATGATATTGATTTTTGGTTAGTATTAGGATTTTACCAATTGTTTGGCACGCTGTTTTTGCTGCAGGAGTTTTGATTTTGTTTCTTCAGCCAGGATGAAAGCCTCGGTGATAATATCTTCATTGAATTTATCTCCCCTAAGCACTGAATAGCAGTAATTAGTATGAACGATTACCTTCTTATTCGCAAGTCTTTTACTAATGATACTCCCATATCCAATAGGAAGAGCATTCTTTAATATCTCAAGTGATTTCTTATCTATCATACTTATTTATTGGTATTTTATCGGGTTTCTAAAAGGTTTATATTTGTATAATAATAGTTTTCAAATGTAAAGTATTTTTTCCATCAATGTCAAGATAATTTTCCCTTAAACCAAAATTTAGAATGTTTCTAAATGATAAATTAATACCAAGTCTATGGATTACAATAAAATAACCCAAGAACTCAAAAGGAAAAAAATGTTACATCAGGATCTTGCCAGGCAGATGGGAATCACACGCCAGGGTTTGACAGCTGCTTTACGCAACAAATCTCTTCGTGTAAAGGATCTGGAATCTATTTCAGAGATTTTGGATGTTCCAATATCATATTGGTGGGAAGAATACCAGGTAAATGAAAATAAAATTTCATATCAATCTCAGGATATGATCATCAAGCGATTAAACAGGCAAATAGATAATTACCTGGATGATATTAAACGCTTCAAGGAGAGAATTTTGGAGTTAGAAATTCAACCGGTTAGAAAGAAAGAGGCCAGTTAAAACTGGCCTACAAAAACCCCCTTACCCCCATAACAGGTACATAACAAAAATACATAGTTATGCCACATCTTTAACATTATGCGAATATATAATTAATATATTAATCATATTTATGATATAAATGTCACAAAAAAGTCACAAAGAAAAATGAAATGATTGGGAATGCCTTATTCAATCAATGAAATGGGAAATAATACTGGTTCAGGTGGGCCCACAACCCTTCGTTATTCATCAAGGCTGGCACTCTGTCAGCCTTGATTCTAAAGGGAAATAGATTTTGAGTACTCCCTGAAAAATGTCACAAATCCCATTTTTACGTCACAAAAACGTCACACACTTTTATGGACAATATAGTTGCAACATTACGAACTACTTACGTTGATAAAAATGGCAAATGTCCCGTCATCCTTAGGGTTCGTATGAATAAAAAGAAAGTAGAGCTCAATACAGGTGTTTCAATTGAAAAACATAACTGGGATAAGAAGAAACGCAGGATCCGGGAAGATGCCCCTCAGTCTGATAGTTTTAATCTCATCATTGGAAATGCAAAAAAGAATGTCCATATGATCCAGGTGAGATACAAACTGGCCGAACAGGATCTCACTGCAGCAATCATCAAGCAGGAATATAGGAATCCATCGGCAAATAAGAATTTCTATGACTGGATGGATAATGAGATTAAGGAGAGAAAAGGATCCATCTCCAAGGCCACTTCAGATATGCATAAATCCTTACTGAAAAGCCTTAGGGCTTTCAAACCGAACGTATTTTTCAAGGAAATTGATTCCAAGTTCCTTGAGGATTTCGAACATTATATGCGAAACAAGGAGAAAAATGGACTGAATACACAGAGTAAGAAGTTCCGTGCATTGAAAGCCTATCTGAACCGTGCAATGGCACGTGATATCATTAAAACAAATCCATTCAGTAAATATCGTATTAAACGCGGAAAGAATAAGAGAGTATTCCTTTCTGAGGAAGAATTGATCAACATCATAACGCATTATAAAAAGGAGCTTTTCCCTGAAAAGTATAAGAAAGTCCTCAAATACTTTCTTGCCGCATGCTTTACTGGCCTTAGGATATCCGACATTAAAAGATTCCAATGGGAGTGGATCCACGGTGACATGATCATTCTGAAACCCAAGAAGCTCCAGAACGTAAATGCGGAGATCTGTGAAATACCGGTGACCGATTCACTCTGTAAATTGATCGGGTACAAAATAGGAATGGAAAGAATTGGTCCGGTTTTCGATTGCTATACCGACCAGGTATCCAGCCGGTATATTAAAGAAGTGGGAAAACTCCTGGAATTAAAGAAAGACATCAGCTTTCATACCTCCCGTCACACGTTTGCAACACTCTTCCTTGAACGAACTTGTGATCTGGCCACCCTTCAGAAACTTCTTGGACACTCCAATATTCAGCAAACAATGATCTATGCTCATACTACGGATCGGAAGAAAAAGCAGCAAATGATCTTGTTCAACGAACCATTCGCAAATTTATTCTGAACTATAATTTCGAGTAATACTGATCCGAATACGCCCTCTCGTATTCAAACTCAAGGTTCAGGTTATAGACTCCATCCTTCACTGAGTTCATTTTCTTGGTCGTGAGAACGACCGGGTACAATTGATCACCAATAATCTCATAGATCTCTTCCGATCGCATGAAATCCCGCAGGTAATTCAAATGATCCTTTGTGATCCATCCGGATGTTGCCTTAAATGTTTGCGTTTCCAGCGTATTGACATTCTTTACCGGTGGGTTCAAAAAATCTTCTTTCTGTTCACTGATCGTTACGATCTTGTCCCGGTCATAATTTGGCGGGTACTCAACCTTTCCGGTGCATCGGAAGTTATCATAGAAACCAAAAGAATTCCTGAACTTGAAATTTCGCTCAAATTCCTGGTAATTGTTATCCATCCGGAAGGTGAACTTTTTATACTCAACAACGGTATACGTTGGATGAGCAGGGTGTGCATGAGTAACTGTAAGTGAAGTTTTAAGCCAGATTTCATATTTTATCACTTTTCGGTCTCCGGCTATATCATCAATATCCAAATAGTCGTATCCACATTGCAACTCTACAACAAGATTAGAGACATTGCTTGTCATTGGAAGATCATAGTCTTCGAAGCTTCCATCCTGATAATATATTTTAAGATGTTTGGATAATTCAAATTCTTCCTCTGTTGCCGGTGTTTTAATCAGATAATAGATTGATTCCTGATTCGTCTTTCCAGTCAACTTCTCCCCGGGATGCCAGGACAAATACCGAAGTTCATTTACTGCATCATCCCACCAGGATTCTGATATAGAATTCCAATATGCCAGTGCTTCATAACTCAAGCCTCCGGGAACAACATAACCTTCATATAGTGAAAATGGGATTGCATTAGTAGACATTGCTTTTACTAATCCGTCATATTTTTCAGCAAAATCAACATGAATAGTCTTTACTGCATCGTGATATCCATCACCATATCCTTCAGGAAACTTGAATCGGGGAAATGAAATATTCTCCAATTTTGCTTTCACATACTCTGAACAATCGAAATATGCAATACCATCATTATCTACCGATTTTAAATCTTCTCCCCAAAAGTTATTCCCCAAGTAATCAACAACGATCATAAGTATTCCGTATCCCTGGCGCAATACCTGATCAACTCCAACATCAGAATGTATTGCCGATATCCCTAGTATATTTTCATGATCAAACGTGATAGTATATTGAGATCCTACATTCTTGGCAGTTATCGTTAAGATACAATGCGTATTATCAAATGACAATGTATAATATTTAGATAGATAGTAATTTAAAGCCATCCATCCAGATGTCAAAATTCCCCAGGATTCAGGAGTATTAAAACTTTGAGCCGGTTGAATCTCAATTCCTGACCAGGATATAGTAACAACACTTGTGAACTGAATAGTCATTCCCATGAATGTCAACGAAAAATGATGACCTACAGTTTGGTCTATCCCGGTAAACTGAAGATCAATGCTCGCGCAGGCACCTGCCTGAAGCAAATAATTATCTCCGGATACTTTAAACCGTATCGGATTTCCAGAAAATGAATATGATGGTGGTATTTCTAGTCTTTGTACTGGCATGATGAATATTTTTTAATAACATGTATAAGCCTTTATTACCGCTGGTGAAATGCTATTATTCTTCAATGTTACCTGCACTTCACTGAGAAGATAATTAACGCCATTGATTCTGTATTTCTGTGAAAAATCAAGATCAATAATTTCCTTAAATGTCATAAATTTAGAAATCGTAACCTTCTTTGTCGATGTCCTGAAATCCGAATACGATTTATAAAATACATGGAAAAGAGTTTTCTCGTTTTGATGTTCATTAAAAAACAGCGAAATATTGGCTGTTTTGCTCTTACCAAAACATTTAAGAACTCCTCCAACCCAATCTGTATTCTGAAAAAATATTCTTGGCGTTATTTCTCTCCAGGATACTTTCTTATTCCCACAGACTACCGGACCAGTAGTCGTCCCATTAACATCCAGAAGAGAGGAAAATGCTAGCTCTACCTTTTCATCCTCAAATTTGTAGTAATATTGGGAAAACAGTTTTTCAGATATACTGTTTTCTACTAACCATCCGGAAAAATACTGTTTGTATAATTGCCAGTCTTCGATCACATAACGGTATTCTCCCAGGTCGCTATAAGGAAATGGCAACAAGTCCGCGACGGTTGGAACTGCACCTTTTAAAGTATCAAGATAACTCGCTTCTTCATCCGAGAATGCCTTTTGCTTCTCATCATCGCCATCCAAGTTCATCTTTAAACTAAGTCCCCTTATCTGTTCATCAACATCAAGTGAAATTGAAATGATATTTTTTGAGAAATCTATCCCGGAAGGATTTTTAATGATGTCATCAATTGCAATAAGCTTGCATGATTTATCTTTCCCGTTAATAAAATACCTGGCATTGAACGCCGTTTCGATTCCCTTCAGGAAATCTTTTATCAGGATCCTGGGAACGTGCAGGCTGAAGTACCAGTTTCGTAAATCATACGGATATTGATCGAGCAGGTTGTTTGTTGGTGTTGAATTGAAAAGGATCAAATTATCAAAATCACTCCTTTTTGAAAATAACTGGTCTTTTAATTCAAAACTAAGACTCTCAAAAACCTTGGAATGCACATAATTGAAATACAACATTGGAACTATGATGGACGGATTCAAGTCTTCAGCCGTATGATGAATTCCAGTATGATTATTCCAATACTTATTGAATGAAAGTCTCGCGGGGCATGATCCAACAGGATCAAGGTAAACATCATTAAATATTTCAGGGAAACAAACTGTCTTGTTTGGATTTACAAGTATGTCATTTATATATTGAATTGCCAAATCATCCGTATCAAATGACATGCTTCCCATATCAACCTGGTTAAGCATCAGATCTTTTATCTGGTAATAGAAGTCACCATCAATGCCATAAATTGAACCTTCATAAGACTTGTTGTTTGCGATCTTACATTTTAAAAGACCCTGTATGTACTGATTATCAACTATTATTTTACAAGGAAACTCTTCATAAAAATCCCTAAATGATTCAACCCTGTTTTTAAAATTCAGAATTCCGGCATTACGAATGCTGTAGGGTATCTTTATCGGATAACTATAAGATCCTGTTTCATTGAAAATAGGAGACTTAAAGTTAAACGTGATACTGAAATCAGTACCTAAATCAAGTGATTGATCATTAACCGTCAATGAAATCATCGTGTAGTATCTTTTATTGTCTGATCAACTTTACCATTTTCTTTCTGTAATACATCATAGGATATTGATGCATTAAGGCCATTTCTGGCATGTGTGTTGAATTCATCCAATGCCTCCTTAAACCCGGCAGGAAATATAATTATCGGTGGTGGTGCCTGGGTTGATGATGGAATCCCAAAGTCCGGGTACTGACCAGCAGCCCGCTGGGGAACCCTGGCATATTGAATAGCCTGGAGCACCTTGGGATAATTCATCACCAGGTTCTTTGTCGTATAAGGATCTATCACAATCTCATTCCCCGTCTCATTAACCAGCATTGGCTTGCCCGGAATCCCGGTGAATGATTTTTGATAAGGAACATCTTTGTATAGTTTGCCATCGTTTTCACCAACCACATCCTGGGTTGATTTCGCGCTCTGCCTGGCAACATCTGTTTTCGACTGAGACATTACCTGGTTAATTACATCGTACCTGCCCATTGCAGCTTCAGGAACCTTTGATGACAGAATGTAACCTACTTGTATAGCTCCTAATGCAGCTGTTATGATGCTCATTACTATACCACCGGGACCCGGAGGATTTGCCAGGGCGCCGGCAACTGCCGTTGCCACATTGATCATTGCATTAAATAAGGCAATTTCCCGGTTTCTTTCAGCCTGGTCATGTTCGAGCTTCCGCTTCTTTTTATCCAGGTCAAGATCTAGTTTTGCAACTTCAGCATCGTATTTTTTCTGATCAATTTGCTTTCCGTCAAGTTGTTTCTTAAGATTTGCCTTCTTCTTATTATTTGAAGCCTCATCCTCAGCAACCTTATCTTCTTCCGCTTTGGATTGCATTGAATAGATCTGACTTAATCCTTCAACACCAGTTTTTGCAAGGTCTATTGCCTTTTGAATTACTTTTTTAGTTGCCTCATTTGCAAGCTGTGCCTCTCTGTCAGCTTGCTCCTGAGCCATCTGAGATTTTATCTCATTAACCTTTGACTGATCATTGACATTTTCGTCAAGAATTTTCTTGTATTTTTCATTGAGCTCGAGCTGGATCTTCTCCTTACCATCGGCCAGGTCCTTTTCTCCTTTAAGTTTCAGGTTATTTAGATCATCATTAAATCTAACATTACCTGTATTGACAGCCTTATCCGTTTCATCCTTGCGAGCAGTATTTAGTTTTGAAATCGGATCCTGAATCTTGGCAAGTTCTTCTTTCTTGCGATTCTCTGCAGCAACTATCTTGTCTACATTGCCATTTGCTTCTTTAACCTCTTGATCATACCTGAATTGTATAGTATCAAGTATTTCCTTCTGTGCATCATCATACTTCTTATTGATCTCATAAACCTCCCTACCTGTAATACTCATTCTTGCAACACGAAGGTTTTCGTGAATTTCTGCAACCTTTTTTGCAAAATCAGCTTCAGCCTGTTCAAGTACTTGCTTGGTCTGTTTATCGCGCTCAATCTCAAGAGTTCCGATATTATTATCAACGGTTGAGTTCTCCTGCTGGATCTCTTTCTTTCTCGCCGGTGCAAGATTGGGATCCTTAAGAAGCTTTTCATTATCTGCCTTAAATTTTAATGCCGCCTTAATGAGTGTATCATATTTATCCTCTACATTTTTTACCTCCTGTTGGGTTTCGTTTAGTTTATTAGCAAAGTTCTTTCCATCCATATCAGTGATGGAATCCATTAATTTTTTATAGTCTTCTTGTATCTTTTTAAAGGATTTTTGCTGTTCTGTTTCTTCCTTTTTCCTTCCCGAACGTGTTTCCATGGCATTCTTTGCCTCTATCTTGTGAGCAGTAGTTTCATCCTTTAAAGTTTGTGCCTGGTATTCATTCTGGGCTAAATAGGTATCCTTTATTCCGGTTGAAATTGTTTTGAATAAATCTTCCTTTCCTTTTGCAAAAGAAGTAATTAATCTACCAGTTGCTTGAATTATTGGAGGGGTTTTACTGATTTCCGTATTCACTTCTTTTAGTCTCTCAGGATTATAAAATGGATTTGCTTGATAACCTCCAGTTCCACCTGCAGACGATACTTGGCCTTGTTTTGAAAGGAATATTTTTTCCTCCAATAATTTGTTGAACTCCTTTGCCTGATCAATCTCTTTGGCATTATCATTGTAATTCTTTACAAAACTGATAATTTGTGCATCTGATAACCCTGTCTGCAATCTGGCACCTTCGAGATCAATATTTAATTTGGATTGTTTTAGATCTATATTTTCCTTTAATCCGATGTTTTGTAACACCATAATATCGCGTTCCTTTTGAAGTCTTTCAGCATCTGATAAAGTCTGGTTGCGCAAATCCTTTCTTAATTTGATGATTTCGGTCTGCCTGGCAATTTGTTGAAGTGAATGGGATTCTTCTTTTCTTCCATACTCCTCCATGAACTCAGCATATTTCTCTCCATATTTAACTGCTTCTTTAATATTTGTTAAAAAATTAGACCAGTCTCCATTTGCAATTGTTCTTAAAAAAGCCTGATATCCAGAATCAATTCCAGCCATTAAAATATGAAATTTCTCTGCGGATCCATGAGTAGAATCAATGGCATTTTTTATTTGTCCGAAAGCTTTTTCTGCCAGGTTGGCAAGAGTCATTCCGCCGGCAACTCCCAAAATTTTTTCCATCAGTCCACCACCGGCTCCAGCATCTTTACTGATATTTTGGCTTTTAAACTTTACTTCATCAATCCTGGCCCCTACTGCCTGAAGTTCCTTTTCGATTTGTTTATATGCCGGTGATCCGGGGGAGGATCTGGCAAATTCATTCATCAAACTTTGCTGAAGCGATTTCAGATCCTTAATAGATAAAGATGTCAGACCGGCTTCTTTTTTTAAACTTACCAGGCTGGCGTTAGCCTGATCAAGATCTGCCTTCGCCGCCTTCCATGGACCGGAATCTTTATTTTGTCCGCTTTTTTGCAGGTCATTCAAAACTTCCTGGTACTTTTTAACCTGGCCCTCCATTTCAATAACAGCCTGCTTAGCCTGGTCATTGTTTATGAATATGGAAAAGCGGTAATCCGATACGTTTGTCTTTGATGCCATTGCTATTTGATAAAGATTCGTCCTGTCCTTACAATTGCTGTTTCATAGTATGCATGCACGATCTGCTCAAGCTCAGGGATGAATGATTCAACCACCGGGTTAAACCAGGGCTTTGGATGCCGGTTAAATCCTTCCGTCTTCGAGATCTTAACCACAGTGTCGCCTTTCATCACATATCCCCGGCCAACTCCTTTATGGATGAAGATTCCTTCGCGCCGGAAGGAGAATCCCAGCCGGTAGATCTCCCCCGATTGTTCCTTAGATGTTCCCTTAATGGAACTGGCCAGCCTCGATCCGCCAATCCCCGATCCGGATATAGATGGACCCAAGGCAGCCTTCACTTTTTCGAGCCATCCCAAAAGCTTGCCATTAAATTCATCCACCGTTGCAATCTCCATTATCCGGGCTTGCTGCAAGGAATCTTTGGATATGTTAATATCGAAAGGCCCTTCCCATGTTTTGGGGAAGGCTTCGCTGCGGTTCTTGCCACCATCAGCCATCTGCTGAGATAAACGATTGAATGCGCCCATTACACAAGTTCAATTTTGCCGATAATGATCTTCTCAACCTGCTCAGAATCGGTATTCTCATTAATGGTTGTTTTTGCCTGCAGACGGGCAGCACGTTTGGTCTCAGCCTGTACTTCAATATCTTTAGGAAAGAATGTTTTAGGGGCTACCTTGACCTGGTAATTTACCTTCCATGTTTGCATGGAGCAAAGGAAATAGGATCGGATAGGAGATTAAAGGACAAGAAAAAAGCCATTTATGGCTTTTAAATAACCCATATCTGGGTTTTTAAATAATCCGATTTCGGACTATTTATATCATATAAAGGATGATTATCCTGTATTTTTTGTCCCGGTTTATCAAATAAAACGCTAAAAAGCGTTTTAAATAATCGGAATTCCGATTATTTAAATTCGGATAAAGGGAGAATTCTCCCTTTATAATAAAAAAACCCGCCTGGTACAAGCGGGTTTTCCAACTGTAAAACATGAGAACCCCTCATTACTGAGGGGCACTCATTTAATTACCTTCGGGTGATCCAAGATCAAGTCTCAGTTGATTGGGATTTCTTTTGATCACCTCTCTCAATTCAATGTGCTTTTTATCCATTTCCAAAGTCAAGGTCTTAATCTTTGACTTCAAATCAGTTATGGAGTTTTCAAGAACTTCGATCTCAGAAGTAATTCTTTGAAGTTCAAGCTCTTTTGTCTGCGCTTCTTCGGAGGTATAAAGTCCAGCTTTTCTTATGGAAGGTAAAACTTCATGAGTTACCCACCTTTTGAATGCCTTAGCTTCTGGTTTCTTGGATGTTAAGATTAGAGAATATAAACCAAACTCATTTACAGTCCAGGTCTCTTTTTGCTGACCTTGACCGACTCCAAGTCGGTCAAGCTTCCGCTCATCCTCATCCAATTTCTTAACAGCGGCATATGAATCTGCATATCCAAGGATATCGCAAACATCAATACCAGCAAACCAAACCTGTTCATCATTGTCCACTTTTGTACGGATGGGACGGTCCTCATAATTAAATTTTGTAATTTCTGTTCTCATGGTCTATGTTTTTTAATAGTTCCTCCAAATGTAAACAAAACTTTCCAAAGTCAAAAAATCATTCCATTTTGTAAAAAGCATCCCCGTCAAACCTGACGAAGATGCTTAAGAATGGATCCATAAACTTCAATCTTCCGCTGCGGGTCTTTTCCCATTGCGAGTCGGGATAGATCACAACACTGATCTCCCGGTGTGGTAATTGCTGGTTGCTTTCATCATGGGCCACGACCGCATCAATGTTAAGATATATCTGGCCGGTTGTTCTCTTATTCATTCTGGCCTCCTTTCTTGTTTGAACTTGGTTTCATCATGATCCACCTCGATGAATTGATCATCATCAACCAGGATCATTTTATTTACGTTCCGGTACCATAAGGCGCCGGCATCGATCCCGGAGATCTCCTCCAGGTTTCGATAGTACTTCCTACGTGCCATGGATTAGGATTCTTCCTGAGAAATGAATAATGCCTCAAGCAGGCTATAGAATGAACTTTGAAGTTCAAAGAATTCACTCTCTACTCCTGCCTTGTAAGGATCATTCGCCGCGATAGCAAAAGTCTGCTTTGCAAGAAAATCCTTGATGCCGATACCGAATCTCTTCAGGTCCTCCAGCGATTCAATAATTTGTGGGGTGATTGGCTGCCCGTCAATTACAATACTCGGGCTGTTGGTTTGTTTGTTCATTGGTACCTCCTAAAGAGAAAGCCCTCTGTGCTGTCCCGGTCACTAAAACCGTGTGTGTCGCATTACTGCGACACACGCACAGAGGGCTTCCCCTATATAGAAGATGAATGTTCAATTGATTAGTGTTAGGACACTACAAATATACATCTTCTAGCGAAAATGTCAATACCAATTAATTATCCTTTATTTTATCAATTCTTGTAAAATCTCATCAAATCCATCAGCGTTATCAATGGCAAATTTGTAAGATGATGTACTATATTCAGAAAGTTCAATTATTGAGAATTCAACTCTACCTCCTTTTGATAATATATCACATAATTTCTTTGAATCTTTTTTATTTAGGATAAGTCTATCAGAATCATTTTTTGCATTAAGAACAATTATCTCAGAATCTTTTGATTTAACCTTAATCCTATATCCATATTCAATTGATGATTTTACTGGATTTTTACCGGCATATTCAAACAGCATTATTGCTACTGATTCCGGATTATCAATTAAGAACCTAACTTTCAAATCCGCATTTTCAGTTGCACTATTACTGAAAAAGCCAAAAATATCAGGTGAAGTTGTAATATGCTTTTCCTTTGTAGGATCCCCGAAATCATCTACATAAAATTTGGTTATCCAAATTCCTTTTTGTGATATAGCACCAGATTTTTGTGGGCTATACATAGCCATTGCTAAAGAATCTGCTACTCGAAGGGAATCAGTAATCCTTTTTACCTCCAAATCCTTTGCAGAAGGAGAATTTAAGGAAGTGCAACTTGAAATAGTTACCTGGATAAAGACAAAAAAGTAAAGTAAAATCTTTTTCATATCCCTATATTTAATTGGTTAAGCCTGCAATATAATAAAAAAACCGGCTGGAGGCCGGCAACAGGAATTATCCATTAATCAGAAATTCAATAAAGTCCTCTCTGTCTGCTCCTAACGTTCTGAGCGAATTTCGGATAATGAACTCAGGGATTGGATCTAAATGGGTTTGTAAAACAATGGGTCTCTTTACAGATTTTCCGGCCCATGTTTCATGGCCACCCCTGGTTCGTTGATGTTTAAGTCCTTTATACTCTAAATATTTTCTAAAGGTTTTTAAGGAAATATTTTTTAATGACTTGGAAGACATTAACAGAGTATGGGCATTTCTACCGACTTATCAAACTTACGGAAAGAATGCTTATCAAAAATGCGGCTGAAATTTTCATTGTTGCTCAGAAGTTCGCTCATGGGTGGAGCTGTACATTTTTTCTCCTTTACTTTCCAACCCAGGCGTACCAGTTCAGAATGAAACGTCTTCTTATGTTGTGTATAGGAAATGAATTCGCCAAAACAATGGGTAAATGACTTCATTGCCTCTTTCTCATCACTTCCATACCCGGATAAATCAAGAGCAGGACAATAAATAATATGAGCATTATCCTCTTCAAAAGCAATCATGGAAAGATGAACCTTCATTTGATGGTTAGGTGATTTAATATCACCATCCAAAGTAATTCGTTTGTCCCCCATTGAAGTCTGATATTTAATGAACTCTGGAAAGAAGTGTGTTTATTTGTTGGATTTGCACAACAAAGATACGATAAAAAAAATAATTCCAGGATAAGCCATGTCAAAAAAAAACCGGGATAACTCTGTCAGTAACTCCCGGTCTTCCTCATTCGAAATAACAAACATCAGAAAAAGGATCGATCGCCGTGGTGATCCTCGCCCTACATTAGGGACTTTTGCGTATTACTCCGGAGAAGATCCTCCCAAGTTGGAATTTTTTCCATAAGAATACGAATAGTAATACAACGATGATGCCGCAAACAATGGAGATCCACTTCGCCCAGGGCTGCCCTTTGGTGGCCAACTTCTTGTCCTGGATAATGGTTTCCTGTTTTATGTTACCCTTTATTGCCTCTTTTTCATGACCGGTTGATACATTTTCAGTCTTTTTCGTACCATATTCCTGCTTTTTCGTCACTTTTTTTTCATGAACCGGTACATTTATCATTAAACCGGTCCGCGGGTCCGGGATCCGGATCAGCGTGTCGATGGTCTCAGTCACCTCAGTATTGGCCACAATACTCTCATCCGTTTTAGTTACTGAATTTGTAACATTATCCCTGGTCTGGTCGATATGCTCCTCGGTCTTAACATCGGTTTTATCCTTTTGCACATCCCGGGAAGCAGCGCACCCGGACAGCA
Source organism: uncultured Bacteroidales bacterium (assembly GCA_903903985.1). Taxonomy (GTDB): domain Bacteria; phylum Bacteroidota; class Bacteroidia; order Bacteroidales; family FEN-979; genus CAIVAT01. The sequence continues at coordinate 7,738 of CAIVAT010000064.1, read as the reverse complement.
GCCGGGTGATCAGAAAGAGAATTGCTATGAATAGCAATGCGTAAATGTCAATGGAATGTTTTTTCATGTTTCTTTTTTTTTATCCTGAAGGCTGATCCCTCTGGTCAGATCCAGCGCGGGATCAGTTTATCAGGAAGTGCTTATATTTGAGTTGTCAAACCTTAAAACATAAGCAACATGTATTCACAAGAAATTAAGAACTTACAACAAGAATTACGCAATGGCAACATTGATAAGGTTGTTCCCTTCGTTTGCCAGCAAATAAGAGACAATCTTACCGCACAAGAGTTAAAACCTCTAAAAGATCTTGAGAAATACGTTAAACGTGCTCTTAGTGGTGATCCTACGATTGACATTGAAAAATACATAGATATTGTTATTGGATTGAATCGGAAGAAACGGGTACGCCGTTAAAATCTTCCGGTTTTAACTTCATTATATCTTCAGTACCGAATTCCTCAATCAGAAATTTCCTTTTGAACCGCATACCTGATTTAGAGAGGAGTTGTATCCAATACAATTCCTCTTCTTTAGTTTTGGGTTCATATAATGTTCTTTCCATACTCAGTTTTCGGTTAAAAACAGCCGCCCAACCGTAAGCGACTGTTCAATTTCTCTTCTCTTCGCGGTATAAAGAACGTCAGTTGAATTAATTTCCAGCCGGGATCTCCCCGGATTGTTTCAATTGTGCCACAATCAGTGAAGCATTTGCGGCAGTTTGACCGGTCTCAGCATCCTTATTCTTCCTTTTACCATCCCAAATCTGGTAATAGAATCCGGCCAATGCCACGATGGCTGCTGCTATTCCTGCCCACTCCGGGGCCTGGTTATGAAGTGCATTCCAGACAATATAAAAAGCGATTGCCAGGGGAATAGGAAGGGATACCATGGTAACAATAAACATGAGCACCCTTAGTGAGCTCTCAGGTTTGTCCGATCTTAAGAAGTTCCACATAATTTTTATGATGTGACTTTATTTATTACTTCGCCACCGACAACTGATTCAAACGCAGATCCAATCTCGGATAAATAAAGCGGGTCCTGCGATTTATCATAATTAAAGGTGACTACATTCTTCGATTCAATTAAATAGTCCACGATAGATAGACCATAAGTAACTCCGGAAGTATCCGGACTCACATCTGGGAAAAATATATGGTTTCCATCAACAAATATTTGAAATTCATCGCCCGATGGTATATCGCTTAAGCTTGCCTGGTCATCAGAAATTTGAATTCTAACATACATTCCATCGTCACTCGTTTCTGCATAGAATGTCGGATGAGATACAGTGGAATTATTGACTACGGCTGTTGCCTGACCTCCCGGATATTGTTTCCCGTTTGTACCTCTTACAGTATTGACAATGTTAATCCTTAATTCATCCGTTGAATAGATAAGGTTTCCATCGTCATCCTCAAGGTGATATGCAACAATTTCATCCTGACCATCAGCCCTATCAATAATCAATGCAGTAACAACTCCATTAACTACAAATGTGATATCACTATTGGATATCGAAGTAACATCAACCGGATCAAAAAAATTCAGGATCAAATACCGGCCATTACCATCGGCACTGAGTTCAGCTGAAATCAAAATAAGAGGATCAGCAGGCACAGGTGCTCTGTTACTTTTACGGTTTCTAATCGAGAATGTCAGCCCCAAAGCCATCATACATACAATTTTACCGTCCCTGCAGCAGCTGTTGTACCGGTTGCATAAACCTGTTTAACCTGGACAAATAAATATTCTTTGGGCGACATCGTGATGGTCTGTACCTGGCCACCCACGGTTAGGAACCTGATGGCTTTATCGGCATTATCGGTATGAAAAACGTAACCCGGAGCTTCCAGCAGTTCATTATCTGATGGCACAATATCAATCAGGTTATCAAAAAGAATCGGTTTATCAAGAGTTACTTGCATGACGTTTGGTTTTATTGATTAAAAATATAATTTGATCCTACTCATTGGAAGGACAGAATGTGAAAGACTCCAGTCTGTTCATCCAACCATTGAAAAATATTCTCTGATCCGGGTTTTCCTTAACGATATTATTGAGAAAATTAATCCTGGCCTGGTATAGATCATTGAAAAAACACTGTTTGCTGTTTGCATTCAAAACCGTTAGTGTCATTTCACCGACTATCCCATCCGGAGTCACCCCGAGCAAACGCTGTGGTATTATGATTCCCCACTTACCGGATCCCCATACCCAATCCACCAGGATATTGGCAATCGACTGGTTCAGGATCTGATCAGCCTTCCAGGTATTCCAATATTTTATTAAAACAAACTTAAAATCATCTGGCGTTAATAACTTGATATCAGCATCATCTATATGCCCATCATGATTTTTATCATATCCTACTTTCTGCCAAGTAGCAACAGTTACTCCCATATTGGTTGCCCCGCCGTTATCCAGAGGATCATTCACAAACCCGCCTTCCCACTGTAAGATTTTAGGCGCAAGCAATTCAATTTTTGCCATGATGCTTAATTTTTATACTCTAATTTGACGAATTTATGCTGATTCTTTCCCAGTTTTATCCTACTCAAAACGGCGAATGGAACACTATCTCCATGAACAATCAGGAAAAACCTGTTCAGGTAGTACCCCTTTGAGGAGTACAGGTTTGCAAAACAAAAGCTGCCATCCTGGGATTCTTGAGTAAGAACATCGGCATACCCTTCATTAAGCTCAATAGTGACAGAAACATTAGGAAGGTTTTCGATTATTCCACTGATAGAAGAAGGATTTTTTTGCTCATATCTTATCCAATAATTTGAACATGATGAAAGCGCTAAACACAGCACTAAACACAGCACTAAAAACATATTTTTCATAATTTTTATTATTTAGTTAATTGACCTTCAATTGTAGAAATCCTTTCTCCATGATTTCCAATAGTTTTCTTTACATCTTCAATTTCTCCATCATGCCGTTCAAGACAACCACCTATTTCTTTATGCTTTTCCAGGCAATATGTTTCCCTGCATTGCATCTGAACTATAAGTTTATCAACTGATTTCTTTAACGAAACAACTCCTTTGTAGAACTGGTATAGGAAAAACCCAATAACCGGAATGGCAATTATTTTAATGAGATCGTAAACGTCCTGGAGTAATAGATTTAAGGGATTCATAGTTAAGAATTGATATTAGAGTTTTTGATGCCTTCAGTTTTCATTGTAAACACAAATGACCTCCCGTTGCAATCCATATACTGGTACTCCGTATCTATATGGATTTTATCCGGGTTCAGCCGCCGCATCATAAGAGTATTGCTGTCCTGGCTGTCAAAATCTTCTGCCATTCGCAGCATTTGGGTTATCACATCTTCACAGATCTCCTGGGTACTGTCAACATCATTGATCCAGTCATTATCATCCTGATCGCGCTCACTCGATTTTTTCAGGATGAACACATAGCAACTTTCCGAAATCTTGATATTGTCAAGGTTGAATGCTTCAGTATCAACAGATGGCAGAACTGCTACGAGTATGACTTCACCATTTTCAACATCCTTGATGAATTTCTGAACCTGAACTTCATCCGATACAACCTTCACCCGGTCGATCGACGGCACCAGCAGGTTCATGTTCTCCCAAAACTCCTTATATGTTTTTGCCCTTACCATAACTTTCCATCTTTTTCATATTTTGCATGACCTGGTACAAGCGCGCCATCACATCCCACAGATTCTGGTTATCGGTTTCTTCAATTGAACCGAATACTTTTGTCTCTGCCAACGAGTAAAGCAGTCCCACCAGGCCGATTCCTTCAGTATCTTCACTTTCTTCGCTCTTTTCGTAAAGGATTGAAAGTTTGATCCTGTTTTCCCCGATCATCGGCTCACCGGTGGCCAGGTAATCCTCGCAACCGGTCATAAACAGGTAAATCGAATAACGGATGACCAGCGGGAGCTGCGCAATCTTTTTTACCCGCTGATGGAGCAGATTCGGGTTACTATTACCCGTGAACGGAATCCTTTCTTCTCCATTAAAGCGCCTGAACTGTTTTCTGAGCCACAAAAACCGCTTCTTTGGGCGGTAAAGTACCGCAATCATGTAATTAAGATGCTCTTCATCCCCCTTGATCATGTATTTTCTCATGTAATCATGGGCCATTCTGTACTCCCGGAAGGTGACATCCTGAAGAGCATCAGCGGGACCATAGTATTTTTTACAGATACAAGGGATGAAATTGTGCACAGAATTGAGCTGGATCACATTTACCGGCTTGCCGTCGCGCTGTTCAACCTTGAAATATGAGTTCAATACCTGGGAAATGACATAGATATTTTGCCAGATCTCGTCTTTTATCTCCTGATCAAAGAGATAAAACTTCGGATTCATGTTTATTTCAAGGAGTTTGTAGGCCAGTAGCATCTTGAGCTTGTCAATTGATAGTTCTCCTTCAAGGTGACGAAGAACAAGACCAATGAAGAATAAATACTGTTCCTCATTCATCTCATCTATTGTTGAAGGAATTTCCTTCACGATGCCACTTTCCGGTATATCAATTTTGTGCATTACAGCCTTACATATTTTGCTTTTGGATCAATGTTGGGAGTTACCTCAGGTACAAATTCAGCTCCCGAAGTCGTTGCAGCTTTCTTCCTTAAGAATTCTTGCAGCATCCGGAGCATCCCCTGGGCATCCTTTTCAAGGTTTGTTGAAACCTCATTGCGGGCTTCCTTGCTCGAAGCCGTCTTTGACTTAACTACCGATGTAGTGATATTGGTAAAGATCCCATCCGGGAGTACTTCCACCGACAGTCTTTTGATTGCCATGCTTAAGGCAAACATAACCATCGGTTGGCGGACCAGGTCAAGGATCTGTTTGTTATCATCAGTGACCGAATTGGAGAGTACCTGATTAAGTAATTCCGTGTATTTTTCTGGAATAAACGTGGATTTGATTATATTTTGCTGAACATGTCGCAGAAATGGTATCAATGCCCGGAATGTTACCCTGGATCCGTTGATCGGGAAAACCTGTTCGAATTGCTCAATGGTTGAAACAAAAAGTCCCTTTATGATCTTAAATTCATCGGAATTTGCCCATGGAATGAGTAAACCTACACTGTCATCTTCACCATCAACTTTAATAGTGACGGTATCTGCGATATGATCATCAAGAAATTCAAGAAGTACATCTGTTGCCTCCAGGGCAATGGCCAAAAGGTTCTCATTATCCTTTTCAATCTGCCATTCAAAGGCCGGTTTTTCTTGTTCTGCTACAAAGATCTGACGGCCCTTGTCCGAATGAGCGATATCGTTGCTTGGAACAAAGCGGCGATATGCCTGGATGGCAACGACCATTTGTATTCTGGATACGAATTCGTCCAGTACTGGATATTCGGGATGGTCTTCATCGGCAGTTTCCTGGCAATAATGGTCTCCATTATAATGCTGCTCTGCAACATCAAAGACATCTTTGCCGATAATTTGCTTCAAATCTCTTTCCGCAAAAAGCATATACGGCTTGAGATTGTCAAAGTTGATTGATTTGTAGATGAAACCAATCCTTTCCTTTACTTCAGCAGATCCTTTCTTGCTCTTATTGAAAATCATATCGTTGATTTTTAAGATCAGTTGCCGGCCATTGGCTGGTTCTTTACGCGGTCATTTGGATTGGTTGCCTGCTCAGTTAATACGGCATCATGATAGAAGCCGATACGAAGATCTGTATCCGGGAAGTTTGCCTTAATGGCAATGTTGATGTCTTTGCAAATGATGCCCTCCGGGATATCGATGGCGGTCATCAGAAAAAGCTTGAAAGCATAAAGCTGCTCGGATCCTGAAGGAAGATTTCCATCTTTTGAAAGGTTGGATAAGGATGGATGTAATCCTACGGTAGCTGAATTCTGAAATGATGCCTCACGTGCAATATCCAACTGAGCTGTTATGAACTCACTTACTTTCTGATCCAGGACAATGATCTCCCAACCAACGTAATCATTGCCAAGTTCATCGAAAATGGTCTCAGTTGTGACCATTTTACCGGCATTCTCTACGCCTGAAAGAGCTTTTGCAATGACAGCAAACGTGTCATCCTTGACCTTATCGAGCATCTTTTGATTGTATTCGATGCCCTGCAATGCACAATTACGCTCAAGTAACTCCTGTTTTTGCATCCAATATACTGCAGGTGACTTCACATGGTACTTAATTGCTGCAGCATTCTCATTGAAGTTAATTAACAGTTTCGGAATAGAGCTGGCCAGCTTGATCCAATTGGTTGCTCCATGAAACGGAGCTCTGGAATACTCATAATCCAGAGAAAAGTTGTAAAGGTTACTATACCGCATCGCAACGGGATAGGCAAACACGTTGGTAGGATCAAAGATCGGATAGGAGGTAAGACCGTATTGCCATGGTTGACGGAAATCACCAACGATGATATTATTGATCTCCCAGTTCTGATCCGGCCACTCCAGGCGGGCGAATGTTGAAGATTCGTGTTCGAGCTTTGCAATTTTTGCCTGGGCCCCGATCCGGGCGCCCCGGTTGCGGTAAAACTTGGTGAAATGCCCATTGATTGTCGTGTAATCGATGGTAGATTTCAGAAGGTAATCCCAGTAATCCCAAGACTGAAGCCATGCTGATATCTTTGGATCATCAACGAATTCCTTGATACGCTTACCGCCTTCAAAGCGGATCCGGTATAGAGCCGGTCCCTGTCCCCAGATGAGTTGTGCATTCTTGGTTAATCCCTGGGGAAGGAAATTATCTTCATCCAGGATAGTACGAAGTGTGTCCGGGTAATCATTCTGATGACCATAAGGAATGATTTTGAATCCATTGATATAGGTAGGCATCAGGATCCTGGAGTGATTATAGAAAGGAAGGATCGATGGACTGCCAAATGTCGATCCCCTTACTGTCTCAAAGGCATATACTCCGACTGATGAAACGCCAAAAGAAAAATCTCCACTATGGGTGAAATTTACTTCATCCTCAGGTTCCTTTTTCTTTCTGGATCCTTTTGTTCCGGATTTTGTTTTTACTTCCATGTGATCAGTTTAACACAACTTTTTTGCCTTCAAAAAACAGGATCAGCATTTGCCAGCAGTTTCTTGGTTCCCGAAGTTCTTCATCATAATAAAACAGTTTAAAGTCTGCATGCTCCAGGTCATCTGCTTTGGCGGCCGGTCTTAACCTGGCCTTTTTGACATAGCGGAAGCCATCTGTTTTTTGTCGGCTGCGATCATACGTTGAATGGATAAACGAAAAGGTCTTCGACTGTGCAGTAAGCTTTCGCATTTGCCGGATGGCATCATACAGATCTATCTCGTCCATTATGGAACAGCAATGGCAGTCAGCACACCGGTGGGTGAGACTCGCAGTCGGTATTTAACTCCAGATCGGTTTTTCAATACTATACCCTGGATTGTATCAGATATCAATAGTCGTTTAAGGGAAGCGCTGTCAGCGGATAGTTTACCTGAGGAAGAAGTAACGTTTATGGTTCCCAGGTTAACTGATGTAAAATATCCGTATCTGAACAGGTGTGTCGGATCTCCCAGGTCATAAGTAGATATCATTGGAAGAAATTTAGTTCCGTACCAGTTAAGGATCCTTAAGCCGGTGGAAGTTTCCATGAACCCGTAAATGGCTTGGTTGGGATAACCTGTAAACTGGAATACCGGCTCTCCGGATGTACTTTTAATGGCCAGGTGTGCACTTCCGGATTGAGCCCCCAGGACTACCTTGTCCGTAAATGTTTTTT
>CAIVAT010000063.1 GCA_903903985.1 uncultured Bacteroidales bacterium | reverse complement strand
CCCACAAGGCTGCTCAGGAAAAATGGAATGAACAAAGCTGTAACGCCAATAATTGTACCGGCATACGAATGTTGCTGCCGGTAAGAATCTACCTGCTTTTCAACAATTTCTTTTGAATTGATTGCAAAGAATTCCAAATGCCGTATGTCTTCCATTCTGTATTTTGGAGTTGAGGTGGTTGGGCTAATTCCCCGGGCTTAAATTCAGCTATTGCTTTTTGGGTTGTTGTTTTTGCCGTTCTGCGTAATAATCCTGAATGAATATTCGTAGGTAAAATAACTGAACATCCACTCGATCAGGATGATGATACGGTTCCTGAACCCGATGAGCCGGACAAGGTGAATGAACATCCAGAGAAACCATGCGAAAAAGCCTGAGAATCTTCCGAAGGGAAGTTCAGCGACAGCTTTATTCCTCCCGATGGTAGCCAGAACGCCCAGGTCGGTATATGTAAATTTGTTCATGGCCCTGCCGGCCAACATACGTTTCAGGTTACCTGCCAGCCGTTTTCCTTGTTGTATTGCAGGCATTGCCAGCAGGGGATGGCCTTTGGGATAGGCGGGGTTGATCATTGCAGCAACATCACCAATGGAAAAGATATTATCATAGCCTTGAACCTGGTTAAACCCGTTGACAATATATCTGTTGTTGATGACGGAATCTTCATTGATCCCGGGTATCATGGCACCTTTAACGCCGGCAGTCCATATAAATGCCGAGGATCGCAGGATAGTGCCATCCGTGAGTGTGACATTTAAGCCGTCGTAATTGCTTACACGGGTGTTAAGCCAAACTTTAACACCCATATGGGTCAGGTATTGGTAAGCTCTGGATGATGAGTTTTCCGACATCATCGGAAGGATCCTGTCTGCCGCCTCAATCAAGTGAATATTCATCAAGCCGGGATCAAGCTCGGGATAGTCGTAAGCCACAATATGGGTTTTAAATTCGGCCAGGGCCCCTGCGATTTCAATCCCTGTAGCACCTCCGCCAATGATCACAAAATTCAGGAGGATCTTCTTTTCATCAGATTGCACTCTCGTAATGGCCAATTCGAATTCACGTAAAAGGAGGCTGCGGATGTTCAGTGCATCCATTACATTTTTCAGTGAGAGGCTGTTTTTGGCAAGTTCTTCATTGATGAAGAAATTACTGACCGATCCTGTTGCAACCACCAGGTAATCATAATAAATGTCGCCGATGTTACTCATGATTTTCTTCTGGCCCGGATCAATTCCATTCACTTCAGTCATCCGGAACCTGAAGTTTTTCTGGCCCTTGAAAATTCTGCGGAAAGGGGCTGTGATTGAAACAGCCGACAAACCACAGGTAGCTACCTGGTATAGCAGTGGCTGGAATGTGTGATGGTTGTTTTTATCAATGAGTATAATATCAAACGAAGAATCCCGGAGTCTTTTAATCAGTTCGATCCCCCCGAAACCTCCTCCGATAACGACGAGTACAGGTTTCTTTTTCTGGCTCATTTGCCTGCAAATTTGATGAGCGCTGCATTGAACTTCTCTGTTTCCTCCAGGAACAGGCTGTGGCCGCTATTCTCAAATGGAATGAGTTGTGAATCGGAGATCCCGGCTTTCATCTGTTCAGCCAGATCAAAGGAACAGATTTTATCCTGTTTGCCGTGCATAATGAGTGTTGGAATTTTTATTTTCGCCAGATCCTTTCTCAGGTCAGTGTCACGCAACGCGATTAAACATTTTGCTGTTGCATAAGAGGATGCACTGATGCAAATCCCGTTCAGCCAGCTGCCGATCCCGTCATTTAACGAAGTTTCGGTTGCAGAGAATATTTTTGCAAATTCGGATAAGAGTTTCGGCCGGTCTTTATGGTTCAGTTCAACCAGGGCATCAACCGCACTTTTTTGCAGATTGTAAGGGAAATCTTTACGTTGTGTCCAGATCGGGGCTGCCGCACCGAATAAAGCCAACTTTGAAACATGGGCTCCCTTGTATAATGAAACATACCGGATTGCGATGGAACCGCCCATGGAAAAACCACCTAAAACGGCTTTTTTTACATCCAGGTGGTCCAAAACTTTTTTGATATCCCTTGCATGCACATCATAATCATACGACCCATAAGGCTTGCTGGATTGCCCAAAACCCCTTAAGGTCAGGCCAATAACCCGGAATTTATTATTTATCAGATCGTTGTACTGGTACTCATACATTTCATCACTTAAAGGCCAACCGTGGATAAGGACAACCGTCCTCCCCTTCCCTGCATCTGTAATATGGAGGTATACGTTGGGTTCAACTTTAATATATTCTTCCCGGGTCAATCCTGTTTTCTTTAGAACTTGTGCTTTTTTCATTGTTTTCAATTTGAATTTCTGTTTTTGAGGTCTTCGCTTATCGTTGGTTGCAATTGGATTTACTCTGTTGTTTTCCCATCAAATTCAACATCGTACTTTTCAGCATCATTTTTTGTTGCATTTACAAGGCTGTCCTGATGATGCGGAAGAGCATAGATGGTGTACATTCTGAATGCTTCATGGGCATCTCGGTTGATAACATTATGCCGGGAACCAGCAGGTACGATGATCACATCTCCATCAGCTATATTATATTCATTGCCAATGATACATTACCCTTTCCCGCTTTCAAACCGGAAAAACTGATCAATGCCGATATGAACTTCTTCACCGAATTCTTCCCCTTTTTTCAAGGTCATCAGTACAAGTTGAAGATGTTTATCTGTGTATAATACTTTTCTGAAATTTTCATTTTTCAGCGTATCCTTTTCTATGTTACTTTTATATCCTTTATTGTTTGTTTGAGTCTATCGAAATAATATCATTACTCAGAGGCTTTTTCCCCATGAACAAAAGTCATCCAAATTATCCCGGATCGTGTTACACAACTTTTGAAAAGATTTACATCATTCACACATTTGCTGCAGCAATCTTATTATGCAACCATGATCCTCAGGAATTCCGTGCGAACTTAGGGAGAAGGGTGTCACGGCCACCCGGGTCATGAAATTAACTTCAGCAGATTCAACCGTTTGCAGGAAGGAACCGGTTCCCTGATTATCCTTCAGGAGTATCTTTTTTAATTTGCTGCTTTTTAGCCTGTTCTTTATGCTGAAGATAGATCCTGGCTTCAGCCGGTGTTCCCAGAAGTATGGCAAACCCTCGTGTTTTATCATTCTGTTCCAGGACGATTTTAATGATCATGGTAAGGGGTATTGATAGGAACATTCCAACGGGTCCTAATATAAATCCCCAAAAGAGAAGAGAAAGAAACACTACAAGTGTTGAAAGTCCTAACCCTTTTCCCATAATCCTGGGCTCAATAAAGTTTCCAAGAACATTGTTGACAAACAGAAAGGAACCCAGTGTCCAGAGGGCACCACCCAATCCGAATTGCACCAGGGCAAAGAGAACCGCCGGAATAGCAGCGATAATGGATCCGATATTCGGAATATAATTCATCAGGGCAGCAATCAATGCCCAAAGGAGAGGATAATCAACCCCGATGATCAGTAATGCCAGATAGATAAAAACGCCTGTTAATATGCATACCAGGGTCTTTATCCCAAGGTAGTGACGGATGTTTTTTATGATGGTAGAAAAATAATCAGTGGATTCGTCCGATTTGTTCATGATTGCTTTTGCTTTAATTGAAAAACTTCCGAATTCCATCAGAATGAATAAAATAATCAGGAATATAAGAAAGGTATTCCCCATCATGTTTAGCACTCCATTCAAAGCACCTGCGGTAAATTCCAGGATTCGTGCCGGTTGAATAAGACTTATTACCTGATCTTCAGGTATTTTCAACCCTTTCTCATTTAAAAACCGGACATAGGAATTGCTGATCGTTGTAAGGGTCGATTCATATTTCAAAACATTGCGTGAAAAGGATGATACTGTTCCTCCGATCAGGAGGGCAAACCCCGAAAACAACAACACCAACCCCAGCAGGATGATTACAATTGCAAGCCATCCGGGTACCCGCTTTTTCTTCAGCCATGAAATGGGCTGTGCACAGATAATACTGATGAAAAGTGCGAGTAAAAAGGGTGTGATGATTGATTTGGCATACATCACTCCTGCGATGATGATCATGAATGCGGCGACCTTCATTACCAGCGAACCATTCAATGATCCGACGCTTTTGTTGTTCATGTCAAAATTATTTTATGAAATTGCAGGAGATTGCCGGAGTTGAGATCATCCCAATGACAAAGTTCAGCTTTTTCTTCCATTTATTTACATTTAAATACGTTACCATCAAATGAAAAAATGTTAAATAACATAGAAGTCCTTTTCTGCGGAGTTCCTTCTGAGATCCTGCTAAAATTTCACCTTATGACTCATCACCGGCAAAATTCCCATTGATTTCTGGGGTTCGAGGGTCTGGTTAAAATCGTTGTATGAATATCCAACATCCGGGTGCTGGTTCAGCAGGTTCCTGATCTGTACTGCCCAGATGCCTGAAAATTTTTTATGGTTGATACGATAGGTGACAGTATGATCAAGATAGAAAACAGAAGGTAACTTCTGTGAATATGCTTTGGCCTCAGCGTTGGTCACTTTACCACGTTCAACCTGGACCGGTGTTTGGGCAATGATCATATTGATCGAAAAAATCCGGAAATTAAAAACCATATCCTGGCAAACCCATTCATTGGATCGATGTAATTGACTGATAAATATACGAAAAATCAAAGATTTCAACTAGGAAAGGACCAGGGCCCCTGACTTTATTTCATTCGTTGAATCAGTTGCTCAAAACACCTTGATTTTATTTGCTGGCTTGCCATGAACTGTTTAATTGGCGGAAGTTTTAGCAGCACGCCCAAAACAGAAGCCAGCGCCCTGTGGCTCCATAAAACCCGGTTATCAAAAATGAGATGTTGCAACTTGCCCCGTTCTATCGCCATCATCACGGCTTTATGAACCCCGTTTAAGGGGGTCAGGACCCGCTTCGCACGGGATTTCAGGAGAATGCATTTTATAGGACAAGATCGAACACAAATGCCACATCCAAGGCAACGGTCTTCATCAAGCAAGGCCTTTTTCCATGATGGATGGTGCGGATGATTCGAAGAAACCAGCGCCATGGCTTCAACCGGGCAGGCATTTACACATTTTCCGCAACCGGTACACTTTTCGTCACGGATTTCAGGTATAAAATTCGTCGTATGAACCGGGTTAAATACTGCAAAACGCCGCACGGCGATCATTGCTTCACAACAACATCCGCAGCAATTGCAGATAAAATTCACGCTTTCTCTTACATTCTCGCCAAACTGAACCAGGTTTTCCCCATAGGCTTTTTGCAGCAGATCAAGACATTCCGTTGTATCGATGCGGCGGGCATTGCCATGTCTGGTCAAAGATTCTGCTGTTGTATTGAAGGTCATGCAGATATCCATCGGAGCCTCGCAAGCCCTGCCAAGGTGTTCCATCTTATGGCGGCAATAACACATCCCGACACCAATATGGGTAGCTGTTTTAATCACCTCCGTCGCACGTTCATAATCCAGCACATGCAATGCATTTTCCTCGGACAGGGCAGGCTCATGAACGAAAACCTTTCCAATCTGGGTTTCTCCGTTGGCAAATAAAGCCCTGATGAAATCATTCTCGACATTCAGGTACTGGTAAAAAAGTTCACTCAATGCTTTCTGATCAATATCAACGCGCACGCGCATCAGTGAAAATTCAAAAAATCCGGCCATTGGAGGTGGCAAACTGTAAATACTCTGGCCATATTGTTCAACATCGACCAGCAATGCACGGTCAGCCAGTTCATCCAGAATTTTACGTGTTTCCTTCAGATCCAGGTTCCAGATGCGGCTTGCCTTTTCGGCATTAAAAGGCTTGATGGGCAATAGAGAAACCAGATGGGCTTCCCTGTCGGAGAACAATATCTTCAGGATTTTATTGAGGAAATCCGATGGCGGAGCACCCTGGGGAAAACGATTGATGCGTTCAACTAAACCCGAATAGGATGACCGGAGCGTATGGTGTGCCATGTTGTTCTATTCCTGAACCACTAAAATACAGAACTTTTGAATAGTTTTTATTTTTTAGTTACACTGATTCTGCCATCTCGTTCAATGTATGCACTTGATATTTCGTCCAACGATTCTACATTACCCTGCAAACGGATTCCTTCAGTCAAATCTTTGTCAGTGATATCGAATCGTTTCATATTGTTTCTGAGGATTTTCCCGTCTTTGTATATTGCTTTTGCATTTCCTTTGATCAGGCTGCCGAATAGGTCATTATATAATGCTATCCAAGCAAATAACCGGTGCAGAAAAACAATTACAAATGCTGCTACAATGGTTGAGAAAAATGGGGATGCCCCAATAACAGCCCTGCTTAATACTGCTCCCAATAAAACACTGATTACATTGTCAAACGGAGAAAACATTCCGAAGGTCCGCCTGCCTGAAAGCCTGATGAATACCAGGGCGATAATGAATATGATAAATGCCCGGATTGCCATTTGGCAAGGGGATGGATCGTTTCCCTCTCCTATTAAGTGATAAAACCAGTTCATCTTTCATTTTTTTCTTACTGCATGCCGCTTTTATCTTTCCAGACTTCCACAGACCTTCCGGGAGTGGAACTATACCCCGGGTTTCTCCGTCCGAATCTGTGCCTCATCAGGGGTGACAGGCGCAATGGATTCTATTTTACCCATTTGGTTCATATGATTCTGCTTCTTAGATAAGGATGTCAGGGCAGCTTCATACCTGCCGGCAACCTCTTCCCAATTGACAACATTCCAGAATGCCCCGATATAATCAGGTCTTTTATTCTGATATTTCAAATAATAGGCATGTTCCCATATATCAATCGTCAACAGGGGAATTCCTTTTTTTTCAGCAATATCCATCAAAGGATTGTCCTGGTTTGGGGTGGAACAGATAAACAGGCTGCCTTTATTGTCAAGGCACAACCATGCCCATCCACTGCCAAACCTGGTTTTTCCAGCTTCTGAAAATAGTTTTTTGAACTCTTCAAATGAGCTGAATGTTTGGCCAATAGCTTCTGATAATTTGCCTGTCGGCATTCCCCCTCCCTGGGCTTTCATGCTTTCCCAATAAAAGTTGTGATTGAAATAGCCTCCGCTGTTGTTTCTAACCGCCATCGGTTCTTTACTTATATTACGGAAAATTTCCCTGATGGTCATCATTTCCATTCCGGTATCTTTGATGGCGTTGATGAAATTGTCGAAATAGGCCCGGTGATGCTTGCTGTAATGTATCTCAACTGTCAGTTTATCAATGAATGGTTCAAGCGCATCATAGGCATAAGGCAATTGTTGAAATTCAAATTTTGAGGATATTTTCATATTTTTTTTTCTGTTTGTTTGGTTGAACGGATCTTTTTATTTGATCTTCCTTGAGTCCCCTGTGATTGCGCTGTCAACGGGTATTGCAAATATTCCCGGAATTTTGGGTTGAAATTCTTTCTACTTTTTTATGACCTGGTACGATTGTGCCCAGTCACAGATAATTTTCACCTCCTCCTGTGATGGAGTCCCGCCAGGATTTTTCTCCCTGAAACTCATTGGAGGCATCTTGCCTTTAGAAACCATCTTACACATGTCTTTTGCTTTGCCAGCTTGTTTTTCAGGTGAAAATTTGTCCCAATTTGACAGATTAAGATGCAACTGGGCCATTCCCTTCCCACCTTCTGTATGACATTTCACACATGATTTTTCTGCAATTTTCATTACTCCTGCCGGGATCGGTCTACTTACAATACCGTCTTTTGCAGCAGGCAGGGCAGATGAATGGTTAATGATCATGGAAGTTATGAAAACAGTTCCCACAAGAGCTAAAGAGATACTGATTGCTTTTTTCATGAATGGAGTTTTTAAGATTGGTTCTGAATGCTCATGATACAGCAAAGGTCAGTACATTGCTGATATCCTGTATTATATAATTCCGGAAAATGGTTACATCATTCACACATCTGCTTTCTTTTATTGCAACCATCTAAAATCGTTCATGTATTTTGTTGACAATCATGCCCTTCATTCTCCTTTATCCTCATCCAGGTCATCATGTCCATCGCCTCCGATGCTGTAATAGTTGTTCTCCTCATCCTCACTTCCAATGTCTTCCAGTTGGTCATCCAGCTCTGAACCGGGAACATCTAATTCGCGGCCGTCGATTTCACCGAAGGAATCCTTTTCCTTATCTGATTTTTCTTTATCATTTTCATTTAATTCTTTCATTTTTGAAATATCTTCCGGATCAATGTCTTTGACTTCATGATATTTGCGGTAAATATCTTCGGTTGCAGGATATACCGGATAGCCCTCAACAACATTTTTTTCTTCATTGCCGGCATGCCGGGGAACCAGGTTCCTGTTTTCTCTTTTTTCTTTCATGACTTTTAAATTTTAAGATAACACAGTTCAACCCCTGTTACCTGATAAGTGCTATATAACTTTTTGAAATAATTATATTTTTATAATATATTCTCCAGTGCGAATAGTGATGGATATTAAGGAATGCATCACTGCATTTTCTGATTAATTGTTTTTCGGTAAAATTTTTGTTTCAGCAATTCCCGTAGGGATTACTTTGCCTGAATTTCTGATGGCATAAGCGTGCGTAAACTCGGCACCATATAATACCAGCATGGAAGAAATCGGATAGGATGCGACCAGCGAGCTTTCGCGACACGGGTAGATTGCCATCATCCTATGAAAGATATTTTTAAAGGGCGATGAATTATTCAATAAGGAAAACACCTGCCCGGGATCCGGGACAGGCGTTTTCACAATCATAGTCAACCATTCAAAGATCAAAATTTCCTTTTATTTCAACTATTTCTTTACAGGTGTCTTCTTCAGGATATCACCCTTCGGGGAAAACTTTACTTCGTAAGCAACCGTACCCTTCTTTAGATGCATCTCATAATTTACAACATTGTCAGGACCATCAATTTTTGTAATATCTGTGGTTACAAAACCTACAAAGTTTGTGGCCACTGAAGTCAATACCTCTTTTGGGAGATCAGATTCGATCATAATGGTCTCTGTCTCAAGCCATTCTCCCTTCGAATTAAAATTGGCAGACATCCCAACACCTTTGTCCTTAAATGTGATTTCATAATCTGTCTTTTCCATTTCATATTTAACATTCGTTGCAACTGGAAACTTTTTTACAAAAGATTCTTTTACTGGTGCCGGAACCTTCTCTGCAGGGACGGTTTGGGTATAACCGCAAAAGGCGAACAGCAGGAACACTGATAACAATACGATAATTTTTCTCATGGTTTTAATGTTTTTAATTGTTTAGAATTTTATTGTGCGAAATTATATCTCAATATTCGTGAAACCGTTATATAATTTTGGGAATAAGTTATATTATTCACACATTCCCCTTATTCAAGACAAGTCTGGCGGATCCTTAAATTCAGGTTGTTTATGTTCGATCCATAACACTGACAGGGGTTCGGCTTCATCCCATTTTGATGGATCCATGAACACCCTCGTCGCAATACGATAGGGGTTGAACCCAACCACCTCAACCCCCGTCCCCTTCTCCTGAAGGAGAAGGGGTGTAGGGGATGAGGCAAAGTAAATTCCTTGATAACCACTATATTTGTTATTCGTTCTTTGCAGATTACCTGCGGTGGCCGGATTTGGATAGAGCGCGAACGGGGAAAAGGAAGTAAATTTACTTTCCCCATGAAAAGAGCATGAGAAATAATATTTGACATGAAACAATATTTTAAAGTTCGTCTGGTAATATTTCTGTTTATTTTAATCCTTCCTGGTTTGACCAGTGGACAATCATCGGTTGCAATAACGATAGATGATATTCCAAACACCGGCAAATGCCAGAAGGATTTCTTTAAATCCAATCTTTTAAATAAATTGGATTCCCTGAATATTCCTGTTACAATTTTTATTACAGAAGGGTTGATCTACAAGGGAGACAGCATCGTTAAGAATTTTGAACTTATGAAAAATTGGATGAACAGAAGTTATACCACAATAGGATATCATTCCTCCAAACATTCCCGATATTCTGAGGTTGGCCTGGATTCTTTTAAAATTGATGTGGAGCGCGGCGAACATGTCGTGCGGCAATTGGCTCAGACGTATGGCAAAACAATAGACTATTTCCGGTTGCCATTTAATGACTTAGGGAAGGATAGCCTTCAACATATCAATATTGAAACATACCTGTCTTCCAAAAAATACAAGATTGCACCTTTTACCGTTGAAAGTGCTGATTGGATGTTTAATTACATTTATGAATATTATCTTGAGAAGAACGATCCGGTAAATGCAAAGGAAATTGCTGATAATTATATCGTAAAGACCATTGAGTATTTCGATTTTTTTGATTCTCTTGTGTTAAAGATTTATGGAAGGCCAATTAACCAGATCTATTTATGCCACGACAGCAGGTTAAATGCCGATTATTTACCCGTGTTAATAAATGAGTTGAGGAAGAGAAAATATAAAATAATCAGCTTTGACGAGGCATTACAGGATAATGTATACAAACAGAAAGATAATTATTATAAGAAATGGGGCATTTCCTGGGTTTACAGATGGATGAAAAATCAGGAAGAGATATCTTTTTACAACAGGCAAGAACCTGAAGATGATTTGTATCCGTTATACAAACAATTGGTACAGGAACAGAATAAGACACATTAGATAATGCAGGAAAACAGCCTTCAAAGCTGCCTGGTCATCCGCGAAATCAGAACATTGCATTTAAATTAAACTGGATGATCAGGGTTTTTTTTGTCGGCCCGGAAATCACGTATTCGGGCATGATATAGGATGACAGATTTTTTGCGAAAGCTTTTCCGAATCCAAAAGCAACCGGGATGGTATAATCGCCTTTTTGCCAGTCAAATGTAAAAATCGGATTGAGCATGATAAAATATCCTTTGTTGAAAATCACATCGATAAACGGTTGCACCGACATATAATTTGACGGCGGTCTGGCAGGGCTTCCGGCATACGAAAAATACTGGCTCAGCACCATTCCCAGCATGAGATGTTTTGGTTTGGAGTAAAAAATAATTCCTGACGGCCCCACGGTCCATTTCCCGGAACCAAGCACCGGGACTGTGGCAGTAGGGAAGCCGAAATTTACTCCTATTCCGTACTTTCCCCAGGATGTTTTGAAAATTAAAATATCCCCAAGGGTCATGTCTGCAAGTCCTGTTGCATTCAACTGCGGCTCCGACCCGTAAGTCTGGCTTGTAACAGGAAATTCTATGCGGATCAAGGTATATATGTTTTTATTTTTAGGTTTGATACCTGGAATCAAAACCGCATCAAAAGGTGATACGATGCGCGTCATCAGGTTAATTGCATTTCCCCCGTTATTATATATGTAATAATTCGGTTGCAGCATGAATTTGGTCACCCTGGCAATAGGATTGATTGCATTCGATGCCACCTGCTTTAAATTCCCGGTATTTTCCTGGGAAATGGAAAACATGAAAAACAGGCATAATGGCAGGGTGAGGATAATTCTCTTTTTCATAAAACCAGGTATTTGGTTGTCAGGTACTTGATCATAATTAAATCCGGTGAAACGCCGCCTGAATTGACCATCTTCCAGGTCTTTTAACTGGTTTCCCTGTGCAGTGGCTGACCACCCTCACCGAACCTAAAAGGCTGAATTTTTTCTTGCCATTATAAGCATTACACAAAAATAGCTTTTTATTCAGTCTCAACTTCTTCCCTGATTTTTTTAATTTTTTTCCCGGTGATGCAATACCAGTGTAATATGTTGATTATCAAACATGATCGTTGGCATGCAGGAATGGTGCGATTTTTTATTCGCAACCGTATTCAAACCGGCGGGCATTTTCAAATAATGATCAATGGTTCTGTTTGTTTCCGGGTAACCGGAACGCTCCCCTTTTAGAATGCGTGCAAAAAGAAAAACGGATAAGCATGCTTCCTTGAAGTTGGCATGTGAGCGAATTGGGGCAATTGGTCTGTTGATACGATTCAGAAAAGACTTGCATCGAAAAAGAACAATTTTAAGCTGCTACCTCAACTATTTGCCGGAACGTTAAAAATGAACCCGACTCCAAAAACATTCTCAATACTTAAATCGGGGTCTTCCTTCAGGTATTTGCGTATTTTAGTGATAAACACATCCAGGCTCCTTCCTAAAAAGTAATCATTCACTCCCCAAAGATCTTTTACCATTTCTTCCCGCTTTATTAACTTATTCCGGTGGCCAGATAAGTAGTGAAGAATATCACTTTCTTTTTCCGTGATCCGTTTTGTTTTAACACCAAAGGTTAAGGATTGATTGGCCAGATCGAAGTGGTATTTCCCAATTGAAATGATTTCTGCCCTGCTTTCACTTGTATTTTCCGGGATCCGGCGGATCACGGCTTTGATTTTCCAGAGCAATTCCTCCTCATCAAATGGTTTCGTGATATAATCGTCGGCACCCAGACCATACCCTTTTAATTTATCTTCTCTCAACGACTTAGCACTGATAAAAATGAACGGTATTTTTTTGTCCTTCAACCTGATCTCCTTTGCCAGAGAGAAGCCATCCATTTCCGGCATCATGATATCAAGCAGGCACAGATCAAATTGATTGACCTGAAATGCTTTAAACGCCAACCTCCCGTCTTTGCAAAGTTTCACTTCAAATCCCTCCGTCTCCAGGTAATCAACCAAAAGAACTCCTAAATTAAGATCATCCTCCGCAAGCAATATTTTGAACCTTTCTTCAGACATTGGGAAGTGTAATTGTGAATGTCGTTCCCTTTCCTTTTTCGCTCTGAAGTTCGATGGTCCCATCATGTAATTCAATGATTTTTTTTATGTATGCCAAACCGAGACCAAAACCCTTCACATCATGCACATCTCCGGTAGGGACCCGGAAAAACTTATCGAACACTTTCTTCTGGTATTCCTTTTCTATACCAATGCCTTTGTCGGAAACTACAACAACTAAATTTTGACCTCTATTGGATGTTTGAATGGTTAATTCAGGTTTTCCCTTTGAATATTTGATGGCGTTGTCAACCAGGTTGCATAGGGCATTTGTAAGATGTGTTTTGTCGCCCATGACCACAAATCTGCCTGCGTCCGGGTTTAATTTCACATTTCCTTTTTTGTTCTCGATCTGGATACTGATATACTTTAAAGATTTATTAATCAGATCATGGAAGTCCAGTTCCGTTTTTCGGAACGGAATTTCACCGCGCTCCAGTGCGGTCATGCTTAGCACCTGCTCCACCTGTAGCCTTAATTTCTCATTCTCTTCAAGTATTATTCCAGAGTAATGTTTTATTTTATCACCCTGATTGATGGTTGAATCCTTTACCATCATCCTTCCCGCCAGTGCAATGTTTGTCAAAGGTGTTTTAAATTCATGGGTCATGTTATTTAAAAAGTCGGTGGTATGCTCCGATATTTTTTTCTCTTTCATGAGTGAAAGGATGGTTCGCCAGAACATGACAAGCACAACAAGGATCAGCATAACGGAGGTGATGAACATCGTTCCCATCTCTGCAAGGATATATTGCTTTTTCTCCGGGAAGATGAGTTTCAGTTCTATTTCATTTTTACCGTCTGTATCGTCCAGGGGTTTATTATAGATAGCATTTGCTGAAGCGGGTTCATTTATGGCCGACAGGCATCCTGGTTTTACAACCACAAAAGCGTAGTCGATATGAAAATTGTACAACCTCATATAATGAGTAAGTATTGAATCTATTTTATGAACTTCATTCTTTCCTAATTTCACGGCTGATTCAGCGGTGCTATCCATTTCTATACAAGCTCCGATTTTTTTGCAGGTTTCCTTGTCAGAACGCAATGCGTCGGTTGTTCTTGAAAGAACCATATTGGCCTTTTCATTAAACAGCTCCTCTTTTATTTTTGCTGTCCTGAAGATCCAATTCACCTGGATGATCAGCACTATGAATAATGCAATGGAAGAAATTGCGACATACAGATAGGTGCGGTTCAGTTTCATAGGAGGACCCAAAATTAGTCATTTCCCATGGCATATATACTGCGTTAACAAGTCATTAACAAATCAATAACTACCCGGTAACAAGGCGCGGTTTAAATAGAACTACCTTTGTCATTCAAATAAAAATTATAACCTATGAACAAAATTCTTCTCGGAATATCCGTACTTGTTGTTACGCTTTCCTGTATGATAGAAAATGGGAAAATGACCTCAGAAAACGGGAAACTATCAGGTGTTTCAATCTGCAGAGACGCATACAGGTCGACGGATCAGGCAGATGCGGGATGTGAAATTTATGCCATTGGCGAAGCTGATGCCATATCAGGCAAATATGGTGAGCTTAAAAATGTCATTGAAAGATTTCAAGGATACAAATACGATTACCTGCTGTCAATCTATCATTCAATAGATCCCTCAAAAAATAACAAACTGCGCGACAATTTTGATACATTGTCAGATATTACCGGCAAATACATCAGAGGATTCATGAAATTACCCGCTATTGTCAAGGCTGTAACGAACGGGACAGGAAATTACACATTATCTTTAAGACCCGGCAAATATTACCTGCTGGTTATTTCAGGGAGTGTAAAAAGCAATAACAGCGCGGAATCCAAAGGCAATATCGGTTATAAAATCGTGGAAATCAAATCATCGCAAGAGACCATTCAGAATTTCTATTTTCAGAAGTATGAAATGACCGGGATCATGATCGCCAGAAACCTTTCCGGATGTTAGTTTTGAGAAGCATGAAAGTAGGTGGATCATCCTACTTACTGGTTCGCAATGAAAAGAGTGCTGACATTTCTGATCCTTGGGGCTGAATTAATTATTTCATCATCACCAGTTTCGAAACGATGTCGTCAAAATATGGCCGTTCCTTGAGGCTTGCCTTGGCGCCGGGAAAAAAGATCACCCTGAATTCTATCCTGGTGCATCTGGATGCGGTGAGGGGGGATTCAGGTAAACCACACTCTCCTCCAAAACTGGTCATGACCAGGGCGACCCTCATGTCATTTTCCAGCCGGGTGTTGTCAATCATCGGGAATTCGAAAAAGTTGATTGTAAACTCTTTTGTTCGTTCTCCGATCTTGAGTTTATCTTTGTCATAAGTCAGGATGGATAATTGCACCCTTGCAGAGGCATTCCCAGTGTCGTAATCGATGATCTTGATCCGGACATTATACTGAAGAGGAATAAAATTTTTGCCATCGTAAACGGAATCGGGGTGACGGAATTCAGTTTCTTCCTGGTTGGGGCTTTTCAAATTCCTGGCGTAGGCATTGATTGAAGCCAGCTCGTCGATATGAGCCCGGTAAGCGTCGTCTTTGTTGTAGTCCTTACTGTTTTTATACGGAGCCAGGGTGTCCTGGAAAAAAAACAGGATCGGGTCGGAAACTCCTTCAAGGGACGACATCTGCTTTTCTGTTACTGCTTTCGCCATTTTCACCAACCTGTTTTTGTACATCTTCTTCAACTCCGGATCGGTGGTTTTTTCCTTATTGATCCTGTCAAGGTACTCAAACAGCGGCATGAGGTTGAGCGATTCGTGAAAATTGTAGGTAAGCAGTTCAAGCTGGAGGATCTTGTCATCCAGCAATGCTGTGCCCCTGTCTTTCAGAATATTGCTCATGATGGCATTGAACATGTCTTTCCTGAGTGTGCTTTCAGATTCTTCGCGCCGGGTCATCAGTTCGGTGTAAAGTTTGATCTTTGCCTCCTTTTCCTGGTTTCTGTTCAGCGTATAGGAAGCGACCAGGCTTATCGCGGTTAATGTAACAGGGATGAGTAATGTGCCCAGCGACCGGATGAGGATATCCGTTTTATCCCATTTGTCCCTAACCTTGGTTTCCGTTATAACTTGTTTTTCCCGTTTTTCAGGATTTCCCGGTTTACCTGTACCTACTTTTGGTTCAGTTTCCATTTTGAATCTTTTTGGTCCAGTGTGAAGGTGTAACTTATACGGGTGTTGCTTGAATAAATATCTGCAATTGCTCCTTCGCCTGTTTTCAGCTGAAAGGCACCTACCTGGGTTATTGTGATGGTAAAGGTTCCGAAATCATCGGTGGTGGCTGTTTTAATAGTTTCGCCTTTTTTATTGAGGATCGTCACCACCTGTTTTGCGTAAGGTCTCCCGCTCTTGCTGATGGTACATGAAATTTCACCGGCAAAGACCAGGGCCGGGAAAATGATAATGACCAGGAATAGCATTAATTTGGCTTTCATGTGTGTATGATTAATAACATTGTAAAGATAAGCTTTTATTATCGCGGTTCCTTTTTTTTAATCAATTCTTCTTTACATTCACAGTACGCAGCAGGTGGCGCATAACACGTGACGAGTGACAAAATAAAACCACACGAAAAGTTTTTTTGGTTCATATAATAACCTCTATTTCAAGTATTCTATACAAGTCATCCCGTCCGGCTGGCCTGGTTAAGCCGTATCAAACATCTTTCAAAGCTTTATCACCCTAGTAAGAAGGGACTAACCTGTAGCTATGAAGTAGCTATGGAACAGCTATGGGGTAAGCATTTGGTTGAGAACCATCATTGCAAAACAATACAGGTTATGAGATTGAAAATTCAAATTTATCGGAACAAACTTACAGTGATCATGGCATTTTCTGGACGGATGAGGCAGAAAAATATATTCAGGATGCTCCAAATTTTATCCGCTCCAGCATAAGGAGCAATGCTGAAAAGAAAGCTATGGAGCTGGGGATAAAGGAGATTACCCGGACTTTCATTGAGAACTAAAGAAAATAATGACAAAATGGTAAACAATGCCTGCAGCAAGCATCAGCAGGCAAAGAATATGTTTCAAACGGGCAAATCACCTGGGGATTGAAAAAGTGAAAGTACTCCCTTTTCCTGGAGTTGATTTAACCCATATCCTGCCATTATGTAATTCCGCAATTTTTTTACAATGTGCAAGGCCAATACCGGTTCCTCCATATTCTGTTTGTGGTTGCATTCGCTTGAAAATGATAAAGATCTTCTCTTTATCCTTTTCTTCGATGCCGATACCGTTGTCGGATATTGAAAAAAACCACTCTTTCTCCGTGCTTTCAACAGAAATTTCCACTTCCGGATGAACTTCTTTTTTCTGGAATTTCAAAGCATTGTTTATCAGATTTTGGAACAACATCCTCAATTCTGCCGGAAGGCCATAAACATCGGGCAATTCATGCACTTTTATCGTTGCTTTGTTCACTGTTATTAAATCAGACAGATCAGACAATACTTCCTTCACGATTACATTGCAATCAACCTGTTCCATTTTGCTTACTTTGCCCAACAGCGAATAATCGAGCAAACCTTTGAGCAGCGAACTCATTCGGGATGCTGAGTTTGACATAAAGTCGATGTATTGGTTAGCATCATCAGAGAGATTTCCGGCAAATTCTTCCTGGATCAGTTTGCCAAAGGTGGTTATTGTACGCAGCGGCTCCTGAAGGTCATGGGAAGCAATATAGGTGAATTGCTCAATTTCTTTAATGTGAAATTCCAGTGTTTTATTTATTGTTTCCAGTTGAATGGTACGTTCAGCAACACGATTTTCAAGTGTTTCATTCAACAGCCGTATCTCCTCTTCCGCTAGTTTACGCTGGGTTATATCGGTGTTGATGCCATACATCAGCAGTGGTTTGCCGTCACTGGTTCTGCTGATCAAGCGGCCACGGTCCTGAACCCATATCCAGCGTCCGTCCCTATGTTTCATCCTGCATTCAAAGTCGTACTGTGAACATTCATTATCAAAGTACTGGTTCAGATGTTTGATCGATTGCTTCAAGTCTTCAGGGTGAATTAAATTCAACCATGTGTTGTGGCTACTGGGAGCGAGTTCGTCAAGGGTGTATCCGAAAATATTTGCCCATACCTCGTTGTATGTGGTTTCACCTGTTTGAATATTCCACTCCCAGGTCCCAACCTGGGTTCCTTCGATGATGGTCTCAATTCTCCAGAGTGCATTGCGGAGTGCTTCTTCAGTCTGCTTCAAACCGGATATGTCGTATAACGATGAAAGGCAGGTATACTCAATTTGGTTCTTAAACAATGTTGCACTGGAAAGCACGGTTTTATTGGTGCCATTTTTGCATTTCACAATCACTTCCATGGGAATGAAAGGCTCACCGGTTTTTGTTGCATATTCAATTTTTTCATTCCATCTATCGGTAACCCATTTACGATAGTCAGCGTCAGGATAAGCTTCATTCCACCAAGCCTCAATCGTCGGGATCTCCTGCAGGCAATACCCGAATGTTTGTACAAACACCTGGTTTAACAATGTAATTTGCTGATGGTCATTATACAAAGCCATTGGAACCGGTGAAAAGTCAATCAGCTCCCGGAATTTCGTTTCACTGGCTGTTAATGCCAGTTCTGTTTGCTTACGTTCTGTGATATCCCGGGTCGAAGCATAGAGATAGTTTCGGCCTTCCAGAATAATCCCGACACCACTGATCTCCATGTCGCGAATTGCATTATTCTTACAACGAAATTGTGTTTCAAATAATGCGGGATGGATCATCAGGTCTGCAACCTTTGCCGTCAGTTGCTCTTTTGACAATTTTACGTCCCAGTCGGAAACATTGAGTTGCATGATCTCCTGATAAGTGTAACCAAGCATATTGCAGAATGCGGAATTGGCCTCAACGACATTTCCATGGTCATCTAAAATATGTATTCCTTCACTGGCCGACTGCATAAGGATTTTGTAACGAACTGCCAACGTATTTACTGCATCTTCTGCTGTCTTCTGGTCAGTAATATCGGCAAATGTCCCGACGACACCCTGGAGTTCGCCATCGATATTCAAAACAGGTGCTGCACATACATTAATCCAGGTAATCGAGTTATCAGGCTTCCGAACGCCCATCACGACATCCTTGATTGGCTGTTTCTCCTGCATTGCCCTGGGGCCGGCCATTTCAGCAGGCGGCATTGGGGTTCCGTCAAGACGGATGATCTCCCAGTTTGGGGAAATATAGTAACGATTTTCGATCTCCGGCCTGCTGATCCCAAGGATCTTTTCGGCTGCAGCGTTGGCTTTCTCAATCCAGCCATCGGGGTTGATAAAAATCACCCCTTCCATCATGGTATCGAAAAGGCTTTGAAGGCGTTCTTCACTTGCATGCAATTCAGAAAGGGCCGTCTCCCGCAAGGCCCTGGTTTTTATCCGATCTGTAACATCCCTTGCAACACCGTGTGCTTCCAGGCACCCGTGTTCATTATTTAATACAAGTTGTGTTTTAACTTCAATCCAGATTTTATTCCCGTTTTTATGCACATGCTCTATTTCATCCGTAAAAACATCTCTCTGCCCATTTGCGAATCCGGCAATGCGTTCTGGCACCACATTCCTGAGAAACTGCAATGAAGCAGGCGTCAGGAAATCATCGATACCCCGTTCCATCACCTCCGACAGTGGGTAACCAAGAACATGTTCGATCGATGGACTCAGATAGCTCATCGCACCGTTTGCAATATCCTGTATCCATATCACATCCGTTGCATTTTCTGCCAGCAGCCGGTATTTGCGTTCGTTTATTTTCAAAGCTTCTTCCGCATTTTTACGATCGGAGATGTCACGGCTAAAGACAGCCAACCGAGCCACCTTCCCTTCCGCATTTTGAATGGGATATAAGTGATTCACCATCCAGCGATTGTTCCGTATATCTTCAAAACTTACCTTTTTACCAGTTATAAAAGCCTTCTCAATGAATTGCTTACGATGATTAATCACTTCAACAGGCAACAGGTCGGCAACTTTTTTCCCAATTGCTTTCTCACGGCTAATTCCCATGCGGATGGCCGCTACTTCATTCAGGTCAAGCAGCTTGTCATTATTATCCAACAACAAAATCGATTCATCTGTAACGTTCAAAACAGCATTAATGGTAGCCTCATTTTCCCTGAGTGCGTTTTCAGCTTTTATATGGTCGGTGATGTCGTGAACAATTGAAAAAAGCAGTGTCGAACCTTTGGTCTCAATTGGATGGGAATCAACTTCAACATCCCGAATGGCGCCACCTGACAACCGGTGTTTAAAGAAGAATCGTTTGCGTTTTTCTTCTTTTGCAGCCTGCATTTCCTGTTCTATCTCTTTGTGAGAAAGCGTGTTTATTTCAGCTATATTTTTATCGCAAAGTTCTTTATGTGACCATCCGTAATAACTACAAGCTGCGGGGTTGGCATCCACGATCGCACCTGTGGAAGGATCAATCAGTAAAAAAACAGCAATACTATTGTTGAACAATGACCTGTACCTATCCTCACTTTTCTGCAACAATGTTTCTGTATCCTCCTGGCCATGCATCAATTCTATTGTATTTTCATTTTCGGTGATTTTCCGGGCAATGTGAATGGACCCCACCATGATCCCTTGGTTGTTCAATAACGGGGTCATTTTAACAGAAAACCAGCTATTAAATTTTTCAAAAAACACTTTCCGGGTATGCTCCTTTCCATCTTCCATCATATCCGGGTGCATGCAACAGACTGGCTGTTTATCTTTCTGGTGAATACACTGGAAACATTTTTTTCCAATTAATCCTTTTGAGTCTTCATCAAACCTTTTAAGGAATGCCTGATTGGCATGAATGATATTTTTCTCATTGTCAAGTACAATGATCAAATCGGGAGATATATTGAAATGGTGTTCAAAAGCAGTTTGCAGTAATGTTGCTGCATTTAAATTCTTCATTACAGATATATGAGGAAGGTCAATCCATCTGTCGCATAATCGATTTATTACTGATCATACCCCAGTGAATTCAATGTCATTATTTTATTGTCCTTGAAGATGTTAAAGGTACACTAAAAATGCATGCCATGCGAAAAACCGGTTATTTTTTCGTTATGAACATCCCGTCTTTCATCATGGCTTTCACGGTAGTCCTGGCAAAAGTGTATGCCAGTTTGTCGGTGCCGCCCTCCAGCGTTCCGCTTAGCGGCTGGGCCCATTGTTCATCTTTGGATGCCCTGTTATAGAAATAGGCGCTGAGTTTAACCAGGGTAACCATTTTGGCACCTCCTGAAATCGGTACACTTGCTCCCGCATATCCGCCGTACATACCCACTCCTACTCCCACGCTGAGGGACGGCGTATTTTTTACGCGTTTTTCTGTGCCGTTCACCGAATAGACCAGCAGGGCATCCACCTGCAGTGAATCTGCGATGACGAGGAATGCCTCGCGGGAAACCCCATCGGTTTTTTTAACATTGGCATAAGCCGGGATCGCAACGATTCCTTTGTCGGTCAGAAGTTTTACCGTAAAATCTTCAAGTTGCTTCCGGGCAACCACATCTGTTATCTTGGCAAGGACCATCACCTTACGATACGCCTCAGGCATATAATCGGACGATTTCCAGGAGGTTTGTGCATAGGTGGCTGGCTGGACCAGCACGATCAGGCAAAAAGCGATCAGGAGCTGTTTCATGAAAAGCGGAATAAAATTAGTCGCAGTAAAGATATAAAAAAGCAGGAACTGCATTTCATTACTGTTTAAAAGGTTGCAAAACTGAGAAAATTACTGTTTACGGAAATTGAGGAATATGCAAATCTTCCAGCCAAGAAACACGGCACACCTGGAAATGTGTGAATGATGCAACTTATTGTCAAAGTTGTGTAACAAATTCCGGACGAAAGCCACGGACCTTTACATCCTGAAAATGTCACTATTTGCATTATGAAATATCTACTGTATTTATTGGTTTTCCTGATTTTTCAAGAAACCGGTATTTGTGCCCCGGCCGATTCCGTTTCAACATCGCCAAAAAGATTGAAACGGTATCATGTGAATTACTGGGTGACCGGCAGCATCATTGGCGTGGGGATGGCCGGTGATTATTTTGCGATCAGCCGGCTGAAGAGCAAGCCGAAAATCACCCCTGAAGAATTGACTTTCATCAACTCCGATCAACAGCGAGGTTTAATAAACCCCATTGACCGGTGGGCCATAAACCAAAAATCTTCTGATCGTGACCTGTACACAAAGATTTCTGATTATGGAGAGATTGGCATTTTTCTTTTACCCAGTTTGCTGATCATTGATAAAACAATACGCAAAGACTGGATGGACCTGCTGTTAATGTATGTGGAGGGTCACACCATTACCTTCACCATGTATAACTACAGTCCGCTCGGGCCTACCTTCGTGAACCGATACCGGCCGTTTGTGTACTACCCGGAAGTGGATGACCGGATGACCAATAACAACAGCCGCAATTCATTTTTCAGCGGACATACAGGCTCATGCGCTTACAGTACGTTTTTCATGGCCAAGGTGTATTCTGACTATCATCCTGAACTGGGCGCAAAAAAATATCTTCTCTACCTTGCCGCCTCGGTGCCTCCTCTGGTGATCGGGTATGCACGCGTAAAAGCCTTGGCTCACTTTCCATCGGATGTTGCGGTCGGCTTTGCAGTTGGTGCAATTATCGGCATTGTCCTGCCAGAATTGCATAAGACTAAAATCGGGAGAAAGTTGTCGTTGGGAATGTACGACTCTCCTGAATGTACGGGGGTTACCCTCCGGTGGAAATTTTCAGATACCCATCCACTTACAATCAATTGAAAAACAAGAAAATAACGACATTTCAATTATAAAAATCTCATACACCTAAACCAATTATTATGCCACTATTCACCATTTTAATCATCTTAATCGCCGCCGGTGTTATTCTCTGGCTGGTCAACAATTACATCCCGATGGACAGGAAAATCAAGAACATCTTCAATATTGTCGTTGTTATTGCTGTCATCATATGGCTTCTCAAGATCTTTGGTTTGTTCACCTACCTGATGAACATCACTGTATAATTAACGTAAATCGAATATATTCTACTTCACAAGAGGGCCTGGTTCGGAATTTTTAATCATTCATCCATACATTATAAAAAGTATAACAAAATGAAAAGGCAAAAATTCTTCTACTTATCTTTGCGTTTGCAGGTGTCTCCCTCCTGTCTTCGTGTATATTCCCCGGTCCTGAGTTTGGAAGTCATGGGGGTAAAAAAATGAACCACGGCCAAATGAAGAAATAGGATAACAATGACCATCATGACAAATAACATGCAGTAAGGTTTTAATAATGATGGACCAGCACTTATAGTGGATCAAACCCGGTTTGAATATATTCAATAAACACGCATGATTCCCCGGATAATTTTTCTTTTTTTTCTTATTATATGCCTGGCAGTTAATACTGAAGCCCAGGAAAAGAAGGATAGCCTTACTTCTCAGAAAATCGATAGCCTGACTCCGCAGCAGGTTGATACGCTTATTAAAAAAATGGATACCGTAATTATCACGAAAGAACCTCAGAACATTACTCCTGTAAGTTCTTTTGGACGTGCCTATGCTAGTTCTTACTGGACAGATACGAAGTCGGTTTTTACGAACCCATTCAAATGGAAAACAGGTCAGATTATATCTGCGGCAGCAGTCCTCGCAGCTACAGTTGGGCTGATCGCATGGGGAGATAAACCGATCCAGCAGTTCTATTACCATAACAGCTCCGTTTTTATCAGTAAAACTTCTTATTATTTTTTCAGCCCTTTGGGAACCGGACTTATCAGCATTCCCGCCCTGGGCGTCTTTTATTTGTCCGGAGTGATCTGGAAGAATAAGAAAGGAAAGGAAACTGGTTTAAAGGGGCTGGAATCCTATGTGATTACCGTTGTTCTGACCAATGTTCTCAAGCAGGTCACACACAGGCACCGCCCATACCAGGATACACCGCCAGATCCCCATGCATGGGACGGACCGTTCAGCTGGGGTGGTTCCTATGGAACTTTTGGCTATAATTCCTTTCCATCGGGTCATTCATCAGCAATTTTTTCAATAGCGACGGTCATCGGCCTGGAATACTGGGATACGAAATGGGTTCCAGTTGTCAGCTTTGGATTGGCTGGTTTTACAGCATTATACCGGCTTGCGGTAAATGATCACTGGGCGTCGGATGTTTTATTCGGCTCTGCCCTTGGATTTGCAGTTGGCAGCATGGTATACTTTAATGCCAATAAGAAACTACAGGTGATTCCTGTAAGTTCTACAGGTATTGGCGCCACCCTGGTATATCATTTTTAATTAATTGCACTTCCCCCTTGCCATCAATCAATTCATTTTTTAATGAAATAATCTTCTGGTAGCCATGGTGGAAGGGCGATTTCCTTAAATTCACACCCGGCATTGCTCCCATGGAAGTACCTGCAACAGACTTTATAACATATCCCTGCCGTTCGAGTTCCTCAATTACGCCAATATGGGCGACACGACACCCCTTGCGCCACCACTGGATAACACCAGTGATACGTTTTTTTTCATGGAAATGAATATGGTACAAGTTGAAAGCAGGTAATAGCTGACCACCTGCCGGATAATGTTTGGTTTTATTTATCTCAGGTATTTGTTAATAAAACCCACGATTTCATCCATTGCCTCTGTGGCTTCCCTAAACATC
Organism: uncultured Bacteroidales bacterium; assembly: GCA_903903985.1. GTDB lineage: Bacteria > Bacteroidota > Bacteroidia > Bacteroidales > FEN-979 > CAIVAT01. The sequence goes on along the minus strand of CAIVAT010000063.1, from coordinate 6,815 downwards.
GGCGCCAGCAACGGATAACAGTGAACCATCCCGACCCCGTGTCTGAAGGTAATGTCCACTCCCGCGCTCTTCGCCTTCAGATAGAACTTTTCTCCATCCTCAAACAATTCATCATCCACCCCGGAATTTATAAAAACAGGAGGTAATCCTGTTAAATCACCAAATAACGGTGAAATATATGGATTCGTCGCTTTATTCTGACCAACATAATATCTGCTGAAAACAGTCCATGAGTTGAAGGGTGCCAGCGACACTTTGTTTTTGGTACTGTATGAATCACTCGAGCAGGTGAGGTCTGTCCATGGTGAAATTGCCACCGCAGCTGCCGGCAGGGCAATTTTAAACTCTTTTAGTGCAAGCAGGATTGCCAAACATAAACCTCCGCCTGCCGATTCACCTGCAATGATTATATTTTCCGGGTTAAATCCTTCATGAAGAATCCATTGATATATTTTCAATGAATCATCCAGTGCAGCAGGAAACGGATTTTCTGGAGCAAGCCTGTATTCATAAACCAGGTTCGTAATCCCTGTTTTCTTTGCGAATTTCGATACGAATCCCCGATGGTCATTGCATGACCCGGAAACATATCCGCCACCATGCACATATAAAATGAGTTTCCGGTCGTCTGCTCCATCCGGGATCAGCCATTCCGATTTCATTCCGTCAATGATCTGTTCCTTCGTGGTAATTCCTTCCGGGATTTTCGAGTACCTGCCTGCTCCTTTCTCACATTGTTCCCTGAAACCTGAAATGGAGGTGTTAAAATCGAAGGTTTCCTTTTTCAACTTACCATAAAACAGGTGCCTGTTCCTTAATAAAAGATTGAATATCTTGCTTTTAAAACTTGTCACCTGTTTTCATTCTTTAATTACCTCATCCCGGCACCCCTTCTCGTGAAGATGAAGGGAACGGGGACTGAGGTGGTTGGATTTGTTCCCCGGCATGCGACGAGAAGAGAGATATTTTACCAATTTGATACCTCGCTGCTCTGCTCCGAAGATGTTCATTAAAAAATAATTGCCGGAATAAGATTTTTTCCATGTTCCATTAATGATACCTGCCAGTTGCCTGAAAGTACCTGGCTTTTTTAACCTGGTAATTGCACCTGGCTTCTATGAGGTTATCGAGGGCGTTTTGATAGACCGATTGTGCTTCCAGCAGGTCGGACATGGAGGAGATACCAGCTGTGTAATTGTCGTTGGTCACCTTCATGTTTTCCCTGGCCTGTTCTACTGATTTCTGAGCGATACCCGCCTGAAAGTAATATTCGTTCAATTCATTGTTGGCCTGTTCTATTTGCAAGGTAAGCAATTCGGAAGTTTCTGCGAGTTTATTGCGGGCGCTTTCAACTTTGGCCTGGTTTTGCCTGATCTTATGGATGCCACCCCACCAGTCGGAAATCGGAATGCTGACGGTGGCAAAAGCCACGGCATTGGTGGTAGAGGAATTCATTGCATCCACGTAAAATCCGGCTACTCCGATAGCAGCAGTCGGAAGGTTGCCGCCTAAGGTCATTTTTTTCTGCAACTCTTCGGCAACGACTGCCTGGCTCAGCATTTTTATTTCCGATCGATTTGAAACCGCCGTACCCGGCTGCATATAAAATTGCTGTGGCAAAACAGGTTCTGTTTGCGGATCAATCAGCGTAAGCGTACTGTCATAAATGATCCCTATTTGCTGGCAAAGTGCACGTTGCGTCATGTCGATGCCATTTCTGAGTTTAAGCGCATTGATTTCGACCTCATTGAGTTTAAGTTCTACTTTCAACAGGTCATTGCGTTGCACAAGTCCTGCTTTATGTGCCACCGATACATCCCTTTGCAGCGTATCAAGCAACCTCCGGTAGCTGCTGAGCGTTTTGGTCTTTTCACGCAATGCGATCACCGCCCAGTAGAGTTCTTCTGTCCTGACAAGAACATCGGTGTTGGTCAGATTTTGTTTCTCAAGGTTGATCTCATATCCAACTTTCGCCAGCCTGTTTCCGTTTATAATTTGTCCCCCGGCAAATACCGGCTGGGTAGCCATAATGGTAGCTACATTCATGTAATCCAGGAGATTTATCGGGATAGATGGCACATAGGCAAACTGAGTGGGATTCAAAAGATTAACCGGGTTTCCATCATAAACCGGCAGGTTCATGGATGGAATTTTTGCCTTTACCAGATAGTCAGATGCTTTGAAGGCAAAACCACTGGCATTTACCTTGGGAAAATAATTGGTGAATGCAGCATTCTTTTGTTGTTTCGATTGAGTAACATCATAGGCTGCTTCCTTAATTTTGTGATTATTCAGTAATGCCAGGGTTTTACAGGAATCCAAACTTAAGGTTTGGGCTTTGGCGCTGGTCGAAAATAACGGAAAGATCAAAACCCCAACAGTGAGTATTGCTGTGGCAGGTACTGCCCAGAACCCCGGCTTTTTGGGTTTATCACTGTAAACCAAAGAATACAGGATGGGGAGAATATAGAGCGTAAGTACCATTGCGAACATTAAGCCAAAGCAGATCACGGTTCCAAGAGGACCCCAAAGAGGCGAGCGGCTTAAAATCATCGGAATGACACCAACCGACGCGGCTGCCGAAGTAAGGAAGATGGGACGCATTCGCCGTTTTCCGGCAGCAATAGCAGCTTCATGCACCGGCATTTTGTCCCTTTTTCTTAATTGACGGGCATAATCAATAAGGATGATTCCGTTACGGACGACCATGCCGCAAAGGCTTGTTATGCCAATGAAAGCGGTAATGCTAAACGGATATCCCATTAATATCAGACCAATCACTGCACCTGGCAATGACAAAAGCATTGTAGACATAATCAGCAGGGAAAGTTTTATCTTCTTAAAATCAAACAACAGGATAAAAAAGATTAAAACGATACTCAGGCCCAGTGCAATACCCATGGGTACAAATACTTCATTTTGCCCTTCATAGTCACCTCCATAACTGATCGTTGTCCCTTCAGGCAGCTTGAGTTTTGCGATTTGAGGCGTTATTTCGTTAAATATATTCGAGGCCACCCCTTTCGAATCATTATCTATCAGAATAGTCAGCGTTCTGGTCCCATTGCGCCGGACAATGGTTCCTTCAGTCCATTCGGGAGTAAAATTAGCAATGGAGCGCAACGGCACCGCCGTATAACTTATTGGTGAAGATATATAAATGTCCTCCAGTGTCTTAATGCTTTTCTTACCACTGTTTTCCTGGGAGAGACGAACTTCAACCGGGTAATCGTTTTCCCATATTGTTGTCAAAGGAAGCCCATTCAGGCCTATCATGAGTGATGTTGACACCAGGCTTTTGAAATATCCCATGCGGTTTGCCATGTCGCGGTCAAGATTGACCTTGATATTTTGCTGCATCTGGTCCCAATCGGTCCTCACCCAGGCAATGTGTTTCGTTTTCTTCAGGATCAGGTTGATCTGCGTTTCAGCATTGCGGAGGTCCTTAATTGAATCGGAGGAAATACGGACTTCAACAGGCGCTTTATTGAGTTGCATCGCCAGAATTTTCCATTTCACATGCGCATTGGAAAAATTATCAGAATACCTTGGGCTATATTCACCAACAATTTTACGGGTAGCCTCGTTCGAAATCGTGTTGACCAGCAGCTGACCATAATTGCTGGCAGGCATATTGGGTGCATAGGCTACCTGGAACCTGGGCGAACTTGTGCCAATAAAGCTTGTAACATTGGTTACGCGTTTATCTTTCATCAATACACTTTCCAGGCTATCAACAATTTTTGCCGTGCTTTCGAGCGAGGCACCCGGAGTCAGGTACACTTCAACAGCGAATTGGTTTCGTTCCATTTCAGGAAATAACTGCTGGTCCAACCCCTTAAACAAAAGCATAGCCAGTGCCACGAAAGCAATTCCGATAGCAATAATGGTTTTGGGATAAGAGAAAGCTTTTTCAAGCGACACATCAAACCAACCCTGCAGCCTGTCCAAAAAACTTTTTCTTTGTTTCCCCGGAATTTTGCTGATCAATCCCTTTTTAATGAAAACAAAATTCAGGTAGGGTACCAAAAAGACAGCAACAGCAATGGATACAACCAATGCAACACTTACCACGATTGGCAGCGTTGCCATAAATTCTCCGGCTGTCCCCGGCACCATAAATCCCAGCGGGATATAGGCTGCCATAATCGCCAGGGTGGCGGTAATGATCGGGATCGTTAGTTCCCCTGCACTTTTTATGGCAGCATGCCAGGGTGATATTCCGTGATCTATTTTCTCCACATGGTTGTCGATGATAACGATCGAGTTGTCAACGATCATCCCCAATACCAGGATAAGGGAAGCCAAAGAAACTGTATGTAACTCTACGCCAAAAAAATAGAGCGCACATAAGGTAATCAGAACGGAAATGGGAACAGTGATCCCGGCAACTGATGCTACCCGGAAAGGGAGCAAAACCATGGTAACCAATATGACGGCAACGATGGCAATCAAGAACTCCTTCATGAATTCCGACACGGAGTCATTTACGTATTTGGGCAGTTCTGATATTTTTGAGACCTTGATATCTTCGGGACAATGCTTTTCAAATATGGCAATGGCTTTGTCAACATCCTTTCCATATTCAACAATGTTGTTGCCAGGCTGCATTTCAAGCGAAAGGAGGATTGTCTTTTTGCCATTCTGTTTGATGTAATTGTCCGGATCCTCATAGCGGCGTTCGATGGTTGCAATATTTTTTAACCGGACAACATTCCCACTTGGATCAGAATAAACGATCTGGTCGGCCAGGTCCTTTTCCGATTCGAAGTTTGCCGGCAAATGGACTGCAAGGTTGTTTTTTCCATCCTTCAATACCCCGGCATAGTTTACCATTCCATTTAACTGGTAGGAACCCAATAATGAAATTGTTTTTATGTTGTATTCGTTAAGCAATTCAGGCTTCACATTCACATATATTTTTTCCTTTTGCAGTCCGTAATGTTTTATTTTTGAGGTAGCAGGTAATTTGCGGCATTCGGCCTCCAGGGTCTTCAGGTTCTCTTCCAGTTCTTTGTAACTCCTGCTTTCGGACGATAACGTGATCAGCAATGCCGATGTATCACCAAAATCGGAGTTGGCTACCAGGGCCAACACACCAACTGGCAGTGTAGGTTTAAGCTCGTTCAGCCCATGTTTAAGTTTTGACCAGAACTGATCGGCATTTTTCACATTGTCGTTGAGTTCGACAAAAATATACATGATGCCCTCTTTCGATTGTGAATAGGTCTTGGCTTTTTTTACTTCCTGGTAGCTGAAAATATAATTTTCAACAACCCTTGTAAGCTGAGCCTCCACTTCGGCTGAAGTCGCCCCGGGGTAAACCCCTACAACAACACCCTGCCTTATCGTAAATTGTGGAAATTCGTTGCGTGGCATCCTGATTAAGGCAATAACCCCGATGATCATAAATACTACTGTTATAATAATTATGATATTCCGATTCCGCATTGCGGCCCCGATGATGTCTGTTTTCCTGTGGCTCATATTAATAACTGATTAAAGCATTCTCAGACAATTTTTCTTTGCCTTCACATACGATTGTTTGTCCCTGAGTCAATCCTGACAATACTTCCAGATTAGTGCTATTGTAATTCCCAACCTCTATCCGTTGTTTTTTCACCCTTTTTCGTTCGGCATCCACAACATAAACAAAATGTTTTCCCTCATTATCATGAATCACGCTTTGATAGGGAATCAGCATCAGTTCTCTTTCGGTAGTAAGGTTCAGCGTCACATCGCAGATCATTCCCGGCTTCAGTTCGAGGTTTGAGTTGTTAACAGTTATTTTAGCCTCATAGGTTCTCGCAAAGGCATCAGCAACTGGACTGACATTTGTTATTTTACCGCTGAACTTCTTGTCATTCAGCGCAGAAACAACAATATCCGCGTTGAGCCCCTTTTTAATTTTACCAATTTCATTCTCCGGTACAGAGATTTTCACAAATACCGTTGCGATCTGAACCAACTCCAGCGGAGCGGTTATTCCCAGGGATGACATCCCGGGTTCGACGTTCCGGCGTCCGATGATCCCCCCAACCGGGGCGCGCAGTGCGCATTTTTCAAGGTTGTTCCTGGATAGTTCCAGGGATGACTTTGCCTGCTCCATGTTCGTCTCCATCTCCACCCATTTAATTTCCGAGAGGCTTCCCTTGTCGTAAACTGTCTTCAACCGGTCGTAAGCATCCTTTGCCTGCTGGTATTTGGCTTTGGTTATTTCATACAGGCACTGCATGTCGTTTTTATCGAGGGTCGCCAGCAACTGTCCTTTTTTCACAGGATCACCTGCATCGACAAAAACCTCCTCAACCGTCCCGGTCGTTTGAAAGTTTAACGGGATGGTTTGTGAGGGCTCAACCGTGCCGCTGTACCTGAGGTTAACCACAACCCGCTCGGATTTGACGACAGAAATGGTGACTGCAATATTTTTTTCCGATGGCAATTGCTCCTTCGGCTGTTTTAGGGTGCACCCTGCCATCAGGGAAACGGATAATGCCAGGTAAACTACTTTTTTCATATACATTATTATTGGGATTAATGATTGCTTTTATACTGAACGTTCAGTATGTTTTGTGGGAAAAAAAAGTGTTATTCTTTTTTCAAAAGTTTATATAATTCAGCCAGTTGATCCCTCAGTGAATCGATGGCCAATTTCGGGGAGTTATTGTGCATCAGGTTTTGTATCATGCCTGTGGAGAGGGAAAAATAATTGATGGCCATAATGGTCGTATCAATATCGCCCCTGATCTCCCCGGTTATTATGGCATTATCCATGACCAATTTTACTTTATCGATCTCTTTGCTCAGTATTTTTT
>CAIVAT010000062.1 GCA_903903985.1 uncultured Bacteroidales bacterium | reverse complement strand
TTGAAATCATAGATCCAGATCTCATCGGCCATCCCTCCCTTGTAATACTTCCAGGTGCGGAATTCACGAAACACCCTGTTGTAGGCCAGTTTCGAATGATCAGGTGAATAGGAGCAGAAACCGCCGCAGGGTAGCGGCAATTCTTCAGGTAATCCGCCATTGATATTGGAAATAAAAAGCTGGCCTTTGAAATCGTTGAATGACTGTTTGCGTGAACGAAACACAATATTTTCATTGTCCTTCCACGTCATTACAATATTATTGGGCCCCATGCGGTCAGAAATATCGTCGCGCCCCAACGTCGCGGTAAAGGTCAGGCGCTTGGGAATTCCGCCTTCTGACGGGATCAGGTAGACTTCTGTATTCCCATCGTATTGCCCTGTAAACGCAATATGTTTTCCATCGGGTGAGAATCGTGCAAACATTTCATAGCCATTCTCATCGCTGGTAAGTTTCCGGGCCAGCCCGCCTGATTGATCAACAGTATAGAGGTCTCCGGCATAAGTAAATACCACCTGGTTTCCATGGATTGCAGGAAAGCGTAGTAACCGAGCTTCATCCTGTGCAAAAATGGTTCCAAAAAGGAGTGTTAACAGGAGGGTCATTGACAGGGTTTTCATTCTTTTTTGTTTTGAGATAAAATAATATTAACACAAAAATATTCAGAAAATCATCACTTTCCGCAAAAATTCGATGATCAGTGGAAATTACTTGATGATTTTTGCCTTGGCACCCTGTCAAAGCCGTTTCATTTGCATCATGCTGGCCAGTGAAAGCAGGACGCCCAGGATAACGCTATACAGTGCGGCAACCAGGATGCGGTATCCTTCGGGGAGCATGAAATTGAGTGTTTGTGCAGGAATCCAGAATAATGGGATCGTTTTCTTGATGACAAAATTCCAGAATGTGAACCAGTCACCATCCTGAATATAGGCTCCAACATGGATGGGGGAGAAAAAGCCTTTTAAGGTTCCTGAAGTATTCATGATATGCATGTCAGTAATCCTGTGAAAAGTCATGAAAACCGGAGCAAAGAAAAGGTTCAGGGTCGTACCTACCGTAAAGGCTGTCAGTAATTTGATACCGGTGAAACCAGGCTGACGGAGTATATCAGCCGGATTAGCGGTTGGAAAATGAACCCCAAGTGTTTTCATCATCATGGGCGCCCCTTCACCAAAAATAACAAATGCAATTTTTATGGTGATCCCGAGAAAACCCCAGACCAGGGCCCGGGGCAGAATACCAAACCCTTTTTTATTGTAAAGTCCGGTGCGCAGCCTAAGGCCAAGACATTCGCCAAAAGTAGCCAGGATTGCAAACTTAATAAAACTCAGCAGATATCCATGGGCTGCATTTATCTCCTCATAAGCATGTAAAACGGATGGAAAAATAAAAAACGGGAGGAAAATCAGCAAGATCACTCCCAACACCAAAATGTCAGATCTCTTCATAAATCACAGGTGCCGATTAAGCCGGTCAGGTTTTTCGAAAATGCAGGCAAATGTATGGAATTAATTGACAGGAGAGAGGGCTGGGAAAAGTGTAAAATGCAAAATGCAAAGTGCAAAAGCCGGATCGAAAATCGAAAATCGAAAAATCATCAATTGAACGCGGGGTCGGGGGGGAAGTTTGCCCATATGGCATAATCCTTACCCATGTTTTTCAGGTAATTGCTCCAGAGTGTTTCTGGCCGGTTATTGATTATTTCTGCAACAGTGGTTTGCGAAAGCACCCATGATTTTTCTTTGAGTTCCCGGGCAAGCTGGTTTGGTGACCAGCCTGAATAACCGAGGAAGAAGCGGATTTCCTTTTGGGACATCACTTTACTCTTCAACATCTCCCTGATAGCATCCAGATCGCCGCCCCAGTAGAGCCCCTGCATGATCGGAAAACTTTGATCAACATCTTCGCGGGTGTGGATGAAAAAAACAGAGTCAGTCTTTACCGGCCCGCCAAGATACACCGGCAGGTTGTAATCAGAAAAACCTTTGATAATATCTTTCAGCCGGGCTTCGATCGGTTTGTTGACAATCACTCCGAAAGTACCCTCTTCATTATGTTCGGCAAGCAATATCACCGATTGACGGAAATAGAAATCCCGCAGTGATGGTTCAGAGATAAGAATGCTTCCCTGCATTGGTTTTGTGCGTGGTTTTTCCATGGTACTCTCACAATTTTAGTAATTTTGCACAGTGCACCACCTACAAATATAATACCAAATCATGGCCAGGTCAAGCCGGCAGGCGAAATATTTGCACCTTCGGGAACAATTCCCGTTTTTTATCTTTGAAAAACAGGAGTTTGTTTTAAATGCAAGCGGGTTGGAAATCAGGTTTACTTTCAATCTTGCCGGTCAGCACATGTTTTACCCGGTACTGTTTATTCCGAGGAAATCCTTTTTCCTGCCCGATGATATGATTGCCGGTCACCTTGATAACATCATCTTCAACCTTGGGATGATCGAACTCATCAGCTACTGGAAAGCAGCTTGCGCACCCCGGCTGATTATAAAACCGTTTGCCCTGCATCCTGAACAGATATCATGGTGGAAAAAACTATATTTCAATGGCCTTGGAGAATTTTTTTACCTGAATTCACTGGAGGTAAATGAAGAAGATTTCATGCAGATAGAATATACAGATACTCACAGCGGTGCGTCTCCGCTGCCCGGCCGCAGTGAGTCTTTTCAGACGGAGAGGGTTATCATCCCCGTTGGCGGTGGCAAAGATTCGGCAGTGACCCTTGAATTGCTTGGTGACAAACCCGGCGTTATTCCTTTGATCCTTAATCCACGGAGAGCCAGCCTCGAAACGATTTTTGCAAAAGGGTTTACCCCTGATCAGTTTTTTGAAATCCGGCGTACGATCGACCCGGAGTTACTGAGATTGAATGACCTTGGTTTTTTAAACGGACATACTCCCTTTTCAGCCATGCTGGCATTCGCCACCGTTCTGTCGGCCATTGTGACAGGGCACCGGCATATCGCTTTGTCGAATGAATCAAGCGCCAATGAGGCAACCATCGCAGGAACAAAGATCAACCACCAATATTCGAAGTCGTTTCAATTTGAAAACGATTTCCGTGAATATATTAAAAGGTGGGTTGGTGAAGATATCAATTATTTCAGTTTTTTGCGCCCATTGAATGAGTTGCAGATCGCCTGGCTGTTCTCGCAATTTCCCCTTTATCACCCGGTTTTTAAAAGCTGCAATGCGGGAAGCAAAACTGATTCGTGGTGTGGAAGTTGTGCCAAATGCCTTTTTACCTATACCATTTTATCACCGTTTCTCGCTGAAAACAAATTGGTTGCAATCTTCGGAACGAACCTATTTGCCGATGAATCATTGCAGACGGTGTTTGATCAGCTTACCGGGGTTGCCGATGAAAAGCCGTTCGATTGCGTCGGCACCATCCGGGAGGTGAACCTGGCGCTTTGTGAAACCCTTAGAAAAACAGGGGAAAGAACGTTGCCTTCCCTGCTGTGGAACTATAGCCGCTCACAAGCTTACGCACAATACAAACAGGTTGACTTTTCAAACGAATTATTCAACATATCCCCGGAACATCATCTTCTACCGGAGTTTTTCAGCATATTGGAGCGCAGGTTTATCAAAGGTGATGGGTTGAAAAAGGTGTCGACGGATTGATTCATTTAAATTTTTGAAATGTTTGATGGAATGTCTAAAACCAATTAAACGGATGAAAAAAAGCCTGGTTTTATTGTTGGCAGTTATTTCTATTTTTTGTGTCCAGGGGCAAAAGACAATTCAATCCAATATTAAAAACATAAAAGTTATTGTTAATGGAAAGCCAATGAATTGGAGGCTATCCCCTGAGACAAATCCCGACAGGCTGAAGATTTATTGTTCAAGAAAAACGAATGAAGTCATTTTTCAAACCGATAACGATACTGCTATATTTGTTGTCGCCAATAACGACTCAATACGATTCCTTATTATTCTAAATTCCAAAGACACAGCCCATACAGAAATCATTGGCCTGAAAGAGTTGCCGGATAAAATCACAAATGAAGAGAAAGTTTACTGGCTAAGTCAGATATGGTCTGAAGCAAAATATAATTTTGTCAATATTGACAGGCTTAAATTTGATTTAGACAGTCTTTACAAATCATTTATCTCCCCGGTACTGGCAACTCGGAATGATTTTGAGTATTACCATATGTTGCAAAAATTCATGGCGAATCTGCATGACGGGCATAGCCAGGTGTCTGATGATGGACAATTTTATCAATACACCGATTATATCCCGGTTTCACTGCAGGATTTCAATAAAAAAATTTATATCACTGCAGTACGAAAAATGCCAGAACTTGATTCAGCATGGGTTGGTGCGGAACTGATGGAAATTGAAGATATACCAACTTCTCAGTATCTCGAAACCTTGATTTTCCCCTTTATTTCTTCTTCAACCGAGCAGCATTTATGGATGCAGGGGGTTTATAAAATCCAGAGTGACTTTAAAGACCATCCATTCAGGGGAACCATTAAAAAGTCGGATGGCACGATTGAAAAAATAGTGATTCAGCGAAACGGTGAAGAAACACGGACTGGCAAGGACAAGTATTGGGGACCGGTCAGGAATTATTCTCAGGATATTGTGGATGTTACATGGCTGAAGGATAGCATTGCTTTTATAGGATTCAACCGTTTTTCCCCCGAAAATGAAGCCATCAGTGAATTTGATAAGATTGCCAGGGAACTTTATAAAGCAAAAGGAGTGATTATTGACCTTCGGAATAATGGAGGAGGTTCCACCGAGGTTGCATGGCAGTTGCAGAAATATTTGACCAGGGAAAACTATTTCCTGAATTATGCCTGGGAAACCAGAGTGAATGACGGTGTTCGAAAAGCCAATGGAAACTGGAAGGAGGAGTATAAGGATTACTTTATAAATAAAGCATATCGCTTTGAAAAACCGGATACAATCTGGGTTTCCGATACGATGAAAAGAATTGTTTGCCCTGTCGTCATCTTGATCGGCCGATTTACTTTTTCAGCTGCCGAAGATTTTTTAGTAAACATTTATGAACATCCCGGCAGGCCGGTATTAATAGGGGAGGAGACGGGCGGCTCTACAGGTTCTCCGTTGGTGCTGAATGGCATGCCCGGAGGAGGTTATGCAAGGATATGCGCCAGACGTATTTGTTATCCGTTGAGCTATAAAAGATTTGTTAACAGCGGCATTAAACCCGACATTGAAGTTACAGTAACCATAAAGGACTATTTGGAAAGGAAGGATGCAGTTCTTGATCAAGCGATTACAACAATTACAAGACTAATCCATTAGATATCAGCGTTATGAGGGATTTGATCCGTCAACGGTTTGAAAATAAATCAATTGTGCTGCTGGGATTTGGCAGGGAAGGACAGGCATCGTATGCATTGTTACGGAGGATATTTCCCATGAAAATTCTTGTGGTTGCCGACATGAATGATGGTGTTCGGGAAAACCCGCTGTTCAAGCATGATGATCATGTTCGATTTATTACAGGAGCAGGGTACCTTAGGCATTTGAAAGATTATGATGTGATTTTCCGTTCCCCGGGAATTCCAATATGGGAATGGACATCTCAGGCCCCGGAGGATGAAGCAGCATCGGCAGATTCATCAAAATTCCTTATTCCCCGGGAAAAAATCACCTCCCAGACGGACCTTTTCCTGGAGTGTTATTCGAGGCAGGTCATTGGCATTACAGGAACAAAGGGGAAAAGTACAACTTCCAGCCTGATTCATCATGTGCTGAAAACTGCCGGAGTGAATACCCTGCTGGCAGGAAATATCGGCAACCCGGTGTTTCATTTTATCGATCTCATCAGCCCTGAAACGAAAATCATCTTCGAACTTTCATCACATCAACTTGAATTTATAACAGTTGCCCCTCATATTTCGGTGTTGCTCAACCTGTACCAGGAACATCTTGATGCATACGAAAGCTATGAGTCGTATCAGCTTGCCAAAATAAACATAACAAAGTACCAGGTTCCCGGCGATTATATCATTTTCAACGCCGACGATGAACTTGTAAAGAAGCTTGTCACCCCTTATTTAATCAGCAGGCATGGTTATCCTTATTCATTGGAAAACCAGCTTCATCCAGGTGGATTCATCCAGGATGGGATGATCATTTTCTCAGATGGGCAGAAAGAAGTGCCTGTCTGGAAAATACACCAGGACCGGTTTCTTCGCGGCGAACATAATCTCAGGAACATCCTTGCTGCGGTAAATGTGGCCATGATTTGCGGCATTGATACTCAATCGATCGAAGAGGGTATTGCCACCTTTAAAGGCCTGGAACACAGGTTGGAGTATGTTGGCGAATTTGGTAAAATCCATTTCTACAACGACTCCATTGCAACCATTCCCGAGGCTTGCATCGAAGCTGTGAAGGCGATCCCGAACGTGGATACCCTCATTGCCGGTGGATTCGACCGGAATATTGATTATACCGGGCTCGCTGATTTTCTAAGTCGTTCTTCCGTGAGGAATATTATCCTTCTGGGCGCTGCCGGAAAAAGGATCATGGAGCATCTTGCACTGTTTAAACACACTGGCAAGAAGATCTATTATATCAACCGCTTCGATGATTTTAAATCCATCGCCTTTCAGGAAACCCGCGTCGGGTGCGCCTGTTTGTTGTCTCCTGCAGCCGCAAGTTATGATGAGTTTAAAAATTTCGAGGAAAGAGGGAAGAGGTTCAGGGAACTTGTAAGAAGCGAAAGTGTTAAATAGCGAAATGGTCATACGGTGAAATGGGAAAGATGAAACAGTTTTGTAGTCTGTTGTTGTTATTAATATTTGCTAGCCAGGGCAGTGGGCAGCAAGCAGACAATACTGCAGCGGTGAACCGTTACATCCTCCAGTATAAGGATGTTGCCGTCAGGGAGATGATGGAATACCATATTCCAGCAAGCATCACCCTGGCCCAGGGAATATTGGAATCGAATGCCGGTCGAAGTCCGCTCGCAGTAGAGGCCAATAACCATTTCGGAATAAAATGCCACAAGGAATGGACCGGTAAGAAGTTTTACAAAGATGATGATGCGAAGAGCGAATGTTTCAGGAAATATGACAACCCGTTGGAATCATTCCATGACCATTCCTGGTTCCTTAAAAGCCGTGACCGGTATAAAGGTTTGTTCTCGCTGGATATTTCCGACTATAAAGGCTGGGCAAATGGGTTGAAAGCAGCAGGTTATGCGACCAACCCGTCTTATTCACAGATACTTATCAAGACCATTGTAACATACAGCTTGGACCGGTACGACAAGGTGGTTATTGCGGAAGCTGCCGGCGAAAGCGTGGATGATCTTGAAAACCCCGGGAAACAGGAATGGTTGCGCCGTTTTAAATTGTTATCCAACGGGCCTGCCAACCGGAACATCTTTCAGAACAATAATTTGAAAATGATCATTGCGAGGCAGGACGATAATCTTTACGTAATCGCGCGCGATTTCAACACTTCTGTTGGCAAACTGCTTGCATACAACGATTTGCCATTTGCCACCGCATTTAAACCCGGCCAAATTGTTTACCTTGAACATAAACGAAGAAAAGCGGCAGTAAAAAATCATAAAGTGCAAATGGATGAGTCACTTTACTCCATTTCGCAATTATATGGCGTGAAACTCAGGTTGCTTTATAAAAAAAACCATCTTGATAAAGGAAGTGAGCCTAAAAAAGGAACCATTTTAAGGCTTCGGTAACCGGTAATTTTTCAGGAATTTCCCGGCGCCAACCAGTAAATTCAATTGGGCGTCATTTTCCAGAAATCCCAGATCGAAAGGAGTATTGCCCCGGATGCCTGATTCAAGCTCTCGATAACCATTTTGATCAAAAAGGAACAACTCGTTTGTTTCAGGAATCACATATCCGATCATCGCATTGCCACCGCTTACAGGAACCAGGAATGGCGGGTTGCTGATTTCCCGTCGGAAAGCGTAAGAGTATATCAGTTTATAATTCCGGTTATAGTAATAAATAGTGTTTCGGTCTGAAAAAATAAATTCAGGCTGACCATTCCCGTTAATGTCTTCATAAAAAAACCGGTGTGCCGGAGAAAAAATATTCAAGGTCACTTCTGATGTTTTTCCGCTTTCATGGATGAAAATCAATTTCCCATCAGGGCCGGTAGTGATGAACGGCCCTTTACTGTTGGTTTTGTTCAGATGGAATCCTGAGGATGGCAAATGTGTGAATTTTGGACCCGGCGTCATTTCCTGATCCCCGTTCCGGTCAAGGAACATCGTATTGCCGGTAATCCCCGAAATGATGATGTATTCTTTTGATCCTGCATTAAACCCACACACCGGGTCTTTTATCTCTTCCTTCAGGTTTGGACGTTTCCATCCATAAACTGATGTTCCATCAAGGGTAAAGCAATAAACCCTGTTATCCTGGAATGCAACCATGATACGGTAATCGTGGTTGTTATCCCAGTCAACCACTGTGATGCCATTGGTGGCTTTGAGCGGGAAACGCATTGGAAATTTGTCGGCGAACCTGCCATCGGGATGGAGCAGGTAAAGGTGTGTGTCTGTGTTAAAAAGCAGGTACAACGAATCACTTCCCAGAAGCTGAACGGAATGAACTTCCCCCATGATCTTCCCCATGATGTGCAACTTCCAGGCAACGTATCCCTGGGCGGTCACAAGATACAGGTTGTTGGCAATATCGGTTGCTACAACCATAGGATTTCCTGATGTGGATGTCTGGATGATCTTTGGCCGGCCCACGATGGTGGTATCCAGTTTCGCCTGCCATTGAAGGGGGCCTTCCTGCCCAAGGTTCGGGTCGTATCGCAGAAAAATACTTGAATAGAATTGACCATCGGCATTGCTGTATTGAAATGCAACGGATTTGAATTTCCGCAGGCTGTCCATCATCGGATTCAACTGATCTGAAAGATCCTGGCTCAGTACCTCCTTTAAGGTGTGAATGGCATTGCTGGTGTTGAAATAGGAGAATACATTTGATTTATCCGATAAATTGCCTTCAAAATCGTTAAATACCCGGTCTTTATCAAGCGTTGCCTTATCTGAAAAGGCGTCGATAACAGGGTTAAGGTCTTTAGGCTGACTGGCGAAAATTATATAGTTCTTTAGAAAAGTGAAGCTGTTTGCTTCTACTTTGCCGAAAAGTTCGCCGAAAAGGGCGGGAATAAAAGCGGGTAATGACAACCTGTAAATTTTATGTCCTTTGTACAGCAGGGAATCATAAGGGATTCCTAGCGTATCAGCAAGGGCGAACAGGGTAGTGGATGTAAGAAGTGTGTCGCGGGTGCTGAAAGCGGTGAACGCGGTTTCCCCTGGGGCTTTCGGGGTTGAAATTGCAAAGAGACAGCCTTCATTGCCCATCCAGGGCAGAAAATACTCACTCACATTAAGCTGGTAGCGGTCAATCAGGGAAATTACATCATTTTGTTCGCCAGTGAAGTTTTCATCCCGTTGCATCCTGTTTTGAAACCGCTGACAAAACCGTGACGGGTCACTCCATCCATAGGCGGTAAAGTAAAGTGCGTTCTCGGGAATAATGCATGCAATTTCCTTCTTTTGAGGTTTCTGGTCGGCAAAGAGCGCCAGGAAATGTTGATTGCTGTCGGAAGCAACTGTAACTCCATTGAACAGGAGTTCATCCTTTTTGATAATCAGGTCGAGTCCGCTCCAATCTGCAAAATTTGAAAATTTCAGAAGGTCGGGAAGGTTTTCTTCACGGGTTATTTTAGTAAGGACCAGCGAAAAGAAACGGTAATTAACATAAATGATGGCATCAACTTTTTTACCGGCGGTGGCCTGTACTTTCCGAAAACCCGTGGAGGCGGCCATGGGGGTATTGAGCGACAGCCGGTCGATGGCCCGTTTTACCAGGTCGGCATGAAAGCTACCCATGAAAACCCCTTTCAAAACAGCAAAATAAAAGGCATCGCGGCTTCCCCCCGATTGGATGCGATGGAGCATGGTTGTGGAATAGGGAGTTTCAGAAAGAATAGCCTTTCCGGAGTTTATTTCATTGATAAACTCAAGGATGTATGATTCTGGATCCCTGCCTGATACTGAAGCAAGGTATAATGCACCGAAATTGGTACGGCCACTCAGGGTGATGGAAACCAACAGGTTGTATTGCTGAAAGATTTTATTGATTTTCTCATTTTTCCTGCTTGTAGAATCTACGTAATTAAGTTCATTTTTTATATTGTTGATCCCCGGAAAGCGTGACAAAGCCCTCCACAGCAGATTTGACCGGTTGAGTTCCTCCAGCAGGTTGCCTGCTTTATTGAGTTGGATGATCAATGCTGTGTTTCCCGGGATTGCGTTGAATGGTGATTCAGCCGGCTGCTGAAATTTATTGTAGAGGGTGTAACCAAGCCATGAGAAACCTGACACGGCAACAAGTACAACAAGGGCAATCAGAATAATCCTAATATTTCTCATCGATGGTTTTCTTGAAAAAACCATCGCAAAGGTATGGGGAAGAAATAAATTCCGGGGAAAAAGTTATCAATAAAACGGGGGAAATTGTTAATTGCCCGGGACAGGTGGGCGGAAAAGGGGAGAAGCGAACAAGGGGATCGGTGGTCAAGGGCCTGTCATTCTGAAAGTTTTTCGGTGATAAGGCGAAATTCCCTTCATGGCGATCGCATCCCTGTGTTTTTTCGATGGATATCCTTTGTTGCCGCTCCAACCGTAAATCGGGTATTCTGTATGGATTTTCTTCATGAATTCATCGCGATGGGTTTTTGCAAGTACCGAAGCGGCTGCAATTGAAAGGAATTTTTCATCTCCTTTAACAATACATTGATGAGCGATCCCCGGAAACGGGTTAAACCGGTTCCCATCGATGATCAGAAAATCAGGTGGTTTTATGAGTTGTTTGATGGCCAGATGCATGGCAAGGATGGAGGCATTGAGGATGTTTATGCGGTCGATGGTTTCCGCATCAACGCTTGCCACCGCCCAGGCCACGGCACTGCTTTCAATGATCGGGCGCAGCCGGTCACGTTGTTTTTCGGAAAGTTGCTTGGAATCATTCACGAACTCATCCCTGAAATCAATTGGCAGTATCACAGCCGCTGCAAATACCGGACCCGCAAGACATCCCCGCCCGGCCTCGTCACATCCTGCTTCTGAAAGGTAACCGGAATAATGATGGATTAGCATACCGTAACTTATTGTCGATCAGCGATTATGATCTCCTGCAAATGGTTTACACTTTTTGTTTTTTATTTTGCATTTTGCATTTTTTTGCCTCACCCTGCTCCCTCCTCAAGGAGAGGGAATTCCCCTTTTCATTAAGGCGAAGAGGTTAGGGGAAGAGGTATATCATGGGTAAACCAGCCTATGAATTAACAAGTTGTTGAGCAGCACGCTGAAAAAGTAGATCAACAGGATCATCTCGGCTATCCTGGTCTTTTTTAGTCCGATCAGTGTCCCGGTTATTACCATGGCCAGAGCCGGCATGGCCAGTGCAGGATGAAAAATGGCCATTGATCTGGAATAGACGAACGAGAGGAGGGTGAAGACAAGTGTCCATAGTAAAATGTTGGTTTTCACCCTGATCTCGACAGTTCTTTCAGGTCCGCTCCTGAATAAAAATATGCCCCACAATGCCAGCAATACGATGAACCCGCAAAGGATCCAGAAATCGGTATGAAATGGATTGGGGAAGACCAGGATATGATTGAAAAATTCCGGAAATTCCTTTGCTTTTGTGATGAATTCATCATGCCAGAAATGCCAGACTGCAAGGTAAAGAAAAGGGGTGATCAGCCCAATGATTGCAGCCATCCAGGCCCGAAGGTTCCCAGCCCGGAAAACCAGGAAGCTGATGATCACAAAAACAAACCACAGGATAAACGGTAAGTAAAACATGCTGGCGATGGCTGTGAAGAACCCCGCGGCGAATATATGGTCAAGATGTTCGGGTTTGTTATAGGAGATTAAAAGGTGATGCAGGATGAGTATCATGAAGGCCAGGGCAATATTGATGGGGTTGAGGGTAAGCTGACCTGGCAGGAAACTCATCATCACAAGGAAAACAAGCGCAGAAAGGGATGAATTTTTTAAAACCAGTTCATGAACACTGAGTATCCGGGTCAGCCAGTAGGTTTCTGCCACAACGAGGCTAAATCCAATCACAGTTGCCAGCAATGGCATATTCCGGAGCAGGTGAAAGGCTATGGTATATAATGGAACAGGTCCTTCGGGTGCTGGCATTCCCGGCGGGGCTATGAATGCACTGATCCATAAACAGAGCCCGGTTATCCCGATCACGAGATACTGGATGAAGAAGCTGGATTTGAAAAATTTAATGAACACGGATGATGTTTAAGTTTGATGTTATGGTAATAAGGTAACAGGGTAACAGGGTAACAGGGTAACAGGGTAACAGGGTAACAAGGTATGCTGTAATGCTCGAC
>CAIVAT010000061.1 GCA_903903985.1 uncultured Bacteroidales bacterium | reverse complement strand
GTTAAAGTTGTAAAGCCGGAATTAACCCTTCTGGAAAAGATTCTCAAAGTTGAAAATCTCCAGCTCATCATCGAAAAAAGGGCAAAGTTGGTGCAAACCCGCTCTGAACTTGAACGTTTCCAGATTTCATCCAACGACTTCAACTGCTCTATGCGGCTGAATGATTCAGATGGGAATGTCTTCACCACCAGCTTCACACCTGGAGTAAAGAAGGTGATTGATTTTCTCAAGTCATCATTCGATGTTAGCATTTCGGAAGCTGAAGAGAAGATCAACTTCTGAATTTTCGGGAGTTCCGCCATGGGGGGGCGGAACTCCCGTTTTTCTTGATCGTAAAGGCAAATTAACCTCTTGCAGCAAAGTAATCGGAAGCCTAAAAGGATATTTTAACTACTTTTAATGACTTTTTAAACGACAACTCAAGCTGGATAAACGATGCCTACATTGCACTGGATAGGGAAAGACAAAGTTATTAACCATCACCTCGATGTTCCCTATAAAGTATTGGAACATAAGTATGGATTTGATAACGGAAAGCAGGACGAAACTGAAACCGGCAGTGGAAACAAGATCATTCATGGCGATAACCTGGAAGCGCTCAAATCGTTGTTGCCCGAATATGAAGGTCAGATAAAGTGCATCTATATTGATCCGCCGTACAATACAGGGAATGAAAATTGGGTGTACAATGATAATGTCAATGACCCGAAAATAAAGAAGTGGTTACATGAAGTCGTTGGAAAAGAAGGTGAAGATTTTACCCGGCATGATAAATGGCTCTGCATGATGTATCCCCGGTTAAAGCTTTTACAAAAATTATTAGCGGATAATGGTGCAATTTTTATATCTATCGATGATAATGTTCATTCTTTGCTGAAATTAGTTTGTGATGAGGTATTTGGCAGAAATCGATTTATTACTTCATTTATATGGAAAGCCAGGCAGAATAAGGATAATCGAAATATCAATAAAGTATCTGTCGATCATGAGTACATTCTCTGTTATGGAAGCCAATTAAATGGGCTTCAACGAAAGAATGATAACTATGCAAATCCTGACAATGATGAACGGGGGCCATGGACAAGTGCTAACATGGTTGGACTATTGGATGAAAAGCAAAGGCCCAACCTGCATTATGATTTTGTAGATCCTCAAACTGGTGTAATCTATAAAAAGCCCAAAATGGGTTGGCGATATGACCAGAATACGATGAGAAACCTGATGAATGATGGACGAATAATATTTCCAAAGTCAACATCAGGCCGCCCAAGAAGGAAAGTTTATTTATCTGAATTGAAATCAGATGTCACAGGTTTTTCTTCTGTAATTAGAGACGACATTTTTACCCGAGATGGAACAAACGTAATCCAACAAATTTTCGGAGAACGGATCTTTGAGTTTCCAAAACCCTCCTCACTTATTGAGCAATTTATTATTCAAAGTACTGGGAAAGAAGATATTGTACTCGATTCCTTTGCTGGCTCTGGCACTACAGCCCATGCCGTTCTTAATCTGAACAAGGAAGACGGTGGTACCCGGAAATTTATCTTGGTTGAATTAGAAAATTATGCTGATTCCATCACAGCCGAAAGAGTAAAACGTGTAATCACCGGATATGCAGATAAAGAAGGTACCGGAGGCAGTTTCGATTACTATAAATTAGGCCAACCGCTTTTTACCGGCAACGGTGATTTGAATGAAGAAGTAGGGTCTGATAAAATTCGCAACTATGTTTATTATACTGAAACCAAGGCACCGTTAAAACCTTTGGGTCACAAGGACAACAAATATTTTCTGGACAAATTCAACGACACATCATACTATTTTTACTATGAACCTGATAGCCTGACCACCCTGAACCATGAGTTTTTAAGCACTATTAAAACGAAATCGGGTCAATATGTGATTTATGCCGATAACTGTTTGCTTACAAAAGAGTTTTTGACAAAGCGAAACATCGTTTTTAAAAAAATACCAAGAGACATTACAAGATTCTAAATCATGCTACAAAAGCAATTCACAGAAATAATTTCACTCATCAAGCAGGTGCGTAATAACACCTTAATGACGGTCAATACAGAATTGATCAACCTTTACTGGAATGTCGGGGAATATATCAGCAAAAAAATTGCCAATGCCTCCTGGGGCGATGGGACCATCGATGAACTGGCTGAAGTTATCCTGAATGAGCATCCCGACTTGAAAGGGTTCAACCGCAGTGGCCTTTACAGGATGAGACGATTCTATGAAACGTATGCCGGTTCGAAATTTGTGTCGACACTGTTGACACAAATGAAATTACCTGAATATCAGTCGACTGAAATTGTGTCAACAGTGTTGACACAATTAGAAACCAGTGATATCAGAGGGAGTATTTTAACCAAAATTAGCTGGTCGCACCACCTGGTTCTGATCTCCAGAACAAAATCAGATGAGGAACGGGAATTCTATCTTCGTCTATGTTTAAGGGAGAAGACCAGCGTGCGGGAATTGGAAAGGCAGATCAGTAGTGGCGTTTTTGAGCGTGTTATGATAGGAAACCAGGCACTCTCCCCGGCATTGAAGGAAATTCATCCAGATGTCGCAAATACATTTAAAGATACGTATGTTTTTGAATTCCTTAACCTGCCTGAGCAACATAGCGAAAGTGATCTGCAGAAAGGACTTGTCAGACAGATGAAAAAATTCATCCTGGAATTGGGAAGGGATTTTATTTTTATAGGTGAAGAATTCAGAGTTCAAGTTGGCAACAGTGATTTCTATATTGATCTGTTGTTTTACCACAGGGGATTACAGTGTCTGGTTGCATTTGAACTGAAAGCAGACAAATTTAAGCCGGAACATCTGGGACAATTGAATTTTTACCTGGAAGCGCTTGACAGGGATGTGAAAAAAACAAATGAAAATCCAAGCATCGGGGTATTGCTCTGCAAAGACAAGGATTCTGAAGTTGTTGAATATGCGTTAAGCAGAACCTTGTCTCCGACCATGGTCACAGAATACACCACAAAATTGCCCGATAAAAAATTATTGCAGCAAAAACTACATGAACTATTTGAAAACAGTAACGAAACGGAATAATGGAATTAAAACCGTACCAACAGCAAACCATTAACGATCTTGACCGCTACCTTTCACTGGTCCAGCAGACGAAAAACGTTAGTGCTGCCTTTCATGATTTTTGGTCAAAACATCCAAGAACTCCGTTACATCCGTTTCCGGGGGCTACCATTGAGCCATATAAAAACACTGTGGCAAGAGTCCCGCATATCTGTGTAAAAGTTCCGACTGCTGGCGGGAAAACATTCATTGCCTGCAATGCGCTGAAAACAATTTTTGATGCTTTTGATTATGACCGGAGTAAAGCAGTGGTATGGCTTGTTCCTTCCATAACCATTTTAGACCAGACCATAAAAAATCTCAGGGACTCCGGCCATCCGTACCGACAGAAAATTAATTCAAATTTCAGCAACAAGGTTGAGGTGTTCGACAAGGCAGCATTGTTGCAGGGAAGCGGGTTTAATTCAACCAGTGTAAAAGAACAACTCAATATTTTTATTCTGAGTTTTGACAGCTTAAGGGCCAGGAACAAGGAGGACCGGAAGGTTTTCCAGGAAAACAGCAACCTACAATCATTCGGAACGCTTTTAGGCAGCGAAGATGATATCACCCTGATGAAGGTGATTCAAAATCTGAATCCCGTTGTTGTGGTGGATGAAAGCCACAATGCCGAGAGCGAACTGAGTGTGGAAATGCTGATCAACCTGAACCCGTGTTTTATTCTTGACCTCACCGCCACACCTCGAAAGAACAGCAACATCATCAGTTTTGTCGATGCGATAGAACTGAAAAAGGAAAATATGGTGAAGTTGCCGGTGATTATCTATTTTAATCACGACAACACAGATGTGATCAATTCCGCACTGCAATTGCAGCGAAAATTGGAATTGCAGGCCATCGAAGAACATAAGAACGGGGGAAAGTATATCAGGCCGATCGTATTGTTTCAGGCACAACCACGAACAGCTGATGACAATACTACTTTTGAAAAGCTCAAGGAGAAACTCATTGAATTAAAAATTCCCGAAGATCAGATCAAAATCAAAACGGCCAACCTGAACGAAATTAAAACGGAGGATCTGATGTCATCGGATTGTCCTGTCCGCTATATCATTACCGTGAATGCGTTAAAAGAAGGCTGGGATTGTCCGTTTGCTTACATTCTGGCCTCCTTGGGAGATAAATCATCTGCAGTGGATGTAGAGCAAATCCTGGGAAGGGTTTTGCGGCAACCCTGGGTATCGAAACACAAATTTCCGCTGCTGAATTTAAGCTATGTCTTAACTGCTTCTACAAAATTCATGGACACCTTGCAGAATATCGTCAGAGGTTTGAACAAAGCGGGATTTAGTGAAAGGGACTATAAACTTGTCGATGGAGTTCCTCAGGATACCCAAAAAATAGATCCTCTGATGCAACTTTCGGTTTTTCCATTAACCGATGAAACACCAGAAGATGATATTGCTGCCAATATTGATGCATCAAGGATTGTCCCGATTGACGAAATTGTTCCGTTAACTGCGGTTACCAGCATCGAAACAGCGGCGCTCAGGCAAACTGAAGAATTTGAAAAGAAAATCTCAGAACTTGAATCAAATAACAGCATCCCACTTCCAAACGAATTACAGGAACTTGTGAAAACATATTCAATCAAGGAAATCTTCAGGGAACAAGCAGCACAAATAAACCTCCCTCAGTTTTATTTGAAAGTCCCTGCCAATGACATTTTTGGAGACGTTGAAAAAGAATTGCTCCTTGAAAAGGAGAACCTCCTGGAAGGGTTTCCTTTGGGCAAATCTGATACGAACATTCCGTTCGGCAGCATCTCCTCTGAACTTTACATGGTTGATCTTGACGAAACCAAAAAAGATCACACGCCTACTTTTGTCAAGCTCGACGGTGTAGTAAAAGAAAGCATTCTAACATACATCCTTGACCCCCTCAGAAAAGAGAGCCGGGTTAAAAATCTGACAAAACGAATCCTGGACATGATCGGCAAGATGGATCCGATACCCCACAGGGAGATAGAAAAGTATATCAGCCGGATCTTAACTGATTTTACCGATGAGCAATTCAGCGACTTTGCAAACCATGATTACAGCTATGTTTTAAAGATTAAAGACAAGATCAGGTTTCTTGCCGATCAATATTCAGAAAAGAAATTCAAGGATTTTTTAGACATCGATAAAATTTTCATCAAGCCCTCATTCAAGTTGCCAATGCAGATTGCACCCGGCGACACCTCCAAGGACATAACAAAATCTCTTTACGAAAAAGAGGGGAGTATCAATGGCTATGAAGAACGCGTGATTAATGACATTGCCAACCTGAACAGCATTGCTTTCTGGACCCGGAACATTGAACGAAAAGGTTTTTGCATAAATGGATTCCTGAACCATTACCCCGACTTTATCATTCAGACAAAGAGCGGGAAAACATTGATCCTTGAAACAAAAGGAGATCACCTGGATGCTGAGCAAAAAATCCGCTTGGGAAATCTCTGGGCAAGCAAATCCGGAAACAACTTCCGATATTTTATGGTTTATGAAAAACGGGAAGTTAGTGGTGCTTACAAGTTGGATGATTTTATCAACATTGTCAGAGAAATTTAAAAACGAAATCATGAAACAGATCATCTTCTTCATTTTCATTCTCCTTCCTTTCATAGGAATCAGTCAAGTAGCACAATTTTCCGTTAAGGAATCAATTCCTGATCCAAAGATGAAAATCGGAATGGTTATTTATTCCAATGATCCTGAAACGGTGTGGAATGCATTCAGGTTTGGGAATTTCGCAATTGGCGAAGGAGATTCGGTGAAAGTGTTTTTACTGGCAAAAGGGGTTGAAGCCGAATCGCTGAATTCCGACAAATTTAAGGTAACCGACCAGATAAAGCGATTTGTCGAAAATGGGGGTAAGATATTTGCCTGCGGAACCTGCCTGACCATCCGTAAAAAGGAGGGTTCCGAAATGTGCCCTTTGTCGACCATGCAAGACATGTATGACATCGTTAAGTGGTCCAATAAGGTTATAACATTTTAACATCTAATCCCTTATGAAAATCCTGTTTATTATCAATGATGCCCCTTATGGCACTGAGAAAGCGTACAATGCGCTGCGCATGGCCATGACTATTCAGAAAGATGACGAAACTGCCAAAGTCCGCATTTTCTTGATGGCCGATGCTGCAACTGCCGCATTGCCCAACCAAAATACCCCGCAGGGTTATTATAATATTGAAAGGATGATAAAATCGGTGCTTTTAAAAGGTGGTAAAGTAAAAATCTGTGGTTCCTGTGCAGAAGCCAGAGGTATTAAAGATTTGCAACTTATAGACGGCACTGAACTTAGTACCATGAAAGAATTGGTGCAATGGACGATGGATAGCGACAAAACGCTGACATTTTAACCGAAATTACCGCAAAAAAAAAGCCACCCCGTTATTCTGAGGTAGCTTTTTTTGAATTGGAAATGAGTTATGCCTTGGTTGGCAACAAATCTTTGGTTTTGAGTTTGGATGGCATAAAAATCCCGATCACACCATTGATACCCACACTCATTACGATGTTATAGAAAAATGCCAGGAAACCCACGAGCAACAGGGCACCTGACAATCCAGCCAGCACCATGTATGTGTTGAATTCACCATTTACATACAGGGAACGGCGAAGCATCCCATGCAATCCGGCCATTCCCATGAAAGCCCCCATGCCAATGCCGCCTACAAGCTGGCACCAGAAGTGAAAGTTTGCCAGTTTCTGGCTGAAAAGCTGGGCACCATTGGTAAGGATCGGGAAAAGGAAGTAGATTGCTGAGTATAGCGTCATGGCCAATCCAACCAGGATGGCAACGTGTACATGAGGACCGATGACCCATTGAGTGTTGTGAAGAATCCTGTTGAGCCCAATATCAGCCTGCATAATGCCAGCTGGAACTGCGAGGGCAAAGCCGAGCAAGCCGCCAAGCAAAAACTTCAGAGGGTTTGTCATTTTCAATGGACGGGCACTCCATAAGGTGGCAAGCGTGATAAAGAAAGCCAATCCTTGGGTGATTAGTTCCAAGGCGGTAACCATTTCACCGGAGAGTACTTTTAAAAACCCTGGCTGGGCCTGATCCGAAAGGAGATGATGTGACCAGACAGTCCATGAAACCACCAATTCAACCAGCAAGGCTGTACGGGCAATGTTTTCCATGAAAAGTTTTTTCCCGGTGATCAGTGTTGCAAGCAGATACCATGTTCCGGCGACAAAGATCAGTACAAGCCCGTCAGCGACCAGGTCTAGCCCCCACCAGAACCAGTTTTTGTATAACAAGGCATCAATGGCCGTATCCTTAAGGCTAATCCCAAACAGGTTAAATAACATGTAAACAAGGATCAGCACACCGGTGAAAAGGATTATTCCTGCGTTGAGGGCTACATCTACGGTTCCCCGGGCGATGGCAGCGACAGGAAGCGGCACCAGGTGCTCTTTTTTATTCCTGGAGAAAAGGTTCTTCATACCGCTTACACCAAGGGCAGATGCGATCAACGCTCCTGATGGTTGTTTGTCCCATCCCTCAGGGGTATAAGTGATTGTAGCGAAAACGTTGATCACAAAAAAAACTGTTCCGAGCATCACCAGGGCAATACCAAGGATGAAAAAGATCCCTCCAACAACGCTGAATTGCGTGAAATCAACTGGCAATGGCCAATATAAGGTATATAATGGAGCATAATGGGTTAGAAATCCTGAGAACCAAAACATAAATGTACCGATGGCTATGAGCCACATGTTCCAGTTTCCAAGTTTGATGCTCCACAATGGTTTTTTCATCAGGAAAGGGACCAGAAAGAGAAATGCCCCAAAAACGATTGAATAGGTAGAACCGAAAATCCCCACCAATGGGTGGGCGGTCATGATGGCAAAAAATTGGTTCGTCGAAATCTGTGGAATTGGCTGAATTTCATAGATACGCATGATCATCCCTTCAATAACCGCAAAGGCATAGTAGACCAGACCGACCACAACAAACCGCAGTGTTAGCTTTTGCATTGGGGTTAGGCTGTCTGGTTTGAACAAGGATTGTTCTCCCTTCATTAATGTTTGTAAAAAGTTCATATTGATGTGTTTTTATAGTTTATACCCGATTGATTAGTTGTTAGCTGTAGTGTTGCAGGAAACTACAACGGCATCCTTCAGGATGATGTTCCAACCATCAGGGCCGGAATATTCCGTAGATCGGATCGTATAAGTTCCCGGTTTATCGAATACCCACAGGATGTCATTCGCATGGCCGGGGACCACCTGCATCTGGAACATCATGGAATTGTCCTGTCTGAAAAGGCCGAACCCATATGTGAGATCATGGGAAAGGACAGAAAAGAGTACCTTTTCGTTGCAATTTATGTTCAATGTTGTTTCCGGTAGGGTGAATTTGTGCTTCTCGATCGAAATGTTGAAAATCTTATCCGCCTTGATCTCAGCACGGTTCAAATCCATGGGTGCCCACGGAATGGTGTTGAAGGTTACAATATGCAGGGAGACTCCCAGTACCACCAGCATCGCAGTAAATGAATAAAAAAGCGCGTTCGCGATCTTGTTGTCCTTACCAGGCCGGGTAATTTTGTAGCCGAACCATCCCATAACGAGCAGGATAGCAAGACAATAACATGTGTAGGCCAGCGTCTGGCCGTTTAACACAACAGTTGAGTCGATCATAATTGATGTTTTAAGTTAATGACTGTGATTATTTGAGGCTTATGTTCTATTACTATTTTATTTACCCATGATATTAGATAAGGCATCTGTCTGGTATTTTTCGTTCAGATCGGATAGTGTTGTCTTAGTGAGGGTTTCGATCATTTTTAACCGTGACTCTGTCCACAAGTCATGCATCACACAAGGTTGACCGGCAATGCACGCAGTAAATCCAAGTAGGCAGGTATTCATAGCATCAGCACCTTCCATTGCATCGATTACCTGAGCAATGTTGATGGTTGACATATCCCGCGCGAATACAAACCCTCCACTCCTGCCGCGTGTGCTGATGATAAAACCTTTTTTGGACAGGTCAGTCAGCAGACGTCTCAGGTACTGCCGGGGAATTTTCAGCTCTTGATGAAGTAACTCTGCAGCGTACATTTTTTGGTTTCGTGTTGCCATAAAAGCCAATACACTTAGTGCATATTCAGTTGTCTTTTTTAAGTTCATTAAATGCTACCTTTTTGTAGTAATTATAATTAGGCGAAAGTAATAATTTTATTTATCCGTGAAACATTTCACAATAAATTCCAAAAAATAAAAAGGAAGGCCTCAACAATCATTCGAAACTCACAAAAAAAAATTGCAGCCATTGCTTGACTTCTTGTTTTAAAAACCAGATGACCATCAAGTATCACATTGAGATACTTGATGATTATTTCATGAACCGGTATCCTTCTCCGGATTATACCCGCGAGCAGCGTGAGTCGGCAAGAACGAAAGTGCTTTCGGAAATGAATGATTTCCTGTCGGATGTCGAGAATACCGGAAAAGCCTTTCTCACATTCACCTTTTTTAACAAATTCAAAGGTGAGTACCTGGCAGGATGGAAAATTAACGTCATCGATAACAAGCTGAAAGACGATGCTTATCTGCCAGATTCTCAGGCTGCAAATTCGGAAATTCTTTTTGCTATCGGGGTGGATCCCTGTCTGGTGGGTTCCGGGCTTCCCGGTGGCAACCTTGGAGCAGGCAGTGGATCAGACAAACGTGAAGCTTTTTGGCAACTCAATGCCGAGATGGGCATTTACCGGCAAATCAGTTTGGAACCATTGTATTTCATCCGGGATTTCAACAAATGGTCGCCGGACATTGAGTTTGACTACGTGACCGTTGACACATCTCAAACAATGCAGGACCATCCTACAAAGATTGATAAACGAATCGACAAAAACATCGCATGACAAGGCTTATTGATAATCTATCACAGGTTTTAACTGCTGTATCCATCAATGTCAGCAACTCGATCGAGAACTGGTTCCCGTATATTGAGGAAGCCCAGGAGACCTTCATAAAGCCTGTACTGGGCGATACTCTCTACCGGCAGCTCCAGGAAACTGCCAACCTGATAGTTCGCGAACCAGAGCAAAAACCTGTGGATACTCACCTGTTCGATCTTCTTGAAATGATTCGCAAGCCGCTTGCGCTTTATGCCCTGTGGCTTGGAGCTGATGAATTCGGGGTGAGTATTTCATCTCAGGGTATCCAGGTCATTGAAACGCCTACCCACAAAACAGCACCACAGTACCGTGTGCAGAACCTTAAAGAAAATTGGATTCGCAGGGCAAACACCGCGCTTGACCTTGTCCTGAAATTCCTTGATGAGCACAAGGTAGATTACCCCGGATTCGATCCTCAGGATGCAGACCTGTTTATCCGGGGCACCATTGAGTTCAACAGTGAGGTGGATATACGCGAGAGCAGACGGGTTTTCGTAAGCCTCAAACCGATCATCCGCTCTGTGGAAAAAAAATATATCCG
>CAIVAT010000060.1 GCA_903903985.1 uncultured Bacteroidales bacterium | reverse complement strand
TGCCTTAATAAGGCAAGATTGGTTTTAAGTTGTTCTTTCTCGACATCCTTCCTCAGTTTCTCCTCGCTTAGCCATTTTGACATCAGTTTGATCGTTGTACCGGCTCCCACGGTTAGAATACAAATGATAAGCGTATCAAAAAAAACCATGAAAGGCGGTTTTGGATTTGGGGAATTGAGGTCGGGGGGTCTGAATCCATCGGGTGTAACATTCATTCCCGGACCAGCATTCTGCAAAAAAACCGGATGGGTGATAATATTAACCGCAATCACCAGCAAAATCAAAACCATTATCAGAACAAAATAAATCAGGTATCTCTTTTTCAACAGTAAACGCGGCACCAGTAAATAAACATTCGTCAGGAAAACAATGAGATATCCGCAAAGGTTTACCCAATGTCCTGCAATGTTGTTCCAGTTGAGGTGTCCGGAGCCGCGTTCACTAAAAAAAGGCACCGAGAAAACGAGCGCCCATAGTAAAATGTAAAATAAAATTTCAATTTTCCTGCTGTTCAACGAAAGTGCTTTCATTTCACAAAGTTATTTAAGTTATCTAAAATTGTATTTTGTAAATAAAATTCGGGAAAAACCCCAGCTGGTAAGTCGTACTGATCGACTTGCTTCTGCCGTCGTAACTCTGTGAGAAAACGTTTTTATTGTTCGTTACATTTTGCAGATCCAGGGATATCGATTGCGATAATTTTTTCGTGCGGCTGTTCAGGGTATATCCAACCTTGAAATCCAGCCTGAAATAATCTGGATAAGTGCTGGTATAGGCATATTCATCCCCTTTCAGGACCTCCCTGCCCCTGGCCTGAGACGCAGCTAAATCTATCGGTGTATAATATCGTCCGCCAGCATAGGTAACTTTGATATCGGTTGTGATGGCATTTCTTTTTTCCTTGCCGAGTTTCCATTCTTTCCCGGCCAGGAGGTTGGCCACATATCTTCCGTTAAACGCCGTATTCCTTTCTATTCCGTCGCTGGCGGTGTATTTTGACTGGTAAAGCGAAGTTGTTAATAAGCCATAATACCCCCTGCTAAAGAACTTCTCAACAGTAAGTTCAATTCCGTAGTTTCTCCCGGTGCCGGTGTTCGCCAGGCTGTCTTCGAGGTCGGTTTGAAAACTTGCCCCGGTATTCAGCATGGAGTAACTGCTTGAATATGTATTGACAGGCACATTCACGAGATACTGATAATAGGCTTCAATTTTCATACGCCAGTCTTTGAAGGGTTGCACATCATATCCCAGGACAAAATGATGGCTTTTCGTAAAACCCAGCTCCAGGTTATCATAATTGTATGAACCATCTGGATTGGGCGTTTGTAAAAAATAGACGTTCAATGGTTGTGTTTGTGAATGCAATCCATAGCCAAAGCTGAAGCTGTTCTTATTATTCAACTCGAACTTTAACCCGATCCGGGGTTCCAGGGAGAATGAATTGTTCAGGAAGAACTGCTGGGCATGGAGGCCTGCATTCAGCGTGAGTTTTTCGCTGATGTTGTATTTAAGATGTGCATAAACCTGGGCCAGCGTGGTGTAGCTGTTGTAATCCCAGATCTGGCTCCATTCTTCACCTTCACGCCTTCTGAACCTGTTGAAAAGGTCAAGATTCATATATTCAGCCTGCATTCCGGCCTTAAAAAAAAGCCTGGAATTGATTTTCAGATTGTAGCTGGTAATGAATTCATAGCCTGTTCTGGCAACCTTATTTTCCTCTTTGCTGTATGAATTCCTTAATGAATCCAACCCGTAGTTCAATTGGTTGGTCCCCGAATAATTGATGCCGATCGTAGAACTGATATATGATTTGCTGTTGATCTGCTTGAAGTGTTTCAATCCCCCGATGGCAATCTTACTCTTGAAATCTGATTGTTGTCCGCCGCCATATAATTCATTCGAACTGCCACCCTCTATTGAAATGCTGCTGGCAGCCAGGATGCCAAACAGGGTGAAACGGCCAAGTTTTGTATCCCCGCTGTTTATTTTGAATGAAAGATCCTGGTAGGTGGGCGTAGAAGTAGTGCCTATGTTTATTCCCATGGCCTGGGCAATACCGGCAAGCGAATAACGGTAACCAATTAAATACGATGAACCGTTCGATTTGCTGATGGGCCCCTCCGTCATGGCCTCAATTCCGGTTGTTACCCCAAGCTGGACAGTGGTTTCCCGTTTTTGTGTATTCCCGTTTCTGAAGCCGATGTCGAAAACGCCGGAAATCGCATTTCCATATTCTGCCGGCCAGGCCGAGGTGAAGAAATCGGAGCTCTTCAGCATGTTGGTGTTCAAAGCGCTCACCGCACCGCCTGTGGTGCCTACGGATGCAAAATGGTTGGGATTGGTTGCATCCATGCCATCGATGCGCCATAAAACCCCTACCGGGGAATTACCGCGGATCACGATGTCATTCCTGCTGTCGTCGGTGGCGCTTACGCCGGCAAAATTCGCAGCCAGCCGGGCAGGATCGCTTCGCCCGCCGGCAAACCGGTTCACCTCTTCCATGGAAAACGTGCGGCCGCTGATGGTGGATAAACTGTTGATGGTTTTGTCTTTGCTGTTGGCTGTGATCACCACCTCGTTCAGGGATTTTATATCCTCTTCCATCGCAATATCAAGGATGGTCTCTTTTCCCGAAGTCACGACAACGCTGGATGCAAATACATCCTTGTAGCCGACATACGAAATTTTCAGTTCATACCTGCCGGGCAATACATCGGGAATAACATAAATCCCCTTTCCATTGGTTACCGCTCCCCTTTTATCGGCTTCATTCATTATTTGAACAGTGGCCCCGGGAAGGGTTGTTTGAGAAAGCTTATCAATAACGACACCCCTTATTTTTTGCCTGTTGTTCTGAGCATATGAGATTTGGGTTAAGAAAAGGGAAATTATAAAGAGGTATTTTTTCATATTTATTTTTGGGTTAGTTAATTTAACTGTTTTGTGCTACCGGCTTCAACAGTAAACACTTTACCATCAATATTCTCATTATTTAATATTTCTTACCAATCGCACATAGTTTAATCCACCAATAGTTCCTACGGTCTTAGTATCGAAACGCACTGCACCTGCGCCGTGAAGGTCTTCGCCGCTTCCATTATCTGCCAGTCCAAAAGCCACATGCCAGGCGTAAGCATACGTACCATTTGCATTTGGAATTGCCGATGTACCTGTCCAGTAAAAAGGATAGTCAGCTTTTCCGCCACCGTTTATAATACTGGTACAACTGAACATGGCATTTATTGCGGGACCAACATTAGCCGGGTTAGTTGCATACGGCGAACGCGTGTAATCGACCAAACTTTGAAGTTCTTTCGAGTTAGGTAACCGCCAATCGTTGTGCCCCAGGTAATTTGCGTTATTCTGCGTTTGAGCATAAGCCAGTGCGTGTTCCCAATCCATACCCGAACCGTTGTCGGTCTGTTGCCACATGAGGCCGGTAGCCAGATCGGAAATGGTTCCGTCGCCATTGTTTTGAAATAAATTGATGCCATACGCAAGATTGCCACGCACACAACGAACAAAGTGCATTGGCCCTTCAGCAATACTGTAAGCTTTTATATGTCCGGTGCCAAAATTCACACCAAAGGCAAGTTCTGCGCCGGCCGTACCTTCAGATACATTGCCCAAAACACCGGTATATTTGTCGCTGCTCCAGAATATAGCGTGACTAAGGTCTTGTTCATCTGTATATTTAATGTCAAAATAGTTTGTATTAATATAAGGCCAACCTACACTTGCATTCCATAAAGAGTATAGTTCCTTGATGGTCGGCACGCGCCAATCGTTGTAACCGCCGTAGTTTTGATTGTTCAGATTGTCAACCTCAGTTTGAGTTTCGGCCCAGTAATACATGCCTCCGGAAGTTGGTTTTTCATAGGTTTTTTGCCATGTTAAACCAGTAACTTCATCTTTAACAGTAAGCCCATCACTGCTTTTAGTGTAAACGGGAGTTATATGTTCAAACTGGGAATCCTGTCCGAAAAATGCTTCTCCCAAAACAGGGGTGATGAGGTTGCCGGCGCTGTCCCAGCATCTGGTTTGACTTGTACCGACAACCGGGTAACAGCCCGCATAGGCCGGTTCACGCGGTACGACCTGCAAATCTCCGCTAACGGTTGTTTTATCTTTTTTACACCCGCAGGAGGTGAAAATAATTCCGGCGATCATGATTATGGTGGTAAAACCGGGAAACGATTTCGATTTTTTCATTGCTTTTTTTTTATTTATTATGGAGCAAAAGTATTGTGCGGGAAATCTTTGAGGAAATGGAATCACCAGACAGGATGGTTGTGTCACCCAATAATGGTTTATTGTCACTGAATGGTTTTGGAAAATGGGTGCCTTTGGATGACACCCTGAAAAGCAGAAGAATTGAGTATGGATTTTCTTATCAATCCAAGAGCCTGGTGCTCCCTGGTTCAATATTGAACGCTTCGCCTTTCATCTTGATGAAGACATTGATCGAACTCAGATTTGTTACAAAGCTTTTATCAACGCTGAATTTCAGGTTTTTAAAAGCATTGATATAGTCGACCAGGCCTATTTGTGTGGTGTAATATATTTCAGGATTCCTAGAAACCATTTTGAAGAATTTCTCCATTTCAGTCCATCTGTCTCCTGCACCGTCGTTCTCCCAGCTATGTCCCCAAACATCCAGCAGCGCTAAACTATCTGTTTTAAGAAAATGATTTACGACCTGGTAGAAACCCGCTAATTCTTTTTTATCATTTTCCGGGTTATCGGGAGTAAAATAAGCCTTGCCAAATTGATGAATGGTAGGGTGCCATTTAAGAAATTCATTGGGTATTCCAAACGAATAAGTGTCTTTAACGGTCCTTGCATACTCGATGCCAAGACCGTTGATTATTTCGATTACTGAATCATTGTAATTGCCAAAAGGGTATGCCATTCCCCTTACAAGATTACCCGATAAGCGTTCCAGTTCTCTCCGGTCTTCACCCACCTCGTATAGAACCTCTTCCCTGGAAATATCAGGAAGATTGGGGTGATTAGCAGTATGTGCAGATACTTCGTGACCTTTATAAACAACTTTAATTTCTTCCTTTGTGAGATAATCTTTGGTGCCAAGTTTATTTGAATTGAGATGAAAAGTTCCGATCAGGCCGTATTCGTTCATCAGTCTTACAAGCCTTCTGTCAGCGACCATCCCATCGTCGAAGCTCAAAATCAGTGCCTTTGTTTTGCCTCCGGGGAAAAGCATTTCTACTTTTTCCCGACTGCTTATTACGCCATTCTTGCTGGCAATGGCGGCATTAGTTTGTGCATTCCCGTAATTGATAACAGTAACCAATGCGAGGATAACAATAATTAATCTTGTTTCGCTTTTCATCTGACAATAATTTGATTTCAATGGTCGCATGGAATATCCATTTGAACATGGTGGTTTCTCACCAACCGGTTTAAACAGATGCCTATTCTTTTATTAACTTTTTAACTTCAAAAGTATTACAATTTTGAAGTTTTAACAAATAAACCCCGTGTACAAGGCTAGTCATTTGTATAACGGTTTTTTCAATAAAACTGCCGTTTTGCACAGTTTGGCCGATGGAATTTAAGAGCTCAAAGC
>CAIVAT010000059.1 GCA_903903985.1 uncultured Bacteroidales bacterium | reverse complement strand
GTCATTGCCGGCACTGCAGCAAAAGTCAATGTTGAAACTGCGGTCAATGGATCAGGAAATATTGTCCCGGCACAGTCGCTGGCTTCAGGATCGTCGATGACCGCCTATGCCATTTCACGGGATGCCTCGAACAACTTCGTCGCAAATGTGTTAGCAACTTGGGATTTAGCAAACATTACCGGTGGCGTCGTACCCGGCGACCTGGTCCCTGCAGGTGACACCAAAAGCGCTGTGTTTACAGGCCATGTCATCGGAACTGCGAATATCAAAGCAACTTCGGGGGTGTTAACCCCTGCCTCTTCAGGGATCATCACGGTCATTGCGGGCGCTACAACAAAAGTCAGTGTGGAAACTGCTGCCAATGGATCAGGGACCATTGTCCCGGCGCAATCGCTGGCTTCAGGATCGGCGGTGACCGCCTATGCCATTTCACGGGATGCCTCGAACAACTTCGTCGCAAATGTGACAGCAACATGGTCGTTGGAGAATATCACCGGTGGCATCGTACCCGGCGACTTGGTCCCTGCAGGTGACACCAAAAGCACCGTGTTTACAGGCCACATCATCGGAACTGCGAATACCAGGGCAACTTCGGGGGTGTTAACCCCTGCCTCTTCAGGGACCATCACGGTCATTGCCGGCGCCGCAACAAAAATCAATGTTGAAACTGTCGCCGATGGATCAGGGACCATTCTCCCGGCACAATCGCTGGCTTCAGGATCGTCGGCGACAGTCTATGCCATTTCACGGGATGCCTCGAACAACTTCGTCGCAAATGTTTTAGCAACTTGGGATTTAGCAAACATTACCGGTGGCGTCGTTCCCGGCGACCTGGTAGGTTCTGGTGACAGCAAAAGCGCCGTGTTTACAGGCCATGTCACCGGAACTGCGAATATCAGGGCATCTTCGGGGGTGTTAACCCCTGCATCTTCAGGGACCATCACGGTCATTGCGGGCGCTGCAACAAAAGTCAGTGTTGAAACTGCCCCCAATGGATCAGGGACCATTGTCCCGGCGCAATCGCTGGCTTCAGGATCGTCGTTGACAGCCTACGCCATTTCACGGGATGCCTCGAACAACTTTGTCGCAAATGTGGCGGTAACTTGGGATTTAGAAAATATTACCGGTGGCGTCGTGCCCGGCGACCTTGTCCCTGCAGGAGACAGCAAAAGCGCCGTGTTAACAGGCCATGTCACCGGAACTGCCAATGTCAGGGCATCTTCGGGCATGTTAACCCCTGCATCTTCAGGGATCATCACGATTACTGCAGGCATTGCAACAAAAATCAATGTTGAAACTGCGGCCAATGGATCGGGGACCGTTGTCCCGGCACAGTCGGTGGCTTCAGGATCTACGGTGACTGGTTATGCCATTTCACGGGATGCCTCGAACAACTTTGTCGCAAATGTGGCAGCAACATGGACATTGGAAAACATCACCGGTGGCATCGTACCCGGCGACCTGGTAGGTTCTGGTGACAGCAAAAGCGCTGTGTTTACAGGCCATGTCACCGGAACTGCCAATATCAGGGCAACTTCGAGCGTGTTAACCCCTGCCTCTTCAGGGACCATCACGATCATTGCCGGCGCTGCAACAAAAGTCAGTGTGGAAACTGCTGCCACTGGATCCGGGACCATTGTCCCGGCACAGTCGGTGGCTTCAGGATCTCCGGTGACAGCCTACGCCATTTCACGGGATGCCTCGAACAACTTCGTCGCAAATGTGTTAGCAACTTGGGATTTAGCAAACATTACCGGTGGTGTTGTACCCGGCGACCTGGTTCCTGCAGGGGACAGCAAAAGCGCCGTGTTTACCGGCAACATCATCGGAACTGCAAATATCAGGGCATCTTCGGGGGTATTAACCCCTGCCTCTTCAGGGACCATTACGGTCATTGCGGGTGCTGCAACAAAAGTCAATGTTGAAACTGCCGCCAATGGATCCGGGACCATTGTCCCGGCACAGTCGCTGGCTTCAGGATCTCAGGTGACCGCCTATGCCATTTCACGGGATGCCTCGAACAACTTTGTCGCAAATGTGGCGGCAACTTGGGTGTTGGATAACATTACAGGTGGCATCGTACCCGGCGACCTGGTAGGTTCTGGTGACAGCAAAAGCGCCGTGTTTACAGGCCATGTCACCGGAACTGCCTATATCAGGGCATCTTCGGGCATGTTAACCCCTATCTCTTCAGGGATCATCACGATTACTGCAGGCACTGCAACAAAAATCAATGTTGAAACTGCAGCCAATGGATCGGGAACCCTTGTTCCGGCGCAATCGCTGGCTTCAGGATCGTCGTTGACAGCCTACGCCATTTCACGGGATGCCTCGAACAACTTCGTCGCCAATTTGGCGGTAACTTGGGATTTAGAAAATATCACCGGTGGCGTCGTGCCCGGCGACCTTGTGCCTGCAGGGGACACCAAAAGCGCCGTGTTCACAGGCTATGCAGCCGGCAGTGCCATCATCAAAGCAATTTTCGGTGAATTGGTACCGGTACCAACGGGGATCATTACCGTGAATCCGCAGCCATTTATTATCATTACAAGTCCAGACGGCGGGGAAGACTGGCAACAGGGATCTACTCACCAGATCACATGGAACACCAATATCAGCGGAAATATAATAATCGAGCTTTATAAGGGCGGATCATTCTACCAGGTGATCATTGCTCCCGCACCTCCGGCAGGTATCTATGCATGGACTATTCCCAACGATCAGACAACCGGAAATGATTATAATATCAGGATCATCAGTGCAACAGATCCCGGCATATATGA
The DNA here is from genome assembly GCA_903903985.1 of uncultured Bacteroidales bacterium. Lineage (GTDB taxonomy): Bacteria > Bacteroidota > Bacteroidia > Bacteroidales > FEN-979 > CAIVAT01. The sequence continues at coordinate 16,632 of CAIVAT010000059.1, read as the reverse complement.
TTTCAGCAATGACGACTTCACGATCTCAGGCAGGATCCCGTTAACCCTGGTGGTTCAGGACATCATCATCCCGGGCGGACAATCTGAATGTTACAATGCGATCCAAACAGTTTTTATCGCCGGAAACGGATCTGAATTTGTGGTACAGAACACAGGAAGTGCCATCATGATTGCAGGCCGGAATATCATTTACCTGCCAGGAACAAGTGTAAAAACCGGTGGCTATATGCACGGGTATATCACCGGCAACGAACAATATTGCATTCCTCAGAAAGCTCCGGCCATCCCGTTTGCCAGCATTGAGCAGGAACAACATCTTGCACCTGCTCGACCTTTTTTCCGGGTTTACCCCAATCCCACATCAGGCCTTTTCTTCCTGGAAATCAAGGGTGATCCTGAAACAATTGGTATCACTGTAGAAATTTCGGGGATACATGGAAAAAAAGTGTTGAATACGAAATTGCCGGGAAATGGGAATTATGCATTGTCACTGGCAGAAGAACTTCCCGGCATATACATTATCCGGGTGATATCCGGGGTAAGAACTGAAACCATAAAAATAATCAGACAATAAATTCCTTTCCGCAGTATTCTTTATATTTGTTTCATCAACCTGTTGACAGCTCATTATTCATACATGCGAGAACTTTATCAGAAAAATAAACTTTTTTTCGTGATCCTGATCGCCGCGGTGCTGGGATTCATCGTTTGGTATTTTTCTAACATCTTTATTTTCATTATTATAGCCGGAGTTATTTCTATTATCGGGGCTCCTTTGGTAGAACAATTCGACAGGATCAAAATCGGCAGGTTTGCATTCCCACACGTGTTGAGTGTAACGCTGACGCTGCTGCTCATCCTGTTGCTGTTTTTCGGCTTGTTCAGCCTGTTCATCCCGCTTGTGGTGAATGAAGCGGAAATGATCAGCAGCATCGACGGAAAGCAGTTCGTTGCCTATTATAGCAGTGAAATATCAAGCTTTCAGCATACGCTCATCCGTTTTGGCATTATGCCGCGTGGAACCACCATTGAATCGGCAGCGAAACAAGCCATTCTGAAAATTATTGATTTCGGTATGTTTTCAAATGTGCTTACTTCCATCATTTCATTCACCGGGACGTTCTTTTTTAACCTTTTCTCGATCATTTTTCTCTCCTTCTTTTTCATGAAGGATCATAAAATGCTTCCGCGGTTCATTCTCCTGATCACCCCGGAGAAGTATGATGAACGGATTAAAAAGGTTATGGTTAAAAGCCGGGCTCTGTTGTCAAGGTATTTCATCGGCCTCATCATTCAAATCATTGCGAACATCATTACCTATTCGCTTGCGCTGTACCTTGTCGGCGTACAAAGTCCGCTGGTGATCGGATTCTTCACAGGTATCATTATCATCGTTCCTTACCTTGGAGGAATCATCTCCATGATCATGGGGGTAATCCTCGGCGTGACGGGCGTTATCAGCACCGGAGATTATGCCATGATCCTGCCGATGGCCTTGCGCATTCTCGCCGCCATGTTTGTTGTGCAGACGATCGACAACAATGTTTTTGCCCCATTGATCCAGGGGAAAAGCGTGAAAGCACACCCGGTGGAGATTTTCCTGGTGGTCATCGCCGCTGCCAGTTTCGGAGGAATCGCCGGCATGATCGTTGCCGTACCCGCCTATGGCTTTGTTAAAATTATTGCCCATGAATTCCTGAGTAATTTCCGGATTGTTCGGCATATGTCAGAAAAGAGTTAACTTTACACTATTCTAAAACGATTTAAAATTCCAACCATGGCAAAATCAGGATCAAAAATGATGCTTGCAGCAGTGGCAGGCTTGGCAGCCGGAATCGGGGTGGGCATGCTCATCGCCCCGGCGAAGGGTTCAAAAACCCGTAAGCGGCTTAAAAAACGCATCATGGGTATCGCCGATATGATGCAGGATGATCTGTCTGAGAAAGTCAATGCCTTCAAATCGGCATTCGCATCAAATGAAAAAGAGGAACTTTCTGCTTTAGAGCATCTGGAAGATGATAAGGAGGAAAAGTGATGGCACCTGGAAAAATTTCTGACAATGTTTCGTTACTGACCGAGAATGTCAAGGATTATGTGAATTTGCGCATTGACCTGACAAAGCTGATCCTCACGGAAAAGATCGCAAAACTTGCTTCCTTTTTCCTCATCTCCGTCATTTTCTTTATCCTGGCCATGTTCCTGCTGTTATTCCTTTCTCTGGCCTTTGTCTTTGGGTTTGGTGATTCAATTGGCCCGGCCTGGCTCGGTGCGCTCATCGTCACAGCCGTTTATGTGCTCGGTGGCGTGCTGATCTACATTAAAAGGCACCAGTTTTTTATCAATCCATTGGTTTCACATTTAACAAAAATCCTGATGGAGGAAAAAGATGAAAACGAGTAAAAGATATCTTGTCAAGCCCGAAAAAATCCATTCCATGAATGATCTCAGGATGGAAAAACTGCGGCTGCGGATGGAGATCATGAAAACTGAAGAAAACATCCATGCTGGCTACAGGGACATCCTGGAAGCACTTTCGTTTAAAAACATCACCTCCTCCCTCATCAATGATGTTGCAGCAACCTCTTCGGTGCTGACCAAAGCATTTTCCTTTGGAAAAGCGATGATCGCCAAGCGAAAGAAAAAGAAACAGGGAAACCTTCCGACACAACCCTCTTCCTGACCCGGGCCTTATCCTATGAAGTGGTTAATATTTGTTTTGCTGACGCTGGCTCTTCCGGGTATTCCCCTGAAAGGACTTTCACAGCAACCTGCAGATACAGCCACGCTGTTTGAATATGGCGCCAATCCTGCAGCAGGAAGGTATTATCAAACAAGAGGCCTGAACATATATGTTGAAATTTATGGCAAAGGGGCCCCATTGCTGGTGATCCATGGGAATGGCGGGTCAATAGCATCGATGAAAGAGCAGATCCCTTTCTTCTCTGAAAATTATCAGGTGATTGCCGCCGACAGCCGCTCCCAGGGAAAATCATTCGATCTCCACGACTCTCTTTCCTATGAAATGATGGCTGATGATTTCAGTTCTTTGCTCGATTCTATGCACCTTGATTCAGCTTTCGTGGTGGGATGGAGCGATGGCGGCATCATCGGGCTTCTGCTGGCCATCAGGCATCCTGAAAAAGTAAAAAAATTGGCAGTGACAGGGGCCAACATCCGGCCGGATTCAACCGCCGTTTCTTCCGCTGATATCCGGTTTATGAAAGACCTGGTTGTTACCCTTCAAAATCAAAAACAAGATCCGGCGGTGAAAAATCAGATCAAACTGACCCGCCTGATGATCAACGAACCAAACATACCCCGGAGTTCACTTCAGCAGATCCGTTGTCCTGTTCTCGTCATCTGTGGTGACCACGACATCATCAAACCGGAACACACGCTGGAAATTTTCCGTTCCATTCCCGGGGCATCCCTGTGGATCCTGCCTGGTTCCGGCCATGATACCTGCATCCGGTTCAAAGATGATTTTAATAAAATGGTCAGGCGTTTTTTTTATGATAATTGAAGCATGTGTGAATTCTGCTGTTTCCGCCATCGAAGCGCAAAAAGGCGGCGCCGGAAGGGTTGAATTATGTGAAAACCTGCATGATGGCGGAACCACACCCAGCGCAGGGAGTATCCGGTTAGCCAGGAATAAACTTCAAATTGATCTATTTGTGATGATCAGGCCCCGTGGAGGCGACTTTCTCTATTCCACAGAAGAATTTGAAATCATGAAGGAGGATATCAGGGTGGCAAAAAATCTCGGTGCCGATGGCGTTGTTTTCGGTATCCTGTTGCCCGGGGGAGCATTAGACGTGAAACGTATGAGGGTGTTGATAGAAATGGCCCGTCCCATGGGTGTCACCTGTCACCGTGCCTTCGATATGACTGCGGATCCTTTCCAGGCCATGGAAGATCTGATCGGCCTCGGCGTTGACCGGATCCTCACTTCAGGCCAGCAACCCACCGCACAGCAAGGAGCGCCATTGATCAGGGATTTGATCAATAAATCAGCCGGCCGCATCATCATCATGCCGGGAAGCGGGATCAAGGAACCTAACGCTGCCGCCGTCATTGAATCCACGGGCGCAAAAGAAATTCACATTCACTTAGAGAAAATCCGGAAAAGTAAAATGCAATTCGTTCAACCCGGAATTTATATGGGAAAACCGGGACAATCAGCGTTTGAAAATACGATTGCGGATTGGAAGAGCATCAGCGAGTTACGATTGACAATTGACAATAGACAATTGACGATTGACAATTGACAATTGACAATTGACAAGTGACAATAGAGCCAGGAAATGGTTGTTTTATTAAGTGTCACGCGTCACGTTCAAAATGCACGTGCAGCCCTCACATAGCACATGGTGGACTTGGAAACTGAATACGGGATACGAAATATGGAGTGCATGATCCATGCATTTGTCGTGCTGGCCTCGCTCGAGCACCAGTAGTAGTCATTGCCAAAAGGGCCAGTGAGATCACTATTCAGGAACATCTGATTCAGTTCATCCAGAGAAGGTAAAAACCAGTCGCTGTAGCCGTTCATTTCGAGGAGGTCACACTGGCGGGCTGCAATGTTAGGCGAGCTGCACAGGTTGACAATGGCCGTGGTGTTGGCCTGTCCGGTACCTATTGCCGTAGATGTACCCGGAATCGAAGTTCCGCTGCAGCCCCAGGGTCCTCCGGCCTGGTCTGTCGTGGCTGCAATTAACCCATGGTGTCCTGTTCCGTCAACATAGAACACAATGCCTCCCTGGTAATAATCTCCCACAGAAGGAAATAAGGCTGTCTTAAAACTCAACTCATTTCCATAGCAGGTTCCCACGTTGTTCGTTGCATAGGCCCTGACAAAGTAAGTCGTATTCAATGCCATCCCTGTGAGGTCACTCGTAAAAGTGCCAGTGTCAGAGTTATTGATCGTTATATTGTTTGCGATTGTCGGATTGGCTGTTATGCCCCAGCATACACCCCTGGCTAAAACACTGTCTCCGCCATCACCGGAAATATACCCTCCGCTCACCGCCCTTGTACCCGTTATATTTGTAATGGCATTCGTGGTCAAACTGATCGCTCCGGTCTGGGTTGTAAAGCTGACCTCGTTGCCATAGGAAGTCCCGACGCTGTTTGTGGCATAGGCCCTTACATGATACAAGGTAGAAACCGTTAATCCTGTGAGGATACTGGAAAAGGTCCCCGATCCTGTTCCGTCAGTCGTTTTGCTGTCGGCAATGGTCGGATTCGGACTTGTACTCCAGCAAACGCCCTTCGCGATGATCCCCAAACCTTCATCATTGGTGATTGTCCCGCCACTGACTGCTGAAATTGCTTTGATGGATGCAACAACATGGGTTGTCAAACCAATAACACCATTCAGCGTGGTAAAACCAATTTCATTCCCATAGGAGGTTCCAACACTGTTGGTTGCCCAGGCTCTTGCAAAATAGCTGCGGTTGACGGTTAATCCGGTCAGATTACTGCTGAACGACCCTGCTCCTGCCCCATCTGTCGTTTTGAAATCAGCAGTTGTCGGGTTATGGGATGAACTCCAGCACATCCCTCTTGCCGTAACGGGTGCACCTCCGTCACTGACAATGCCTCCACTGATTGCAGAAACAGCAGAGATACCGGATGCGGCATTTGTGACGAGTGCGGGTAGTTGAGGAACTGCGGAAGAAGACGGCACCCATACCGGGATCCCATTGTTCAAAGTCAACACCTGTCCGTTGGTGCCAACAGGCACTGTTAACCATTGCGTACCGCTCCAGTAAAGCATATCCCCGATATTCACTCCATTGGGAGGAGACACGGCAACCCATTTCGTACCATCCCACTGATAATAACCTGCATGCACATTATTCGGAGTAGTGCCTGCAGCCGCTGTGTTGTAAATAATGAGTCCCACAGCAGGAGAGACAATGGGTGCGGCAATGTTGGCAGCGGTAAGAGAAACCCTGGGCAACAGCACTCCCCTCAAGGAGGATTGCACATCAAGCATGGCCGACTGATCGGGGGTGCTGTTGCCGGTGCTGATGCTTACCTGTGCGAAACCGCTGAAGCACATAAACAGGAAGAAAGTCAGAAAAGCAATGGTATTTTTCATGGCGAAACAAATTTTTCTGGAGAACATGACATGAATCCCTCAAGGGCTAAGCATGACAAAACATGCTGTCAATATTTGTTTGGCTAATATAACACTAAAACCTGGAAATTTACAGATTTTAAGAGTCCGTTTAAATTTTATTCATTCCAAAAATTCAGATCTTAACTGGCGATATTTATTTTTCATATCTTATTGAATATGAACCATCCCCGGCCCTCCCCTTGGAGACTACTCTTTATACATTTCTATTTTCGTTCTCTTAGCTGTTAGTTAGTCAAGATTATCTGAATTACAATAAATTACACTGAGTTCCACAGAGGAGTCACAGAGAGACACAGCGTTTGATCTTTGAATTTGTTCCCATTTATTTATATGTAATTTTAAAAAGCTGTTTTTCCATTCTCTGTGAATCTCTGTGACTCCTCTGTGGAACTCTGTGAACCAAGCATTGGTCCGTGCGAGCACAACCCAAAAGGACATAATGAAGCTGAATGCTTATCGAATGCTTATTGAATGTTGATTGAATGCTTATCGAATGAAAGCATGGAGGCAGTTTGGAGAAGCAGAATGAAATTGAGCGCTGCCAAGCATTATATAATTGAAAATTAGTACATTGAAATTTGATTAAAACGGTAATCACCAGATTTTTAATCAAATGACGTTGTTGAATGATGCCTTGATTTTTTTCAAATGTGACATAGCTCTAAGAAATTCAGACTTTCAAGCAGGAGTCATCAAGGTAATTGTTAGGTAAACCGATACGATTGTGTCCGGTCCTGTCCAGTGCCCGTTTCCGGGCATTATTGTTAAGCGCTTATTTTCCAATGAATTAACTGCACAAGCGTCCGGAATCGGGCACCTGGGCTCAATTATGAGTCCTTCTGAGTCACGTAAAATCCTCATATTCATGCCATTATAAGTTTCGGCATGCTAATTGCAAGGTGTTGACTCCACAAAGGTCAGATATCATAAAATACAAACTCGGTCCAGATGTTCAATCCATACTGGAAACAATAATTCGCATTTCACATACTCGCTTCTTTGCCGGAAGATAATGTAAAATGACAAGTTAAAATTAAATGTAAAAGACCATGTGCGCAATAGCTGGTTTCCATATAATAAAGTTACGGCAAACCACTATTGAAATAAGGATGTAACAATATCATATCATTCATATTCAATATATTAACAAAGTCTTATGGCGTGCAGGATCTACGCCAGCGGTTCGCCCAGAATGTGTCGAAAGACGCAATCCATCTTTAAAAGCTGAAAATAGTTTGCCAACCACTTTTAAATATTTCCGAAATGAACCTTTTATTCATTCACCATGACCCGGAAATTCAATCAGAGATTGATGATTTCCTGCAAACGAACAAAGACAATTGTTTTTTTTCGCACAACACCGAGTCCACCATCCGGATACTGAATGATCACCCGATCGATCTTGCAGTACTGATCATCAACCATATGCGGGATGCAGCGGTGTTAAAATACATCAACGACAATTATAAAGAACTAGAGGTATTGCTGATGGCCAGTGAAGAGTATGATGAGATCATCTCCCTGTTCAGTGAATGCCAGTATAAGACGGTCAGGATGCCTCTGAAGCTAAAGGATTTGAGGATAAATATTGACCGGGTTGTCGAGGAGCGCACAAACAATGCAACCTACAATCAATGATAAGCCCGGCAACGTTTTCAGGTCACTGTTCAGGCAACTTTACGCGAGCCTGTTCGGGGAGGTTGTTTGCCCGCGGGCCGTAAGGCTTTGCATGGAAAAATGATGCATTTCTCCATATACATCCTGATTAATCTTGACTAACCAATTAACCATTTAAAGAAAAAATTATGAAAAAAATTTTCACGCTGCTCATTGCTTTATTAGCATTTTGCAATGTTGCATTTTCAGCCAGCTACAACGTGAAGTTATACGGGTTGACTGCCACGGCCGTCGGAGGGGTTGCAACAACATCCCAGCAGGTCATTGGTGCAGGATCATGGTATAACAACCAGGCGGCATCAAAGATGGAATTGTATCTTCCCCTGGCCTCTTTGGGCTCTTTCACAATTGACCAGATTGCCTCAATGTCCTTTTCAACACAAAAAGTACTCCCACTGGGCACGAATGTGGATTTTTACTGGAGTATATACACTGTTGGGACGAACCATGGATGGTACGGCGAACGCCTGACATCCGAACCCATGTATTACATCAACTACAATGCACCCTACAATGTTTGGTCGAGTCATCAGACAGCCGCCGGAACGAATCAAATGACATTTTTTGATTCAAATCATTCCCCGGCCGGATATAGCAATGCTCCGACTCTAGCCGACCTGCAGGCAGGTGCCATTGACTGGAGTTCTACATCGCCATTTTGGGCTCCCGGAACCTTCTATGATTATGGCGCCGCTACGGTAAAATACATATCAATTTCTACCGGGAGTGCCTGGAACAACGTTATGCTATCTTATCTTGATAATATTAACATCACGCTGAACAATGGAGATGTGTTTACAGTTGACCTGGAGCCAGGTGACCCGGCCCCAAAAATAACAGTTCAATCACCAACAGCGGTTTCATGCTATAATTATGATGTTGATGTAAAAGTCAAGGATTTTTCCAATGTTGGTGCCATTTCGATGTACTTAACCTTTAACCCCGCTATCTTTGAATTTTTGTCGGGTGGAGAGGTTACGTTAAATCCAAAAATTTCCGCTACAGCTAGTGCAAATGCCCTGCCTGGAAAGTTTATTCTTGGCTGGAATAGCATTACGGGTATATTCCTTTCCGAGGATGAGGTTTTATTTACCCTGCATTTCAAACTACTTCCTTCTGCCGCCGGAACATCACCAAACTTTGTATGGAGCACAGATGAAAGTGCCAACGAAATTGCCGGACCTGGCGGATCTCCGATATACAGCAGTTTCTTCGATGTATTCAACACCCCCGCATGGACTACTCCTGTACGGCCTGTTGTTAATGTTAATACGGGTATCGGGTATTGCAAGATACAGGAGGCGATTGATGCTGCTGCAACAAATAATGATCCTGGCGACCATGACGTTATTACGGTGGCTGCCGGAACCTATAGCGAGGATATCATGGTAACCAAGTCACTTGACATCCGTGGTCCCAACTACCTGGTTGACCCAAACACCGGTTCACGTGGTGCCGAGGCGATCATACATCCGGCAACATCCAGTAAATTTGGTGAGATCATCAAGATCAGAGCAAACGATGTGAATGTCGACGGGTTTACAATTGACGGCGACAATCCTTATCTTACCAGTGGCATCCTCGGAACAAATGGCGCCGACCTTGACGCAGCCGAAGCTGTTACCGTGTATGTTGATAACATCGGCAACCTGAAGGTATCAAACAATATCATTAAAAACCTCACCTATTTCGGGGTGACTCTGTTCGGTGCAACATACAGTGCTCCTGCTACGACGGGTCATGAAATCGTCAACAACAGGATCATGGACCTTGGAACTTACCTTGATCCGGATACGGATCCGAATAACAATATGAATTCCTGGGGTGGCGGTGTGCTGCTTTATAACAACCAATATGCAAAGGTTGCTTACAACGAGATGTACAATGTGCGCATGGGTGTTCAAACAGGAAATTTCAGCCAGGCGAATCCAGGTTTGGCAACGTTCCAGGTGATCGATCATAACAAGATCCAGTCACGGCGTCGTGGTATTTTCCACAATCTCCACTATGGCCCTGCGTCCCCGTATACTTTATCTTATAACACCCTGACAGCCTTAGCCAATGCCAATGAAACCAACTACTGGGATGGCATTTTACTGGCTTCTCTTTCAGTGCCTTGGACTTGCACCACCAATACGATGAATGGTGCAGGCCTGACAATACCTGCCCATGGTTACCAGGTATGGAACGTGGCATCAACCAGCCCTGCCCTTATCAGCGGCGGTACCGTTTCAAATGTTACCAACGGTGTTTTTGCCAATAATTGGGAAGGCTATTTTGGCAGTAATGGCGGTGATGGTGCCAATGCGACCATCAGCGGCGTTACCATTACTCCACTGGCAACAGGTACAGGCATACGCCTTCACGACCATCCGAGCAGCACCCACGGGAATGTATACCTTACCATCGGTGCAGGAGTTATCGTGAATGGCGGCGCAAACGGTCTCATCGTGGAAGGCACCAATGCCAAGGTGTTTTCACCGGTTGGAAACCTTGCATTAAACGGCCAGACCAGCAAATTCATCCAGCTGATCGACAATGCCTTTAACATTGATGCTACGGCGGTTACTTTCAATTCCAAGCTGGGTTCTGCCATGACATTGTCTGAATTATTCGCCACAGAAGACAAGATCGACCACAAAATCGACCTTGCGACCCTTGGATTCGTAACTGTTAAAGCCCTCAACGCCTATGTGACAATTGGTAGTTATGTTGCACCTAACACGTTCGCACTGATCCAGCGCGGGGTTGATGCAGCAGGAAGTCCAGGTTGGACCGTTCACGTAGATGCAGGCAACTATACCGACAACCAGGTACTGATCAACAAATCACTAACTGTTTTAGGCGCAGGATATGCAACGACGACCATTGATGGCGGTTCTGCCTCACTCACCACAACCGGACTTGTCAGAATAACAGCCACCGGGGATGTGACATTCGATGGATTCACCGTCAAGAAAGCCGGAGGGCCTTCTTCTCCTGGTGATGGCGGAGATAATTTATTAAATGTTGGCATCTATGCCCAATCAGGCTTGTCAGGAAATACTTATACGATCTCGAATAACAGGATTCTTGGAACCAACAATGCAAACGACGAGCAGGATTATGGTTTCTATTCGAATGGCGGCAAGGAAAGTCTTGACTTCACCAGCAATATAATTTCGCAAACTGGCTCTAATGCAATGTTGATTGAAAAACATGAAGGCGCAACAAATTTAAGCGACAACACCCTTGACGCTGGTGCGTATGGCATTGATCCCATTTTCTATATGACTTACGGCGGATTGGATGTAACCACACTTCAGAAGATTCATCACAATACGATTGATCTGTCAACAGGATCAGGTACAGGTAATGCCACCGGTGTATCTTTTGCCAGTTCCTACAGGAATTATCCTTACACATCGAACCTGGGTAGCGGTAAATACACCGGTATCCAGATAACAGACAACACAATCACGGGATTAATAGCAAATCGCCGTGGTATCAGTCTCTGGAATGGAGAAGCAGGTGCAGGAATAGCCGGTGATATTTCAAATCCGATCATCACAGGTAATACCATCACAGGTATTGGGGCTTCGACCTTGAACTGCCGGGCCATCCAACTGATCAACCTTGTTAGCAATGCTACCATTGAGAATAACCTTGTAAGTGCAGTAAACCAGGGTTTCCGGGGATTCACTTATGCCCCCGGTACTGGAATTGCGTCAGGAACACAGCTCCATCAGAATTCGTTTACCAATTTTACAGAACTCAACTGGGCTGGAGCATCTGCCCTGAACGCGACCTGTAACTGGTATGGAATCAATACCGTTAGCGGTGTTGCTGCAAAGATCAACGGGAATATCACCTATGATCCATGGCTTGTAAGCGGTACCAATACTGGAAGTCCTCCGGGATTCTATCCTGCAAGCGGCACCTGTACAGGCGCTGTTAACCTCTATGTAAACGATATCTGGGATGGAACAGAAGGGTATACGACAATTGCCGGAAATGATCTGACAGGCAATGGTACGCCATCTGCTCCATTCGCCACCATTGGCAAGGCAGTTTCCGTTGCTGTTGCAGGTTCAACCATTTATGTTGATGCCGGCACTTATCCGGAACAGGTTCAAATCGGGATGAGTCTGAATATCATCGGACTGGACAGGACCAAAACTTTCGTGACGCCTCCTTCAACCTTCCCAAGTGTTGCCTGGAACAATGCACACCCGGTGATCTATGCCTACGGCAATGCCAATACGGTCAATATAAGCAAAATAGCCATTGATGGCAATGGCGGCAGAACTGTTGACTGGTTTGTTGGCGCCTTATATTATGAAGCCAATGGTACATTCACTGACAATAAAATTACCGGCATCCATGATGCAGGCGCTTTCAGTGGAATGCAGATGGGCCACGCTTATTATGGCGTTCACGATGGCACGATGACACAGAACCTTACGATCACCGGCAACATCGTTGAAGATTATCAAAAAGGCGGCATCTATTTAAAAGGAACAGGTACTGCTGCAACCATCACGGGCAATACCGTTACCGGACAGAATGTTGGTGAAGTTACGGCTCAAAATGGTATTTGCGTGATGTCTGGAGCGACTGCTACCATTACCGGAAATATTGTTTCCAAGAACATCTGGAATAAGGTTGAACATCCTCACACATGGACAGCTTCCGGAATCCTGCTCTACCAATCCGGTGCCTGCAATGTTTCAACTAATAATCTCAGCGGGAACGAAATAGGATTATCATCCTATCAGCATGGGGGATCCACATTTGGCATAAACACCTTCTCTGACAACAAGATACACCTGTGGCTTGATGTTGCCGGTGATGTTAATGGCGGCAATGTTTATGATAAATATGTCAATAACAACACGATGCCTGAGGCCGTATTCGGATGTATCCAGTATGCCGTGGATGAAGCTTACGACAATACCACTTCAGGGGTAGTGCTGACAGCCAGCAACAATGATTTCATCGAGAATGTGACCGTATGGTATGGTGTAACCATCCAGGGCGGTGGCATCGGGATTACCAAGGTCTTCCCAGCTATTTCCAATCCTAACTGTGGTGGAGGTGGCGGAGGATCATTATGTGCCGGATCAAGTAATGTTTTCCTTGTACAGGCAGATAATGTAACGATCCAGAAACTTACGGTGGACGGTAATAACCCATCTCTTACAAGCGGTGTACTTTCAAACGGAATAGATGTCGATGCACGGAATGGTATCATTACCAATCATGCTGCAGGTGTTTACAACAATTTGAATGTAAACAATGTAAAGGTTCAAAACATCTATCTGCGCGGTTTGTATGCATCTTCCGGAGGATCCTTTAATTTTTATAATAATACGGTTAACAATGTTAATGGTGAATCTGCTTCGATCGCAATGTTCAATTTCGGTGGATCAGGTGCTTTCACCAGCAATATCGTTAGTGATGCCAATGATGCAATTGCTTCCAACTGGTCAACCGGAACTACCTATACAGGGAATACAGTTACCAATTCGGGAAGTGGAATCCACACTGATAACAGTGGTAGTGGAACCGGCACTGCTGATGTAATCGAAAATAATGATATCAGCAATAGTCCTGTCAACGGATATGGGATCTTTGTATTTGCACCGTATAAGAATGTATTGGTGCAAAAAAACACTATTACCAATGTTGAAGTCGGACTGACCTGTGCCGGGTCTTATTCTGCAAGCACAACTCCTGTATTTACACAAAACACGGTTGATGGTCAGATGAAGGCCAACTCTATTGGGGTCTATTCAACAACGGAGATTTGGGGCTATACTTCAGGGAACCAGAATGTAGTGTTTACCAATAATTTCATCAAGAACAATGTCAAAGGGTTCTTGCTTGCATCTGAATTTGGATATACCAACACCACTAGAGCCAATCAGAATTCCATTACCGGCAACACCACGGGAGTCAAGCTTGTAAAAGACTACACTGAAGTTCCTCCTACAGGCTCTTTTGCTTTGGATATGGAATGTAACTGGTGGGGTGCCACTTCTGCAACTGCAGTTGCAACAGCAGTTGCTGCAGCAAGTCCCCCGGTTGATTATACTCCATGGCTTATCAATGGAACAGATGATCAACTTGCAGTACCTGGTTTCCAACCGGTATCCGGAAGTTGCCATGGCTCACCGATTGAATTGACTTGCGCGGAAAACGTTACCGAAGTCTCATGCCAAAGCCAGGCTGCGATCAATACCAAATTTACTGCATGGCTGGGAACTACTTCAGCATCGGGATGCAGTGGCACGTTGACCACAGATCCGACTACTCCTGCGGCTCCTGCAGCATGCGGAGGCTACGTTGATGTTACCTGGAATTATGCAAGTGATTGCGGTAATCTCACCTGTACCAGGAGATTTACAGTTACCGCAGCACCGGCGGTACAGATAACCTGTCCTCCTGATGTTATCGTAAATCAAACCCAGGAAAAAGATCCTTTTGCAACAGGTTATGCCACTGCAACTGATTGCAATGCATCATCAACAATTACATTTAATGATGACAGAAGCAAACTGGACCAATGCAATTCAACGGGATTTATTACGCGTACATGGTCAGTAACCAACTCCTGTGGAAGTACAGCAACATGTCAACAGAAGATCACGGTGACTGATGTTACCGATCCTGTTCTGACTGCTTGTCCTTCAAATATTACGAAGGATACTGATCCCGGGTACTGCTCGGCAGTGGTAACTTACACCGCTCCCACTGCGACAGATTTTGGATACTTCCAGGGTTTTGAAAATCCTGCGTGGTTAAGCGGCAACTCCGATAATAATCCATCGACCGACTGGAATGATTACGCCAGTGCGATCGCAAGGGTACCCTCCGGTACGGACGGGATTAACTCAAAATCAGGAGGTGCACACGCAGTTATCAATTCTACTGCAAATATTATCCCCAATACAACGGGTGCTTTTTGTCGCCTGGGTGGCTATAATGGCACATTTGGATTGGGTTTCATATCAAGTGTGGATGTGTTTTTCAACATGAGTGATCCACGGCTTGCTACCGGCGACTACGGCTGGGATCTTGACCAGGCTGTAAGCAACAACACCGGTGGATTCCTGCGTGATTTCGTATATCATGTTGCAGGGGATAATACCGGTATTTATGTTTGTGTTGGCAACGGCTCCAGTGATGCCATACCGGGAATGACTCCTGCTGAAATCCAGGCACAACCTCACGCCTCGATTCCTTCCGGCACTCCGTCAGGATGGTACACGATGAAATGGGAATCGCGAAATGATGCAGGTTTCCTCGCTGTAGATTTTACCATCATTAATCAATCAGGCAGTGTGATTTGGACAACCTCGATAACAGGTACTGATGCCATTGCAACCGTTGGTGGAAACCGCTATATGTGGTTTAATTTCATTGCTGCCGACAAACTGGCTATTGAAAATACCAGTTTAGTGCGGAAACTGGAAGTTTCATCCCTGCCCGCCAGCGGGACATCATTCGCGAAGGGAACGACAACAGTTAATTGTAATACTGCTGATGCCTGTGGTCACACTAAAGCATGCAGCTTTACAGTAACAGTAGAAGATCACGTGGCTCCTGTAATATCAGCATGCCCGCCAGCAAAGCAATTCTTTGGTTGTTCAACGCTCGCCATTACTCCACTCGGTTATAGTGAGACCGAAGTGTCAGTTTCAGCAGCCCAGTTTGGAACGGAAGGTGGAACGGCTACGGATGTCTGCGGTGTTACTTATTATTCCTACAAGGACAGCAAGGCAAATATATGCCCGCTCGTTGTAACCCGTTTATGGACAGTGAAGGATGCCTCCGGCAATGCTACTACTTGCAACCAGACCATCAACATCATTGACAATGTTGATCCGACAATTGTATGTCCTGCTCCCATAACAGTGTGCGGGTCTCAGAAAGTAAGCTGGGTTAACTATGTCTCCGATATTAATGAACTAACATGTGATCCTCCTCCGGGTTCGGCTGGTGGCGCATGGGTGGATAATGGTCCGTGGGTATGGCAATCATTCCATGCCGGGAAAACAGGTGTTTTGAAAAGCGTTACGCTGGGTCTGTATAACATTGATGTATTTCCATTTACCTTGCATGTGGCGCTTTATAGCGGCGACGGGGTATGTGTGCCCTATCCTGGCACCCAGCCTCAGTTTAACTCATGCCCCATGTGGGTATATGACTCCGTGATCACCAATTATTTTAGCGGGACAATAACAATCAATGTCCCCCAGAATGCCCAGCCTTATTTGGTTACAGGGAATATGTATACCCTCCTGTTTTCGGGCATCCATGACTATTCAGCTGATAGTCCGGGCAATTATGACCATGGCTGGTATGTAAATTCAACCGTCTGCACAGGTATGGGAACCAATACCGGAATGCCCGGGGGTGGAACATACGGATATAAACCTAATTCTGGCACATGGAGTTCCGGATGCGTTACCAATTATCATATCGCATTCAATACCACCATTGGACAGATCCCTGGCTTATCCGCCTCAGACAATTGCGGGGTGAAAACCGTGACTTCTGATGTAGCATCTGGTTCCATGTTCGGCGTCGGGACAACACCAGTTACCTATACCGTGAAGGACTTGTCGGGCAATCAGAAACAATGCTCGTTTGATGTTACAATTGATCCACCTGCCACAGTGGAAGCCGGACCTGATCAAACGATCTGCTCCGATCAAACAGCTACGATGGCTGGTTTCTCCTTTGGCGGCGGTGCAACTTCTGCTATTTGGTCAGCTTTACCTGATGGTGGATTTGTTGGTAACATCTATACGCCTGGTCCG
>CAIVAT010000058.1 GCA_903903985.1 uncultured Bacteroidales bacterium | reverse complement strand
GTGATTTCAAGACTGTTAATTGTAGATTCCAGTAATTGTTTATTGTATTTATTTACGAGGGCCGAAACAGCGCCGGCTGAAAGGATGGAATCAGGTATATCCATGGGCCCGCTGGCTGTACCTGCCATAAATATTCCCGGAAGATTAGTTTTAAAAGGGTTCGTCATTTCATGACGCTGGTTCAAGAATTTAAAAGGATCAAGCTCCAGTTTTTCAAGACCTTCTATTTTTTCAACATCCATGTTGGGTAAGATCCCAACCGACAAAACCACGAGATCATAGGTTGCTTCCATTACCTGTCCCGATGCAATGTCTTCGTATCGAACCACCAGGTCTCCGTTTTCGAGCTCCCTTATCCGCCCTACTTTCCCCTTAATAAAATTCACATCCATCATTTTGGCCTGCTGGTAAAACTCATCAAATCCTTTTCCAAATGCCCTTATATGAAGATAATAAACCGTGACATCGACCATAGGTAAGGCCCCAAGCAGCAACTGGGCCTGTTTGATGGAATACATGCAACATATCTGTGAACAGATAGGATTACCCACAGATTCATCCCTGGAACCGGTGCAAAGCACATAGGCTATTTTTTCAGGGATTTTCCCATCCCCCGGCCTGAGAACAGTATTGAACGGGCGGGTTGGAACCAGCTGACGTTCCATTTGCATGGCAGTAAGTACATTTTTAAACTTTCCTGACCCGTACCGTATGATTTTATCAGAATCAAACAGTTTAAACCCGGTCGCAATAATGATGCTTTTTACCACCCATTCTGTTTGAACGGGTTCCTGGGAAAAATCAATCGCGCCGGGCCCGCAGGCTTTTTCACAGGCTCCACAAAGAATACAATTGTCTATGTCGATTGCAGCAACCCGGGGGCTTGCAATACTAAACGGGATAAAAGCGGCTTTACGGCCTACCAGGTTATACTGGTATTCATCCCTCACAACTACCGGGCATGCTTCCTCACAATCCTGGCATCCTGTGCATAAGGCTTCATTGACATACCTCGGATTTAATTGTATCTGAACATGCCAGTATGAATTTTCATCGGAAGATATTTGTTTAAGCTCGCAGTTTGTTATGATATTTATATGCGGATGGCGTGCTGCCTCAGAAACCTTTGGAGTTGTAATGCAAGCCGAGCAGTCAAGGGTGGGAAACACCTTACTCAGATGGATCATTCTTCCTCCTACTGAAAGATCCTTTTCAACAACAACTACCTGTTGCCCTGTGTTCGCAAGGTTGAGGGCCGCTTCAAGCCCTGCAATCCCTCCACCAACGACAAGAGAATCGGCTACTTTAACAGAACTATCCTGAAGAATATCCTCCATAATTTAATCCTCCTTCTTCAGCGAAGCGTTCAATTCTTCGGCGAAAATATTTATCTGTTTCACAAATATCTCGGCGCAAACCGAGCAAACGGCAGCCATACGGAGCCTGTCGGTAGGAATCCCTTTCTCCTTCATCAAAACATGAGATCTTTCGACTATTTTCGCGGTTTTGGCAATACAGCTTTCTCCATATGGACAATCAGAGCCGTCGGCTGCAATATAAACCCCTTTAAATCCGGATTCAAAGGCATGTATGATCCATTCGGGCCTTACCGAGCTTGAACAAGGCAGAACAATAGCATGTACCGAAGCAGGGTAATGCAGTTTCATGAGCCCGGCAAAGTCCAAAGCAGGATCGGAGATCTTCTCGGTTGAAAAAACGAGAATCTTCGGAGTATTCATTTGTGTGAATGCAGGTTAAGATTATTTTCTGATATACAACCTGAAATAACCGTCTTCAAGAACATCACCAAGATATTGAAACCCTTTCCTCTCGGCCCACATGGGGACATCACGTTTCGTTCCCCCATCAGATGACAGGACCTCGACGAGTTCACCGCTTTTCATTTCACCAAGCGCTTTCTTAGTCGCCATTAAAGGTCCGGGGCATGCAGTTCCCCGGGCATCAACCACTTTATCAATTTGCAGGTTTTTCAGTTCTTCCGTAGTCATAATTTCGTCTTTAGGTTAAATAAACAAATTCACATCGGCTGTCTGGGTCGAAGCAATGTACTCGCCAATGCCGCAAATATCCTCGGGCAGACCGTTGAAATGTTCCAGTTCGGTCCCGTTCCAGATCTTGCCAGCCAGTCCGCAAATACGGATCTTGACATTCCCGGCTTCTTTGGCCTGTTTGAAAAAATCCATCCAGGTCGGGATTTTAAGGCGCTCAAGCGATGCGATGAATTCATCTTTCTTGTCGGCCAGTTCAGCCATGTTTTCCATCTTGCCAATGTTTTCCTTTTTGAAGGCATTGGCACCCATCATCAGCACGTAGATCTCAACATCCATATCATCGGCTACCGCACCATTTATGATAACACCCGTAGCGGTAAGTTTATCAAAGCTCCCGGTGTAAAGAGCGATTGTCATTTTCTTTGCCATACACTATATTTTTTAGGGTTTGTATTTTTTTGCTAATTTAGCTGTGAACTAATTAACAAACAGTATGTTTGCTCACCAACAAATCACTTTAAAAAGTGATGTTGATCAAATTAAAATATGATCCGGATCAAAAAATCATAAAATGGTAAAGGAAACATGCCTGTCCTGTGATATCAAATCAGCCGCTGTAGGGTTTCTCGATGAACTACAATTAAAGCTATTGGGGGAAAACTGTGCCGAGGCTGTTTTTAAAAAAGGTGAAACCATAATAAAACAGGATTCGTTATCATCCAATATCATCTATCTGAAAGAAGGACTGGTGAAGACTTCAATGGAATGGAACCAGAAACACCAGATCCTGAATATTATCAAAGCCCCGGCTTATCTGGGAATACCAACAACCCTGGGTGATAAAATAAACCAATATTCAGCTTCTGCCCTTCTTGAAACCAGGGCCTGCTTCATTGATATCGGAACTTTTAAAATGCTGATCGACCGGAACGGGAAGTTTGCGTATGAGATCATTATGCATCTTTGCCAAAATGAACTTAATCAATACAGGCGTTGTGTTGCCCGTTCCCAGAAGCATGTAAACGGCCTGGTAGCTGATACCATTCTTTTCTTTGCGAATGATATTTTTAATAAGAGTTCTTTTTCCCTTCCCATCAGCAGAAGTGAGTTTGGTGATCTGATAGGGACTACACAGGAAACCGTTTCACGCGTATTAAACGCATTTAATGAAGATGGTTTGATTGAAATGAAAGGTAAAGCAATTGAAATAAAAAATCATGAGATGCTTTCGCAAATCAGTATCAAAGGGTGATCAAATAAGAATCTGTCAGATATAAAGAAATCTTCATTATTAACCTAAATTCTTTCATTATGAAAAAGTTTTTCTTTTTGGGATTGTTGGTATTGGCTTTTACTGCCTGCCAGCAAGCGGGTAATAAAACCGCGAATGTTGACGACATAACGGTTAAGGTCGGGAAGGTTGATTCCTGCTGTATGTTAAAAGACGGGATTTTCCTGCATATCTCATCCGGATACGAGAATCCTCACAAAGTACTGATGGCATTGAAAATGGCTGTGATGATGTCGATGGATAAAGATGTACTTGTCTATTTAGATATCAAAGGAGTGGAACTTGTGATGAAAACTTCAAAGGATATGAAATTCAAGGACTTCCCCACTTTATATGAACTGCTTGACCAACTGGCTGCAAAGAAAGTGATTGTCATGGCCTGCCCTACCTGCATGAAAGTGGCCGGTTATAAGGCGGAAGACCTTCGCCCGGGGATCATTGTCGCTGAAAAAGATAAGTTCTTCAATTTCACCAAAGGCCGTATCGTGACTTTAGATTATTGAAAAGCCGGGGTGTAAAAAATCTTTTTAATGGTTTTACTGACTGCTATTTTCACTCTGTATCTCAGGAAACCTTATATAAAAATCATCCCCTGACTCCATGATAAATTTGAATTCGGAGAAATAAATTAACTGGGACGAACCCTGGGGCAGAGCCCCTGATTCGATTCCGATTTACAGGCGGGGAATTGAACTGAGGAGATTAATATTACGAGTATGATCGTAATATTTTTAGTATTTTTGTGAAGTTCCAATCATAATCTTAATTTTATGATACTTCGTGAAAGATATATCAAAAAATTAGAGCCATTTATAGGAAAACCTGTGATCAAAGTCATCACAGGAATCCGTCGTTGTGGTAAAAGCACCTTTCTGAAAATGATTTGCCACTCATTGACTGAAACCGGGGTCGATCCCGGGAATATCTTCCTGATAAACAAAGATTCCCTTGAATTCGATTTCATTCAGGATTACAATGATCTGAATAAATATGTAAAAAATCAATGTGAAAAGATCTCCGGAAAGATCTTTTTATTTATTGACGAAGTGCAGGAAATCAATGGTTGGGAAAAAGCGGTTTCTGGGTTTTTAGCCGATCAGACTGCCGATTT
Organism: uncultured Bacteroidales bacterium; assembly: GCA_903903985.1. Lineage (GTDB taxonomy): Bacteria > Bacteroidota > Bacteroidia > Bacteroidales > FEN-979 > CAIVAT01. Next base: position 1,330 of record CAIVAT010000058.1, on the reverse strand, counting down.
ATTTATTACAGGATCAAATTCCAGAATGCTGTCATCTGAGTTGGCTACTTATATTTCGGGCAGGTACGTTGAGTTTTCCATGTTTACCCTTACGTTCTCAGAATTTTTAAAATTCAGGCAGGTCAGTGATCCTGCACAATGGGAATCGGAATTCGGGGTATTCATGAAGTGGGGAGGGTTTCCCGGCATTCACAAGATGGAATACGATGATGAGGTGATTGCACAGTACATTGGTTCTTTATACAATACCATACTGCTGAAAGATGTTGTGGCGAGAAATGGATTACGCGATGTTGCCTTGTTGGAGAAAGTGGCCCGTTTTATGGCGGATAATTGCGGAAATATAACCTCCTCTAAAAAAATCGCCGATTTCCTGAAGTCGCAAAAAATAAAAGGATCCGTGGATACGATTCATAATTACCTCAATATACTGACTTCTGCCTATCTTTTTCATCAAACCAGCCGTTTTGATATCAAAGGGAAAAGACTCCTCGAGATCCATGAAAAGTATTACGCAGGCGATATAGGGCTCAATCATGTACTTACCGGTTACAAATTACAGGATATATCAGGACGGCTTGAGAATATCGTTTTCCTTGAGTTACTAAGCCGAAGATATACAGTTCATGTAGGTAAACTCAAGGAATTGGAAATTGATTTCATTGCCTCGAGAGATGACGAAAGGATTTACATCCAGGTTGCCTATCTTCTGCATGATCAGTCCACAATTGACCGTGAATTCGGAGCGTTGGAGAAGATTCCTGATAATTATCCGAAGATGGTGTTATCCATGGATAAGCACTTCTCTTCCAACAGGAAAGGGATACAATGGTTCAACCTGCTGCTGTTTCTGACACAGCAGGATTAGATAGCAAACTTCCTACTGCCTGCTCAGTACTTCCCTTTTTGAGTCATTGATAACCTTGACAAGGCGACAGTGTTTCTTACCTGAGATGGAAAATACATCCCAACCATTTTCCTTAACCATCTGCATCGCGTTCTGATTTTGCATAATTGCGCCACCCCAATGGTTGAAATCAAATGTATGGGGTGATTTAAACCAGCTTTCAATATTCATTTGCAGATTGAAGGTTTTGGTCTCTCCATCCTGAATAGTAAAAGCAGATCCCGGCAGGCTTACGGTAAAATAGTTTTGCACAAATGCATAAATTGAATCGGTATTGCTTGTGTTCCCATGGTACAACTGGCCAATGCCAAGATGGAAGTTAAATGGCTGGGTGATGCCTGCAGTATCCTTCCATTTCCCGTCGATCATCATATAATGATAGCCACCTCCCAGGACTTCCGGCCAGGCCATGTTTACTTCGGG
>CAIVAT010000057.1 GCA_903903985.1 uncultured Bacteroidales bacterium | reverse complement strand
CCCTGTCTTTGTTGGCTCCCCCTGCTAGACTTGAACTAGCGACCCTCTGATTAACAGTCAGATGCTCTAACCAACTGAGCTAAGGAGGAATTTGGGGTGCAAAAATACAAAAACTCTTTTACTTTCCAATGGATGGGAGAAAAAAATATTCGAAACGGATATTTCAGCATGAAGGTTGACTACCTTTACGCGCTGAAGGGAACCCTTAACTTTCTATTTCCTTGAGCCAGTCGATCCTCTTCATTACCGCTCCTTTTACCCAGATGAATACCCCTTATCCGGCAACGACATGCCTTAAAGGGTTCATGAACACCCGGCACATTCAATCGCACCAGTGCGACCTGGGGATAGAGGTGATCCTGTCGATTTTTTCGGAGAAGGGATTGGCAGCGATTTTCAGGGAGGTGAACGAGCGGACAGGCGAACGGGCAGACAATGTGAGGAGGATGGTGCAGATGAGGGATGAATATATCAGAACCATCGGCCCGGTGATCGCTTTTTTACAAGGCAAGAATCCGGAACTGGCCCATCTCATCTGCGGCGGGGAGTGGCTTCCGGAGGCTTCCCGGTTCAAGCAGACCACCGACCTTGATCACGATTTCGGCCATCTCGGGATCCACGACCGCGCAAAACACCTGGCCACCCTGTACCTTGAAGACATCGCCGACCTGATTGCAGGAACCATCGATCCCCATTTCGGCTTCAGCCGGTACGCCGAACGGCTGGGAAGGTCGGCCTCGTCCTTTGATGAACTGCATGCAGCACTGTGCCTTCCGGGAAGTTTTATCGACGCCCTCACGACAACCCTGCTGGATGAAAAAATCAGGATCAATCAACCCACCCTGGTTGCCCTCTCCATCCCTTTTCCCGGCAATCTTTACAGCGCCCTGAAATGCGGACAATGGCTCAGGCAAAATCATCCGGAGATGAAAATCGTGATGGGCGGCGGATTTGTCAACACGGAGTTGCGCTCTCTTTCTGATCCAAGGGTTTTCAATTATACCGATTTCATCACCCTGGATGACGGGGAAGCACCCCTGCTCCACCTGGTCCAGCATCTCGACGGACAGCGAACCCTCGAAAAACTGAAACGCACCTTTGCCTGTGTCGACGGCGCTGTTGCCTTTTTCAATGGATCGGAGGAGCCGGATATACCGCAAATCGTTACAGGCACCCCCGATTATTCGGATTTGCCGCTCGATAAATACCTGTCGGTGATCGAGTTAGCCAACCCCATGCACCGCCTGTGGAGCGACGGGCGCTGGAACAAGCTGATGCTGGCCCATGGCTGCTACTGGGCGAAATGCAGCTTCTGCGATACCTCACTCGATTACATCAAACGGTATGAGTCCAACCAGGCCCGGCTGATCTGCGACCGGATGGAGGCGATCATGGCACAAACCGGACAAAATGGATTCCACTTTACAGATGAAGCCGCCCCTCCTGCCCTCCTTCGCGACCTGGCGCTGGAGATCCTGCGGAGAAAACTCACGGTTGCATGGTGGACGAACATCCGTTTCGAGAAAAATTTTACCGGCGATTTGTGCATCCTGCTGAAAAAGTCAGGCTGCATCGCTGTTTCCGGGGGGCTGGAAGTGGCTTCCGACCGCATCCTGAAGTTGATCAACAAGGGAGTCACGGTTTCGCAGGTGGCAAAAGTCACCGGTCATTTCACCCGGGCCGGAGTGATGGTCCACGCCTACCTGATGTATGGCTTTCCCACCCAAACCGCGCAGGAGACCATCGATTCATTGGAAGTGGTGCGCCAGCTCTTCCTTCATGGCATCATCCGGTCGGGTTTCTGGCACCAGTTCGCCATGACGGCACACAGCCCGGTGGGGCTTGATCCGCAGCTGTTTGGGGTGGAGAAGGCTGACACGCCTCCCGGCACCTTCGCCAACAACGACCTGGTCCCCATCGACCGGAAAGGATGTGACCACGAACTCTTCAGCGATGGATTGAAAAAATCGCTCTACAATTTCATGCATGGCATCTGTCTCGACTTTCCCCTCCAGGAGTGGTTCGAATTCCGTGTTCCGCGAACCACCGTCGCCCCCGATTTCATCCGGAACATCATTTCACATCCGATGTCTCTCCTCCCACTTCCCGATCCTCACGCCAAAATCATCTGGCTTTCCAGCCCCCCGGAGATCACCTTTCATACCCGTACGAAAAAAGGAAAATCCATCCCTGCAGCAAAGATCTCCATCCAGACAACTCAGCAGGAAATTATCATTCAAACGGATAAACGAACAGGCAAATGGCTGGCCGGGATTTTTCCCGTGCTTGTCCCCGGAAATCATGAATTGATGACTTTTCAAAAGCTGGAGGAGCTTTACACCTCAGGTGATGCGGGAAATTTCAAATCCTTCTGGGAAGGGCCGGTGATTAAGACGCTGAGGGAGAATGGGCTGGTAGTGGTTTGACCCCACCCCCGGCCCCTCCCCAAAAAGGGAGGGGAGTTCTACCGCTCCACCATCTGCATCGCAATCTTGATCCCGTCGGCGGCGCTGGAAACAATACCCCCCGCATAGCCGCTTCCTTCACCGGCAAGAAACAGGTTTTCAAATCCGGTGCATAACCCGTTTTTTTCGCGCAGCACCTGGATGGGCGAGGATGTCTTACTTTCCAGTCCAAGGAGGATCCCTTTGCTGTAGCCATGCAAACGATGTTCAAAGTCTTTCAGCCCTTCCCTCAGGGCATCCGTAACCACCCCGGGAAACATGGTCCACAGCGGGGCGGGTTTCAGCCCCAGCGGATAGCTGGTCTCAGGAATGGAACGGGGTTCGGTCCCGCTGATAAAATCGCTGATCGTACAGAACGGGGCTCTGTACCCACCGGAAAATTCGAAGAAAGAATGTTCGAGGTCTTCAAGCCATTGGAGGGCTTCCAGCGGTGACACCGGGTGCCCGGCCAGCTGATCGGGATGGATGCCGGCCACACACCCGGCATTGGCGAACTTTCCATTGCGGCGGTAGTTGCTCATCCCGTTCACGATGTTGAGATGGCTATAGGTGGCAGCAGGGACCACCATCCCGCCGGGACACATGCAAAACGAATAAACGGAATGCTTGCCATCAGCCTCCGAGGTGAGCCGGTATTCTGCCGCCCTGACGCCATTTAATTGCCCGATTCCCCACTGGGAGCGGTTGATCTCCTCCTGGCGGTGCTCGGCCCGGCAACCGATCGCAAAATTCTTCGTACGGAATGAAACGCCCCGGCGCATCAGCATCCGGTAGGTTTCATAGGCAGAATGTCCCGGCGCCACAATAAAATATTCGGCTGCCAGGGATTCGTCACCGGCAATGGCCTCTTTCACACGACCTGCTTCAACGACCAGGTCGCTGAGCGTGGTTTCGAACCGGATCTCCCCTCCCATTTGCAGGTAGCTGTCGCGCAGGTTTTTCACCACCACCCGAAGGTTGTCGCTGCCCACATGCGGATAGGCCATGTAGCGGATTTCGGCCGGGGCGCCGGCCCTGATATAACTTGAAATAAAAAAGTCGCGCTCCCTTGAGATATGCTTCGACCGCGAGGTAAGCTTCCCGTCAGAAAAAGTGCCTGCCCCGCCTTCCCCGAAAGCGTAGTTGGCGGTTGCGCTGAACTGGCCAGTTTTTTCAAATTGATGAATACCCCGGGCGCGCTTGTCAACTTCGGCGCCACGTTCAAGGAGGATCGTGTCAAAGCCGGCTTTCTGCAAAACGAAGGCAGCGAAAAAGCCTGCAGGACCGCTGCCGGCAATGACCACCCGCCTGTTGCGCGGTTTGAATTCAATTTCCAGGGATTCGACCGGCTCCGGCTCATTTCCGCCCAGCGATCTGCCATGCACTGCAACGCGCAGCAGCCAGTGAATGTTGTTCTTTTTACGGGCATCGAGACTTTTGTTTTCGATCTGCCAGGTGAAATCGGCAAGGTGAAGTTCTTTGCCGATCCGTTGCTTTAGTTCTGAATCCGTGTAACCGGTCGGGACCTTGATCTCGATGATTTTATATCCCATGGAGGTGGTTTTGTTTTTGCAAAGTTGGGAAATTATTTCACGCAGATTTTCGCAGATTTTCTCGCAGATTCGCCCAGATTAAAAAATGATTTTAAAAGGTTTTCCATGTTCCTGAATGTTCAAAAATTGAATAACCGGTGCAGTCCAAGGTTGACATCTCCTGATACCATTCAGCGCTTTATGAACCGAAATTAACAATCTTGTTCAACTAAAAATCGAATATTCGGCGAAAATCTGCGTGAAAATCTGTGAAAATCTGCGTGAAAAAAAACCTTAACCATCCTGGTGTTCCAAAAATATACTTTCATCCCCAATTTCTTCGTTATTTTGTCTGTTCAGAACATTTGCATGCCCATTCATTTAAGATTTCTTCTTTGCCTCCTTCTCCTGCAATCCATTGCATCCGGCCAGCCCGGCGCCGATTTCAGGCAATCTGCAGTGAACCACCTCCGGAAAGGCGAGTACATCGAAGCGCTGGAATACCTGAACCTTGCCATTCAACGGGAGTCGAACGTTCCGGAACTCTACTTCCTGCGCGGTTATGCCAAATACGGCCTCGATGACTACATCGGCGCCGAACAGGATTATTCGGTTTCTATTGACCTGTCGCCTTACCTTGCCGATGTATTTACCAACCGGGCGATCGTTCGCAGCCAGTTGCAAAACTTCAAGGGGGCCATGGAGGATTTTGACAAGGCGCTGGCAATGGATGGTTCCAACGGAGAGATCTGGTTTCACCGGGCGCGTACCAACCTGATCCTGAAAAAGCACTACTCCTGCATCGTCGACTGTAAAAAAGCCATCCAGCTTCATTGCCCGGGCGAAGGTGTTTATATCCTGAAGGCCAGTGCCGAACAGGAGATCAAACGATACACCGAAGCCATTGAAGACCTGGATACCGCCAGGAAAATAAATCCACAGAACGGATATATTTTTTCACAAAGGGGGCTGGTGTGGATTGAGCTGACCCAGGTCGATTCGGCCATCAGTGATTTCAGCCGCGCCATTGCCCTGGATTCATCAAACACCTATGCCCTGTTCAACCGGGCCCTGGCCTATTTGAAAAAATCGGACCGGGCGCCGGCATTGAAAGACCTGAACGGGGTGATCAGGTTTTCGCCGTACAATTCGTATGCCTATTATAACCGGGCCATCGTGCTTATCGGGATGAATGAGAAGCGCGGGGCTATTCACGATTTTGATGTCGTCAGCAAACTTGACCCGAAAAACATCGTAACATATTACTACCGCAGCAAACTGAAAGCGGAGCTCCATGATTACCAGGGGGCGCTGGAAGATTTGAACAAGGCCATAGAATTATTGCCCGATTACACCGATGCGTGGTACGACCGGTACGAGGTAAAACTGAAGCTGAAAGACTCAAAGGGAGCTCAAGCCGATTACCGGCAGGCGCTCGAGCTGACCCGGAAAAACCACCTGAATCCCGACAGCCTGCAGGCGGGACGGAAGGATTACCTGCAAAGCCTGGTCAAGCTGAGCGGCGATTTTGAAGAGATGAACACGATGAACAGCAAACTCCAGAACCAGGCGGTTGACATTCAGCTGAAACCGATGTACAGCCTGATCTTGTGGAAGGCGGATTACGACAAGGTAAAGCTCTGGGATGTTTACAAAAAAGAGCACTACTACACCAATATCCTCTTCCTTACAAACGAACCCGGGCTCATCAGCGATTCCTTGCTGCGGGCGGAAGTAAATCTTCAGACACATCGTATCGATTCCGCAGGGCCATCGGCGGATTTTCTTTTCCGACGAGCCATCTCGTATTACCACCTCCGCAATTATGACCGTGCGCTGGGTGAATTCAATGCCACGCTGGGAGCCGATTCCGCGTATACTGCCGCCTGGTTCAGCCGGGCCAATGCACGCTATGAACTGATCCAGGTCATCAATTCGCGTGACGATTACCAGCAGGAGCTCATCCTGGGGAAAACAGCAGCAAAACCTCAAAACCCCGGCATTTCATCAACACTGGAGCACACCTATGCTGCCGTGATAGCGGATTATGACAGGGTGCTTGCACTCGATCCCGGCTTTGCATTTGCCTGGTACAACCGGGGATATGTAAACAGTAAAATGGGCAATTACCAGGCTTCGATCGACGATTTCTCGAAAGCAATCGAATTGCGCAACGATTTTGCAGAGGCGTATTACAACCGTGGATTGATCAACATCCTGCTGAGCATAAACCATCAGGGATGCCTGGATCTGAGCCGTGCCGGAGAACTGGGGATCACGGATGCATATAAGGTGATGAGGAGGTATTGTTATAAATGACAAGTGACAAGTGACAATTGATAATTGACAATTGATAATTGACAATTGACAAGTGAAAATTGAAAAGTAACAATTATTTTTTACCTTTGCATTGTTCCGGGACGTTAGCTCAGTCGGTTCAGAGCGCATGCTTCACACGCATGAGGTCGTGGGTTCGAATCCCTCACGTCCCACTGTTTGCCAAATGTTTGCCAAATGTTTATACAAACAATTGTGCAAACATTTAATTTTATATGGCTTTTTTAACTGCAGGAAGGAGCGTCCGGGACCGTTGATCAAACAGGTCACTTATCGGGATAATTCATGCGATCATTCACCACGGATGAATGACCGGCCGGCAACCCTTTTCCTGCCGGTCGTTTGATCCGGCACATTGCAGAAACAGTAGAATGGCTCTAATCAGATGATATACACAACGCTGCATGTTACGGAAACCATTTTTGCCTTTGCATTTGTGGTTCTGTTGGTCGTCCTTTTAAAGAAGAAAAACGTTATTTCTTCCGGTGATCTCAAATCATACTCAAAACTGATGACCACAGCCATCCTGCCGGCGGTCATTTTTTTGCAACTTTCCACGAATCCGGTTCACGGGCACCAGTTTGTCCTGGTAATGATCATGTTCCTCGCCGGGATCATCAGCATGGTCATTACCTGGATTGCAGGCACCCTGATGCGGCTGAAAAAGGAAACCCTGGGGATGCTCATCATTACCTCCACTTTCGGATCTTCTGCCCTGATCGGCTATCCCCTGATCCAGTTCGCTTTCCCGAACAACATGACGGCAATGACAGATGCCATCCTGATCAGCGAACTTGGGGTAGGTGTCCCGATCTTTACATTATGTCCGATTGTCGCTTCCTATTACGGTTCGGGAAGCGGAGGATTCAGCGCACTGGTTAGGACTTTTCTGAACTACCTGAAATCGCCCATTTTCATCTCTGTTGTTGCCGGGATTTTGGTTTCCCTGTTCCCGCCGGTAATAAAATCTCCTTTCCTGGCACCCTTCTGGGAGGCCCTCCGGATGATCCAGGGTACGCTGACGGTGATAGCCTGCCTGATCCTCGGATTGCAGTTAAAATTCAGATCGGTACGCCGGATCTTTCCGCTGTTTATCGTTTCATCCATTATTCAAATGGGGATCCAGCCGTTTCTCACCAATTTTGGCGCCGAAGTGATGCACGTGAACCTCATCGACAAACAGGTGCTGATCCTGATCGCGGCCATGCCTTCAGCCGTTTTAGGCACGGTATTCGCAACCCAATATGAATGTGATCCGGAATCGGCATCAGAATTGGTGTTTCTGAACATCATGGCCAGTCTTATCGGGATTCCGTTGGTATATTACTTCATGTTTCGTTAATCTGGCATCGTTTGCCAGGACTGACTTGTCGGTTAGTGACTCCCTTTCGAAAGCTTTTTAATGGCGTTTTCAATGGAATTTTCCGGTTCAATGATGTTGTGTTCACCCCAGAAATCAACATCTGTAAAATCCTGAACTTTTTCGGAAAAAATCATCTTCGACTTAAATGTTTCCTGGTTTGAAAATTTAACAATACTATCCTCACGCCTGTCGGTAATGGCCAACTCCGACATCACCGTATAAGAATTTTTAAACAGCCTCTTCTTCCAGTCGCAACGGAATTTCATGTCGACGCGCACATAACTGAGGTAGTATTTGCCGTTTTGTTCCCTGTAGGTTACCAGGTAACTGGTGGAGGTTGGCAAAAATAGCAATCCGAAAGGTTTTTTCTGAACAAAAATGGATGAAGCCTTGTCCTCATCACTGAGATCAAGGCTGAATTCAGCCCGGGTTATTGCCATGATGTCCTGCGCAATATAAAGCTTGCCAAAATAGAGCGGATCTTCTTTGACCACATCGGGCCGGAAGGTAATCACCCAGTTCAGTTTATCATCGATATTCGCCACCGTTGCAAATTCAAAATGGTAATTATCCAGGTTATCCAATGCGATGCCGAGGTCGTTGTTTTTTACAATATCCAGCAGCATCGAAACATTCGGGCCTCCCTGAAGCTGCACCATCAGGGTATCCGGTTTTTTCACGCTGCCACTCCTGCGGCCTTTGTAAATTTTAACCTGGTCGTTCTGCAAGCTTGCATAAGGAGCTTTATAAATATCGACAACGGCTTCGGAAATTGAAAGATAATCGCGGCGCTGCCGGATGTATTCCCGGTAGAAGCCGGTCATCATGTTCGGGGTCCGGCAGTAATTCTCCCTGATTTTTTCCAGCGCCGTTTCCACAATGGAGCGGGCATCATTTGGCACAACAGATATTTCTTTCAGCTGGACAGGCTGAATTTCAAGATAATATGTTTTTTCTTTCCCGTCTTCTTCGCCGATCTTAAACTTTGTCGTTGCATAACTCAGGTGCGATACTTCAAAGTACCCGGCATTGAGGGATCTATTCACTTTTAAAGTAAATTCCCCGTCGGAGTTTGATACGGTTCCTATGCCCGTATTGGGGACGGTAATTGTTGCATGAATAATTTTTTCACCGGTTTTGGCATCCTTCAGCTGCCCGTTGATGGTAACATATGTATTTTGCGCCAAAACGCCGCCAAAGGATATAAAAAGCAACAATAACATGCAACTGCTGACCCGGTTCCTGTTAAATGTTTTCATGGCTTGATGATTTATCGCGTGGCTCTCTGCGAATGTTTAACCCTGTATATTCTTCAACTTGAAATTGCCCTATGAAATTACCGCTTTTTTACGAAAAAAGCAAATAAAAATGATGGCCGGAGAAGGTTGCCGGGTCGTGCGCCAGGGATGAGGGTGCTAAATTCTTTCAAAAATGTTTGATCGTTTTTTGCTAAAATGCACAAAAAGATTGTATCTTTATACACATCAAGGCCACAGCCCTTTTCATTTTTTACCTTCAAGGTAATCATAGATTGTGCTTCAAGCACGTTTAATTCGGTTAGGCTGTGGGTGCGTTCCGGTTAAAAGCCGGAACGCTGATTTTTAATCGGTACCTGTTTGAATCATGATTATGATGTAAGTTGAACAGGACAGAACCGATGTTTTTTTGGAAGTCACGCTACATGTGGGCGCGACGAAGATGATATGAATTATTAAGCTGACTCAATGAAACCAATAAAATTCTCTCCATTATTGTTATGGTTGCTGGTGTCCGGCAACTTAACCGGCATTTTTGCCCAGGTTCCGGGCGGGTTTCCATTTGAAGGTCTTGACCGCACCTACACCGTGTATGTCCCCGCTTCCATCCCTCCCGGAGATCAGCCTCCGCTGCTGCTTGCCCTTCACGGGCTGACGCAAACAGGCAACATCATGATGCAGTTCAGCAATTTCAATACCTACGCCGAGCAATATCACTTTGTGGTTGTTTATCCCGACGGGGTCAACAATACCTGGAACGTCGGATTTGCAGGCGGTGCCAACACCAACGATGTCGGGTTTCTTTCAGCCCTGATTGACACGCTGCATCATCAGTACAGCATTGATCTCAGCAGGGTATACTCAACCGGCTTTTCCAATGGCGGGTTCATGAGTTACCGGCTTGCCTGCGAGCTGGGCGACCACATTGCCGCCATCGCATCGGTATCGGGGACCATGACCGACGGAGCGTTTGGCACCTGCGTGCCTTCACGGAATATTCCCGTGATGCATATCCACGGCACCAGTGATCTTGTCGTTGCCTACAACGGAGGATTCGGGAATAAATCAGTTGATGAGGTATTGGGATTATGGAAAGGATTCAACAACTGCCCGTCGGATGCCGTTATCGTCAACCTGCCCGACCTGGTCCAGGAGGGATCAACGGTGCAAACATACACCTGGTCGCCCTGTGCCGATTCAACAGAGGTGATGTTGTACAAGGTCATCAACGGCGGGCACACCTGGCCGGGATCTGTCGGAACGACCGGTCTCGGGAACACAAACCGCGACATCATTGCCAGTGAAGAGATCTGGAAGTTTGTCAGCCGCTTTTCACTGGATATCACCACCGGCCTCATCCGGGAAAAGAAGGAACCTGTCTACAGGGTTTATCCCAATCCATCCAACGGGGGCGGGATCACCATCGGGTTCCCCCCGATGAACAAGCCGGCAACGATTGATATTTTAACTGCCGGAGGTTATAAAATCGCCAACATCGCCGTTCCTTCCGGCTCCGGGAGGCAGATCATCGGGGCAGGCCGGCTGAAGGCAGGGTTGTACCTGGTGCATTTACACAATGAAAACGTAAGCCGGATCATGAAATTACTTATATTATAACTGCGAATCAAAGGTTAAATCCTGTTTAATTAAAATGCCGGAGGCATGTCACAATAATGTCACTACTTCGTGGTTAATGAAGCTTTGCAATTTCAAATTCTATAATAATATCAACCCTTAGGGTTTAAGAGGTCGGTTAACTTTCCATAATTAACCCATTATTAACCACAATGGCACCAGGAAGGCACGATGTACACAAAGAAAACCGTGGCGAACTTTGTGTAAATCATCGTGAGCATCGTGGTTAAATAAACGCATTGATCATTCCGGCAGGATTTTAAAGAAGAAAAACAACAAATTTTCAACAGAAGCCAAGAAATTCAATCATTGGTTGACATACTACGGTCAAACTGATCATTCTGGCACAGAATTTGGTGAAAATTGTCTTTTCTGAATAAATTACCCGCCGCATGATGAAAAACCCACATGCAGTTTTAATCCTGGCCTGTACCATCCTGCTTTTATCCTGCAACAAGCAGCACGACAACGACGGGATCATGTGTACCACGGAATACCGGATGCTCACTGTTTCAATCAAGGATCCGGAATCGAAGCCGGTCATTCTCAGCAACTATTTCGTGAAAAAGACGAGCACCGGCGAGATCATCGATTTTGCAACGGAAGACCATTTTATTGACAGCGTCAACAGGGTGCAGGGAATCTATTTTTTATGTACCGACGGCATGATGGGAATGACGGCAAAAAACGGGACAGACTTTGAGTTTCACGGCATCCTGGATTCGACAGAAATAGTATTTCAGAAGTACATCATCGGAAATAACAGATGTCATGTGGAATTGCTGGCAGGGAAAACCGCGATCGTTGTCGGAAAATAAACCGGTAAACCAGGTGTTGAACAATATTTCACTTTTTGTTGTAACTTTCGGATTCTTTGTAAAATCAATAAAACAACTGCGATGAATAAACGAATGACCATCATCCTTCCAGTATTTTTTATATTTTACATGTTGACCGGCGCAGTCGCCATGGCACAGCGCAGCTTAATCGTTCCGGTCAATGATACCGTCGATATTACTCCCGAAATCCCGGTTACGGTCAATCTGCTTGCAAACGATACCGTCCCCGCAGGGGATTCGGTTGGCGTTGTGCTGATACCCGGAGGGAGTGCTTTTATTGCCGGCATCGTAAATACCGGAGGCAATGTTACCTTCAAGCTGGCTCAATGGGGACATCCGGGGACCCAGGTCAAACAATATAAAATCAGGGATTACACCCTGGGAACCCTTTCGGCGGCCGCCAGCATTGTGTTTAAAGTTCACGACCAGAGTTCCGCATATCTCGATATAAACAACGTGAAGGCGCTGTTTAATTCTTCAGGCCTCCATTTTTTCCGTGAGAATGCCGAATACGAGGTTCCCAAGGGGAGCGGAAAGACCACCCTGTTTGCAAACTCGATATGGATCGGCGGGTTAGATGGCAACAACCTCCTTCATTTTGCCGGTGAACGGTACCGCCAGGGTCCGACATCAGGAAATCCCTGGACACACCAGGATTACTGGGCGGGTCCGGTGAGCGATACCGCGGGTTATAACATATACCAGGATACCGTTTGGAATCATATCTGGAAGGTCAGCAAGAGTGAGGTCGAGTATCACCGCAACCATTACTGGGAGTCGGGATATGTCCCTGTCGACAACATTCTCAACTGGCCGGGCAACGGCAATGTCGCCCTCGGCCAGGCTGCAATCCTGGCTCCGTTTTACGACCGGAATGCGAACCAGCTATATGAACCCTACGACGGTGATTACCCCGAAATCCGGGGCGACCAGGCGCTGTTTTTCATTTACAACGACGATCATGGCTACCATGCAGAATCGACGGGTGAGAAGCTGAGAGCGGAGATCCACGGCATGGCCTATGCGTTTGACATGCCCAATGACACGGCTTTTAAAAACACGGTATTCCTTCACCTCAAGATCATCAACCGGTCGCAAAACACTTATTCAGGAACCTATTTAGGCGTCTTTGCCGATATCGACCTGGGATATTCCAACGACGACTATGTTGGCTGTGACGTAGAACGGGGGATGTTTTACGGCTACAACGGTCTTCCGGTGGACGGCTCGGGGCAGCCCAATGCTTATGGCGCCAATCCGCCAACACAAGCGGTGGTGATCCTGGCGGGCCCGACCATCGATCCGGACGGGTATGACAACCCTTCCTTCAAAGGCAGTTCAATACATGGCCCTTCTTTCCACGGGAACTGCGACATTGTGGGACAGAACGGAACCCTGAAAAAAATGGGATATGGACCAACCGGCACGGATTCGGCCATGTTCCTGGTCAGGTCGGAGGCGATCAACGGGATGAACTTCGGCGATGGCATCATCGACAATGAACGACTCGGTATGCGAAGGTTCGTTTATCACAACAACTCCACCGCAGGGGTCCCTGCGTACATGACCGATCCGCTTTATGCCGATGATTATTACCTGTTCCTGCAGGGGATATGGAAAGATAATTCAAAGATGATTTACGGTGGGAATGGCCATATTTCAACCGGAGGGTATGGTCCTGCATGCGACTTCATGTTCCCGGGCATGACCGACACCTGTTTTTGGGGAACCAACGGGCAGCCGCCCAACGGACCCATCAACTGGACAGAGAAAACGGCAATGAATGTTCCACAGGACCGTCGCGGGATGGCCTCTACGGGCCCTTTTACCTTCAAGCCGGGCGATGTGCAGGAACTGGATCTCGCCTTTGCCTGGGCACGCAATTACAATCCCCTTGATTCAAACGGGGCAATCATCAAACTGAACGCCGTGGTCGACAGCATCCGCAATTCATTCGCCCAGAACAGGGCTCCCGGTGGCGGTGTGATTTACAGCGTAAATGACCGGGAAAATAAAGTTGCCGCCCGTTTGAAAATCTATCCGAACCCGGCGAAAGAGATGATCTTCGTGGAGGTCCCGGCTGCAGGCAATGATGGAATTGAAATTTCCCTGTTATCCCTCATGGGAAAAACCGTTTATTCAGAAAAGAGTGCCTCCCTGCCTGTTTACAGGATTGATACGAAGGATATACCAGGCGGATTTTACCTTTTAAAGGTTAGGTCAGGGATGACCGTTTTTATCGATAAGGTGCTGGTAATAAAATAATTATAAGTACAGCGTTCACGGGGGGAAAATTAACCGCTTATTATGAAAATTGACCGTTCCGGGGCATTAGCGTTGCTTCACAGGTATGTGAAAAACGAAAAGATGATCTTTCATTGCCTTGCCTCTGAAGCGGTGATGCGCGGTCTTGCCCTGCACCTGGGACGCGACGAAGAGGCATGGGGATTGGCCGGTCTGCTGCACGACCTCGATGTGGAGACTACCAACGCCGAACCGGCCGTACATGGCACCCAGACGGAAATCCTGCTGAAGGATTACGACGTGGACCCTGCAATTCTTGATGCCATCCGGATGCACAATGAATGTTCATCGGGGAAGGAACGATCCACCGAATTTCAATTTGCCCTGGCAGCCGGTGAAACCATCACCGGGCTGATTTTTGCCACGACGTATGTTTATCCTGAGAAAAAACTTGCGGTCGTCAAACCAAAATCGGTGGTAAAACGGATGAAGGAAAAAATGTTCGCGGCTTCTGTAAAGCGAGAGAACATCATGGAATGCGAAAAAATAGGGATCCCCATCGAAGAATTCGCCGCCCTCGCCATCGGGTCAATGCTGCCTGTCGCAAACGACATCGGACTCTAACCTGTGTCTGCTCGTTCCCCAGTCTACCATTTCCTGTCAATCATCAATACCAGCCCTCCCATGGCCGCGGCTCCCAGTTCCAATTCCCGCACATTGACCTTGTCGAAGGTGTCATTGGCTGAATGGTGGTAGTCGAAATACCGCTGCGAATCGGTGACCAGTGCGATCAGCAATGCTCCCTGCGATTTCAGGTCACGGATGTCAACACCGCTCCCGCTTTTTCCAAATGACCAGAGCCCGTATGGCTGAAGGAGTTTATTCCACCCAAGGATTTTATTCACTTCTTCATCTTTTCCTTCCATGGAAAATCCCTGCGGTGTCAACCCGCCACGGTCGGCTTCTATCGCTGCAATATGTTTTTCTTTCCCCGCATCTGCCAGGCGCTTTGATTCTCCGGCATATACTTTTGCCCCGGTTTGCCCACATTCTTCATCCATGAACGCCACCATCCGGATCGTGTGAATTGGCTTAATATTCAGTGCTTTAAATAACCGAAGTACCTCGATGCACTGTACAATTCCGGCACCATCGTCATGGGCGCCCTGTCCGATGTCCCAGGAGTCGAGATGCCCGCCGACCAGGATGATTTCACCGGGATGAACCGTTCCCTTGATTTCGCCGATCACATTATAGCTTGGCGAAACCGGATGCTGAATGCAGGATGCCTTTAAAAACACTTTTAACGCCGGGTCTTTCATCAGCCACAGGGATAGGCTGTCGGCATCATTGGTGCTCACGCAAAACGCCGGGATGGCTTTTACCGAATCGGCGTAATGCTGGTTTCCTGTATGCGGAAAGTTGTCGTGTGCTGTTGTGGCAGACCGCACGACCACCGCAATGGCCCCAAATCCGGAAGCATTCATGGCCCCGCGGGCCCGTTGATCCACCGCGCCTCCGTAAGCATCAAAGGTATACAGTTGCGACGGGTCCGCTTCACGGTTGAAAAATACGATCTTGCCCTCTATTTGTTTTCTTCCCATGGACTGGAGTTGCCCGAAATTTTTTACCTCCACGATCCCCGCGGTAATCCCGGCTTTTGGTGTGCCAACCGAGCCCCCCACCGCACAAATATGAAGTTCGTGGCGGCCAGCCTTTTGGGAAATGACCAGGCCCGATTCCTTTGCCCCCCGCTCCCAGTGTTCAACCATAACCGGTTGCAGGTAAACAGAATCAAGGCCCATGTCCTCCATGATTTTTTTCGTCCACTGAACCGCTTTCTCCGCCTGGGGAGAACCGCACAACCTTCCGCCGATGCGGTTGCACAAATAGTCAAGGTGATGATAAGCCACCGGATTTGTGAGTGCCTCCGTATAGATCTTCCGGATCATCATCGAGTCGGCATCCTGGGCAAAAAGAGGCAAAAACCCCGCCTGGAAAGAAAGAATGGTGATAAAAACGAATAAATTCCGCATGATTTCCCTGTTTTCCAGGCAAAACTACAACATTTAATCTTCCCCGCCCGCTTGTCCGCCTTTCCACCTGTCTGCCTGTCCGTTAAAAAAGTTATCAACACCCCCGTCACCTTTACCGCCCAACATGGATTAAGCGGAAAAACGGTATGAAAAAGAACATTTATTTTGCCTGTCTGGCGCTTCTGACAGGTTTTTCGGTCCAGGCACAAATTGCTGCCTGGGACTTCTACGGGCAATCGGCGCCGGTTACCTGCACTGCTACCACCTTTCACATGAACCTGGTATCTTCAAACGGGGCAAACAACATCACCCGGGGCCCGGGGGCTCCGGCTTCGAACGGGAGTCATTCCTTCCGGACCACAGGATTCCAGAATAACGGGATATCAATGGCCAATTCCGATTATTTCCAGGTCACATTACAGGCTGTTCAGGGATTTAAGGTTTCTCTTTCTTCCCTGGATGCAAAATTCAACGGGACTGCGACCTTTTTCGCAAGCCCCGGGGTTACTTCTCAATTCGCCTACAGTCTTGATGGCGTCAATTTTTTCCTGATCGGCGGCCCGGTTCAATCCACTTCCCTGACCATGGGACAGGTTGACCTTTCGGGGATCCCCGAACTGCAGAATGTTTACAGCGGGTCGACGGTTATGTTGCGGTATTATGCAAGCGGGCAAACAGCAACCGGCGGCTGGGGGTTCTATTCCGGATCGCCCGGAACCAATGGCCTGGCCATCGGCGGTACGGTGACAGAGGCATTCATTGCCGCTCCCACAATCCAGGCCTCCGGCATCACCTTCAGCAACATCCTGCAAACGCAAATGGGTGTTTCGTGGATACCGGGGAATGGCGAGAAACGTGTGGTCAAAATCAATACCTCAAACAATTTTACCACACCGGTCGATGGCACCGACCCGCCTGCCAGCACCGTTTATGCCGGAAATGGGGAGCAGGTAGTGTATAACCAGCCGGGTGCATCCATTCCAGCCATAACGGGGCTCACCATGGGCGTGACCTATTGGTTCCGGATCTACGAATACAACGGATCAGGCAGCCTGACGATGTTCAACACCCTTTTGGCAGCAAACAATCCATGCAGCCAGGCAACGTCTGCCGTTCTGCTTGTTCCTGCCATCGGTAGTCCGACAGCAACCATGGTCACATCGGGTTCTGCCAGTCTCGGAGGCCGCATCATCTCAGATGGCGGCAGCCCGGTCACCGAGCGGGGAACCGTCTGGAAAGCGTATTCCCCGGTGACCATCAGTGACAACAGGCTTCCTGAGGGAGGAACAGATACAGGAGTTTTCACCCATACCAGGACATCTCTCCCGCCTGCCACACATATCCATTATGCGGCCTATGCCATGAATGTGACCGGAACATCGCTGACCCCGGAGGCAACATTTTTTACGCTTGCCACTGAGCCACCAGCACATGTTTCAGGATTTACTGCCGCTCCTTCCGGAACGGTCACGATCGATCTTTCATGGACCCCGATACCGGCTGGTGCAGATGGTTATCTCATCCTGCAAAAGCAGGGAACCGCTCCACCATCCGGGATCCCATCCAATGCAAACCAGTTTCCGCCCGGAACCATCATCGGGGATGGAGTTGTTGTGGCAAACATCACCAACGGAATACCTGGAACGCTGACAGTCAACGGATTGTCGCCCGGTACGGCCTATTCTTTTTGTATTTTTCCCTACGCCTGGGATGGTATCAACCCGCAAACCACGGATTATCATACCCAGGCTCCGGTTCCCGCAGCCTTTGCCACAACCAATGTTCCGGCAGTTGTGACCTACCACTGGACCGGTGCATCCGGCAATGACTGGAGCGTGGCAGGGAACTGGAACCCCGGGCGTACCCTACCGGCTTTGAACGACATCCTGGTTTTTGATATCGGGGGTGCATGGACGATCGTCAACGTTCCTGTCCAAACCATTGGCCAGTTGCAGGTTTTATCAAATACATCCGTAAGCCTGCAGGGACCGGGGGCGATCACCATTGCAGGAGATACCGGTGAAGATCTGCAGGTTGCATCCGGTTGCCAGTTAAATATTTCCGGGGCCGGAGTTACCAGCATCAGTCTTGAGGCAGGAGCAACAGGCCTCTCGTATGGGTCCATGATGTTTTCTGGTGGTGGGCACCGGTTGCTTGTGGCATCCGCCAACGGAATGGTTTTTGCTTCCGGCGGCATGTTCAAAACGGGCAGTGGCTTCACCGGTAATCCCTTTGGAACCGTGAACCTGAATTCAGTAGTGTTCAGCTCGGGTGCGATGTATGTGTGCCAGGCGGGAGGGAACCCGTTCGGAGCATCAACCCCGGCTTCGGTCGTTGTTTTTCAACCCTCAAGCCTCTACCGGCTCGATGCCTATGCGGTGCCCTCATTTGGCGGACGCACCTATGGGAATTTTGAGATGAATTATCCCGGTTCCGTTACTGCAACAGGGTCGTCTGCAGTATCTATTGATAATTTCACGGCCTCCCAGGGAACGTTCTATTTCAACATGACCGGTTCTCCCGGCCACTCCATCAAAGGAAACATCTATGTCGCCAACATTGCCACCCTGATCTTTGCCCCAGCAACAGCCGGCACTGTACTTCTGAACGGCACCGCCGTGCAAACCATTTCCGGAGGAGGTTCGGTCATGGCCGGGGCTTTCTCCACGCTCGCTGTCACCAACAACTCAGGCGTGATCCTGAACAGGAATGCCACATTCAACAACCTGACGATTAGTGCAGGTGGGCTGTTCAAAATCGGCCCGAATGCACAGCTGACCGTGACCGGGGACCTGATTAACGGGGCTTCTGCATCAGGATTAATGGTTGAACCGGATGGTTCAATGATCCACCACAGCCCGGGAGTGGAAGGAACCGTGATACGCAGTTTCGCTAGTGCAACCTGGGCTGACTGGCAGGATGGATGGCATTTTCTTTCATCGCCTGTTGCAGGCCAGCCAATTGATGAATCGGGCGGCTTTATCACCACAGGAGCCGGGAATGATTTTGATTTGTATGCATGGTCGGAGCCCGACAATCTCTGGGTAAATTTTAAAAACACAACTACCGCACCGCTCTTCTCAAGCATTAACGGTGGCAGCAATTTCGTGACAGGAAAAGGTTATCTTGCTGCATACCAGCAAACAGGAAATAAAATATTTACAGGTATGCTGAATATTGCAGATGTAACGGTTGAAAATCTCACCATCACCGGTTCACCGGCATCAGGCAGCGGATGGCATCTGCTTGGAAACCCTTTTCCCTGTTCCCTGAGTTGGAATACCGGTTGGACCACCAGCGGGATTGGGGGCGTGGCTTATATCTGGAACGAAGCTGGTTTGAGCTACACCCCGCGGAACCCGGGAGAATCAATTCCGGCCTGCAATGGATTCATGGTGCAGGTGATGGGCGACCCCGGAGATTCCGGTTCACTTACCATCCCCTCGTTGGCCAGGGTTCATGATACCCAGTCCTGGTTTAAGAAATCGGATTACCCTGTGATCCGGCTGATGGCACGAAATATCGATCAGCCCTCTTTTCAGGAGAGTCAGATCCGGTTCAATCCATTATCGACAGCCCTTTTCGATCCGGTTTTTGACGGGAGGTTCCTTCCCGGATATGCCCCGTTGTTTTTTTCATGGTCCGGAGGAGAAAAACTTACCGTAAACTCCCTCCCGGGTCCGGAAGAAAACATGATCATTCCATTCTCGTTTGAAAAAAAGACCGGTGATCATTATCAGATTGAAGCCCGGATTACAGGCGATTTGCCCTTTGCCGTCGTCCTTGTTGATAAAAAGACCGGCACGGAACACAACCTAACAACTGATCCGTTCTATGATTTTACAGCAGATGGAGGAGACATCCCGGAGCGCTTCGAAATCACGTTCAGGCCTCTGGGCATTGACAAGCTTCCCACCGTAAAAACATGGATTTCCACTTCCGGAAACAATCTTGTGATCCACCACCAGGGAAACACCTGTGTGGAAGTATTCTCAATCTCCGGGAAATTTATAGTTTTGCGTAATCTAAACGGAACAGGGACAGAATCGGTGGCCATGCATGTTCCTGCCGGATTATACCTGGCAAGGATTACCACCGGGAAAAACGTTGATGTAAAAAAGGTTTATATTCATTCATCCATTCGTTAAGTAAAGCCAAATGAAAACATCCCTGAAAATATTTCTGTTTCTGTTTATCCTGGCGGGAAGCCTCTTCACTCACGATTTGTATGCCGATCTGCCTCCTGATCCGCCGCCTCCTCCCGGAGGCCATGGGGGAGGAAACAATCAACAACCCGGAGGAGCTCCCATTGACGGGGGCCTTGGAATCCTCTTTGTCCTCGGGACCGCTTTCGCCGGGTTAAAACTTTATAAAAGCAACTCCCGAAATAACCAGACCATGTGATAACACGCTTTTAACCCGACCCCTGGAGGGTCCGTGACCCTCCAGGGGTTTAAAATAACGCACCGATGGTGCTAAATGTCCCAAATAGCTTAGGTCTCTTTTAATGTCATGTTAATTAAAACTATAAAAGAATAAGTACTTTCAAAAATTAAATGAACTTCACAATCAAAATCTTCTGGTATAATTGTGATCAATCAAATTTGGTTCTTTGTGGTTTTGTGTTTCTTTTGACTACGGCCGGCATGATTTTTTGTCAGCCGGCATGAAAATGAATTTTGTTTGAATTGATTATCTTTGCATTTCAGTGTAACGATCATCGTCCAACAAAAACATTTTTGTGCAGCACCACTTTCAGAAATTTCATCCTCGTACACGGGCCATCTTTTTCTTCGTGGGCTTGTCTTTGCTGTTTATTCATGTTTCGGGAGAGATCCCGCCCGGTTATTATAACAATGCAGCAGGAAAAACAGGCGAATCACTTCAGATCGCCTTGTACAACATCATCAAAGGACATACCGTGGTAAGCTATACGCCCGGGGTATGGGATGCGTTTTATTCGACCGATAAAAAGTCAAACGGGAAGGTGTGGGACATGTATTCCGATATCCCGGGTGGAACACCACCTTATGAATTTTCCCTGGGTTCCGACCAGTGCGGCACAGCGAGTGACGAGGGCCAATGTTACAGCCGTGAACACTCTTTCCCGAAAAGCTGGTTCAATAATTTAACGCCCATGTACACCGATTTGTTCCATATTTATCCGGTCGACCAGTACGTAAACAACCGCCGGAATGACAATCCATACGGCGTTGTTTCAGCGCCAACATGGACATCCATGAACGGCGGCAAACTTGGCCCATGCAGCGCGCCGGGATATACCGGAACCGTGTTTGAGCCTATTGATGCCTATAAGGGTGATTTTGCACGTACCTATTTTTACATGGCTACCCGTTATGAGAACGTGATCGCTACCTGGCAAAATTACAGTCCGAAGGGAGCTGCCATTCTCGACGGCAGTTCCTACCCGGCCTACCAGGCATGGTTCATCAATATACTGATCCAATGGAATGCGCTTGACCCGGTGTCGGCAAAGGAGATCAGCCGGAACGACTCTGTCTTCGCCATCCAGAATAACCGGAATCCCTTTATCGATCATCCCGAATATGCCGACTCCATCTGGGCCCCTTCCGGCGCTTTGCCGGAACCGTCGAACCATGCAACAGGCTTTGCTGCAACTACCGGTATTCCACCATACAGCACAATTCAGCTCAACTGGACCGACGCAACAGGTTCGGTTCTCCCTTCCGGATACCTGATCAGGGGAAGTACAACAGGGTTTTCTTCCATCGCTGCACCGGTTGACGGCATCCCTGTCCCCAATGGAGGATTGGATAAAACAATTGGAGCGACTTTTCAAACATGCACTTTTTCGGGATTGTTGTCAAACACCATCTACTATTTTAAAATATTTCCATACAATAACGCGGGTAGTTTGATCGATTATAAAACCAGTGAACCCATTCCGGCTGCCTACGATACCACCGCTGCCGGCATCAGCGTGGTGCAGATTGGAGAGATCGCCATCGTTGAATACGGGTCGGTTAATCCTGACAAATTATCGTTCATTACCTTCAAACAGCTGGATGCAGGTACTGTGATCAACTTCACCGACAATGGATTCGCCAGCCCGACAACGGTCAGGGTAAACGAAGGATTCCTCGTTTACACCGCCCCCACCATCATTCCTGCCGGGACTGTTGTTTCGTGGTACAATGGGATGAACATCACCGGTACCGGCTGGAGTTCATCCACTCCTACCAACTTTGCATTCGCCGAAACAGGGGACCAGCTTTTTGCCTACCAGGGAACCTGGGGCACGAACCAATCGCTGATCTGTGGCATCAATGCAGGAAATTCAGGGTGGATCACTTCCGGGACCGCCAGTTCCAATACCTCCTATTTCCCGGCCGTACTGACCAATGAAGTGAATTCCTTAACCTTCCCGAAAAAAAACGGTTATTACAATTTAATTACAACCGGCTCGGTACATGCCCTGGGAAGCCTTTCCGCCAATAGTTTAAACTGGACCAGGGATGATTTGAATTTAATAACGCCATCCTGGGGTTTCACCATTAACAACAACACTGCCATCAACCAGAATGCAACGATATTCAACCTCACCGTTGGCACCGATGAAGAGGTCACCATTCAACCCGGCGTTACGCTGACCGTTTCAGGGAATATCTCCATCAACTGATTCCTGAAGTTCCTTCGTTCGCCCATCGGTTTTTTCTTCAAGTTCCTTCTGGTATTTCAGCAGCCTGTTTTCAAGGTTTTTCTGGTAGACCGCCATCCGGATGCTCACCAACGCCTGTTGAATATCAAATGGTTTGATCAGAAAAGCATGCGGTTTGGTTTTAAATGCCTCTTCGAAAACATCCATCTGGCTCATCCCGGTCAAAAAAATAAGGGCAATATTGTATTTTTTCACCATGATCCGGGCAGCTTCGATGCCGGTCATCTCCCCTGCAAGTGAAATGTCCATCAGGATGATGTCGGGAAGGTCCTCCTGCCGCTGAATGCCTTCAAAGAACCTGAGCCCGTCCTCCGCTTTGCGGAATATTGATACAACCTCGTAATTATATTGCTGTATCTGGCGCTTTAAATCATGAGCCAGCAGGAATTCATCCTCGAATATTGCGATTCTTAACGGCCGCATTAAGAGTTAATTTATCACAAATATACGAAATAAGACTTAAAATAAACCTATCAGTGAAAAATATTTTCAACTTGAACCTGTCAGATCATGAATTTGTCAAACCACCCGGGAAGGGTATCGTGGATTGCTTTCAACTGTACATTGCTCAGTCCTTCGGGTTCAATCCCAATGGATTTGCACAGAAAGTATATTTTTGCCGATTTGGCAAGAATGTCAATATTGTCGAAAGCTTCTGAAATTGAATTGCCAACTGCCATGCAGCCATGTTTTTCCCAGAGAACCACTTTGTGCCGCTCGAACCCTTTCAGGGTCGCCATCGCGATATGGTCGGTACCGGGAAGGGTAAAAGGGATAAATCCGACTCCATCGGGAAGAAAGAGCAGGGTTTCGGGATGCATCCCCCACAGCAGCGAATTTACTGCAACTTCCGAGGTGTATGGCATAAGTTGGGTAAGTGCAATCAATTCAGTGACGTGTGCATGCAAAACGACTTTTTCTGATGCTTTCTTTTGCAAAAGTTGCTGCTGAATAGACAGATGGGTTGGCAGTTCAGAAGTTGGACCCGCCAATTCACCTGCGGGGTTTTCAACAATGATGTGGTAAGCGGAACCGGAATCACCGATATAAATGAAACAGACATTTTCTGTGGCATTTTTAGCCATTTCACGCATCCTTGTGCCTGTACCGCTTACCAAGAAAAGGGAGTTGGCCAGGTCGGGATAGGTTCTGGATAAAGGGAAAAAGGGGTAGGCCGACAGCCGGTCAAGTTCCTTGTCGTTGAAATAACCGGTGACATTGATGGAAAAATTGCCGGCATTCCGCTCGGCCCATCCACGGTCCCAAAGGTACTGGGCGATACAGGAAATCTGAGCAAAAACCGGTTTCAACTCTTTCTTGTGAAATATATCGTTGGAGAGATTCAATAAATTGTCGATATTTCCGATCATGTCCGTTTGTTTTTAAAGAAGATTTTAAGCAACCGGCTGCACTCTTCTGCCAGGACCCCGGATGCGACCTCTGTTTTCGGATGCAGCAGTGGATGCCCGGCCAGCCGGTAACCTCTTTTTTCATCGGCAGCCCCATAAATAATCCCGCCCAGTTGGGCCCAGAAAGCTGCTCCGGCGCACATCACACAGGGCTCAAGGGTCACAAACAAAGTACATTCATCAAGATATTTACCTCCAAGATATCCGGCTGCAGCTGTAAAAGCCTGCATTTCAGCGTGTGCTGTCACATCTTTGAGCGTTTCTGTCAGGTTGTGGGCACGGGCGATGATCGTTCGGTTGCAAACCACAACAGCGCCTACCGGTACCTCGTCACGGTCAAAGGCCTTCTGTGCCTCTTTAAGCGCTTCGTTCATGTAGTATTCGGGAGAGAAAATGGGGTAGCTTTTAGCGGTCATGGGAGGTTGTGATAATCGTGACGCGTGACGGTCAATATATTACTATTTTCTGAGTGAATGATTTCATGCCTTCATTCCTCAGGGTAAGCAGGTAGGTTCCTTTTGGCTGTTTTTCGAGATGGATCAGTCTTTCAACATTTTCCCCGGAGGTAGCCCATAATTCATCGCATACCTGTTTACCCTGCAGGTCCACCACCGTGATTTCGGTGTTTCCGGTAGATGCCGGCGTAAACGAAACCCGGAACGTCCCGGCAGATGGGTTCGGAAATACCACTGCCGCTTTTTTTTCAGGTTCCGCCAGGTTAATTGAAACATCCCAGTGCATGGTGAAGAGGCCACGTCCGTGGGTGGCCAGAAGGACCGTATTGTCGCTTTTCCGGATCTGCAGCATGTCGGCGCGCACATTTGCCATCCCGTAATTAACCGGGCTCCAGATCACAGGCACCTGAGTCAGGTCGTTGCATATCCACACACCTGTTTCCGTAGCAATCAATGCCCGGCGGTTATTTTGCGGATGGTACAAAGCCCACCGGACAGGCATGTCGGGAAGATTGCCTTCGATGCTTTGCCAGGATTGTCCCGCATTATACGTTTGCCATACCGATTCGACGCCATAGTTGGAAAAAGTCACCATCAGCGTATCTTCAGATTTTCCTATGGCGACGCACGATATGCTGGCTTCGGGAAAGACCGGGCTGCCGATTTCGGTCACCACCGGTGCATTGGACTGGGCTTCCTGAACCCTGAACAACCGGCCCGATTCAGAACCAACAAACAGTGTTGATTTTCCGGCCGGAGAATAAGGTGAATACTTTAGTGCTGAAAAAAACACTGTTGAACCGGTATTCAGGCTTATAAAGGTTCCGGAGGTGTTGTTGGTTAAATTAGCCAGCCGCAGGATCTTATCCTGGTAATTGCCGACATAATCAACCGCGTTGCAGTAAAGGAGCTTTAGTTTATAGTCCAGGTCGGCCGGACTCACAAATGTTCCGCTTTGCCAGTTCCCGATGGAATTCAGGTAATTTCCATTGTCGAAAACCGTGTAGTTGTTGTAGTAATAGGAGGTGATCGAAGTGGCGGGATCGATTTCATCATAAAAGCAATAAGCGCCATCACCACCGGTGACCATATCATTGATTGTCAAAGGCGTTCCATTGTAGAAAAGGCTTCCGTTGTCCTGCAATCCGCCGTAATATTGTTCAATGCCAGCGCCCGGATGGATGGCACAGGTATAAAACTGCAGGGTGGAGTATCCTTTATTGTGTTCTTCCATGTATGGAGATGAACTTGTACCATTTGAGGTATAAAAGACTCCGCCATCGGTACCAAACAAGACCTCATCGGAGGACCCGGGTTTGTATACTATTGCATGCTGGTCGGCATGAATGTATTGCGGTCCGCCGCCACTGTACATCATAGACCAGTCGCTCACCCTGCTCCATGTTGTGCCTCCGTTGGTCGATTTGTGTAAATCGAGGCCGCCGATGTACAAACTGTTGGGACTATTCGGATCGACCGCGATATCCAGGGCATGCCATGCAATGGTGGCAAAATTAGTTCCGGAGGTGAGATCATCAGGCAACGTTTTTTTTGTCCAGGTTACGCCCTTATTGACCGACTTCAGGATATGGAAGCAGTTGAAGTAGTTAAACCCGTTGGCGGAATTCACGTATCCGCTTGCTATCAATGCGTATACCGTGTTTGCATCTGACGGTGCAGTACCGATGACCACCCTCCCCGGGATGTCGTTTTCGCTGCCAAGGATTTCTGCCTGATACTGGTTGTTGACAATCCAATCAATGCCGTCATCCGACAATAAAATAACAGCAGCGCCTTCGCCGTCAAGGTTTGGGCGGGTGCCAACATAAAGCCGGTTATCGGCGCCCAGAGCAATATCGGAAACACAATAGGGAACTGTTGAACCGGAAATCAGCGGCAATACCTGCTGCCAGGATGCACCACCGTTCTTCGACCGGAACAATCCGTCGGATGGCATGCTCTGATGCTGGCTTCCCTTGTATAATCCTGAAGCAACACCCGCATAGATGACACTGGTGTCATTTTCAACCCGGACGACGATATCGGTAACATATGCAAATTGTTCGGTTCCCTGGATGTGGTACCATGTTTGCCCCCCGTCATCAGAACGCCCGATACCAAAGCCCAATCCGGAACTTTCACGGTAGGTTTGCATGGCGGTCTCTGCCTCCCCGGTTCCCACAAAAAAGATATTTGGATTTTTCGGATCATAGGCCAGGCAGCGGATGGCAAGTGTGCTCCAGAAGTCACCCACCGGGATCCACGGACTGATCGCATTGGTAATATTGTTGTTGTACCACAAACCGCCGGTAACCCCGCCAGCCCAGACTTTTTTATGGGTGGCGTCGTTAGGGTCATACATGATCGCCCGGGTACGGCCACCCATGTCGGAGGGATATCCTTGCCATAAAATCGGGGTGCTTTGTTTCATGGAGGCCAGCAACCGGGTTGTTTCCATGGCAGAAACAAGGCGTTCGCGGGGAACGGTGCCGGTGGAAGGATCGAAGGTCGCCAGGAATTCATGAAATGCGGCCATGCCTGGCTCATCGGCATCAGGTTCCTTCGTTTTATCGATTCCATGCATGGTGGGAGCGGATTTATTGAGCATATTGAGCCGCCGTTCGTGCCGCAGGCGCTTCGCCATGTCCGACTCCTTATACCGGTTGATATACATGAAGACGGCACTCAGAATCGTCAGTACGATCAGGCCTGGTATAATGATCCTTAACAAAAAATTGAACACCGTTTTTTTCATAGGAGTACTTCTGATCGTTGTTTGTCAACCACGAAATTAGCAGTACAAAGTTATCATTTTTTAGACCTGTTGATCTGCCAGCATTTTTTCAAAATCGCTTAGTTCATACGCGTCGCGCAGGTAAAATGATCCGATGCGGGTACGGCAGAGGGCGGAAAGATGTGCCCCGCATCCAAGCAGTTCTCCGAAATCGCGGGCAAGGGAGCGGATATAGGTTCCCTTGCTGCAAACGACCCTGAAATCGACAAGAGGGAGTTCGATGCGGGTAATTTCAAAGGCGGAAATGGTGACGCTGCGTGCCTTGATATCCACATTGATGTCCTTACGTGCAGATTCGTAAGCCCTTTTGCCATCCACTTTTATTGCGGAAAACTGGGGTGGGACCTGGTCGAAGGTGGTGATAAAATGTTTTGCGGCGTCATAGATCTTCTCCCACCCTGACGGGGTGCCAGACCCTGACAGGGTGCCAATCGGGCAGGTTCTATCAACCTCTGTTTCCTTGTCAAAGGACGGAGTGGTTTCGCCTAGCCTGAAGGTTCCGGTGTATTCTTTTTCCAGCCCCTGGAATTCATCGATGCGCTTTGTGAATTTTCCGGTACATAAAATGAGCAGTCCCGTGGCCAGGGGGTCGAGGGTGCCTGCGTGCCCGATCTTTATCTTCCTGATGCCCACGCGCTGCCTGATCACACTGCGCATTTTCCCAACCACATCAAAGGAGGTCCATGTATATGGTTTATTGATGAGGAGGATCTCTCCTGCCTCAAACTGAAATTCCATCACAGGATTGTTATGCTTTTGCCGGCAAGCAGGAGAATGATGATGGCAAGGCCAACGGCTATGCGGTAATAACCGAACCATTTAAACCCGTACCGTGTAAGGATGGCGATGAAAAATTTGATCGCAACCATGGCTACGATGAATGAGACAAAATTCCCGATCAGCAGCAGGTTAATATTCCCGCCGGAAATCAACGCATGATTTTCGGCCAGTTTCAGCGCCGATGCCGCAAACATGGTCGGAACAGCAAGGAAAAAAGAAAATTCTGCCGCAGCTTTCCTGCTGAGCTTCTGGCTCATGCCTCCAACGATCGTTGCCGCAGAACGGCTAACGCCGGGAATCACCGAGATGATCTGGAAAAAACCGATGATGAGGGCCTTTTTATAGGTCAGCCGGGTGCCCTCATGTTCAGGCCGGTCAAACCATTTATCGACAAAGATCAGCAACACCCCGCCGAGCAGCAAAGCAACTGCAACGACCAGGACGCTTTCAAGCATCGTGTCGATCTGTTTTTCAAGCAAATATGCAATAATCAAGGGCAGGCAGGCAACGAATAATTTGAAATAAAAATCCCAGGATTGGAAAAATCGTTTCCAGTAGAGTACAATCACCGAGAGGATTGCCCCAAACTGAATATTTACCGTGAATGCCTTGACGAAATCGGTGCTTTGAACACCAAGGATGGTTTGTGCAATGATCATATGCCCTGTGGAGGAAACCGGAAGAAACTCGGTAATTCCTTCAACGATTGCGATGATAATTGCCTGGAGAACGGACATTAGTCTTTTGGTCTTTTCATGATGGCGAAGATCTCAATGACATACCCTGCAAGGATGAGAATCGGAGCAAGGGTAATCCTCCGGAAACTGAAAATTTCAGGGTTGAATGTATTGGGATCCGTTGAACCTCCGCCCACCATTAAAAGAAAACCGGCAACGATGATTGCCAGTCCGATCAACATGAGCCGGTAATTTTCTTTTCCAAAAGCAAATTCACCAAGGTTGGATGATTTCACGCTTTGCTCTTCGCTCCTGGCAGATTTGGCCGGGGCAGGATTTTTTGTTTGTGACGGGTTTTTATCCATGGTTCGAATGAATTTGGGAAACAAAATTACGGAAAAATTAAGAATATCAGGTATATAATAAATCGGTTCGAATGCGAAGGTACTTGCGAACAGCCAGCCAGGTGGAAAACCAGGAGATCGCCGCCCCCAGGATAAAGATGAAAGCCACCAGGACGATAAGCATGAAAACATTTTGTAGTTCAACCAGCTCGGGTATTTCTTCGATGGCAAAATAGGTCAGCAGCATCAGCATAAGTAAAGCAATGAAAGCGCTGACGAGCCCCTGGAGAATACTCCTCCAGATCATTGGCCGCCGGATAAACCCTTCGGTCGCGCCAACCAACTGCATGCTTCGGATAATGAACCGCCTGGAATAGACTGCAAGCCGGATGGTGTTGTTGATAAGCACCATCGCAATGAACAACAGGATGCCACTGAATCCCAACAGGATAAGGCTGATTTTTTCAATATTGCTGTTGATCGCATCCACAAGCGATTTCTGATAATAGACCTCCTTGACTTCGGGGTTTGCCAGAAGCCGCTTTTCGATGCCGCGCAACGTGTCGGTGTTGGCATAGGGTGCTTTGATCCGCAAGTCGATACTCGGCAGCAGCGGATTATATCCAAGGAACCCGATAAAATCTTCCCCGAGTTCGGCTTTCAGTTTTTCAGCGGCCCTGTCGCGGGGGATGTACTCGCTCGACTTTACAAAATACTTTCCATCCAGGGTCTTCTTCAGCTGGAGGATACCGGCCTCATTGACTCCTTCGCGGATCATGATCGAAAATCCGATGTTTTCCTTTACGTAATCCGACAGCATCCGGGCATGCAAAAGGATCAAACCAAGCAAACCCATCAGAAAGAGCACCAGGGTGATGCTGATGACGGTGGTAAATTGTGACGTGGCAATCCTTCGCCGGTAATAACGTTCTTCGTGCTTGCTCATGAGGGCTGAAAATACGGGCTAAAATTAGGCAAAATTTCCTACTTCTTCACCTTTTTCTCCTTCGTGCCTTTTTTCTGATTCGGGGTCTTTCCCTTCCCGGGATCTTTTTCATGCCCCTTTTGCTTTTCCTCCCTGATCATCTCCTTTTGTGCCTTGGAGTTGAATCCAACTGTTGATTTCAACCCGCTGAAAGCGCTTCTCCAGAAGAAGTTTACAAACCCCAGTTCCTTGATCCTCGGGGCATAAATGACCCCGGTTTTCATCTTCCCGGAGGCCGTGGGGTTGTCGTTGCTCAAAACCAGGTTGTTGGCTGCAAAATTGATGACCCCGGTTTTTACTTTTGTCCATGTGGTCTGTTTCTGGTCGGTCATGCTGACGACAAGGTCATTATAATAAAAAAGCATTTTCCCCCTGGCAAAATCATCGTTCGCATATACCATCGGGATGAGTACCCGTTTCACCTTACCGCTTATGACTTTGGCGGGAACCAGGTTCGAGAGCATCGGGTTAACGACCGTCAGGTCAAAGGGCCCCAGTTGTGCGCTGAAGTTGAATGAATTGTGTTTATCGGCAAATTTGAACCAGACCGTTACGTCCAGTTTGCCCTTTCCCATCAGGTAGCCCGACCCCTTTAATTCTGAAATCAGTCCGGCATTGAGCAGCACCGAATCGTTGGTAAGCCCGGTGAATGTCGCATTCAGCCGGTCAAAGAAAATGGTGCCTGGGACCTCTCCCACCTGTTCCGCATAGTTGGCCTTTCCGTTTTTCAGGATAACAGTGTCAATCCGAAGATAGGTTTTCAGTTTGTGCAGGCCCTCCTGGGGCATGGGAGGTTTGAAGCCTGGCTTCAGGGCGACTCGCTTATCGCGGTAATCATCGAGGATAAGGGAATCTATGTCGAGCAGCCCCGCCTTCATTTTCCCTTCGAAGAGCAGGTTTCGCAGATCGATGCGCTTCAAGCTGAATTTGTTGATGCGGATATCCATCCAGTCGGTCTGAAATCCAAGTTTGCGGGTATAATCGTATTTGCTGTAAAGTGGTTTCAAATGAAAATTCTTCACATTAACCTCCCCGGTTGCTGTGGAAAGCCCGATTTCGCCAAACGAAATTTCGTTCATGCCATTTTTCATGGGCAGGCTGTATGATCCAAGCGTGATGCTTATATCGTCGGCATTGAAGAGCCTTTTCTTTCCCTGGTGAACAGAATCAACGAGAATGTTTTTCACAAAAATATTGCAGGTGGGAAATGTGTTCCGCGTGACAGAGTCCTTGCTGCAATCAATAAACTCAAGCCTGGCATTTTCGATGATGAACTCTTTCACCGCAATGGATGAAAGTCCCTTTGGCAAAGGGATCGACATCATTTTTTCCTTTTTCTTGTCTTCGTTGGTCTGCGGTGGCATCCTCATGCGGAACACGGTGATCTCGGGCCCGATGAACCGGATGCGCTGCATGTCGATTTTCCGGTGCCTGACCGCTTCCATGACATGAAAATCCCTGATCCGAAACTGGTTGATGGTCAGTTTGAATAACAGGGGAGCCAGCGTGTCGGTATTTGAATGTGTCCTGTAAAATGCTGTATCCGGCAACAGCGAGAACTTGTCGATGGTCAGATTTCCTGCAACAAGGTTCAGGTAAAGGTTCCCGACTTCAACTTTGTAGAGGCCCTTGCTTTCACTGCTGACTGTTTCAATCAGGTAATTGCGCAGGATCTTCGAATAATAAAAATAGCCAATGGCAAAGAAAATTCCTGCGATCAGGATGAGTATGACAACGATCCAAAGGAAAATTTTGCCAATCGTTTTTCTTTTCATTTTCTCGTGTTTTTTATTTCTTTTTTCATTTCCCGTTGAGTTTTACTGTCCATACCCACCGATGATTTGATGCCGCTCAACACACTTTTCCAGACAAAATTAAAAAAACCCTTCGTTGGGTCTCGCTCAAAATAAACAACTCCCTCCTTCATTTTCCCCCCATCGTCCGGGTTATTGTCCGATAGCAGGAGATTGGCCAATTCAGTGAGCAATGACTGTTCGAACCGGCTCCATGCATCCGGCTTCGATGGATGGAGGCGGATGCTAAGATCGCTATACCGGAACTTCATTTTTCCGACAGCCTTGTCGTTGTTGGCGTTTATCTGCAATATTTCGGTCCTGCGCGCAGTACCTTGTTTGATGGATACCGGCACGAGTTTCGATAGCATTGGATTGATCTGTTTCAGGTCCAGTTCCCCGATGGTTGCCCGCAGGGTAAAGCTATCCCGCTGATGGGTGACCAGGAATTGGAACCATGCCTCCGCTGGTGCTGTTCCCATGATATTCATGGTGCTGTGGAGGTTGAACCCTGACGGGGTGCATAACCCTGACGGGGTGCATAACCCCGTCAGGGTGGCGTTGATGCGGTCGAAAAAGATCCTGCCGGGTTCATCCCCGTTTTGCTCTTCATAGGAAGCGTAACCGTTTTTCAAGTCAATGGTATCTATGCAAAGCGGAAACGCAATGCCTGCGATCATTTTTCCGGGCATGAGCGGTCGCTGCCAGGCGGGGAATGGGATCCGCTTGTCACGATAGGATTCAAATTTCACATCCTCAAGCCTTATTTTTGATGCCTGAACCTTGTATTCGCCGACCAATGACCGGAAATCAAGATGGTCTATCATGATGCGGGGAACGGTCAAAACCATCCGGTCGGCCTGGAAACCAAGTTTACGGGAAAAATCCTGTCTGTTGAAATTCGGGATCACCGAAACTGAATCTATAAATGCACTCGCAGATCCTGTGGAAAGCCCCATCCGGCCAAAGGAATAAGTATACATGCTGTCGGCAGCCAGCCATGAAAACCCGGGTGCTGATATTTTTATATCGTCGGCATTGAACAACGGGGTACCGCCCGGGTTTGACCGGGTGGCGGAATCGGCCCGGAAGCGGGTCACCTCAATCATGATGTCTTTAAGCGAAAAGTTACTTGTGCGGTCGTTTTTGTGGCGTACCAGGCTTGCAGAAGCGCCCGAGATGGAAACCTTCCGCACCGCCAGGGTCTTCATGAACGGAGGAATCCCGGTAATTTCCAGGTTCTTGTCATGCCCGAAACCAGTCAAGGTCTCCACGTCCTTCGTCTCACCTCCTTCAGCCTGCAATTCAACAGAAACCGTCGGGTTTTCAACATATAACCCTTCAAGCAGCCACCGGTTGTCAAATATCGCGTGGTCGAAATAGAATCCATTGAACCTGATCTCGGGAATGGTAATGGTGGCACGGCTCACGGGACCCGTCATCCTATTCCATGGTTTGAGTGGCACGGCTTTCACGCCCTGCAGGATGATGTCGGCGGGATAGGAATGTACCTCCAGGCTCCGTGCCTCCAGGGCATAGGCACTGTCGGCAATTACTGCCCGTAAGGGGATCACCTTGAGATGGAGGGAGTCAAATTTGATCAGCCCGTCGCTGATTCCTTTTTCGGGTATGTGAACAGTAGCACCAACCACTGTAAAATCAATATCTTTCAGCGAAAAATAAGAGGCTTTGCGGTCCTCTTCCCCATCGTATGAAAAAGCACCGTTTCGAACCACGCACCGGCCGATCTCAAAGGTGTGAACAAAATTTTTTGTCTGGAGAAGCTGGTTTTTTTCAGGAGGCCCTTCAGGGTGAATTATTTTACTGGTTCGTAAAAAAAGCGTCGGGTTTTCAAATTCAACCTGGTTGGCAATGAGCCTTTTTTCCAGGAAAAGTTTCTTGTGGTTTAATCCCGTCAGGTGGAGTTTGCGCAGGGAGAATTCAACGGTCATGGATTGCCGTTTGTTTTTTAACGAATTGAACCGCCACGGGCTGGATGTTTTAAAGATGCTGATGTCGTCGGCTTCGATCAGCGAATCCTTCGTTACCACATGGACCCTGCCGGCCCGCAGGTATTTAAGACTGTCGGGCGAACACACGGAAACATCTTCAAGATCGAGGTTGAAATCACGACTGTAAAAATAACCCTGCTCGTTCATCCCATGTATCGAATCAATTAAAAATTGTTGCATAGCCAGCTCGAAATTAGTTGCAACAAGCGGAACGTCGGTTCCTGACTGATTCAACGAAAACCGGAAAAGTCCATGAACGATGTTGATTTCGTTCCCCCTGACGGCCCACAGGTACTTTTTTAAAAGATCGTACACTACATCCTCATTCTCTGTTTCAAAGAAATCTTCGGGATTTTTAAACCGGGGATCAGGATTTTTCGAGGCACGGAACCGGGTGTATTTTATATCCGGGTTGCTTACGATCAGCCTGTCAAAATCGAGGACCCTCCTGTTGAAAACCTTTTTCAGGTCGATCCCGGTAAAAAGGAGCCGGGGTAAGGTGACAAACATGGTGTTGCGACGGCCGGCTGTTTGAAGCAGATTTTTTTTCAGGTCCGGGAAAATACTTGCACCATGCACATCGATGATCGATTTGATGGTTGAAAAACTGATGGCCGAAGCCTTGATGCAATGAATGCCATCGCGTAAGAAAAGTGAAATCCGCTCCAGGTCCAACTCGATGGCCCGGGAATAAAAAATCCTCGATTGATCGAGGTGCGCAAGTGAATCGAGCCGGAACCGGCTCAGTTCAAGATTCACTGTCCCGATATGCAGTTCAGGTTTTACATCGTTTAAACTTCCATAATATTCACACGACCCGTTTTTCAGGGAAAGAGCGTCAATCGAAATGAACCGGAGTTCTTTTGCAATAACCGTATACAATCCGGCAAGGGTCAGCTTTTTCCTTGACTTTTTATGATTCATCGATTCCGGTGAAGGTTTGTTTCGATAGACCCTTACAAAGAAATCGGTCAGGCTCAAGGATGAAACGTCCACTTCCCTGTTCATCATCGCCCGGTAAAGATCGATCCCGCTGATCGAAAATGCCGGAAGGTCGATCCGGAAAAGATCGCCACGAGTTACCTGGCGGATCCTTCTTGAATTGAAATTGGGGGATAAAGTGATTTTTTTTCCGTAAAGGGTCGATTTTGTCAGAGAAAAACCGATTTCATCCGCCTTCAGCGAA
The DNA here is from genome assembly GCA_903903985.1 of uncultured Bacteroidales bacterium. GTDB lineage: Bacteria > Bacteroidota > Bacteroidia > Bacteroidales > FEN-979 > CAIVAT01. The sequence goes on along the minus strand of CAIVAT010000057.1, from coordinate 297,639 downwards.
TAAAGACTGTCGGCAAGCTGCGATTCGAAGTTATGAATGACAATCTCAATATCACGTGAGTAAAAAACCCGCTCCCGGTTATAATAGCTGAATGGGTTTACCGAAACATCCCTGAGCACGGAACTGAACTCATATTCGCCTGTGATCTTCCGGCCTGTCTTTGCGCCGAAAGTGGTATAAAGCAGTCCATGGCTCACTTTGACGGAATCGATATGAAAATCATTGAAAAAGCCTGAGACAGCAGGGTAAAGGTCTTCGTAGATCACCCGCCATTTGCTGCGTTTGGCAGTCAGCGGGTCGGGAGAGCCTACAATACTGATCAGGGGGCGTTGAAGGGTCAGCTGGCGAAAATTGATCCGTTTGCCTGCAAGGATCTGCCTGAAATGAACCCGGTCGATGGTGAGGGATGAAAACGATACCCGGTACAACGACCTGGCTACCTTCCCCTGTGCCTTCAACCGCTGGTATTGAAGGGTATCTGGAATCAGTTCGAAACGATCGATCACCACCTTTCCGGTGAGAATGTTCAGATGCAGTGTTTTAAAATCAACCCGGTACAGTCCATTGCTTGAAGTATGTATTTTTTCCTGCAGATACTTTCTGAGCAGCCGTTCACCAAAAAAGTTGAAACCAAAGTAAAGTGCAAAAAAGGAAACAACCAGCAACAGGCACAAAACAAGCATGATGTAACGCCAGGTATGCGGCCAGCGTTGCTGAGGTTGTTCGTTGCCCTGGGTTTCCTGGTCAGCCATTCCATGGTATGGTTGGTGACTCAAAGGTAGGCATTTTCATGGTTCGGTTGAAATCGCTAAATTTGCCACCCACCCCAACCCCTCCCTAAAGCAGGGAGAGGCAGGAGCTGGGGACATTAACATCAGACCAAATGGATTACAACTTTCCCGAAATCGAAAAAAAATGGCAGAAATACTGGGTCGATCACAAGACTTTTAAGACCATCACCGATCCGTCCCGGCCAAAATACTATGTGCTCGACATGTTTCCTTATCCTTCCGGCGCGGGGTTGCATGTAGGCCATCCGTTGGGGTACATCGCCTCCGATATTTATTCACGTTACAAGCGGCTGAAGGGTTTCAACGTCCTCCATCCGATGGGATATGATGCCTATGGCCTTCCGGCTGAACAATATGCCATACAAACCGGCACCCATCCTGCCGTGACCACAGAAAAGAATGTGGCACGATACCGCGAACAGATGGACAAGATCGGCTTCTGCTACGATTGGGACCGCGAAGTGAAAACCTGCGACCCCGATTATTACAAGTGGACCCAATGGACCTTTATCCAGCTTTTCCATCACTGGTACAACAATAAAACCCAAAAGGCGGAACCTGTTGCCAGCCTGGTAAAGATCTTTGAATCAAACGGCAATTCAGGCATCGATGCTTCGATGACACAGAATTGGTATAAAGAGCTTATTAAAAAAGACCGCTCTTTCGGGGCAACTTGGGATGGGTTGTTTTCTGCAGGCCAATGGAGATCATTCACGGAAAAACAACAGCATGAAATCCTGATGAACTACCGGCTCGCTTACCTTTCGGATGCCATGGTGAACTGGTGCCCGGAACTGGGAACCGTGCTGGCCAACGATGAAATTGCCAACGGGTTTTCGGTACGCGGGGGCCACCCTGTCGAACGCAAACTCATGCGCCAGTGGTTTCTGCGCATTACCGCATACGCCCAGCGCCTGCTCGACGGACTAGATTCCGTTGATTTCTCTGATTCCCTCATCGAGATGCAGCGGAACTGGATCGGCCGGTCGGAAGGTGCCGAGATTCATTTTCCCATCGAAGGTCACGATGTCAGCCTGCCCATCTTTACCACCCGGCCCGATACCATTTTCGGGTCGACGTTCATGGTGCTGGCTCCCGAACATGAACTGATCGCAAAAATCACAACGCCCGGTCGCCGGGAGGCGGTTGAGCAGTATCTGCTCATGGCAAAAAACCGTTCCGAACGTGAGCGCATGGCCGAAGTCAAAAAGGTGACCGGTGAATTTACCGGGGCATACTGCCTCAATCCTTTCAATAAAAAACCCATCCCGATCTGGGTGGCCGATTACGTGCTGGCGGGATACGGAACCGGCGCCATCATGGCCGTGCCGGCACATGACAGCAGAGATTATGATTTTGCCAGGCATTTTGGGCTGCCCGTCATTGAAGTGGTTGCCGGCGGCGACATTTCGCTTGGCTCCTACGATGCCAAGGATGGCGTGATGATCAACGCTGATTTTATTACCGGGATGCAGGTAAAAGATGCCATCGGCGCGGTAATTCGCAGGATCAACGAAATGGGCATCGGAAAGGGAATGGTCAATTTCCGCCTCCGTGACGCCATCTTCAGCAGGCAACGCTACTGGGGCGAGCCATTCCCGGTCTATTTCAAGGATGGCATTGCGCATACACTCGATGTGAGTGAACTTCCGCTCCGTTTGCCGGATGTTGATGCCTACCTCCCCACCGAAACGGGCGAACCTCCGCTGGCCCGTGCAAAAAACTGGACGACCAAAGAGGGTTATCCGCTCGAAACCAACACCATGCCCGGTTTTGCAGGCTCCAGCGGCTATTATCTCCGCTACATGGACCCACGCAACAACCAGCAGTACTTTTCGAAGGAAGCGGTCAATTACTGGCAGGATGTTGATCTTTACATCGGCGGCGATGAACATGCTACCGGCCACCTCATTTACTCGCGTTTCTGGAATAAATTCCTTTTCGATCTTGGCCTGTCGGTAAAAGAAGAGCCTTATAAAAAACTCATCAACCAGGGAAAGATCCAGGGGCGGTCGAGCCTGGCTTACCGCATCAAGGGAACCAATACCTTTGTTTCGGCCGGTTTAAAAGATCAGTACGATATTACCGAAATGCACGTGGATGTAAGCATGGTTGACAACGATATGCTCGACACCGATGCGTTTTGCAATTGGCGTCCCGACCTCGCGGGATCTGAGTTTATCCTTGAGGAGGGTAAATACCATTGCGGGTACCTGGTGGAGAAAATGTCGAAATCGCTTTACAACGTGGTCAATCCAGACTACCTGATTGAAAAATACGGCGCCGACACCTTCCGGCTGTACGAAATGTTCCTCGGGCCGCTTGAGCAGTCAAAGCCCTGGGATACCAACGGCATTGAAGGGGTGTTCCGTTTCATTCGGAAATTCTGGCGGCTGTTCCATGACGACCAGAACAACTTCCGCGTTACCGGTGAACCTTCCGAGCCTGAAGAGCTTCGCGTGCTTCATAAAACCATTAAAAAGATCCAGGAGGACATTGAGCGCCTCTCTTTCAACACAGCCGTCAGCACCTTTATGATCTGTGTGAACGAACTCACCGACCTGAAGTGCAACAAACGAGCCATTCTCAGCGACCTGGTCGTCCTGATGGCTTCCTATGCCCCGCACATTGCAGAAGAACTCTGGAGTTTGCTTGGGCATACCGCAAGCGTTTCCCTGGCAATTTTCCCGGCATTCAACCCGGAATACCTGGTTGAAAGCACTTTTGAATACCCGGTTTCATTCAATGGTAAAACACGGTTTAAAATGGAGTTGCCCGCCAACCTTACCGTTCCTGAAATTGAGAAAGCCGCGCTGGAAGCAAAAGAATCTGAAAAATGGTTGCAGGGAAAACCACCCCGCAAGGTGATCGTCGTGTCTGGGAAGATTATCAATATAGTGGTTTGATTTTAAGCCTGCTCAATCTTCATGTTTTTTTACGTACGGCTACCTATGAACTGCGTTGTATAAAAAGTTCAGATTGTTCCATGAATAAATTCAAAATAGTTTTCGGGTGTGATGGTTTTCGTTTCATTATCCGGATACGCAGAAAGAAATGTTTTTGAAAAGCGAACTTTAAGCTTACTGTTCCATTTGAACTCATACGCATATATTTTTCCATCACGTTCTTCAATAAAATCAATTTCCTGTTGATCCTGGGTACGCCAAAAATATCGGTTTGCCCAAATTTGATGATATTCCATGTATTTAATCCGCTCGCTGAGTATGAAATTTTCCCACAAAGCCCCAACATCAGTTCTTAGTTCAACAGAATTGAAATTGGCGATCAATGCATTGCGAATGCCATTATCATAAAAATATATTTTCCTGCCTTTTTTCAGCTCTTTTCTCAAATTTCTGCTGAAAGCTGTCAAGCGAAAAATAACAAAGGTTTTTTCCAACAATTGAATGTATTTTTCGACCGTTTCATTATCCAGGTCTATCAAATTACTCAATTTGTTGTATGAAACCTCGCTGCCAACCTGCAAGGCAAGCGCCTGCAAAAGTTTAAGTAATTTTTCAGGCTTTTTTATTCCTTGCCATTGCAAAATATCTTTGTACAGGAAACTATCCGTTAACTGTTTAAGTGTTTCTTTTTCATTTCCACGATGGGTTACCACTTCCGGGTAACACCCGTAAACAAGCCTGTGGGACAACATGCGGGTTTCTTCGATGAAACCATAATGACTGGCTAATTCCCCGAACGAAAAAGGATATAAGTGGTATTCCCATTTTCTTCCTGTCAAGGGTTCATTAATCTGGTTCGCCAATTCAAAAGCAGATGAGCCACTGACAAACAATTTTTTTTCAGGTAATTGATCTGTAATTAATTTGAGCTTGATTCCAATATCCTGAATGCGCTGCGCTTCATCTATAAAAATATTTGCAAAATTTCCAAAATATGCATTTAACCTGGTGGAAGTGGCATTTTCAAAAATTGCCTGAATATCGGGTTCATCCGCGTTCAACCATAAAACATTTTCAAGACCGGATGCCAATTCCTTTAATAGGGTCGTTTTACCCGTTTGCCGCGAACCAAGCAGAATGATCGCTTTATTGTCGGTGTTGTGTTTTTTTATTACTTCTGTTAAAACCCGTCGAATCATTTTTTAGGAGTTATCTGGTTGTAATCGCAAAAATAACGTTTATTTATAGGTTATAACCGAGAAAACCAGTTTTTATTTTAAATTATCGGGGATTGTAAAATTGGAGGTTGATCCGAAATCTTTATTGGACTCCACCCAGATCCTGCCCCCATGCAATTCCACTATTTTCTTGCAATGCGCCAGGCCGATACCGGTTCCCTCAAACTCATTGCGGTTATGCAATCGCTGGAAGATGATGAAAACCCTTTCATGGTATTTCTGATCAATGCCGATGCCATTGTCCCTGATGGAAAAGAGCCACTCCTTGTCGTGGCTTACGGCTGAAATATTTATTTCCGGAACCATGTCGGGTTTTTGGTACTTGATCGCATTTCCTACCAGGTTTTGGAACAGCAGTCGCAGCTCTGTTTCATATCCATCTAAGGTTGGCAACTCCTGGACATTTATTTTCGCACGACTTAATTTGATAGAATCATCCAGATCACTCAAAACTTCTTCGACAACCTTATTGCAATCCACAATGGTTTTCACACTCTCTTTCCCCAATAAAGAATATTCAAGCAAATCCTTTACCAACATGCTCATCCTGGTTGCCGCCTTGCCGATAAATTCAATGTATTTTTTGCCCTCTTCGTCAAGTATGCCTGCACATTTTTCATTTAAAAGCTGTGTGAATTGAGTAAGCGTGCGCAACGGCTCCTGAAGGTCATGGTTGGAAACATAAGAAAACTGTTCTAATTCACTCAAATGAAATGTGAGGTCCTTATTTACGGTTTCGAGCTGTTTGGTCCGTTCTGCAATACGCAATTCAAGGGTTTCATTCAGGAGCCGGATTTCATTTTCCGTCTGCTTGCGTTCGGTGATATTCTCGTGCATGAGAACAAATCGATCCGCTTTGCCATTGATATCTTTCAATGGAAAAACAAGTGCACGGATCCAGACCGGATTATCTGGCAAATCAGGGGAAATATCCCTTGTATTGTAATCTGTATCAGGGAGATGTACAACCTGGCCTCTTTGAGCAAGCAACATTAATCTGCCAAACTCCGGACTTTTGTCCTTTAAGTCGGCAAAAATTGAAAAGCCGGGAGGAGGGATTACGCCAAAAAGGTTAATGTATGCCGGGTTGCCGGTGATCGTATAACCATCTTTATCAACAATTTGAATTGACATTGGATTTTTCTCGATAATATCCTGGAACATGGCTTCCACGTTCTTGCGTTCTGTGATATCCTCATGCATCAAAACGATTCGTTCGGGTACTCCATTGCTGCCATTCAAAGCAAATCCCGTCGTCTTTATCCAGGCCAGAACATCCGGAAAGGAGGGGTCAACATCATGGGCATTGAAATACGAGTCTGGAAAGAACACAATTTCACCTTTTTTAATCCTTTCAAATGATGCTCCCAATCCTTGCTGCAATAACTGAGGGTCATTAAAAATTGAATATTCAGCGGGAGGGGAAGCACCAAAAAGCCTGGTGTGTGCCGAATTTGTTTGAATCGTTTTCCCATCCAGATTAAGAATTTGAATTGACAAAGGATTTTTTTCAATAATGTCTCTGAACATTGCTTCCGACAGCATGCGTGAAGTAATATCAAATGCAGTGAACGTTACACCTTTGGAATAATCGCCCGGATAGATCACGTTTGAAGAAAGGAATACATCTATAATTGTTCCGTCTTTTTTTCGCCATTTTGTTTCAACAGCACCGGTTCCATTTTCACGTATTTGTTTGTATTTCTCCTCCCCGACATAATCAAATTCTTCTTTCGAAGGGTAGAGTATCAACGCACTTTGTCCTATAAGGTCGCCTCGGGTGTAACCGGTAATTCTCAATAACTCCGGGTTAACCTCAGTGATTACCCTGTCTTTTACAACTCCTATTCCTGTTGGTGCAATAAGAAATATACTTTGAAATCTGTTCCTGCTTTCTTCGGCTTGTTCCTTGGCGACGATTAATTCCTGCTCTGCCAGTCTGCGCTCGGTAATGTCGACAACCGTGACATTGCATTGCCCTGCATTATTGTCACTGATGCCGGTAAGCAAAACACACATTGGATTGTCACTATTCTTTAATAATTTTACCTCGCAGGTTTCTTTTCTTCTACTTTCAAATACTTTTTCAAGGAACAGATTAAAAACTGGGCTTGTATCGGGAGAAACAAAAAGGGCAAACCTTCTGTTTTTTAACTGCGATCGTTCTTTGCCTAACATTTGAGATCCGCAGAGGTTCAGGTTCAGAATGTCACCTTTACTCGAAAGGGTAAAATAACCCGAAGGGGCCAGATCATACAACTCAGTATATTGAGTGGCAAGTCTCTGTAAAGTTGATCTTGCCGTAATTAATTCTTCATTCTGCAATTCAAGCTCAATCTGGTGCACCTCAAGCTCGTGAATGAGTTTGGCTGTTTCTACGGCCGACAGCGATGAATCAGTTTTGGTTGGTTTCATTTTCAGCAACTCTTCTGCCTTTTGGCGAAGGGTTTGGGATTCTGAATCCTTGTTGTCGTTTTTCATGCTTGATACAGATTATTTTCCTTTAATATCTCTATCGCCTTTTCCAGTTCTGCTTCCAGTCCTTCTTTTTCTTCGGTTTGAAAAATAATTTCCCTGTTGGCAATGATTAATTCTGCCACCCGTTTTGCTCTTTCTTCACTATTAACAATCGCCAATTCCATCTCTAAACTTTTAGTTTTGGTGATGTCAATAAATGTGATCACCAGCCCTTCGATCCGGTCGTCTAAGGTGCGGTAAGGAATAATCCTGACACTAAACCACCTTCCGTCGGTTGTTGATACCCAAGATTCAACAAAGGTCAGGGTTTTTAATACCTGCCGGGTATGGTTTTGCATTTCAGGGTATTGCAAATCGGTGGTTATGTCGGTATATGGCCTGCCAATATCCGAAGTGCGTATTTTCATTATATTGAGCAAAGCGTCAGTGAACCTGCGGATGGTCAACTCATTATCGAGAAACAGCGTGGCAATTTCGGTCGAATTAAGCAGGTTCTGCATGTCATTGCTTGACTGTTTAAAATCAGCGACCTTGGTCTTCAACTCGAAATTGACTGTTTGCAGTTCTTCGTTCATGCTCTGCATCTCTTCCTTGGATGTGGTGAGTTCCTCGTTGGTCGATTGCAGCTCTTCATTGGTTGATTGGAGCTCCTCGTTGGTCGATTTCAACTCCTCCTGCGATGCCTGCATCTCTTCACGGGTACTTTGCAGATCCTCATTGCATCGCTGCAATTGATTTTCCCATTCCTTCTGCTTTATGCCCGAACGTCGTTTACCTGTTTTCGGGTTCACGGCATCCTGTTCAACCAAAGCCGGCACATCGGCAAATACCACCATGATCATACCCATGAGCGGCACGGGGTTTTCGATGCGCTGAACCGTAACATCCACAAAACGGGCGCCTCCGTTGGTTCCGGTTTTAATGTTTCTTACGATCACCGCGTCGAAGTTTTGCATTGCCTTGCGCAATGCGCCCGGCAGTGCTTCGCGCAATCCTTCACGCGCCATGGCATGGATGTTCCAGTTTGGCACTCCTGCAACCGGTTCAAGATATTTTCCGATGAGGCCGGTCATGTAAAGGATGTCGCCTTTGTCGTTGACCAGCACACTGGCCGGGGCAAATCGCTGAAGCAATACCTGATCGGCAAGGGTTCGTATGCCTTCAGTTGATGTTGGGTTGATCTTCTCCTTTGTTGCTTTTGTTTTATTTGGATAAAAGGAGCTTGGAAAATTAATGAGTTCAGGCTCCCGGGATGATACTGTGCGTTTGAAAATTTTATTCCTGCTGTCAATCTCTTCAAACCCTGCGTCGTGGTTACCAATTGTTTCCGCAGTGCCAAGCACCATGATCCCACCCGGGTTAAGGCTGTAGTTAAACAGGGCCATCAGTTTTCCCTGCAATTCCGGCTCAATGTAGATCAGCAGATTGCGGCAGGTGACTATGTCGAGTTTAGTGAAGGGCGGGTCTTTGATCACATTCTGGGGAGCAAATACCACCATTTCGCGAATGATCGTATTCACCCGGTAACCTTCGGCATCAGGGGTGAAAAACCGGCTGAGGCGATCGGGGGATACATCGGCGATGATGTTCGGGGTGTAAACACCTTTCCGGGCAATCTCGATGGAATCAGGGTCAAGATCGGTGGCAAAAATCTGCAAGGTCAGATTGTTGTGATTTTGAACTTTTTCCAGTGCTTCTTTAAAAACAATGGCCAGCGAATAGGCTTCCTCGCCGGTGGAGCAGGCGGTCACCCAGGCACGAAGCACATATCCGTAGGGCAATTCGCTGATCAGGCCGGGGAGCGTTTTTTCTCTGAGCATGTCCCACACCGCAGTGTCGCGGAAAAAGCTGGTCACGCCAATCAGCAAATCTTTGAAAAGAATTTCGACCTCTTTGGGATTTTCCTGCAAATAGCGGACATAGGTGTGTATCTTGTCAATCTCATGAACGCTCTTTCGCCGTTCGATGCGGCGAAACAAGGTTTGTTTCTTGTACATCGAAAAGTCGTGGCCTGTTTGTTCGCGCAGCAGGATGATGATTTTGTCGAGGTTGCTTAACACTTTGCTGTCTAATTCGGGATCTGTTTTTACGAAAGGAATAAACTTCAGTAAAGCGATGAGTTTGGCCGGCAATTCCTCAACCGGCGCCACGATGTCGGCAATTACGGCATCGATGGCACTGGAAGGCATGCCATTGAATTTGGCCGAGGCAGGAGACTGCACCAGCACGAGGCCATTTTTTTCTTTGATGGCTTTCAGCCCCAGGCTGCCGTCGGAGCCCATGCCTGAAAGGATGATGCCGATGCTTTTATCCTGCCTGTCGTCGGCCATGGAACGCAAGAAAATGTCAATGGGTAAACGCAATCCGTGTGATTCCACCGGATCGAATAAATGCAGTGCGCCATGCAGCAACGACAGGCTCTTGTTGGGCGGGATCACATACACGCAGTTGGGCTTCACTTTCAGGTTGTCACTTGCCTGGAACACCTCCATGGGGGTAATCCGTTGTAACAACTCGGGCATCATGCCGATGTAGTTCGGGTAGAGGTGTTGGATGACCACGAATGCCATCCCGTTGTCGTTGGGCATGTTTTCAAAGAACAGTTCCAGGGCTTCCAGCCCGCCTGCCGAGGCGCCGATGCCTACGATGGGAAAGGGAGTTAATTCATTTTTTCTATTGCGGGGGGTGGGGGATGGCATTGAGACATTTGCCGGTTTTATTGATTTTGGTTTCCTGGTGTTCATGGGAAAAGGATTGCGATTTTACCACTGATTTATATAGTAACATACGATAAAGATAAGCAATAAATCAAAGAACCGGAAAGAAATCAATAAGAAAATGCCGCTGCGTTCATCATATGCTCATCAACTTTATTTATATCCATCCTTGTGAACGTTTTTTACCGCTCTCCCCGATGGATCATTGGTGTTTTGAAAGGAGGCATCCCATGCCAGCGCTTCGGGGGTACTGCATGCAACTGATTTAACCGAAGGCACACACCGTGCTGCAGCATCGGATGGGAAAAGTTCACTGAAAATGGAGCGGTAACGGTACTCTTCCTTCGACATTGGCGGATGGATCGGAAACCGGAATTTTGCATTCTCCAGTTGTTCATCGCTTACCTGTTGTTCTGCTACGGCTTTGAGGGTGTCGATCCAGGTATAACCCACTCCATCGGAAAACTGCTCTTTTTGCCTCCAGGCAATGCTTTCAGGCAGATAATCTTCAAATGTTTTTCGTAAAATCCATTTTTCAATCTTCCCTTTTCCCGCCATCTTATCTTTCGGGTTCAACCGCATGGCAACATCCATGAACTCCTTGTCTAAAAACGGAACCCGCCCTTCAATTCCCCAGGCGGCAAGGGATTTATTGGCCCGCAAACAGTCGTATAAATGCAGTTTGCTGAGCTTGCGCACAGTTTCATCGTGAAATTTTTCCGGGGATGGGGCTTTGTGAAAATAGAGATAGCCACCAAATATTTCATCGGCACCTTCTCCCGATAAAACCATCTTTATTCCCATCGATTTGATGACCCTCGCCAGGAGGTACATGGGGGTTGATGCCCTGATGGTGGTCACGTCATATGTCTCAAGGTGATAAATTACATCCCGAACCGCATCCAACCCCTCCTGGACCGTAAAATTGATCTCATGGTGAACCGAACCGATATGCTCCGCTACTTTTCTAGCGGCCAACAAGTCGGGGGAGTCGGACAAGCCGATTGCAAAGGAGTGCAATTGCGGGTACCAGGCTTGTTGTTTGTCGTCGGATTCAATCCGGTTTGGCGCGTATTTTTTTGTTATTGCCGAGATGACCGAAGAGTCCAATCCCCCCGAAAGCAATACCCCGTAAGGCACATCCGACATTAACTGCCGGTGTACGGCACTCTCCAGGGCCTGTTTCAACTGCACGGGGTCGGAAACATTGTTTTTAACATTTTCATATCCCATCCAATCCCGTTTATACCATTTTTTCAGTTCCGGGCCTTCTTTGCTGTAAAGGTAATGCCCCGGAAGGAACTCCTGGAGCCTGTCGCAAACACCTTCCAGGGCCTTCAGTTCAGAAGCAACATAAAAATTCCCCGCTTTATCCCATCCCATGTATAATGGAACGACCCCGATATGGTCGCGGGCAATCAGGTATGTTTTGGTATCTTTATCGTACAAGGCAAAAGCGAAAATCCCACTGAGATCTTCAATAAAACCAATTCCTTTTTTCCGGTACAGCGCAAGGATCACCTCGCAATCGGAATGGGTTAAAAACTCATAACCGGTAAGTCCTTTTCTCAATTCCTGATGATTGTAAATCTCACCATTCACGGTAAGAATCAGCTTTTTGTCCTTGCTGTACAGGGGTTGTCCCCCCGATTGCGGATCAACGATGGCAAGTCGTTCGTGAGAAAAAATAATATCGTCATCGCTATATATCCCGGACCAGTCGGGGCCCCGGTGCCGGATTTTTTTTGACATCTCAAGTACCGTAGGTCTCAGTTCCCTTGCATTTTCATTCAACGTAAAAACTCCGATAATTCCACACATATGATGATTGATTTGGTTCAATTATCCTGACAAGGTGTCATTTCTCAACCCCTTCTATAAAACAAAAAGGCGATTCCATCCGGAACCGCCTTTCTTTTTTTGGTCAGGTGTTACGATTTTACTGCAACGTAAACTTTATCGGCAGGTTAAACTGCACCCGAACAGGCACGCCACGTTGTTTACCGGGAACCCATTTGGGCATCGATTTCACCACGCGGATGGCTTCTTCGTCGCATCCACCGCCAATACCACGCAATACACGCACGTCGGTAATGGAGCCGTCAACTTCGACGACAAACGTCACAAACACTTTTCCCTGGATACCCAATTCCTTGGCTTCTTCGGGATATTTGATGTTTTGCTGCAGGTAAGAGATGCGGGCTTCTTCGCCACCCGGATAGCCGGGCTGCTCTTCTACCACCGTGAAAATTTCCGCCTGCACCGGGGTTTCAATTACCTTGGGGCCTTCGTCTTTCACTTCCACCACAACATCTTCGGTTGGCGCTTCCACATTGCCTTTTTTATTCAAATCATCCATATTCGCCATGCTCACCTCGATGGTTGTATCTTCTACGACAACAGGGGCGGTAAATTTAACCTTTTCAACCATGGCTTCGGGAGGAGGAGGGGGAGGAGGAGGAGGAGGAGCTTCTTCGGGTTTAATGTTATCGATGGTAACACCAACCTCTTTTTCCTTTTCCCTGACCAGCCTGGCTTTGTTAATATAGGCATTGATCAGTGGATAAGCTACAACAACTCCTACCAAAACAAAACCAATGATCATGGAGATGGTCAAAAATTTCCTGTACTTTTTGCGCAGGTAATATGAGCCATATTCCTTGTTCCTGTTTTTGAAAACAATATCCTCCAGCGGTTCTACATGCTGTTTTTCAATTGCCATACATTATTTTTTTAAAGCGTTATACACGTAAATTCTGCTTATTTAGGAGCGGTTTTCAGCATCTCCAGTTCGACCGGGCTTGGATCAACCACAGCGTAACTGGCAATGTTGCAGATGGCCATTTCGTCAATGATGTCAACCATATCCTTATACTTTGCTTTTTCATTCGCCTTGATCAGAACGATCGGTCCTTTCTGATCCTCCTTCTTCATCTTTTTGATGGCTGAATCAGCAGTTGTATCCGCCACGACTGTTTTACCAGTCACACGCTTATCGCGGTATTCCGCAATTTTTGTAAAAAGGTCCTTATTCTTGATCAACAGAAATTTCCGGATGCCGTCTTTGCTGAAGTCTGTCTTAATAAGCTGCGGCATTTCGGCAGGTTTTTTTGGATCTGCGATACCAATGTAATAATAAACCTTGTGTCCTTCAGTAAGCAAAATATTCAAGGTCCTGTTTTTCGGAATTTCCGGACGATTTTTATCTTCGGGAGTGTCTTTTTCGGGCATGGTGATCACCATGACCTTGGGCTTGCTAAAAGCCGTAGTGAGCATGAAGAAGGTAATGAGCAAGCACATCAGGTCGACCATGGGGGTCATATCGATGCGGGTGCTGTGTTTCTTCGCTTTTCGCTTACCACCCTTTTTCCCTTTTTCTTCAACTATAATTTCACCCATACTGGTTTTTATATTTTAGGAATTAAAATCACGTTACATCACTTGGGTAAATCTTTCAGGCTGACTTCGTCTTTCTGAAGGTTTGTAACGAGATTAAACTTATTTACCTTATTTTCCTGTAATAGGTCCATGATCTTCTTCACCGAGGTATAGTCCGTTTCGGCATCGCCTTTAATGGCAACTTCGGCGCTGAGGTTGGTCAGGCGGGCCATACGAACCCACCAGGCCAGCTGGTTGTCGGTTGAATCCATGGGAATTCCCTCCTGGAGTTTGTCCCGGACTTTCGGTTCTGAAGCATCAATCCAGGCTTTCAGGTTCTTGATCGGCATTCCGAATCCAGCCATTTTGCTGAATTTATCCAATTCCTTTTTGGTAAAGGTCAATTTGTACTGCTCCGCCATTTTCTCAAGCAGTTTAACCCTGAAATGGGTAGAGGTATCCTTTCCGTTGTCGATGTTGAAAAAAACCTTCCCGTCTTTGGCAATGTAGATCGTCATAATGTCATTGTCGGGAGCCTGCTTTTCTGAAACCGAAGAGGGGGTTTCAATGGGCGCGGCTTCCTGGGGGCGGAAGGAGGTGGTCAACATGAAAAATGTCAGCAACAAGGAAAACAAATCCACCATAGGCGTCATGTCTATGTGCGGACTTCGTGCCGGTGCTTTAATTTTTGGCATATTGTTTTCTTTTTAACTATTTGGTTGCAGCGGCAAATGACTGAACAAGGCTGAATCCGGCCTCATCAATTTTATAGGTAAAGCTATCGATCTGGGTTGAAAAGAAGTTATACAGTACGATGGCCATCAGTGAACCGAAGATACCAAAAGCGGTATTGATAAGGGCCTCAGAGATACCGTTTGCAAGCGCAAGTGCATCAGGAGCACCGGCCTGGGCCAATGCGCCGAAGGCCTTGATCATCCCGATAACGGTTCCCATCAGACCGGTCAATACGGAGATGGAGGCGATGGTTGAAAGAATGACGAGGTTTCTCGATAACATCGGGAGTTCGAGCGCCGAAGCTTCTTCAAATTCCTTCTGCAAGGCAAGGATCTTCTGGTCTTTTTCCAGCGTAGTATCATTCTGCAGGGCACGGTAACGAAGCAAACCGGCTTTCATAACATTTGCCAATGAACCTCTTTGTTTGTCGCAGGCAACAATTGCATCTTCAATTTTGTTGTTGTCAAGGCTCTGCTGAAGGTTTTTTACAAACACGTTCAAACGTCCCTTACCTTTTGCACGGAACAGCACGATGCCGCGTTCAACAGCAAAGATGATGAGCACAAGGTTCAGGGTAATCAGGAACGGAACGATGACACCGCCCTTGTAAATGATGGCGAGATAGTTTCCGGGAAGCGCATGACCTTCAGGATTGCCTCCTTCAAAAAATAAAGGATTACCAAAAACATACTTGAAAATGACGTAAGAAATGATGAAGGCGATAATCATAACGCCCACCGTAAACACTGACCTTAAAGCTTCACCGAGGGATCCGCCTTGTTTATTTGTCTTGCTCATCGTTAAAAAGTTTTAGATTAAAGATTGAATGAATTATTGTATTTTCTTACTAACTGGTCTACAAAGGTAAAAAAATTATGTACGAAATCAAATAGTTGTTATTTGATCTTCGTTTTCAGTAAATCGATGACTGGTTTTACCACAATCACTTTTTCGTCATTCGGATTCACAGCCGACATTCTGGTATAATATTCAAGCGCTTTTGCGGCCTCATCCTTGAGTTTTTGGTCGCGGGAGTACTGGCTGTAATGATAGAATGCAAGGTAATCGAACGACTCAAATCGTTCCTTCATATATTTCACGGTATCTGACTGCGTTTTTTCGATCAATCCTTCATAAACCGGAACCGCGTATCCGGTCGTATTAAACCCTTTTGGGTCTTTGATATCCAGGTTCGATTTGGTGCGTGCCCTCCAGGCAAAACCAGGGATATAATCGGGTTGCAGGGCATTGAAAATCGCCAGGTTGGTATCCGCCTTCACATAATCCTGAATGCTGTATAAGACTTTTCCAAGGTTGTAATAATCCATCGGAACGCCTTTTTTCAAAGCGATTTTCCGTTCATATTGCACCCTGGCTTTTTCGTAACTTTTTATCCTGGTAAAGCAGAGGGCTGCTTCTGAAATAAGCTCTGATTTGGTTGTGTCGAGATCATACGCCTTCAACAACTGCTCTGTTGCCAGTGAATCCTGTTTGGTTTTTGCCAGCAGCCTGCCATAATAGGCATAGTCGAGCGCCCTGATTTTTTCAGGCTTTGCTTTGGCAATAAACTTTTTAATGTATACAAGGCCTTTATCGTATTGCTGGGTCTCAAAATAGGAATATGCCAGGGCGCGGTTCACATCGTTATCGGATTCATCCACCTTGAGGATTTCATTCAGCTGGATGATCGCTTCCGGATAATCCTTTAATTCGATCAGTGTATTCACAAACTGCTTGCGGGCAGCGGTATTGTGCGAAAGTTCAAGGAATTTATAGAAGTTTTTCTTGGCCTCTTCCTGGCGGCCTGCACGAGCCAGCAATAGGCCCAGTTCGCGGTAGGCCGGGGCAAAAGTGGAGTCCATCTTCACCACTTCCTGGTAAAAATTCAAGGCTGTGGTATATTGTCTTGCGCGCAGCCACAGTTGTCCGATACGCAATTTCGCTGCCGGCGATTTGGGATCAAGCGCCTGGGCCATATTGTAGTTGGAAATGGCCTTTGATCCATCGTTCAGGAGGTAGAAATAAGCATCCCCCTTGACGATATAAAGGAGCGGGTTCTTGTTGTCGAGCTTTTCAGCGGCACGCAACAGGGAAAAAACCGTAGCGGTATCATTTACATTGGTGAAAACATACCATAAAGCCATTTCAACCAGCACCAGCGACTGTTTTGCAGGCTCCATCTTGATCGTCTTGTTTGCTTTGGACGGCAACAATGCTTTTGCTTTTGCAAAGTCAGCCTGCGCAGCGGGCATTTCCTTTTTAATCAGGCTGATGCCACCTAGTCCGACAAAGTTCAACGGGTTGGAAGGATCTTTTTTTACGCCCTCTTCATACACCACCTTTGCCGAATCCGCCATTTCAGAAAGGGAAATATTCATGGTGTCGGAATAAAACTGGTACATGAAATTCCGGCCATAAAAATAATAAAGATCGCCATTCGCAGGGGCCTGCCTGATCAGTTCCTTATACATCGAACTGGCCTTCGTGAATTGTTCACTTTTGGTTAACCTGATCGCTGCATTCAGATCCTGGGAATGAATTCTGGCAGTAAAGGAAAAAAAGAGAAACAGTGCAACAATGACACCAACTGGTTTAGTAAATCTGGACATAATACGCGTCTCCTGTTTGTTAATGTTTAATTTCGACTAACCTGACCGGCATTGCAGCAGGGACCAGACCGGAATGGAGGACGATAAACTGTCCCTTTTCTCCTGCCATAAAAGATGAAAATCCATACGCCAGCCCGGAATACGGCTGACGGTTAATACAATAAACATCGCGGGTGAAGGGATAAGCTCCTTCGGCAATATAGCCCTGGAACGGCCTGTAAAATTTCGTACCCGGATCATTGTCGCCTTCAAGGGCGATGCCTATAACTTTAAACCGTTTCAGAAAATTATGTGATACCGTATCTGCTGGGTCGCTGATCCAGTTGACACTGATCACCCCGATGGCATTGGGATTCTTTTCCACATAATTGATCACCTCGGAATTGCTTTGAGCCGCAAAACAAGTGGCCGGGAAAGATTCAAGCGCAAACCGCTCTTTGAAATAACGGGGATTGCCCGATTTGAAATTGTCAAAAACAACTTTCAGATCTTTCAGTTTCGATTTTTTATTGACCTGGTTCCAGGAGGTGATTTTCCCCTGAAAAATATCCTTTACGGTTTGAAAAAACAGGGCCGTATCAGGATTTTCATTGTTAACGATCAGGGCGATCGCATCAATGGCTATTTTGGTTGTTTTTGGAATATACTGACGCTCTTTAAGATAGGCAACCTGTTGCTCTGAAAGTTTCCGGTTCACAACGATCATTGGCAACGAATCGTTCATGAAATCATTGATCACATCTGCTTCGGTTTTAAAAACAGTGTCGATGGAGGCATACTTGTACATTGCCTCAAAAGTATACCGCTCAGCTTCCATGAGTAAGCGGTACGAGTCATCCACCCCGACCTTGATTTTTCCAGCGGTGGGGGTGTCTGAATTTTTCTGATTGGTGCCTCCTCCGCATGATGCAATAAACAGGACGAAGCATATTCCGATCAAATTCGTACAATACGTTGTATTCTTTCTGATGATTTTCATCGCTTTAACGCTTAAAATCAACCGTTTCATATGAGAAAACACAAATTTATGAAATTTATTATTGCCTCTTCCAATTATTATTGTTCCTCGTTGTTTTCCCGGGATTTTGTCCAGAGACGTGCTATTCTGAACCCGCCATAAAGAAACAGAAAGAGGGCAAAAATGACTTTGACTTCCTTGGATAAGTATTGAAATCTTTGACTTGTAAGAACATATATTCCAAGAGCGAAATACAGCAGGATAACAAACCAAGCGAAATACCTGGAGAACTTTTGCATGATGTTCAGTGTTGAACCTGCCAGTACGGAAGGGTGTCATGCTCCGGAATTTGGTTCCAATAGGCCGGAGTAACTGTAAAACCATCCTTTCTGATAAGCTTTTTTTCATACACTACGATCATCGGATTAAATAGAATATCTGTCAATCCGACTATAAAAGTATCAAGTTCCGTGCCGTCTTTTGCTTTTTCCTTTTCCAATTTCACTTCGTATCCATTGAAGACAAGGAGTTGCTTCAGAAACTCGGCGCGTTCCAGGGCGGCCCCGGTTTCGACGACGGTGCACCTTGTTCCTTCAATCTCGGCGATGATGTGTTTTCCTTTTAAAATTGCCATAATGATTTTTTTATCCTGCGGTGGGTCCAGCCATGATGCAGGGCCGCATCGCGATGCATCCCTGCGATGATGGGTTTAATACAATCCAAAACTCAGGTTGAATACCATTTCATAGATCGAACTGGCAAACCCGATAATTACCATGCCCGCTACACACATGAGGAGGCCAATCCGTGTGTATGTGTCGCTTTTAAATTTTTCGATCGGCCGGTCGCTGCTGTTGAGCAGCATGGCTTTGATCACCAGTAAATAGTAATATAATGAAATGATGGTGTTGATCAGCGCGATCAGGACAAGGATGTAATAACCCTGTTTGGCAGCGGCCGTAAACAGGAAAAACTTTCCGAAGAATCCTGCCAGCGGCGGGATACCTGCCAGTGAAAACAGTGCAAGCATCATGACCAGGCTGAGATTGGGATTGGTGCGGTAGAGCCCGTCATAATCATTGATGTTCTCTTTGCCGGTGCGGTTCGAAATAATGCCAACAACACCGAATGCTCCGAGGTTCGAGAAAATGTAAACCAGGGCAAAATAGATGACCGTTGTCATCCCTACCTGGCTTTGGCCGATGATACCCAACAGGATGAACCCGGCCTGGGCAATGGATGAAAAAGCCAGGAAGCGTTTGAGGTTTTGCTGGCGCATGGCAAACAGGTTGCCAACGGTGATGGTAAGGATGGTGATCCCATAAAGCAATTCACTCCACATCACGGCGATTTTAAAAAACACCGTGTAAAGGATGATGGTGAAAATAAACACGGCAGCGCCTTTGGAGATAACCGAGAGGAAGGAGGCAACATTCACCGGGGCGCCTTCGTAAACATCGGCAGTCCACAGGTGGAAAGGAACCAGTGATATTTTAAAGGCCATCCCTGCAAAGAAAAAGATGAAGGCAAGCACCTGTAATGGAGCACCGGTAATCAACGGTGCCACATCCGCGAAGTACATGGTCCCGGTCGTTCCGTAAATCATGGATAAACCATACAGCAGGATCCCGGAAGAGAGAGCGGAGGTAAAGATCAATTTCACCCCGGCTTCGGCCGACTTTTCCTTCATGCGTTCGTATGCCGCCAGTGCTGCTGCCGGAATGGTAGCCAATTCCAGTCCGATGTAAAACATCAGGAAATCGCCCGAGGATATCATGTAGTTCATCCCGATCAGGGTCGACAGCATCAGCAGGAAGAATTCACTTATTTTTTCCTTGTTCTGTTCCTGTTTCAGCCAGTCGGCCGATTGGATAAATATGATCAGCACTCCGATGTTCAGGATGTTTTTGAGCATCATGGAGAGTTGTGTCGATTGATACATGCCCCCGAAAAGAACACCCGGCGTTCCGGGAAAAAATCCCAGGATTGTTACGCCGGCCATCAGCAGGATGGCTGGTAAAATGATCTTGTGCTTCTGAGTGTTGGGTAGAAAAATTTCGACAATCAATAAGATTACCGTGATGACGATCAGCAGCAATTCATGTCTCATTATCAGCATTGTATGTACTTTTATAGGTTTTTAATACCTCTCCCCTGGCCCCTCCCCCTGAGGGGGATGGGTTGGGGTGGGGTCTAATTCAATCCCGGCGAAGCCGCCAGCAATTTATGCATGATGGGGCCCAAACCGCCTGTAATCATATCCGAAAGCCAAAGCGGCGCCATCCCGATCAGCGTGATGCCGAAAATAAGTGCAACCACACTGATTTTATCATACCATTTTGCATCGGTTATGGTCTCATAATCTTCATTTTTAATTTTTCCAAGCAGCAGGGTCCCGACCACCCTGAGCACATACACGGCGGTAACCACGATGGATGAGGCGGCAATGATGGTGGCAACACGATGGAAAGTATCCACATTCTGAAAAGAACCCACGAAGATGGTCATCTCTGCTACAAATCCGCTGAAACCAGGAAGACCGAGGGAGGCAAGACCGGCAATCACGTAAGCAACACCAAGAAATGGCATCACCTTCATCAATCCACCCATTTCATTGATGAAACGCGTATGTGTTCGTCCGTAAATCATCCCGATGAGGGCAAAGAAAAGGGCTGTCATGATGCCATGGGAGATCATCTGCATGATGGCACCGTTCATGGCCGTCTGATTAAACATCAGGATGGCAAAAAGAACCAGGGCGCAGTGGCTCACCGACGAATAGGCATTGATGTACTTCAGATCTTTCTGCCAGACGGCCCCGAGCGCTCCATAAATGACCCCGATGGTGGCGAGGATCAGGAAGATCCAGCCCAGCTGATGGGCTGCCTGGGGAAGAAGGAAGACGGCGACGCGATAGCATCCGTATCCCCCGAGTTTCATCAGCACCCCGGCATGGAGCATTGAAACAGCAGTTGGGGCAGAGGCATGGCCGTCAGGCGACCATGTGTGGAACGGGAACAGGGCGCCAAGCACACCAAATCCAATAAAAAGAAAAGGAAAAAGGAAGAGCTGGACATTCAAGGGAATGGACAGCTTTGATATCTTGATCAGGTCGAAGGTCAGCTGACCTCCGCCGGGCGCCGAGTTGAAATAGATGCCGATGATCCCCAGGAGGATGAAGGCTGAGCCGCCCATGAGCATCAGGGTCAGTTTCATGGCTGAATAATGACGCGGTCCACTACCCCATATTCCGATCAGCAGGTACATTGGGATCACTGCCAGTTCATAAAAAAGGAACATGGTAAAGAGATCGAGCGAAATGAAAAAACCAAAAACCCCGGAGGCAAGCAGGATGAGGGAAGTGAAAAACTCGCGCGGGAGGTCCACGATATCCCAGCTGGCAAAAATACCGGCGAAAACCACCAGGGCGGTCAGCCCGATCATGGCCACCGATACCCCGTCCACACCAAGGAAGAAATGAATATTGAGGGTTTCATACCACACATTATCCTGTACAAAGAGTACTTCGGCCATGTTGCCGGCCCTCCGTTCGGCCAGGTACAGCAGGATCAGGGTGATGGCGCTCAGCAGTTGCAGTCCCATCCCCACAACCGCAACCCATTTCACCTGCATGTGTGATTTACTGAATAAAATACCAATTATGGTGAGAACCGGTATGATGATGAATAGTGTGAGAATACTCATTATTCTATGTATTAGTTGGTCATTAAATAGGTGAATAACAAGGTGATCAGCACCACACCCGAAACAAACACAAGTGCATACTGCTGAAGCTGACCCGATTGAAAATTCTTGATGCGGCCGGAGGCTTCATTGGTCACATAGGCAATGCCGTTCATGGCCCCGTCAACAATGTGGCGATCAAACCATGCAATAGGGCGGGAAACGTAATTAAAGATGATCTTTTTGGTGATGAACAGATAAACCTCATCTATATAGAATTTATGAAATGCTGCTGTGGAGAATCCTCCAAGGGCATTGTATATTTTGTCGGGAAGGGTGGTCTCTTTCCGGTAGAATATCATTGCAGTGAAGATGCCGATCAAACCCACCAGCACTGCCGGGATGGCAATGCCCATTTCAAGTCCGGAATGGAATGGCATACGGTCGGACGAAACAAAGAGGGAAAAAGGGATCAGCCCGGCCAGCAAGGCGCCAACGGCAAGGAGCATCAGCGGGATGGTCATCAGTTTTGGAGCCTCGTGCGGGGTGTGGTGATAATGCCTGTCATGCCCCCAGAAAACAGAGAAATAGAGGCGGAACATGTAGAATGCGGTCAACCCCGAAACGATCATTTCCACCCAGTACAGCATCAGGCTTCTTTCGTGACCGGCAGCAAGGATCTCGTCTTTGCTGAAGAACCCTGACAGCGGCGGAATTCCGGCGATGGCAAGACAGGCGATCAGGAAGGTGATGTGGGTGATGGGAAGGTGTTTGCGCAACCCGCCCATTTCGTTCATCACGTTGCTGTGAACGGCATGAATGATTGCCCCGGCACCCAGGAACAACAGGGATTTAAAAAACGCATGGGTAAACAGGTGGAACATGGAGGCCATGTAACCCAGTCCTTCATGTCCGCCATAGCCCGAAACGCCCAGGGCAAACATCATCATGCCGATCTGAGACATGGTAGAGTAAGCGAGAACACGTTTGATGTCGAACTGGGTACAGGCGATAATGGCAGCAAAAATACTGCTGAACGCCCCCACATACATCACAACGTCGAGGGCAACAGGGGCTGCAAAAACGTAAATCGGGAAGAGGCGGGCCACAAGGTATACGCCTGCAACAACCATGGTGGCGGCATGGATCAGTGCCGATACCGGTGTTGGGCCTTCCATGGCATCGGGCAGCCAGATGTGCAGCGGGAACATGGCCGACTTTCCGGCACCGCCCATGAAGATGAAGATCATGGACCAGGTCATGGATGACAGTCCGAGGAACATGATGCCGGTACCTGAAGAGAATGCCGGGCTGTTGGCACCGGTCAGGGTCAGGAAATCAAAAGTTCCCGTAGAAAATGAAAGCATCAGGATCCCGATGAGGAACCCCAGGTCGGCAAAACGGGTGACAATAAATGCTTTTTTAGAAGCGGAGACGGCCGAATCCCTGGTGTAGTAAAATCCGATGAGCAGGTAGGACGAAACGCCTACGAGTTCCCATAAGATATACATCTGGAAGATGTTTGTGGCGACAACCAGGCCGAGCATCGAAAAGCTGAACAACGACAAGGTTGCAAAAAAGCGCATGAACCCTTTTTCGCCATCCATGTAGCCGATGGAATATACGTGTACCATGAAGGAAACCGTCGTGATGACGATCAGCATCATGATCGAGATGGGATCGAGGAGCACCCCCATGTCGATGTGCAGGGTGTCGGTGAGGTTGAGCCACCGCATGTTGAATGCCAGGAATTTCTGAAAGGACCCATCGGCAGCCTTTTCCAGTACAAAGAAGTACTTATAGGCAGTCACCAGCGACAAGATCCACATCACAAAGAGGCCGGCCGTTCCGGCGATTCCGGAAACCAGCGGTTTAAAACGGTTCCCGAACAGGCCAACCACCACAAACATAATCAGGGGTATCAGCAGGATCCAAACGGTGTAACTGAAATCGAGCATATGCATTTTATTACCCCACCCCCTGCCCCTCCCCCGCTGGGGGAGGGGTTGGGGAGAGGGAGGTTAATACTTCATTTCATTCATCTTTTCCACATCGATGTTCACAAGGCGGCGGTAGATGTTGATGATGATGGCGATGGCCACCGATGCTTCCGCTGCGGCAACAGCAATGATGAAAATACTGAAAAACATCCCTTCCAGGTGATCGGGATAGAGGATTTTATTAAAGGCAACAAAATTGATGTTGACCGAATTAAGGATCAATTCTGTCGACATGAGTATCGTGATCAGGTTTTTCCTGACCAGGAATCCGTAAATACCGACAAAGAACATGATGGTGCCGGTAATTAAAAACCAGGTTAATGGAACGCCTTCAAACATATCTTCAGGGTATTAAATAATTAATCGTTACGTTTCTTTGCCAGGATGATGGCTCCCACCATTGCGGCCAGCAACAGGATGCTGATCACTTCAAAAGGAAGGGCATATCCGAATTTTTCTGTACTGATAAGGCTTTTCGCGATTACACGGATATTGGTGCGCTCGCTGTCGGCGACGATCTCAACCGGAAATTTATGCTGCAGGATGGTTGCAATGGTGATCAATGCACCTGCGGTTGCCGCCAGCAAGGCCGGGATTATTTTTTTCAGGTCCGGCTTCTCAAGCTTCTCGGCGATATGGCTGGTGAGAAGAATTGAAAAAATGATCAGGACCACAATGCCACCGGCATATAGCGTAAGCTGTATGGCCGCCAGGAAGTTAAACCTTAACAGAAAATACATGCCGCCGGTCGCAACCAGTACGAACAACAGGAAGGTTGCTGCTCTCAGGATCCGCCTGCTGGTCACAGTCAATACGGAAAAAATGATAATGACTGCCGAGAAGATCGCAAACATCAATTGATTTGGTGTCATTCTACAATATCTTTTAGGATGGATGATCCGGGTTGATTCAAGGTCTTGGTCAGTTTCGACCGGTCAAATACCGCATGTTCGAACTCCTGTCCCCAGGCCAGTGCATCCGACGGGCAGGCTTTGATACACAACCCGCAGAAGGTGCACATTCCAAGGTGGTAAATGTGTTTGTCGATGATGCGTTTCTTCTTGCCATCGGGCATATCTACCTTTGCCTGCAGGATTTCAATGGAACCGTTCGGGCATGCCGTTTCGCATATACCGCATCCGGTGCAGCGGTGTTCGTTGTGCTCATTGTGTGGCATGATCACTTCGCCCTTGAACCGGTCGTACATTTTCAGGGTCTTCCGGTTTTCCGGATACTGCTGGGTTACGATCTCCCCGGGGCTGAAGAAGTATCTTCCGGTTACCTTCATCCCCGTGAGGAGCGATTTAACTGCGTGGAAGATATCTGCAAAATATTTGAAAAAGCTGTTCATAGTTTTCTAAAAATGCCAACCCATTAATACGATAAATGCCATGATAAGAATATTGACCAGGTTGATGGGTAAAAGGTATTTCCATTCCAGGGTCAACAACTGGTCGATCCTTAACCGCGGGAAGGTCCATTTAAACCACATCATGATCCAGATGACAAAGAAGGTTTTCCCAATGTACCATACGAACGGCGGGATGTAATCCATGATGTGGTTGAAACCTGCCCATCCCCCGACATGGAACGGCATCCATCCTCCCAGGAACACGGTAGCGGCGATAGAGGCCACGATAAACATGTTCATGTATTCGGCCAGGAAGAAAAACGCAAACTTGATCCCGGAATATTCGGTATGGAAACCTGCCGTAAGCTCCGATTCAGCTTCGGCCAGGTCAAAGGGGCCACGATTGGTTTCGGCGGTACTGGAGATGAGGAAAATAATAAATGCAATGAATGCCGGGATATGACCTTTGAAAAGGAACCAGCCGTTGCGCTGACCTTCCACGATCTCGGAAAACTGCATCGTGCCGGCCAGGATGACGATGGTAATCAGCGACAACCCTACCGAAAGCTCGTAACTCACGATCTGGGCTCCCGAACGCATGGCGCCGATGAGCGAATATTTATTGTTGCTCGACCAGCCGGCAAGCAGGATGCCCACTACGCCCAGCGACGACACGGCGATCACGTAAAGAACGCCGATATCGAAATCGATGGCATGCAGCCCCTTGGCAAAGGGAATGGCGGCAATGGCCATGAACGAGGCGATGATCACAATGAACGGGGCCAGGTTGAATAAAAGCTGGTCGGCATTTTTAATGTGGACGAGCTCTTTCAGCATCAGTTTGATGAAGTCGGCGATGGTTTGAAAAAAGCCATAGGGCCCTACCCGGTTTGGGCCGACCCGATTCTGCATGAATGCGCAGACCTTGCGTTCGGCATAGACCAGGAACAACCCGACCAGCGCATAGAAGAGCAGGATGGCCACTCCAATGATGACCATTTCCACGGCAACGGCCCAAAATGCCGGCAGGTTGTCGTACAGGAACTTATCGATCCATTGGTTGAATGACGTAAAGTCGTAGATGCTGAAATTCATAAATACGGGTTATTATCTGTCAATATCCGGAATAACATAATCAAGAGAACCTCCGATGGCCACCAGGTCGGCGATCTTCACGCCGCGGCTCATATGGTCGAGGGCGCTGAGGTTGGAGAAGTTGGGTGAACGGAATTTCATGCGGTAGGGCGTCTTGTTGCCATCGCTGACGCAATATACGCCCAGTTCGCCACGGGCCGCCTCCACCCGCTGGTAATATTCGCCGGCCGGCAGTTTGAGTACGGCTTTCATCTTGGCCGTATAGTCACCGGCGGGAATGTTGTCGATCAGCTGTTCGATGATCTTCATCGACTCGCGCATTTCATGCATCCTCATCATGTAGCGGGTAAACGTATCGCCCTCTGTTCCCAGGATCTCCTTGAAATCGGCTTTATCGTAAACCCCGTAAGGATGGTGTTTCCTTACATCGCAGGCAAAGCCGGAGGCGCGTCCCGAGGGGCCGGTTACACCATAACTGATGGCATCTTCCTTCGACAGGATGCCAACCCCTTTGGTTCGTTCCTGCATGATGATGTTCCCGGTGAGGATATTATCATAATCCTTGATCTTCCTGCGGAAATATTTGAGGAAATCTTTGACATTCTTCTGGAAATTCGGGTGAATATCCATCATCAGCCCGCCCGGCGTATAATAGCTGTGAAGCAACCTTGATCCGAATGATTCTTCGAAAATATCGAGAATTTTTTCCCGGTCGCGCAAGCCATAAAAGTAACAGGTAAGGCCACCCATGTCCATTCCGAAACTGCACCACCACAACTGGTGGGAGGCAATGCGGTTGAGTTCGTCAACGATGGTGCGGATGTATTTTACGCGTTCGGGCACATCTACCTCGAGGGCATTTTCGACAAGCAGACAAACCGCATGGTTGTTAATGTGTGCCGAAAGATAATCCATCCTGTCGGTGAGGTGAATGATCTGGGGATAGGTATCCTTTTCACACATCTTCTCTATGCCACGGTGAATATAGCCGCAGTGGGGTTTCAGACTTTTAACGATCTCTCCCTGGAGTGAAACAACCAGCCGCAGCACACCATGGGTGGAGGGGTGCTGTGGCCCCATATTAATATGGTACTCCTCCTCCTCGACATTTTTAACAGGCAGGTTAATGACTTCTTTCATACCTTAAAGTTCTACGATGTTAACTTCATCAACATAATCTTTGCGGAGTGGATGGCCGACCCAGCCCTCTTCAAGGAAGAACCTGCGCAGGTCGGGATGGTTGTTGAACCGGATGCCCATCAGGTCGTAAGCTTCCCTTTCGTGCAACTCGGCGGTTTTCCAGATGTCACACACCGTGTCAACCGCACCGCTCACACGATCTTCCGTACGGGCCTTGAGTACCAGCTGATGTTTGTGGGTGGTTGATTCGAGGTGGTACACCACTTCAAGGAATTTCACCATGTCAACTGCGGTGAGACAAAAGAGAAAATCAAATGCCAGATCAGCCTCAGCCTTCAGGCTGAGGGCGAGGTCATGCATCTTTGCCGGCGGGATGATGAAGGTGAGGAATTGCTTGTTTTCCTGGAATTCTGCGTCGGGAACCAGACCCAGAATGCGCTCCTTCAATGCTGCGTTGTCCATCTTGGGAAATTATCTATTTTAATTCTAACGTTCGTTTTGGATTTGCCATGGATTCCAGTTTGATCTTGCGCTGGAGCTGCATCACGCCGTACAACAGTGACTCGGGGCGGGGCGGGCAGCCGGGGATATACACATCCACAGGGATTACATGGTCGACACCACGCACCACATGATAGGAATTATAGAAGAAGGGACCGCCGGAAACAGCGCATGCGCCCATGGCAATCACATATTTGGGGTCCGACATCTGGTCATACAACCGTTTGAGAACCGGAGCCATCTTGTTGACAATTGTACCGGCCACCACGATTACATCGGCCTGCCGCGGAGAGGCACGGTACACTTCGATCCCGAAGCGGGAAAAATCATGCCTTGAAGCGCCTGTGGCCATCATCTCAATGCCGCAACAACTGGTAGCAAAAGTAAGTGGCCAGAGCGAATTTGAACGCCCCCAGTCAATAACTGCGTCGATGGTGGTCATCAGGATATTTCCACCAGACTGCCTGAACAGATCAAGTGTTTCATTGTCGCGGAAGTCCGCCTCTTTCATGTTTTTTATTCCCATTTCAAAGCTCCTTTCTTCCAGGCATATAACAGGCCAAGCCCCAATACGAAAAAGAAAATGACGATCTCAATGAAGGCGGTCATTCCCAGCTCTTTCATCACCACGGCCCAGGGGAAAATAAATACACTTTCCACATCGAACACCAGGAAGATGATCGCAAATAAATAGTACCCCACGTTGAATTGAAGCCAGGTCAGCCCCTCTGTGGGAATCCCGCATTCGTAAGGTTCGGCTTTTTGAGGGTTCGTTGAATTGGGCGCAGCAAAATGGGCAAAAACAATGGCAAATCCCACCAGAAAGGCTCCGACAATAAAGAAAAGGATAAGACTTTCAGCACTCATAGTGAATCTTTTAACAATTGTTTGGGTGGCAAAGATAAAAATTAATCTGAAACAACCTAACCGGATATCAGATGCAACATATATTTCCTGTCGTTATCTGACTGATTATATGCCGATTGTCATATTGACCCTGTAATATATCAAAGGTTGGATTGATATTTGTCAATGGATGGAAGAGATGCAAACCATGCCGACAATGCAGGCCAGGCAGTTAAGGCGAAAGGGAATGATTTGTTTATATGACATTGAAAAGTAATCTTACCTTTGCTTGGTAAGAAAATCAACCTGAAATTTCCTCCTTCCCTGAGGATGTTGAAAATTCTTCAATAACATTCAGGGTCAGTTGATTGAATTATGTCCCTTCTCGTCGCAGGCGACGGGGAATTAACCCAAACACCTCAACCCCCGTCCCCTTCTCCTGAAGGAGAAGGGGTGCAGGGGATGAGGCAATTCAACCCATATGAAAAATCCGGTTTTGATTTTTACGATTCTCTTTCTGGCATTATTCGTGTCTGATTCATGCAGCAGCCACCGGGATCAACCCCTTTGCGGCGATCCCAAACCGACCAAGGTGGCAATCTGTCTTGTGGATCATAACGATAGCCTGTTGATTGGTAAAAAGTACAACCAGGATTCAATAAAACTCACGGTAAACAATACGATGGTTGACATTCATTTTTCAAATGGAACAATTTCGTTCGTTTACCCGGGCCTGGAAGAGTATAATAATTTAAATTACACACTCCATTTATCAAAGTCGGATAACGATACCGTCAACCTTGTGGTTAACCATCAGTATATCGAGGATTGCGGTAATTACTACGGGATAACCTCTCTTTCTTACAATTCAAAGCTGATTGAACCCTCTGCGGGATTCGTTTACAAAATAGTCAAGAATTAATTGTTTTTGCAAAACCGCTTCAGCATTTCCGCTGCCGACCTGCTTCCTTTCCGGGCGGCCTTTTCCCAGGCCAGGCAGGCACCTTTCCTGTCGCCCAGGGCATCTTTACAGTTCCCGATATTTTCGATTGCCTGCACGTTGTCGTGATCTTCTGAAACGGCACGTTCAAAATAGATCAGCGCCTGCTTGATGTTCCCTTTTTTGGCTTCTTCGACCCCCAGGTTATTTAACTCCAACGCATGCTGCAGGTTATCAGGCACTTTGACCATGGTGGACTGGAAGACATGAAAGTTGCTGATGATCACCGAATCCGACGGGTCTGTTTTCATTGCTATTTCAAAATCCTCTTTTGCTCCTTCTCCATCTTTCAGGGCTGCCTTCACGATGGCCCTCAGGTTAAAGCCACGGGCTCCGTAATCAGGCTTTTGTGATAGCAGAAAATTCAAGTCTGCCAGCGCCGCATCGTATTCCTTTTTCTCGTTCAGGAGGTAGGCCCTGTTATACCTGGCATCGAAAAATTTCGGATAATACTTTATCGCAATATTGTAATCAGCCAACGCCCCGTCAACATCTTTTAATTTATAGATTTCACAGCCATGGATGAAATGAGCGAGGGAAGCCCTTGGATTCGCCCGGATAGCTGATTCAGAAAAAACCAATGGATTCTTATAGCACCGGTGAAAATAATAATTCGCTGAAATCATATAAGCCAGGAAGATCCCGGAGAACAGCCAGAATATTTTTTCGCCAGGCCGGGTATTTTGGAACAGCCCCAGGCCGATCATCAATATCCCGAAGGAGGGTAAATATGCCCGGTGATCAAGGTATTCATAAGTGTAAGAAGCAAATTCGGGACGATAGATCATTCCTGGCAGCAGCAAAAAAGTGAACCAGCAAATGGAAAAAAGAATCCTTTTGGTAAAGTATTCCTTGTTAAGGATAAAGAACAGGGTGCCGCCGGCGATGATCACCATTCCGACGAGGGTTGCCGGCAAACTGAAAAAAGGCATGGTCGAGAAATTAACCGGGACCACCAATTTCGCGATGGTTTCCGGAACCGTCCTCAGGTTTAAAACAAAAGAACCAAAACCCAGTGATTGTTCCGTTTTGGAAATGGAAAGCCCACGCAAATAATAAAAAACAAGGAAAAATCAGGATATAACATGCCAGGAGGAGGAAGTTTCGCGGTTTGAACAGCTTCTCTTTACAGAACAAAACATTGTAAACGAAAAAAATGAGCGGCAATACGATGGCTGTCTCCTTTGAGAACAGGGCAAAACCAAAGCCGGCAAGGTGCAATGCGGCATCATACCATTTGCCTGTCCGGTTCAATTGAATAAACGCTATCATTGAAAG
Organism: uncultured Bacteroidales bacterium; assembly: GCA_903903985.1. Lineage (GTDB taxonomy): Bacteria > Bacteroidota > Bacteroidia > Bacteroidales > FEN-979 > CAIVAT01. Next base: position 266,934 of record CAIVAT010000057.1, on the reverse strand, counting down.
AAATGAAAACAGGGCAAGCAGCAGGTCACCGCGTGCCGGGATCCAGATAACCGCGTGTAAGAATAAATAATGAACCGCATAAATCAGGGAACCGAGCAGCGCTGTTTTGCTTTCCAGCTTAAAAAGCATCAGCAAATGAAACACGCAGATGCAGCAGAACAGGTGGAGGATAAGGTTGGTTGCATGGGTTGTGAAAGCGATGTCGTCGCCGAATTGCGCGTCAATGATGTATGAGGCGCTTTGCAGGGGCCTGTAAAGCTCAATTTTTCGATGCCGGAACCAGGCATCTGTCAGAAATGCCTGCTTAAGATTTGAAAAATCCCTGATGAAATGAATGTTTTGTGTAATAATAACATCGTCATCATGATTGGTATATCCATAGAAAAGAGTTTGATAATAAGCACCCAGGCATGCCACGAAGATACATGAATAGAAAAGCAGGTACTTCTTCCGGGACGTTCTCTGGATGTTATTGATCGTCATGATTTTAACTTTCTTCGATTGTAATCTCCGTGCGTGATTCAGCGTCTTTTGATTTCACAGAGATCATAAGCCCGTTTAAGAAAAAAGCCAGCTGTATTTCCCCGACCAAAAATATCTCTTTTTGGTACACCATCAAATGAAAAAACCAGGATTGAGGAATCTGGATTTATCTTGTTTTAACCAGTTTAAAGGTCTCAATACCATCAGCGGTCACAATCTTTACAAAATAGAGCCCCTCCATCATTTCTGAAAGCGAAAATTCATGTTTCTTATCCCCGGTTATCGAAGCATTCAACAATTTCTCCCCGCGCAGGTCATACAATTCGACCATCATTTTACCGGATTGTTTTTCCCCCTTTAGTTCGATTGTGAAAATTCCTGTGGTTGGGTTGGGGTAGATCATGAAATATTTTGACACGACGGGTGCGGTTGGTTCCGGTTCGCCGGCTGCCACGGCAGGCAAAGCCGGGGGCAGGCTGCCGCAATAAGCGTTGGTGGATGTAATGTAGCCGTGCATGTATCCGCCCGGGTCCACCGTTGTTTGCGGCAGGAAAGAAATCTTCATGCCTGCAATGAACCTGGCGCTTCCTCCGCTTTGAACAAGAAATGTGTTCCCGCCTCCTGCCACCGTGATCGTGTTGGTTGCATCGAAACAACGTGAGGGTTCGGGTGAAACTGTTCCCGTTACACTGGTATAGACCGCCACCATCATCATGGTGATCGTGTTTGACATGGCAGGATTTCCGCCGGGGCATGAAATATCTGATATAAGGGAACAGGTTATCTGGTCGTTGTTTGACGGAATATAGGCATAGGTGTTTGTGATTCCGGCCACATTTTCGCCATTGACTTTCCACTGATAGGCGGGCAATGACCCGCCGTTAACAGGCGTTGCCGAAAAGGTTACCACTGTTCCAGGGGGAGAGGGATTTAATGAAGCAGCAATGCTCACTGAAACGGGAAGGGGCGGATTGACCGTTACAGAAACATTGCTGGATGCTGTTGTTCCAAGTGCATCTGTTACGGTAACGTGATAAGTGGTGGTGGAGAGCGGGCTGGCGACAGGATTGATGATCGTCGCATTGGACAAACCTGTTGCAGGACTCCACAGATAGGTGAAGGATGACATTCCTCCGGTGCGGATGGTGTTTAACTGTGCGGTTGACCCGGCACAAATTGCTGCGGGTGTTGCAGTTGCAGTTGCAGTCATGGAGGGAACCCAATCGACCAGGTTAAAATCATCCTTATCAAAATCCTCCCCGGAAAATCCCCCGGAAAAGTCAACAAAGAACAGATGGCCGGCATTCAGTGTTTTGGAAACATTGCTGGTGCCTCCCCAGGTGTTGGCGGGAAAAACGGCATTCCTGATGACCGGTAGCTGGCCGTTGTTTATGGTCAGCAAGGTTCCCGATGCAGCTCCATCCCTGAAAGTACATCCATTGAATGAATGTGCCGGATCGATCCAGCTTCCCGATTTTAAATTTACCCCGTTGATGCCCATGTTTTTAAAGGTGCAGTAATCGGCGGCGATCGATGCCCCGGCGTTAACACTGAAGTTATATCTTGCCGTTGAAGTGTTGGCGCTGATCGTTGCCGGGCTTCCGGCAGTTCCCGTGATTTCAATACGTCCTCCGGAATTGACATTCAGGTTTTTTGCGTCAGTAAGCTTCAATAAAGAGGCTGCGGGCATTGATAAAGTGCCGGCATCATTTACGGAAAGGTTACCATCAACAAAAAAGTAATTTCCATTCATGTTGAATATCCCATTTTCAATGGTCAGGTTTCCATCGAACTGGCAGCTGGTGTTCCCAACCTGGGTGACTGAAATACCGGTTGATTTATTGATGATCAGGTGATGAAAATACCCCCCATCGCCGGAATAGGTCAAGGCGGCATTATCCATTCCCTTGAATTCTATGGTGTTCATTGTAAAAAAATTGGCCAATGTCCCGGTACCTGCAACCGTAAAATTGTTCCACATGGTATGGGTAAGTCCCGTCACGTTATCCTCCCAGGTCCCAGCATCGATCAGGCAATTTCCCAGGCATTGAATATTGGCATTTGGCTTGAAGGATCCTTCAAATTTCCTGATGGTCAGATTGTTGAAAAATTCTTGCGGGGCAGAGGTTGAAAGATACTGGTCGACTGAACCCTGAAACATGACCGTAGAATAATTTCCGGGATCAAATCCATATTCCGGCGAATAATCGGTATTGGCATTTGTCCAGTTTCCCCCTATATAAATCTCGGGACCATACGAATCATTGGCATTCAGGCCCGCATTCAGATCAATGGTCAGGTTGCCTAATACGTCAAGCGAGGAAGGCGAATTCATCTCAAGGCTTCCGTCAATGATATGAAGATCGTTCGTGCAGATCACGGGATTCATAAGTTCCAATGCACCTAAAGAAGCATAGGATTTATTGAGATTCATGTTGCAAAATACTTCCGGAGATAAAATATCCGCAGCCGCTGCGCCATTAAAAATCACGGTACTCGTTCCCTCGGTGAAGCCTTCGGTACCGACAAGGTTGTTCCAGTCACCTTCGACGGAAATCGCATTATTGCCTGCTGAAAGAACACCGGATTGAATGGTGATATACCCATTGATATCGGTGGAATTATCAATTGATATCGTATTGGAAAGCACTGCAGCGGTAAGCGTGGACTGTTCCCGGTCGCGAACAACAGGATTCGCACCTGTTTCAAGGATATCTGAACTGCTTTTATGGATGTTCACATTTTTAACATAACCGCCATTGATCGTATGGAACGTGCCATCGGTCGGCCCATAGAATTCAATTGTTCCGCCATCGGGCGTGAAGTCGGACCGCTCAACCCTGAAACCTCTTGACGTCCTGATGGTTCCGTTGGTGATATTTTCAGCAAAGGTGAAAGGGGTATTATAAAGCAGCACCCCCACGTTTTTGAAATCCAGCGTTCCTCCCGACATGGTGATCCCTCCGTTGGCCGAAAATGGCCAGTAGCTGTCGGAACCACTCCCGCCGTACACATTGAAATTCCCGCCGTAAATGTTCAGGTAACCCTTCAGATCAACCCATCCGGCCATATTGTACAGGTTGATCGTTCCGCCGGTGTTGAGATACCAGGATCCGGCAATGGCATTATCTGCAAGCGTATTGGCCGTAAAAGTACCGTAAAGGACATCAACAGCGCCTGCAGTCCAGTCATAGCTGTTGCAGGTAACCGTTCCTCCCTCGACACGAAAGGCGCCGGCAGGTTTATTGACCTCCAGATTGTTGAAAATTTCCGTGCTGCAATATTGGTGAGATCCACCATTAAAAATGACCTTTCCGGTTCCTTCCATAAAGGCAGACGGGCCGATATTGTTGGTCCAGTTCCCAGCCACCTCAATGGTATTGTTCATCGGATTAAACACACCGCTTACGATCTCCAGATTTCCTTTTATTACAATCGTGTTCGTTACAGAATTATTAATCGCTGCCGCTCCTGTTGTAAAGATTTCGAGGTTGTTGAAGAAAACATCATCATTGATGATAACATTCTGGGTTATTCCGTCGATGACAATTGTTCCATCGTAGCATTTTAACTTGCCTGCGCAAGAAATATCTCCTTTCACGAGCAGAAGGTGCGGATCGTAACAGGTAAAAACCGACCCGGAATAAATATCCAGAGAACCATTGATCAAAAGGTTTTGTGTGGATACCCCTATTGCCACTTCAGCATTATCAGAATTATAACTGAGCACATTGTTGAATGAACAGGCCGGTGAGAAATTTTTGATTTGTTTATCATTGCTTCCCCTGAATTCAACCGTTCCATGATGGAGCGGTACATTTGCCCCGTCGTTAAAGATCCAGTCCCCGTAAACCCTGAAGGCTGCTTCCGCGACAATACCTGCCGTTGAGCCGGAAAACCAGGTGACATTGCCATAAACATTCACTTCGCCTCCTGCATCATCCATCGAAAGTTTTCCGTAAATATTCAATGAATTATTGACATCCAGCACCCAGCTTTTATTTAACAGTTCTCCCGATTCAATTTTCAAGCCGAGGCAGACCGCATTATCAAAATCAATGGTGGCAGGCTGATATCCTGCCGACGTGATGGTAGCGTCTTCATCAGCGGTTGGAACATGCCCGAGCGACCAGTTGTTTGAGTTATTCCAGTAAAAGCTGGCAGCACCTGTCCACACATTTGGCACCTTGGGTGAAACGTTGATGGCGTAATCTTCAACTTCACCGTACTGGGCATCACCGCAGGGGTCGACACTTCCAGTGTAGGTAATTCTTACCCGCATGGTACAGATCCCGGGAGTTTGTCCTGCCGGGGGTATAATTACAGCGGTATAGGGTCCAATGCCCGGTTGTCCGGAAACGGTGATTTGCTCACCGGCACCGGAAAAACTGCCATTCCTGTTCCAGTCAACCCATATGCCGCATTGATCAGGGGTATATGGATTGCCGTTGGTGACAGTCACCGGCAAAACACTGTTCAATGGTAAATTTGTTGCCTGGGTTGTAGAATAATCCGCATAATTCAGGCAGCCGGATGAATTATCGATGGTTCCCGCCTGCACCCGGCTGATATATTCATCGCATCCGCCGGAAGCCGTGCAACCGGTGCCAAAACTGAATTGAGCGATCCTCGTATGTTTTTCATCTCCCGGCAGCATGTACTGATTGGTATACCAGAAAGTTTTATCGTCGGCCGGATCAACGGAAATGCCGCTGTAGTCTCCCCAGCGGGGACCTGTCTGCTGGGAAATGGTTCCATCCAGAATACTTTGTTCAGCGATGGTCATCGTTCCCAGGGGATCTCCAGCCTTTCGGCCGGCATACCTGATAGAGGCGTATGTATTGGCACCTCCGGCTGAATACCCTATGGCGATGTCGTGGTACTGATTTTGGGCAATACCTCCCATCCATCGGTTGTCTCCGTCGGGGGCATAAGTTCCCTGCTGGTAGATATACCATTCTCCGGTTGTTCTTCTTAATTCATACCACCTAACACCGGCATGGTCGGTATTATCTACATCTACGGTATGGCAGCATACCAGCGACTGATAGCTCCCAAAATTGCGATATTGCGCTTTGTGCCTCAGAACACAGGGTGCAGCATCAACTTTCTGGGTGGTACCTTTCTGGGCCAGATTAATCATCCATGCTCCGAAATTCGCATCGAAAGGTGCCACATCGAGTTGCTGGGTGCGGGTGAACGTCGACAGGTCAGGATTGGTCCAGTTGGCATTTAAGGTATACAGCCACAACTGGTCACTCCCCCCGTTCCATGCATCGTCATTGATGGTGGCAAACTGACCGGGCGTACCTGATAATGCCGCTATTCCATCATTGTCAAAAGGCATAATGCAATGATAAACCGGGTGTGGATTCCACGTGTTGTTAAACTGAATAAACCGTGCGGGCCATTTCCCTGCAAGCATGGCTTCCCGTTCGAGAACACCTACATTTATTCCGTCCGGCAGGTTGCATGCAAAATAGTAACCATCGCGCCATACACCGAATTTCGGAAAATCAGGACAGGATGTCCCATAGGAATAGATCCACCGATACCAGCTTCCCAGGGGGTCGGGGGTTTGAGAAAGTGCCACCCGGAGGTACCAGGTGGAGGTGGTGGTCTCTAAAGTAATATCGGCCACCAACCAGCGATCGGCCAGCTGATCATACAGCACAATCGCGTCTGACCCGCCATATGCCTGGCCCGCCGAACCTGGCCAGATGTTATTATTCGATGCAGGTCCGTAAAGGGAGGTTCCTGTTTTACTAAAAATCTGGAAAGAAGAATTCATGATTTGAAAATAGTGATTGGGCCCGGCCTCCCCGTTGCAATCGGGAGGAAATCCCCCATAAGGGTTTCCTTCAAAATTGAGCAGGGGGTTATTGTTCCCGGCAACAGACCCCATTTGCCTCTGCCATACGGGGTCAGCACCCTTTGGCAGGGCCTTAGCTGCAAAAGGGTATAATCTTTTATGAGGTTGTTCATCTTTCTCTATATTCTTATCGTCTTCCGACGGGGAAATTACCGGAATATCCTTCAGTGGTGGAGAGATGTCAAAATAAACTGCGGTTTTTATAACCGGCACAGGGGAAGAACTATCCAGCGTTCTTCCGGGAACAGAACCCAACAGGAACAGAAACATTAAAACAGGTAAAAAGGTGGTTTTTTTTTTCATTTGAACAGGTTGGTTATCTGATTTGCTGAGTAACTATTCGCAAAAATTATCTTGTTTTAACAAGTTTATACGTTTCATTGCTGTTATCGGAAGTGACTTTTACAAAATAAAGCCCCTCCGGCATTTCAGAAAGTGAGAATTCGTGCCTCTTTTCTCCGGTCATCTTCCCGCTCATCAATTTTTCTCCCCGCATGCCATAAACATCGACTTTGAGACTGCCATATTGTATTTCTCCCATTTGTTCGAGGGTGAAATTTCCGGTGGTGGGGTTTGGATAGATTTTAAAGAACGTGTGCGCTGTTTCCGGAGTGGTTTCCATCCCTCCTGCAACAACTGCCGGTAAGGAGGGTGTCGTACACCAGGGGCCGTCAGGCGCAATATACCCGTGCAGGTACCCTCCCGATGAAACCTGTGTGGTTGGCAGAATAACGATGTTCTGTCCGGCAATCAGGGTGGCACTGCCTCCCGGCTGAACCGCAAATGTTGTTAAATCCCCGGCAAGGGTGATGGTTTGGACAGCATTGTAACAGGAGGATTCCCCATCGAGGATAACGACATTCTGAACAGTCCTGGTGAGAGGAACAACCGGCGTGGGATGGATATCCACTTTGTCCATGCTGCAATTGTCGCCTTGCGCGGATATAAATTTGAATCCTACGTAGAGCGTCGCCGCGTTACCGGCTGCAGGGGGAAGCGTTACTGTTTTCAGGTTCCATGCTCCTGCTCCGGATGGCAGTGTATTATCCTGCCTCGGAAAGAACACCCCCGAAAACCATGTAAAACCACCATCAAGGGAATACTGAATTTCAACTCCTTCATTTAAATAACTACCGTAATTATAGACCGGGCTATTTTCATTATACCAGTAAAAATTCACATCAATGCTTGGTATGCCGATGGTATTGATTGGCGGAGAGACCAGCCTGGTTTGGTCTCCCGGGTACCAATAAAAGGACGAATATAAAGCATAACGGGTTCCTTCATAAGGAGTTGTGACCGGATCCGTTGAGTTTTCCTCATAAGTTACCCGGTTTGTGCCGACCAGGTATTGCTGTGTCCAGCATGCAGGATCAATCAGGGTCCCGCCTGTGTTGAACCCTTCTGAAATATTTAACATCTGTGTATTGCAAAGGGTAGTGAATCTAACCGGTCCCGTCCAGGTGCTGTTTGCACCTTCACTGCAATTTGTCTGTACATAAAAATCATATTCAGTTCCTGCAGCCAGTCCCGATAAGGGATAGGGTTGCAGGGTTGTTCCCGTAATAAAGGTGCCTGTTCCCAGTGCAAAACCAGACGGACCCCATTCAATATTCCACAAACCAGCCTCGGAAATCCAATGCAGCGATGCAGAATTGGTTGTGACAGATGAAACACCAGGCGAGATAGGCGGGATGATACAGGTGTTCCCGGCCAGTTTAAACCAGTAATGGTTATCCCCGCCACAGGCAAGCAAAAGGCTTGACGATTCAAGGAACCGGATATAATACGTTCCGGGATAACAGGTTGTGACGATCCAATTCGTGTCTCCTGGGTTCCCGAAATTTTCATAATTTGCTGCCCAGGCGGAACAAGGGGCTTCATCCAGGGAAATCTCAAAATAAAACTGGGCAGAAGCCGTCAGGGTTATTTGGGTTGCCTGGTCAATCGTAAAAGAATACCAGTCCTGGTCGGAGTCACTGGCATCCCGCCAGATGGTACCGCATATGGTCTCGCCCAGAGCAACGGGTTCAAAAGCGGGGGTGGTCATGGAACATCCGTCATTCGTATGGGTTCCGCATGTTTCCAGTTCCGCAATTGAGCCGGCGGGGCAAGCAGATGCCGCTTCCACGCTTACATCATCAATAAAAATGCTGTTCCCATACTGGCTGACCCCCTCAAAAAGAATATAGGCGTTTCCTGACGATCCGGCGGGCATATTGAAAGCATATTCATACCACTGATCTGGATGAGCCACAACGGGAGTCATCACGCTGCACCGGTGCACCGTTCCGAGCAGGGTTGCCCCGGTGGTATTCGGATTGATGTTGTAATAAACATTTACCAGGTCCGCATTTCCGGATAAACCATCTTCGCGGTACATCCAGAAATGAACCGCATACTGGTCCGTTGGAAGGGCCAATGCGGGAGTTGCCAGGATCCCGGTCGTTCCGGCATGATAGTCCCAGCAGTTGAACCGGGCCATGCCATCGCCCGAATGAGTACTGCAAAAAGGATGCGTTCCGGAATTTTGCCTGTCCCAGGTTCCGGGCAAAGTGGGGCCGGCTGTCATGAAATTGCTCCAGCAGGGCGGGGCAAAATCCATCCAGTCAAAACTTTCACGATATGGAAACCCCGAGATCAGGCCGCACAATGTTGAAAACGTATAGGCGCTTGTCCAGGGGCTAAACCCGGGACCGCAATTTGAACGGACATATACTGAATAGGTTGTATTTGCAGCCAATCCTGTAACAGGAGCGCTCACGATCCCGGCTCCGGTCGAACCCGAAGCGCCCAGACCTGAATCGCCACTTCCGGGTGCGCCACTGATACGGACTTCGTACTGGTACCCGTTGGCAGGAGGCAGGGAAGGCGCGGTCCAGGAAATTGTTGCGGTGGTCAAGCCCACAGCAGAGGAGGTAACGCCACCCGGGGTGTTGCAGGCTGGGGTAGCTTCAATCAGTATATCATCAATGAGTATGCCGTCCTGGTCGGGCTGGCTGAAGCAATGCCAACCAACATAATAGATCCCTGTTGCCGGAGGTGTGAAAAAACCAGATCCGGGAATATAGGAAGATGTAATAAAATCAATATCACTAAAAATCAGACCGCCTGTCATTGCAGATGCGGTGGCAAGGGAACCCCATTTCACTTCAAGTCTTTCGCTGTATGTACTCGCTGCAAAAGAACGGTAGTAAAACATAACATTATAGCTCTGGCCCCCGGTTAGCATCAGTCCCGGTGAAAACACCCAGTCGTTCATCGGGGTTCCGGGAGCGCTGTACCTGATCGAAAGGTGATTGATCCCGGTCCTGGGGAAATAGGTGGAGGTTACCCATTTTTGTCCGTCGCTGTTCACATCCTCTACATTTAAACATCCTGTTGCCGGCACAACATAGGTTTCAAAGCCCTCTGAATAGGGCAAAATGGTCGCCCCGCATGATGTTGCTGCACTTGCAAATGCTCCGTCAGAATAACCGGTGCCAGCATAGGAATAGGCAGCATAATAATAGGTGCCCGCATTGACCGGCGAATGGTGGACCGGCGAAATCAAACCATTATATAAAACAGTTCCACCGGCGAGCGAACCGTCAACAGCAGGAGGCGTGCCGGTTGGTGTGGTGAAAAGGCCTGTTGAGTTCCAGACAATGACAACATTCTGGCCGTAAAGGTTGGCAGTAAATGAGAGATCGATCTGGCTGCGGTTAATTGATTTAGCAGCGAACGGAAATGGTGCGAGGGAGGACCATGTGTAGGTCAGCCCGCTGGCAGGATAAACTGTATTGTTAAGCGTGCATCCGTCCGCATTTGAACTCCCGGCAGTTGTAGCCGCCCAGTTTATTGAGGTGGTGCGGACAGTGTAATTTGTTGCAGTAACAGCCGGTGCACCCCGTAAACCGACCTGCACGGAAATTGAGGTACCGGCGTTGGTCATAACACCATAAACTACTTTTATTTTGTTGGTCGTTTCCATCAGGCGGATCTGGAAGTTGAAATTATCACCGGTAGCATTATACTTCCGGAATCCCTTCCACTGGATCACACACTCACGGTTTGGCGCGGTACCGGTTGTCTGGATGCGTAATCCGGAGCCTGTCTGCCCCATCAGATCCTGTCCAACGGCCACAACGCGGCTGACCAGTTCGGGAGGGACGACCGCCATTGTTGATGTTATTGGCAGGTAATAACTTAAATTTGCAATATCGACGGCAGGAGTAAGTGCCGATTGGCCAAGGCTGATGAAGCCATTGGTATTTACTGCCAGCCGGTCGAATACCACCCCGCCAAAAGTAAAATTGAAACCGATCGGAAAACCGGGCCCGGTGGTGATCGAAGTACTCCCGGCGGGGACTGCGGGGTCAACAAAATATTCATCGTCACTGGTTGCGGAACCAAGTAATGTTCCGCCTGCAATTTCTGTATAACTTCCCGAGGAAGAAACAAAAGTATAGGTGCTTACTTGCCCCAGCAGGCTCCCTGCCCAGAAGAGCAGCCCGGATAAAAACAGGATGCGATTTTTCATGACTCATACATTTTATAAAAGTTTTGCCAAAAATAGGTGGAACCGGCAGGGTTGGCAACCGGATAAAGATATGGAATCTGGTGGCGGGATAGCGAGGTGGCGGGAGGCGAAATCGGGGAATGGCCGGTGAAAAATGATCAGACCAGGCGTTCTTTCATTGCTTTAATGACCGCTTCGGATTTGGAGTTGACATGCAGCTTTTTATAGATGCTGTTGATGTGGGTCCTTACCGTACCGATGGAGATACAGCATGAATCGGCAACCATTTTATAACTGTCTCCCTTGACGATGCATGCCAGGATTTCCACCTCCCGTGCGGAAAGTGCATATTCATTGGTATTGGGGTGGGCGTTTTTTGTAAAGAACTCCATGACCATCCTAGCTATTTCACCCGTCATGGGAGAGCCTCCGTTGTAAAGGTCGGTTATTGCTTCAATGATCTGGATGGCATTCGATTTCTTGAGCAGATAGCCTGTAGCGCCTGCGCACAATGCTTCAAACACCCTCTTCCTTTCATTGAAGACGGTATAGATCAGGATCTGGATGTCGGGAAAACTTGCCTTGATCATGGAGGTGGCTTCGATCCCGCTGATGCCCGGCATGTCGATATCCATTACCACTACATCGGGTTTACCCTCCGTGAAGTTCTGAAGCAACGTTGAACAGTCGGGATAGGCACCAGCCAGCTCCATGGTTTCAGTTCCCATGACCAGGTGCGAGAGACTGTTCCGCAGGGAGTCGTTGTCTTCGTATATTGAAACTTTGATCGGCACAGGTGGTCTGGTTAAAAATAAATGGTGAAACAGTGAAGTGGGGAAATATTCGTACAATATTACAACATGTCATTCCCTGATGCAATCATATAATCATATGAATTTTACTTTCAGGGTAATTTGGGTCCCGGCACCGGGCTGCGAAAGGATGCTGACTGTGCCACCAATCTTCTCGGCCCGAAGTTTCATATTGACAATGCCATTGCGGGAGGTCAGGACACCGGGATCAAATCCTTTGCCATCATCTTTGATCTCCATCACCAACATCCCCGATTCTTCTCTGAAGATGATTTCTGCATGTGCACACTGGGCATATTTAATCAGGTTGTTGACGGACTCCTTGGCAATCAGATAGATATTCCGCCGGGTTTCCATCTGCAACCTCAGCATGGCCAATTTTTCAGGGATAAGAAAACAGAATTGAATGTTTTTTGATTCAAACAGGGGGATTGCATATTCCCTGATCCTCAGGCCCAAATCCTGAAATCTGTCGTTGGCCGGGGTGACACTCCAGATGATGTCATCGATCCGTTCAAGCATTTCGTGGGCGCTGCTGCCAATTTCCCTGATCATGCCCGATGATTTCCCATGATCTGTTTGCATTTCGGCAAGATCGCTGAGAATGGCAATGCTGCTGAGGGTGGAACTGACATCATCATGCAGGTCGGTTGCTATCCGGGTGCGCAGCCGTTCTACTTTCAGCAATTGATTAACCCTGTACCTGTAAATGAATGCAAACAATCCAAGCAAGGCAAGGATGCATACCAGGATAAACCACCATGTTTGCCAGAAAAAGGGCCTGATGATAAAATGAATCGTTTCGGTGCAGTCCTGCCAGCCATCACCCTGTGTCGCACCGGCAACAAACACATATTCTCCCGGTGGAAGGTTGGTGTAGCGGGCTTCCCGGGATGTTTCCGCATTGATCCATTCCCGGTCATATCCCTGCAGTTGATAACGGTAATGCACCTGTCCGGCCCGGTGAAAACAGATCGCGGTAAAATGAAAGGTCAGGTTGTTCTGATCGGCGGTGAGGTCACGGATGAATGGAGTCGTGCTGGAAATTTTTTCCTGGCTGACTTTCCCGTTGATCTCCAGTGATTCGAATACAACATTGAGTGCGGTTTTCTGGGGATTCTGTATTTCCCTGATGTTCCTTGTTTCAAAACCCACTGAATCTCCGATGTAAATATTTCCGGTGTGATCAATATATATCCTGGCTGAACTGCCCGGTACTTCGTGAATCCCGTTTTGATTGTCAATCAGCATAAACCGTTCCCGGTAAGGATCAACCTTCAGCAACCCGGTATTGGTCACCCAGAAATTCGATTCGTTATCCTTTGAAATCCATCCGGTTTCCGGGTCGTTTATTCCATTTCCGGAATGGAACAGCCTGATCCCCATCGATCTGTCGGAGCGGACGTCTACCCGCACCAGGCCCGCACCCGCAATGGATAACCACATCCTGCCAAGCGAATCTTTTTCCATTCCATTGATCCACTTTTTTTTAATTCCGTATTTTTCAAGTGTATCCATGAGTGAGTTGTCGAAAACCTGTGTCGCCGGATCAAATATGCTCACGCCAAACCGGCACCCGATCCAGACCCTTTTGTACCGGTCTGTCTGGATCCCCATAAAGTGGGTTCCGGCGATCAGCGAATGAGGATCTCCGGGAATGTGCCTGAAGTAATCTGTTTTTTGCCGGTTTTTATCTATCCTGATCACACCATCGTATCTCGTTCCCACCCATAGGTTCCCCTGGGCGTCTTCCTGTAACCCATAAACGACAGGATCTCCCAAATGCAATGGCTTTCCTTCCGGAGTTCTGAAAGTTCTCACAATATTCCCCACCGGATCATAATAACACAAGTTGGTACGGGTGCTTATCCACAGCCTGCCTTGTTGATCGGGATAGAACCGGTTGATGGAGAACCCGTCCTTCGCGACAGGCTGATCGGTCGGGACAAGGCTCCAGGATTGATTATTTGTATCCAGCACCGGCATTCCTTTGCATTGATAAGCCCCGATAAATAATCTGCCTGTTCCCTGGTCTTTAAAAAAATCGCAGATCCACCAGAATTTGTAAGGAACCCTGACCTGCTGAAACGAAAAATAATCTTTGTTTTCCACATCGATCCCGGTGCCCCAGACCCAGAAGTCCTGGCGGTTGTTGAAATAGGAAAATCCCTGAACCCTGTCGGAAGCGATTGATCTTGGGATTTTCGGATCATTTCGATAAAAATAAAACGCTTTTGTCTTCTTATTAAAAACACCCAATCCCTTATCATCCGTGGCAAGCCACAACTCATCCCGGTTCCTGGGGATGAGTTGCATGATGGAGATGCCCCATTTTTCGGGAGAATATATTGTCCATTTTTCCGACTTCAAATCGAAACACCCCACTCCTACGCCCCATCCGCAAGCCCACAACACCCCGGTTGAATCCAATTGCATTTCCCTGATGATCAATTCTACGTTCGGAGGCCCCGGGTATTTCCTGATGACAACCTTGCTGACGGTATCGAACTGAACCAAACCCATATTCGTACCCACCAGGAATGCACGGGAATTGCGCGGATCGGGGATGATGCTGTTTACAAAATTATAATAGTAGTCCTTTTCCTCTGGTTTTACACAATTATTGATTTTAATCGTGCTGAAATGATCTCCATTCCCGGTGGCATGGTTCATGCCCTGCCCCGTTGCGATCCACATGGATCCTTTTGCCAATTCAAAAAATGCGTTGATCCGCTGGGAAGGAAAGCCTCCCCGCTGTTTCTCATCATAGGGGAAATTCTTGAAGGCACGAATGCGTGGATTATAAATGCTCAGTCCGTTACCGGTTCCGATCCAGATCATGGAATCGCTTGCCTGGTAAAGGGTATAAATGGTGTTATCTGTGAGCGTCGTGCTGTCGCCCGGGATGGAACGAAAAATTTTCATGTCATGCCCGTCGTAACGCGCCAATCCATTGGTTGTTCCGATCCAGATGTATCCCTGGAAATCCTGTATTGCGCAATAAACCGTATTGGAAGGCAGGCCGTTCTCCTTTGCCAGGTGATCAAAGACCAATCTTTTAGGGCTGGAAAAACCAACATTTCCCTGGCAGGCGCCCGTAATTGCCAGGATCATGATCCAGGTGACAAGGATGGATACCCGGAACAAACTGTGGAAAAAATTTCCCCGGGTGGAATTTTGCCCCAAAAAAAAACGAGCCATTTGAGAAAAACAAGGTTGAAGGCGGAAATACAGGCCAAACATACGAAAAGTTTTAAGTCAGGGCAATAGTGAATCATTTTATCATCATCCTTTTAAAGCCGGTGGCACCCTGATTCCGGTTTTTTTTCTACTTTTAACCTCAAATCTTTGAAGAGCCTGTTAAATTCCATTACCGGCCATGGATAATTCCCTGTTGATCTACTACTTCTCCGGTACCGGCAATGCCCGCAATGTGGCCCAGTGGTTTGCCGGTGTTGCTACGGAGCAAAACATCCCGGTCGATACAATTGACATTGCCAGGACCGGCCGGAAAAATATTCAGCCGCCTGCCCCCGGGGCCCTTGTGGGATTTGTGTCTCCAACGCATGGGTTCAATTATCCCCCGGCCATGATGTATTTCATCTTCCGTTTCCCGCGGTCACAGGGAAACAGTGCTTTTTTAATGAACACCCGGGCCGGGATGAAAATTTCAAAGTGGTTCCTCCCCGGGTTGAGCGGGCTTGCACTTTGGCTTTTCGCACTGGTGTTGTTGCTGAAAGGCTACCGCATTGCTGGGCTTCGGTCCATCGATTTGCCATCGAACTGGATCTCATTCCATCCCGGGCTGAAAGAGAAAGTGGTTGAATCGATTTATGAACACTGCAAAGGGATCACGGTGGCGTTTGCAAAAAAAATCCTCTCCGGAAAGAAGGTTTATACCGCGTTCCGCGACATCATCCAGGATCTGCTGATCTCCCCGGTGAGCATCGGTTATTTCTTTGTCGGGCGGTTCATCCTGGCCAAATCATTTTATGCGACAAATGCGTGCGACAAATGCGACATTTGCATCGACAACTGCCCGGTAAAAGCGATTCTTACGGTCGATGGACGTCCGTTCTGGTCGTACCGCTGCGAAAGTTGCATGCGCTGTATGAACAATTGCCCCAAACGAGCCATCGAAACGGCCCACGGGTACATCATCGGCATCATGTGCCTGCTCAACATGGGCATCATGGTCTGGTTCTGGCAAGGAGTGGGCAAAATCATCACCATCCCTGCCGACAATGGCTGGGCAAAAACCGGTATCAAACTTACCGGATGGGTCCTCACCTTTGTGGTGATGGTCATCTCTTACCGCATATACCATTACCTGTTGAGAATACCCGTCATCAGGCAACTTTTTTATTACACTTCCGGTACACGATATATGTTCTGGCGGCGTTATAAACCATCACATAAAATGATATCCCGATTACCATGAAAAACTCACTGGTTGACCAATACATTGAAAAATCGGCCGATTTCGCGCAGCCCGTTTTAAACCATTTGCGTGAATTGGTCCACCGGGCTTGCCCCGAAGTGGAAGAGAAGCTGAAATGGGGTTTTCCTCATTTTGATTACAAGGGTGTTTACGTCAGTATGGCTGCCTTTAAAGAGCATTGTGCGTTCAATTTCTGGAAAGTTAAGCTGATGGACGATCCGCACAGCTTGTTCGGGGAGAAGGATGAACGGGTGATGGGTAATTTCGGCCGGATCCGATCGATCACTGACCTTCCTTCGGATGAAATCCTGATGGAATACCTGCTCGAAGCCAGGAAACTCAACGACCTTGGAGTGAAGGTGAAACCTAAAAAGCCCACTCCGGAGGAAAAGAAGGAACTGGCGGTTCCGGATGACTTGCAGGTGGTACTCAGCAAGAATCTGGCTGCACAAGTGTTCTTCGACAAATTTTCTTATTCACAGCGTAAAGAGTATATCCTGTGGATCACGGAAGCAAAAACGGAGGCAACCCGGGAAAAAAGGATCACCACAACGGTGGAGTGGGTTTCCGAGGGGAAGACGAGAAACTGGAAGTACAAATGACATCAACGCCGGGTTTTAACCCGGCGGATTGGATCCCGGCGGGTTGGATCCCGGCGGATTGGATCCCGGCGGATTGGATCCCGGCGGGTTGGATCCCGGCGGATTGGATCCCGGCGGATTGGATCCCGGCGGATTGGAATCTAAAAAAGTAACCATGATATATCTGGATAACACCCTGCTCTCCGACGACATCAAGTCAACGTTCTTCTGCTGCGACATGGAAAAATGCAAAGGTGCCTGTTGTGTGGAAGGAGATGCCGGGGCCCCGTTGGATGAAGAAGAGATTTCAATGCTCGATGATTACATCGATGAGATCAAGCCATTCATGGTGCCTGAAGGAGTCGCCGAAGTAACATCACTTGGTGTATTTGACTATGATGCGGAGGGAAAATTCGTCACCCCGCTGATCCATGGCAAGGAGTGTGCTTTTGTGTATTTTGAGGATGGAATTGCCCGGTGTGCCATCGAAAAAGCCTTCCAGGAGAACAAAATTCCTTTTGCCAAGCCGATTTCATGCCACCTCTACCCCATCCGGATCAAAACAACCCCCGTGAATGACCTGCTCAATTATCACAAATGGCCCATTTGTCAGAAAGCACTGATCAAAGGTTACAATGAAAAAATACCCCTTTACCAGTTCCTGGAAGGGGCATTGATCCGTAAATATGGGAGAACCTGGTATAATAAACTTGCTAAGTTACTGCGTTAGCGCCTCCGCTGGCGGCCAAGGCAGCCCTTTTGGCAATGGCCATGGCCGCAAATTCCTTATCCATCATGAACTGGCCGCCCTTGTCGCTGCCGGCCAGTTTGATCTGGTCGAGGATGTTGCGGACGGTGCTCTCTTCCTCGATCTGCTCGGTGATGTACCACTGGAGGTAATTGGCTGTCGTAAAGTCTTTCTCTTTGGTGCAGGTGGCATAGAGTTCATTGATCGAAGCCGAGATGTATTCTTCGTGTATCAACACCTGCTGAAACACATCCGGCAGCGATTTGAATTTCGCTTCGGGGGCATCCAGGGCAGGAATGACGGCAGTTCCGCCCCGGTCGTTGAGGTAATGGACCAGCTTGAGCATATGAATACGCTCTTCTTCGGTTTGAACATACAGCCAGTTGGAGGCTCCCGGAAATCCGTTCCGCTCGGCCCATGAGGCCATTGACAGGTAAATACGGGAAGAATGTTCTTCGCGCTTGATCTGCTCGTTTATTGCTTTTTCTACGTTTTTGGAGATCATATTGGTATTGTTTGATTGAATACAAAGTTATGAATTTTTCACGAGGGGGAAATCTGTCTGCTTAAATCAGCCGATACCCGCGCTCAATTCTTTGATTTTGTTATTGCCCGGTTGATATGAATTTTATTGCCCTGTCCAATATCTCGTCTTTCCCTTTCCTGATCCCATCCAATGTCTGCGTGACTTCAATATCCGGAACGATCCCAATCCGCTGGGTCTCCCTGCCATCGGGATAATAGATGCCATGCCCGGAGAACCAGGTTTGGTATCCCCCCGGGAAGGTAAAGGTTGCAATGTCTCCATCTGCACCGGCAGTCTGGCTTCCGACAATGGTCGCAGGAATTACCCCCTGGATCATCATGCAGGAATATTCTGCCTGGCTGATCGTTCTTTCATCGACCAGGATGACGACTTTGCCTTTGTAAGGATGTGCGTTCTTTGTGCCGCCATAATTCATTACCTCTTCAAAGATCCCGGGATTCCCTTTTAACGGTGAGGAATAACGCGCAAAAGGTTGTCTTTTCCCGCTCAGGTATTTAGCTATTTTCCAGGCAGTTCCATCAGGATAATTCCGGAGGTCAAATATGATTGCGTTCGTGGTCATCATCTGTTTCATTACCTGGCGTACCCTGTTCCGCGGTAATTTGCCCATGTTGATATAACCGATGTGACCCTCCATGATCCCCGTCATTTCATTTGTGTCTTTCGAAGAGATCTCCGAATAGGTTTTTGCCCGGACATTCAGGTCTTTAAACAGATACCTGTGAATGCACTTTTGATACTTTTTCCCATCCCTGTCGTAGGTAATCCTGGCTGTATCGGTTTTCCCATTTAACAGGTACCAGGATTGCCTGTAAAGCTTACATGAGGAATTGGAGGCACAAATATATTTGTCCCGTTCGGAAAGTATTTCAGAAACCGGCTTGTTGTTTACCGAGAGAATGGCATCCCCATACCGCATGTCGTCTGCGTTCGACAATGTATCATTAAAGAAGGCTGTTACAACAGCTTTTTCATCGATGATCCTGATTTTAAAAGGAACCCGGTAAGATCCGAAATGCCGAAAAACATATTTGGTTGTCAGCCCGGAATGACTGTCGTTGATTTTTGCAGTGAGTTCCGCCAGGGCCAGATGATAATCAACCGTATCCTTTGGCTCTTTAAACTTGTCAAGCATTTCAGAAAGAACAAGGTTCCAGTCCTCTCCGATTGCATATTTGTACGGAAAATAATAGTTGATCACATTCCAGAACCGGAAGAGGCTGAGCAGCCGGTATTCCATCCCGGGGTATACCATGCCCGGATAAGGTTGATTTTTTTCAAAGGCAACGGGGAAATGAAAATAATCCTGTTTTGAATTGTAGTTGATATGCCGGCTCCTGTTTTCACGGACAAAATCAAATACCCCGATCAGGCTGTCGGAGAAGAAAGAATGATCTTCCATCCATCTCAGGTCCTGGTTCCTTTTCAAACTGTCGGGGATAACGGTCTTCCGGCATTTTTTGCATCTCTTTACGCTTCCCAGGGAGCCGATCCAACGCAGGTACAAATTGCTTAATTCCTGTTTGTCCTTTGCTGAAATAACTGCCGGAATAAACTGAATGAGCTGCTGATCCCAGTCTGTTTTCCCTTCTCCAACAACCGGATGATAATATTTCAGGAAACCCCAAACCTTACATAGTGATTCCAATTTCTGATTTTCAGTAAAGGCGGCCTGAGAAAATAAACCACCCGAACAGAGCGAAAGAAAAATCAACCAGATCGTCTTTTTCATTTTATCAGTAAATACATGGATAAAAGCAAAAGAAACAAGAATCAACCGGAAAAAATATCCCCCTGATCGGGGAACCTATCCCTTCAGCGCCTCCGCCCCGGGAACAATTTCGAGGATGGCGATGGTAATGGCGTTCTGGCGTGCCTTATTGCCTGATCACTTTAAAGGTTTCAACCCCTGTTCCCGAAATCACCCGGATAAAATAAACCCCCACCGGCCGGTCGGAAAGCGAAAAAATATGACGGTGTTCCCCACTCAGTTTTTCGGTTAATATCTTCTTTCCCTGTGCACTGTATATCTCTACCTGCACTTTGTCCAAAGCTGTTTTACCTTCCCATTCAAGGCTGAAACTGCCGGGGGTGGGGTTGGGATAGATCTTTATGAATGACCTATCCACCAGATCTCCACCTGCTTCACCTGTTTCGCCGCTACTTAGCAGATTTGGATCAGAGACCGGGAACTTCATCGAACTGCACGGAATGCATTGATTTGTGATCAGGGCATGGAAATAACCGGTTTCCCTTACAGCTGTTCCAGGCAAGCAGAGGATAAACTGACCGGCGATCAGGGTCACCTCACCCCCGCCCTCGATCAGGAATGTTGTTCCCGAACCAGCCGTGGTAATACTTTGAGCCTCCAGGCACTCCTGATGTGTGGCGGGAATGGTAAGGTTGTTCAATGACACCTGGCCTGTAAGCAAAGCCCTGGCAATTACTTTCAGATTCGGCGACCGGTCCCCGCTGAAACAGATGTTCGTTCCGTAGACCGAAAAATTACCGACGAAGGCTGAATTGGCGAAATTTACAATGATTGAATTAGTTCCTGACCCTCCTGTAATGGCAACTCCAAGCGGCACGTTCCAGTGATAATTTGTCGCGTTCTGGATGGGGCTGACGGAATAGGTTGCGCCCTGGGTCCCCACGCAAACCTCCGTGGGCCCAGAGATAACCCCGGCAGGAACAGGGTTTGCGATGACGGCAACTGTTTTGACTGTCGCTATGGCCGCAGAACACCCATTGGCATTTGTATAGGAGACACTTACTGTTTGTTGTCCGGCTATATTCCAGGTCACCGTTATACTATTATCTGATGATGTACCACCAGCGGTGATGGTGCCTCCGGCAGAAACAATCCAGCTATAACTTGTCATTCCTTCCTGCGTTGTATAGACATTGCCGGCTGAATTAACACAGGAAGCATCAGATCCGGAAATTGTCGGCACAGGCAGCGGATTTACAGAGATGATGGCATCTTCGACAACGGAAAGCCCGGTATTGTCATAAACCGAAACCGTGTAATTTCCGGCAGGGGCCGTGAGTGATTGACCGATGAAGCCATTGTTCCAGATAAAAAGATACGGTGCCACCCCACCTGTGGCACTCGCAGTGAGGATGCCATTGCTTCCCGCTCCGCAACCGGGCGTGGAGGCGACAGTAACATTAAACCTGCCAATGGCAATGCTGGCTTCATTATCGTTATTATTAAATTCCGGAACACTGGCATTGACAATTCTCCCGAAGATCGTCGTCGAATTGTCAGCCACGATCCAGGGCATTGCAATGGAAACACTGTCATGCCCGGGAATTGAAATACTTGTCTGACCAATGGATATTGTATCTGACATATCGTTTCGATAGAAGAACCTGACCGTGGCATTGCAATTTTGTGATCCGTTATTCCCGATGAGGGCATTGATGAAAATATTATCACCCAGGTCGGGCGTTGCGTTTGAAACGTTCAAGGCCTTAAAATAAAGGTTCGCAGCTGTGCCGACCACAATGGCACGTGTCGCTTCATTGTTGGTCTCATTATTTTCAGTTACCTGGCCATCTGAATCTATTATCAACCGGATGATATGTGTTCCGGGAATATTGCTGGACCAGAATTTTGGCGTTGCAACAGTAGCATGTTCTCCGGAAGGAAGGCCGGAAACAGGGTATACGTAATCAAAAGGAGAATTATCGGCAACAACCTTCAGTTTCATAAGATCAGTGGTGTTGGCGGCCCCGTTATTGTCGTAGGTCATCAGAAATGAAACATTTTCGCCCGGATCGGGGTTCAGAAGTGATGGATTGATATACTGCGAAAGTACTCTCATATCAGGAAGCAGACTTCCCACGTCAACCGTTGTGTTGAAAACGTTGTTATTCTCATTGCATTCAGGAAATTCATCATCCGGATCTGCCGTGATGGTGAAAGTATAAATCCCTGCCTCGAAAAAAATAAATGGGGCTGGTAAGAAGACACAAGCAGGGCAACTATAACAAGAGCTGGCAGCATTATACAAATATCCGTTCCCCAGGTTCATGGTCCCCGGGATACCAGGCCCAGCAACTTCGAACTTCACCTTCACCGGGTTTGCAACATACAAGTGTGAAACAGCCAGGCCTATGGATAAAGACGCTG
This sequence comes from uncultured Bacteroidales bacterium, assembly GCA_903903985.1. Lineage (GTDB taxonomy): Bacteria > Bacteroidota > Bacteroidia > Bacteroidales > FEN-979 > CAIVAT01. Next base: position 244,811 of record CAIVAT010000057.1, on the reverse strand, counting down.
ACTGTCCGACCATGTAGGAATGTTCCCAGAAATTAGTTCCGCAATGCGGTACCGGCTGGAACTCCAGGCACATGTTCTCAGAAGCACAGTTGTCTGATTCGTTTGATTCATCGATCAGGTTCAATGGATCAACACAAGCGGTAAGCAGGGTTGTTGCCGGTTCTGGAAGTGGTGCATTTGTTTTTATTTCGACGGTCTCCCCGGGGTTGATTGTCCCGGTGTAAAATCCCTGGTAATCGGATCCTGTAGAATAAGAAAACGTTACCTGGATGAGGCTCGATGCAGGTGCATTGCCGTTGTTCAGGATCTTTGCCACCAGTTCGCAACTCCCGGGGTATTGCGGATTAACGGGCCTGACCTCTAATGAGTGGCAATATTGCAATGTCAGATTTGGCTTGGGTGGCGGATTACACACTGAATTGACATGGACAACCAATACATTATTGGCCTCATCACACTCTTCATAAACATTATCCGGATCGGCCGTCATAGTAAAGGTATAGGTACCACACCCGGGAAAGGTAAATGCCGCAGGTAAAACAACTGCATAAGGACAGGCATAGCAGTTCCTGGCAACATTCTGTATGGTTCCGTAACCCAGGTTTTCCGTACCACTGATCCCCGGACCACTCACTTCAAATTTTACCCTGACAGGGCTTGCATGATACAAATGCTGAACATTTAAACCCACTGAAAGGGTGATGGATTGATTTTCATGATATGAATGCGACCAGAAATTATCGCCGCAGTAATAAGGGAATGGAACTGCCTGGAATTCCCAGCACATATTCTCCGAGGCACAATTATCGGATTCGTTCGATTCATCAATAAGGTTAAGTGGATCCGCACAGGCTGTAAGCAGGGTTGCTGCCGGTGGAGGCAGGGGTGCGGACGCCGTGATTTCAACCGTCTCACCCGGCAAAAGAGCAGCATTACTTTGTCCCCAAAATATTTCCCCCGTAGAATAGGTGAATTTAACCTGGATGGGGGCCGGGGCAAAGGTATTCCCCGTATTTTTAACCCGTGCGACCAGGGAAGCGGTTTCCGGATATTGGGGATTTACAGGCAGCACATCCAGCGAACCACAATAATCTAAAGTAAGATTCGGTTTGCAGTGATCAATTGTCCTGCAAAAAACAGCTACATTATTTTCCTCATTGGATTCATCAACAATGCCGTGAGATTCAACCGGAATGTCGCACCTGACCTCAAAACAGTAGGCCCCGGCAACAGGATAAATATAAGAAATACTGAACGAAGAATAACTTCTGGCATTGATATTGGGAACTGAATTGAAAAAGGTTTCAGCAGGTCCGGAAGCCGGTGTTGCAATGATTTCGCACGTGAAGGGTCCTGTTGAAATATTTCCTGCATTATACAGGGTGAATACGGTCGAAGGATTTATACAATCAAGCCCCGCCGACACTGGTCCCGAAATGGGAATGATATCGGGAAGAAGAGGTGGGCAGCATGTTTCAACATGTATTGACACACAGGCAGTATTATTGCCTTCATTGCTTTCATTCACGAGAAACGTGCCGTCGGTCGTTGCACAGATGGGATAGATCCCATCGGAAAAAAAAGAAACAGGACCGATTGGCGATGTGTAAGATTCACCTATCCCCAGTGGTGGTGTTGTTATACTCCCAAGAACCGGGCTGCCGCCAGCCTGTGAAAAAGTTAATTCGGTAGGTATTGTAACAGCCAAGTTACCGATATTGGTCACCGTAACACTCCCTGAGACCGGGTTGTCCGGTTCAACGGTAATTGGCGAAAGGTTTAGGGAGATGGCAAGATCAGGAGAATGGGGAGAAACAACAGAAAATTCAGCAGTGAATGTTCCGGTCACGGTATAATCCGTAATGGTTCCGGCAATGTGGTACGAACCCGGAGGCAACGGGGCCGGGAAATAGATATAATAGTTGCCGCAGGAATTGGTATAACCTGAATAGGTTGCGGTCGTCTCAACGACCTGGAATTCCACCGTGGCCCCGGCTGCACTCGGATTGGGTATGGGCACGGCAAGCCCTGAATAAATTGCATTTCCGCTTAATAGCAGCACATTATTTTCCGATGAATAGGAGACATACGGGGATACAGAAGCTGTACACTCAATCGAACCGGGAAGTTGGTAGTTGCCGTTCAGGAAAGGACGCACCGCCGAGTTATCCAGTTCGTTTGATTCAAGTATTGCATTTGTATAATCAATCAGCACCTGCATGGGACACCAGGCGGGGGCCGAAGGGGTGGTTATCTCCCATTGTACCGCTGCGGATTCGTGAGGAGGAATATACGTAACCGGTACATCGGGATAGGCAATACCCGGATCATTCTGGCTGATAAGGTGAACCTGGAAATTCTGGGCGGGATAATCCGATTCATTGTGAATAACTGCAGATATCGTTATATGCGTCATCGGATCCGGATGAGGGTTACTGAAAGTAATATCATTGGCAAAAATATAGATGTTGGGCTGTCGCAGGATATCCGGGGAATCATACGGACCAAAGGAGGTCGTGCATCGGGCTCCGTCGCTTGCAACGATCCAGGTCTTCCACGTTGTTCCGTATGACAGACCGCTGACATTTGCCACATAACGCTTCCCGTCATTCGTGGTGACATCTGAAAGATCACCTGGAGTCATCAGAACAGTCCGGTCGTTGGGATCCGTAAAGACGCCATTTCCCTCATAATCGAGGATCAGCCGCGGGTAGGTAAATGCAGGCAGGGAATTCGACCGATCGTAATAATCGGCTTCAAAATGGAAAAAGGTATAGGATGTGCCGGTGGGGGGCGAAACAACGGATGAGACAAACCCGGCATTTCCGGTATAAGAAAAATATTGCGCCCCGGGATAAACGTTCAGATTGGAATCGTTACAGTCGGTATTATCCGTCACATATCCTGTGGGCTGAGCGCATGCAAACATGTAGACAGCAGCATCACCATATCCGTCACCATCGGAATCAGCGAAGTATTGGTTCGGCGGGGTGATGGCCATGCTGACGGCATTGGAGGTTGCCGGATTTCCTGCAACACATGAAAGGCTGGATGTCAGGACACAGGTCACTGCATCATTATTTACCGGAATGTACGTGTATATGGCATTGGTGGCTCCGTTTACATTCGAACCGTTTATTTTCCACTGGTAGTGTGGCGATGATCCTCCGTTGGTTGGCGTGGCCGTGAAGGTAACCGGCGTTCCCTGGCATACAGGATTGGCCGAGGCAGTGATCGTAACATTTGTAGTCATGGATGAACCGGCGTTCATAATAATAAGGTTTGACGTGTCGGGATTATTCGTAACACACGCCTCGCTTGAAGCCAGGACACAAGAAACCACATCCCCGTTCGAGGGAACATAGCAGAAATCAGGGTTGCCTTCACGATAAAGCTGTTGAATTTCCGTGACGGAAAGTGCCCGGTTATAAATGCGGATGTCATCAATGCTTCCTTTAAAATTGGGACTATTTACAAATTGGCCGATTAAAAATTTCACTCCGGCTACAGTGTTAATGGGTCTATTTCCCCAATTGGAATAAACAGTTGTTAATAGAACTCCATCCCGGTAAATTAAAATATTCCGTGTTTCTGGCTGAACCATGTCCGGAACAATAAAACTGAAATGATGCCAGCTCGTGGTATTATCATTAAAAATATAACTGATCCCTCCGTTTCTCAAATCAACTCCTGCAAATGCCTGGTTTTCATTGATTTTAGTTGTTATTAAAAGAAAAGTAGTCCCAACAGAAAGTTGATCTTTAGAAAGGGATCCATAAGACATGGAAATGCCCGGATTTATATCTGATGTCTGCCAGAAAGATATTGTTCTTGGACTACTTCCGAGAATACCCGGGAATTGGGTTGTTATTGTTTTATTTGAATTACCATCAAAATAATAGGCACTATTGGGAACACCAAACCTGTCCTGTGTCAGCACCGGCCCATTAACAGTTCCGTTCCATCCGTTTCCACTTTCATCATTGGCATTGCCATTGAAAGGATAATAGGCGACCAATCCCTGCTTCAGATTATTGCCATTCACCAGCCAGGTATAGTCCGGATGCGAACCGCCGTTTAAGGGTGTCGCCGTGAAACAAACAGTGTCGCCGGGGCAGACCGGATTTGATGAGACACCGATTGAAACACCCACCTCAGAATAAGATGTACACGGATTGAGACAGCGCAGTGAGAAGCCGTACGCTTTGCTAACGTTGCCCATGAAGCAGTACCCAGTGTAAAAGTTCAGGAACAAGCCGTTAGTAGTACCACTCTGCATACCGCCCCAGTAATGGCCATATACGCCGCGACCTTCCAGCAAACCACTGCCATTGTTGGTCAGGTGACCTGCAGCATGCAGTTTTAAACCAGAGCTCCACGGGACATTCCAATCGTTCCAGTTTCCGGTTGCATCAACATTGGTCCATTCAGTAGAAGTTGGAATTCGCCAACCCGTCCCAAGTTCAAGGGAACAGGGGTCATTGCTTGTTGCCCAGTCAGCATTTTGGCTGATACTGGATATCCAGGTTGTATTTGGAGTTCGGGTTACACCATCATGCTTGTAACCCTGCTTTAAGTTAAATTGCCAATACCACCCGGCAGAAGCTTCAGAAGCATCATCAACAGCAGTTGCCTGGTGGTCGGCACCAAGGTTGCTGGTGATCCAGCATTTGGAAGTTTCGCCGGGGATATTTGTTACCGTACCATAAGTGACTGTTTTTGTAACCGGCGCAACGGCTCCAGCCACATGGTTGATGGAGATGGACGAGCCGCAAGTCCATAGGGGATTGTCAGTGAAGTTTCCCTTATTGAAACCCTTATTGTCAGAATAATTTTGGGGAGATTGGGCATACCCGGCAGGTATAATCACTGATGCCAACACAAGGACCAACAGATAATATTTATTTCCCATAAAACGGCAGATTAAGCAAGAAAAACCACATCATATTAATTATCTTGATGTAAACTGCCTGTTTGCGTTAGTAAACTAAAACAGTCGCAGTATAATATAATTGAATGATTTGCTTTCCTACATATGCCACAGTTTGATCCCCAAAAGGTCAACCCGCTCATAAAATACCGGGATTTGTCTATTCCTGAAAACTACTTTTTCTAGAACCGGTGACGATACAAATATATTATATGGTTTATCGAATACCTAATTTTATCCATATTATTTTGTTTCGCGGGGTCAGTGCCAAGAGCAGTGTCAAAAGCGGCATCCTTATCCCACAGGAATAAGATAATCGGAAAGCACTTTGGAAATAAAAAGAAGTTGCTGGTGACCCCGCCTACCCCTTCAGCGCCTCCGCCCCGGAAACAATTTCGAGGATGGCGTTGGTAATGGCGTTCTGGCGTGCCTTGTTGTAGGAAATGTTGAGGTCGCGCAGGAGGTCTTTGGCGTTTTCGGTGGCCTTTTGCATGGCAGTCATCCTGGCGCCCTGCTCGGAGGCAAATGAATCAAGCACGGCCTTGAAAAGCTGGATGCGCAAGGTTTTCGGAATCAGTTCGCTTACGATGGTCTCTTTGTCGGGTTCGAAAATGTAATCGGACTCAACTTTTACTGCCGGGGCCAGGGCTGCAGGCTGTGCCGGGGCGATGGGCAGGTATTGCTCCACGATCAGCCGCTGTACGGCAGCGTTTTTGAACTGGTTATAAATCAAATCAATTCGGTCAAAGTCCTTGGCTGCAAAACCCTTCATCAGTTTTTCTGCAAGCACCGAGGCATTGGCAAAGGTAAGCTGATCGAAAAGTTCATCGTGCGATTCAATGACATTGTATTTCCTTTTACGGAAGTATTCGGTGGCTTTGCGGCCAATCGTAATGAGGCTGACGTTGTTCTGCGTAAACTGATGATGATAGGTTGTGGCGGTAAGATTTACGGCCATCTTGATGATGTTGGAATTAAAGGCCCCGCAAAGTCCGCGGTTGGAAGCAATCACCACCAGCAATATTTTTTCGGGTTTGCGCTCCTGTGAAAATACATTTTCATCGGAATTTTCGATGCTGGCGCTGAGGTTCTGTAAAATTTCACGCAATTTGGAGGCATAGGGCCTTAATTTGATGATGGCCGTCTGCGCCTTGCGCAACTTGGAGGCCGCCACCATTTTCATGGCATTGGTAATCTGCTGGGTCGATTTTACCGATGCAATCCGAATACGTACTTCTTTCAGTCCGGCCATTTCCGCGTCTTATTTCTTTTCCTCGTATTTTTTGGAAAGATCCTGAGCAACCTGTTCCATTGTTTTTATATCCTCATCCAGAAGTTTGCCGGCTTTGAGGTTTGAAAGCACCGGCTGATGCGTGACCTCCATAAAATGCAGGTATTCGGTCTCAAAATTGTTGATGCTCCTTATCGGGATATTGCGCAGCAATCCGCGTGTACCGCAAAAGATGATGGCGACTTGTTTTTCAACAGCCATCGGGGAATACTGGGGCTGTTTGAGAATTTCAACATTGCGGGCGCCTTTATCGAGTACCGCTTTGGTGGCAGCGTCGAGATCGGAACCGAATTTCGAAAAAGCTTCCAGTTCGCGGTATTCGGCCTGGTCAAGTTTCAGCGTTCCGGCGACCTTTTTCATGGATTTGATCTGTGCATTTCCCCCAACACGCGACACCGAGATACCCACGTTGATGGCAGGCCGGATCCCGGAATTGAACAGGCTGGTCTCCAGGAAGATCTGGCCGTCGGTGATGGAGATCACATTGGTTGGGATATATGCCGATACGTCGCCCGCCTGGGTTTCAATGATGGGCAGGGCGGTAAGTGAGCCTCCTCCTTTTACCATATCCTTGAGGGTGGCAGGAAGATCGTTCATCTGCCGGGCAATGTCATCGGATGAAATGACCCTGGCAGCGCGTTCAAGCAACCTCGAGTGGAGGTAAAACACATCGCCGGGATAGGCTTCACGTCCGGGAGGCCGGCGAAGCAAAAGCGAAACTTCGCGATAGGCCACGGCCTGTTTTGACAAGTCATCATAGATCACGAGTGCAGGCCTGCCGGTATCCCGGAAAAACTCGCCGATGGCGGCGCCGGCAAACGGGGCATAATACTGCATTGCAGCGGGATCGGATGCCGTGGAGGATACGACGACGGTATAGGCCATCGCTCCTTTTTCTTCGAGCGTTTTTACAATATTGGCAACGGTTGAACCTTTTTGTCCGACAGCCACATAAATGCAGTATACAGTTTCTCCCTTGGCGTGAAATTCCTTCTGGTTGATGATGGTATCAATGGCAATGGCGGTTTTGCCGGTCTGGCGGTCGCCGATGATGAGTTCGCGCTGACCGCGGCCGATCGGGATCATCGCATCGATGGGTTTGATACCGGTTTGCAGCGGCTGGTTCACCGGCTGGCGGTAGATCACTCCCGGAGCTTTCCGTTCAAGCGGCATTTCATAGCGCACTCCTTCGATCTTTCCCTTGCCATCGATGGGTTCTCCCAGGGTATCAATGACGCGGCCTAGCAATCCTTCACCCACTTCGATTGAAGCAATCCGGCGGGTGCGTTTTACCACATCACCTTCTTTTATTTCAGAATAATCCCCAAGTAAAACTGCGCCGACATTATCCGCTTCCAGGTTCAGAACGATGCCTTTGAGGCCGGTTTTTTCAAACTCGATCAACTCGCCGCTTTCGACATTGTTCATGCCATAAATGCGGGCAATGCCGTCGCCTACCGTTAACACAATGCCAACCTCCTCAAGTTCCTTTTCACTCTGGTAACCGGCCAGTTCCCTGCGTAAAATCGCCGTAACTTCTGCGGGTTTGATGTCTGCCATAATTCAATTTTTAAGTAGCGAGATAGGAGGTATCGAATTAGCGAATTAGCGAAACCTCCGGCCTCCTAAAATCCTTTTTTATATAAATTTATCTTTGCGATTGCAATGCGCATGTTGTCAATTTCCCTGCGGATGCTGGCATCATACTGCAAGTCCTTCCAGTTCAGAACGAATCCTCCAATCAAAGATTGATCAACTTCGGCCTTCAGGTCGACCGTTGAATCGGTGAATTTTCCCATCAGTTCCAGAACCATTTTTCTTGTTTCCTCATCCGGTAAAACCGGCGATTTGAAATGAACCGTGAGGATATTCCTGTATGTTTGATAAAGATCAACCAGTTGCGTTGCGATCGCCGGAATGAAAGACTCCCTGTTTTTCCGGACCATGATCAGGAGATAGGTCAGTGTCAGCTTGTTAATGTTTTTGCTGAAAATTTCCTGGAGGATGGCCAGTTTTTTTCCAGCGCCGATGATGGGGCTTTTCAACAACAACCTCAGCTCCTTGCTTTCTTCACAGGTCTTCGTGATCAGCAGGCTGTCAAGATACACCTCCTCAACCAGGCTCTTTTCCAGGGCAAGCTCAAAAAGCGCTTTTGCATATCGTTCCGCAACTAAAGAAACATTCATCCCGGTTAGTTGATATTAACTTCTCTTAATAATTCCTGAACATATTCTTCCTGCTTGCCCGGGTCTGACAGTTCACGTTTCAAAATGAACTTCGCCAGGGTCAGAGAATTCTCTGCAATCTGGTTTTTCAGATCGGTCATGGCAGCCATCTTTTCATTGTTGATACTTGCTTTGGCAACTTCAACGATGCGGGAGGCCTCTTCGCCGGCTTTAATCCTTGCTTCTTCGAGCAACCGGTCCCGGACTTTACGGGCTTCATTCAGCATCGAATCCCGCTCATTTTTCGCTTCCTGCAGGAGTTGTTCGTTGCTGAACTTCAGTTGTTTCATCTCTTCCCTGGCCTGGTTTGCGGAGTTCAGTGCTTCATGGATGGTTGTCTCCCGTTCCTTGAGCATCTGAAGGATTGGTTTCCAGGCAAATTTTCCCAGGACATACACCAGGATTAAAAAAGCCAGTGTCATCCAGAAGATCAGCCCCAGTCCCGGAGTGATTAGTTCCATATCGGATCGCTTTTAATGTTTATGAATTGATAAAATTCTTTACGGATCAACCAACCGTTCACCCGTAAAGAACCTGTTGTTGCTGCTAGATGAACAGGATCAGCAGACAAACAACGATCGCAAAAAATGCCACTCCTTCAACGAGCGCCGCAGCAATGATCATATTCGAACGAATATCACCGATCGCTTCGGGTTGACGGGCAATGGACTCAAGAGCACTTTTACCGATATTTCCGATACCGATACCGGCACCAATCACGGCAATCCCTGCTCCCAATCCTGCTCCCATCTTGGCAATGGCGGCGAAATCACCGGCCAGTTGCAGTAAAATTGATAATAAATGCATAATCAAAGGGTATTAAGGGTTAAAAAAATCAAAAGAAAAAAGCAAAATTAATGTGCAAAATTATGATCATCAGTTGTTTTCCAATCGACATTCAACATTCTTTATTCAATATCCGAACTGCTAATGGTGCTCCGGCTCAATCGTCGCCAGCCCGAAATAGAGCGCCGACAACAACGTAAACACATATGCCTGGATGAAGGCAACCAACAGTTCGAGCAGGTTCATAAATATCATAAAAGCAACGGATACAACCGACACACCTAGTCCGAGCGCTACGCTGATGGCGCCAAAAATGAAAATCAGGCTGACGAAACCAAGCACGATGATGTGTCCGGCGGTAATGTTTGCAAAAAGACGGATCATCAGTACAAATGGTTTGGTGATGATTCCGATGATCTCCACGATCGGCATCAGGGGTATCGGAAATTTAAGCCACCAGGGAACTCCCGGCGTATTGATGATATCCACCCAATAGTGTTTGTTGCCGTTGATTGTCGTAATGACGAAGGTAAAAACCGCCAGGACCAGTGTTACGGCAATGTTGCCGGTAACATTGGCGCCGCCCGGGAAAAAGGGGATCAGCCCGAAAAGATTGTTGAAAAAGATGAAAAAGAATACGGTGAGCAGGAATGGCATGAATTTCTCATATTTTTTTTCACCGATGGAGCTTTTGGCAACATCATCGCGGATAAAAATGATCAGCGGCTCAAGCAATGATTGTAATCCCGAGGGTGCCTGATCCTTGTTGCGTGTATAGGCCCCGGCAACGGAAATAAAGATCAGGATCATTAAAAAGGTGCTCATTAAAATGGCCAGTGCGGTTTTGGTTATCGAAAAATCATACACGGCATGACGATCCTTCTGGGCATTTTCACCTTCTCCGGCCAGCACGATCTTTCCCTTGTGAGGCCCTTCCGGTTCAAGTTTGAATCCCAGGTAACTGTGCGATTCATTGTGAAAACGGCTCGACATGAATGTATAAAGTTTGCCATGATAAAGCAGGATCACCGGAAGAGGGATGGTAAGGTGCAGGCTGCCGATTTCGGCCACAGGCCATTCGTGGTTGTCCACCACGTGCTCCATGATCATCTCGCCGGCATTGAATTTTTCACCGGCATTTTTTTTAGCTTTTACTGGATGTTCAAAAACGCTGTCACTGGCAGGTACCAGCGTGGTACGATCCTGTGCGGATGCAAATACACTGCCGGCGAAAATAACCCAAAGAATGAGGCTGACGGCCAAAAAACGGAAATGAGATGCGTACGATCCGGATGTTATCATGAATCCTCTTCAAATGTTTTGTGCCGGCTGCTGAACTCCGGATGGTGATCAAATTAAAAACATCCGGTACGCAATCAGCCAGGGTATATTCAATGCAAAAATAGAAAATAATATTGAATTTGGAAAATCATGGTTTGTAACCAAACAAGAAAATCTTCGTCTTAATGCCTTTATGAAAGGTAAAATCACTACTTTTGAACTCTTTTAAAAACCCTTGAAAATGCAAGCGTATCATTTTAAGTTCTGGCGGATCGCCTTTTTGTTTTTTGCTTTTTTAGGAATTTCAGGCATGGTGCAGGCCCAGAAAATTTGGACCCTGGAAGATTGTATCAATTATGCCCTGGAAAATAACCTGGATATCAACAAACAATTGTTCACGGTTGAGAATAACAAGGATGTTTTACTTCAAAGCGGCCTGACCATGCTGCCAAACCTCAATGCCAATGGTTCCAATATCTGGAATTACGGACAAACCGTCGACCAGTACACCAACACTTTTGCAACGAACACCGTCCGCTCAAACAACTTTTATATCTCCAGCAACGTCACCCTTTTTGGCGGACTTCAAAAATTAAATACCTATAAAGCGAATAAAATCAACCTGCTGGCAAGCAAATACGACCTGGATGTGATCAAAAACAACATCTCTCTTTCAGTAGCAGGGTACTACCTTGATATTTTATTCAACCTGGAATTGCTGGATGTTGCAAAAGAGCAGCTCCGGATAACCGTCTCCCAGGCGGAACGCATGGAGAAAATGGTGGAAGCCGGCTCTTCTGCCAGGGGCGATTTGCTGAACATCCTGGCCCAGAAAGCAACCGAGCAACTGAATGTGGTGACTGCCGAAAACAGGTTGTATATTTCGAATCTTTCCCTGCAACAACTGATCGACATTCCGGTAACGCAGGACTTCAAGGTTGAGAAACCCATGCTCAAAGAGGTCCAGGCCCCGAAAGAAAAAATCAATGCGGAGATCATCTTCGATCATGCCCTGAAAACAAGGCCCGAGATTAAAAGCGCTGAACTCCGTGTTGACATTGCGCAAAAAAGACTCGCCATTGCCAGGGGATATGTGCAACCGGTACTTTCACTGAGCGGCTCCTGGGGGACAGGATACTCGGGGGTTGCACAGCAAATAGATCCCAACGTGTCCCCTTATATCAGTCACGACACGGTGGGCTATACCGTTCCTTCCAAAGAAAAAGTGGTCATCGATCAGCTCAACTATTCGTATCGCACAAAGTCTTTCACCGACCAGTTGAGGGATAACAGCAACCAGACGGTGGGTTTTTACCTGAACATCCCGATTTTCAACGGGTGGTCGGGCCGAACGGCCATCAGCCAGGCAAAAATTCAAAAATCACAGGCCGAACTTGACCTTGGAATTCAAACACGCGATCTGCGCAAGCTCATTGAACAGGCCTTTGCCGACGCTTCCTCTGCCCTGGAGAAATATTCCGCATCAAAGGAAAAGGTCAACGCACAGGCTGAAGCATTCAAATATGCACAACAGAAGTTCGACGTTGGCGTCATGACCTCCTTCGATTACAACAATACCAAGAAAGACCTTACCCTGGCTGAATCGCAATTGCTCCAGGCCAAATATGATTTTATATTCAAAACGACCATTCTCGACTTCTACATGGGGAACCCCATCAAGATTGACCGGGAATAACCAATAACACATTTTTCAATGACCAGGAAAATTTCAAAAAAGAAGATGTGGATTATTATTGCCATCGTTGCAGTAGTAGCCATCATTGTAGTTGCTGCCGTACTCAAAGGCAAGGGAACCGACGCAACCAACGTCTCCACGGAAAAGGTGATGAAAAGGACCATCATCCAGTCGGTGTCATCCAACGGCAAGATCCAGCCCGAAAAGGACATCAAGATCAGTCCTTATATTTCCGGTGAAGTGGTGGAATTGTATGTGAAAGAGGGAAACCAGGTAAAAAAAGGCGACCTGCTCGCAAAAATCGATCCGGAGATCTATATTTCCCAGTTCGATCAGAGTGAAGCCTCGGTAAATACCCAGAAAGCCAACCTTGCAAATTCAAAAGCACGGCTTGCGCAACTCAAGGCTCAATTTGACAATGCAAAACTCAATTTCGACCGCCAGGAAAAATTGTTCCAGCAGAATGTGATCTCCAAGGCGGAATATGATCAGTCAAAATCAGCATTCCAGGTGGCACAGGCGCAGGTGACTGCCGGAGAGGAAGATATCAAGGCTTCGGAGTTCATGGTGAAAAATTCGGAAGCTGCACTGAAACGATCCAAAGAAGACCTGACGCGCACAGCGATATTTGCGCCAAACGATGGTACTGTTTCGAAACTGAGCGTGTTGCAGGGGGAAAGAGTTACCGGTGCCTCACAGTTCTCGAGCGGTACGGAAATAATGCGCATTGCCAACCTCAATGAGATGGAAGCACAGGTGCAGGTCAACGAGAACGATATCGTCAGGGTGAGTATGGGTGATACGGCGCTGATAGAAGTTGATGCCTACCTGAACCGGAAATTCAAAGGCATTGTTACGGAAATCGCCACCTCCGCCAATACTACCGGTGTCAGTGTTGACCAGGTGACCAACTTCAATGTAAAAATTCACATCCTGAAAGACTTTTACAAAGACCTGCTGGTCGGAAAAGAGATCAATTACTCTCCTTTCCGCCCCGGAATGTCGTGCACCGTTGAAATTCAAACAGAAACCGCTGAAAATACGGTGACGGTCCCCATACAGGCTGTCACCACCAGGATCACAAAAGACAGCCTCGACAAGCTCAATGAAAAAAAGAAGCCAAAAAAAGAAGAGAGTGATCAGGACGTTGAGGTTGTTACCACTTCAAAGAAAAATGAAAAGATCCAGGAGTGCGTATTTATCCTGAGTGATGGCATTGCTAAAAAAATAAACGTTAAAACAGGCATCCAGGACAATACCTATATCCAGATCACCAGCGGGTTGAAAGTGGGTGATGAAATCATCACAGCCCCCTACAGTGCAGTATCGAAAATCCTCAACGACGGCGACAAGGTGAAAAAGGTCGATAAAAAAGACCTGTTTACCAAGGATAAAGATAAGTAGTGCATGGCGCTCATCCTTTGTATTGAAACTGCCACCGAAGTTTGTTCTGTCGCGCTTTTCCGTGATGAAACACTTCTTGGGATCAAAGAATCTTCCGAACGGAATGTACATTCCTCCATGCTCACAACTTTTATCGGTGAACTTGTAAAATCCTCTGCTGCCGGACTGGGCGATCTGGATGTCATCGCTGTAAGCATGGGGCCGGGATCATTCACCGGGCTGCGAATCGGTGTTGCTGTTTCCAAAGGATTATGCTATGCGCTCGGCAAACCCATGATCGCCGTGCCGACATTACAGGCCATGGCGGTGGGAATTAATCTCAAATTTCAAATTTCAGATTTCAAAGCGGTTGGCAATAACATAAATCAAAAATCAAATATCCTGTTCTGCCCCATGATCGATGCCCGCCGCATGGAGGTGTACAGCGCAGTCTATGATCAGGATGATCAGGAGGTACGGGAAGTGCGGGCTGAAATCATTGATGCGTTCTCTTTCCAGGAATTTCTGGCAGACCATTTGGTGGTTTTTGGCGGTGAAGGAGCATCTAAATGCAAATCCACGCTGGGAAATCATCCGAACGCCCTGTTCATTGATGATTTCAAAGCTTCTGCACGCTTCATGGGCCCTCTTGCGGTTAACAAGTTCCGGGGACAGGAATATGAAAGCCTTGCTTACTTTGAACCGTTTTACCTGAAGGATTTTGTTGCCGGAAAGCCGAGGGTCAAAGGGTTGCATTAAAATTTTATATCCATAAACAATGTCATCAGAAAATCCTTATAGATTTCAGACCAGGGTAGTTAACATAGGCCATGTTCCGCTGGGTGGCGATAACCCTGTTCGTGTTCAGTCGATGACCAACACGGATACGCTCGACACCCGATCGACCGTTTCGCAGGCCATCCGCATGATTGAAGCAGGATGCGAATATGTGCGCATCGCTGTTCCCTATATGAAGGAAACTGAAAACCTGCGTGAAATTAAAAACGCGCTCCGCCGCCAGGGATACAAAACACCCATCATTGCCGATGTGCACTTTAAAGCAGAAATCGCGGAAGTTGCATCCACCATTGCAGAAAAAGTCCGTATCAACCCCGGGAACTATCTTCCGAAACGCGTCACGCGTCACGCGTCACATGCAAATGATCCCGGCGTTGCCCTTGAACTGATCTCCGACCGGCTCTCCCCGCTGTTGAAGATCTGCAGGGAACATGGCACCGCGATCCGCATCGGGGTAAACCATGGTTCGCTTTCAGAAAGGATCATGAACCTTTATGGCGATACGCCCCTCGGCATGGCTGAGTCGGCACTTGAATTTGCCCGGATCTGCGAAAGCCACTCTTTTCACGATCTTGTTTTCTCAATAAAAGCAAGCAACATCAGGATGATGATTGCCGCAAACCGGCTTCTGGCCGAAAAGATGCATGAAGCCGGCATGAATTATCCAATCCACCTGGGAGTGACGGAAGCCGGCGCGGGTGAGGATGGAAGGATTAAATCAGCCATCGGAATAGGCAGCCTGCTGGCCGATGGGATCGGAGATACCATCAGGGTGTCGCTGACCGAAGATCCCGAAGCCGAAATTCCTGCCGCATACAGCATCCTTCAGTCGGCAGGCGTGCGCATCACCAAAACGGAATTCATCGCCTGCCCGTCGTGCGGACGGACCCAGTACAACATACAGGAGGCCCTGAAGAACATACAGTCCAAAACATCCCACCTGAAAGGATTAAAGATCGCCGTGATGGGTTGCGTGGTGAATGGCCCCGGTGAAATGGCCGATGCACATTATGGGTTCGTCGGCGCCGGCAGTGGCAAAATCCATCTTTACAAAGGGCAAAAGCTGGTCAGAAAAAATATTGATGAATCCCTGGCGGTGGAAGCCATGATCGAACTGATCAGGGAGTCGGGGGATTGGGTGGATGAGGCCACAATTTAATCGGATCTGCGATTTTATCTAATGATTTCATCCTGTCACCCCTTCGGGGTTTGGATAAAAATCAATGATATTCCCCTCTCCCGCGGGAGAGGGGGCCGGGGGGTGAGGTCATCTATTTTCCCGTCACAATACGGATACTCTTCGGCAGGATCTCAAAGGTAAACGGCGTATGCCCCAGCGATTCCCCGTCGGTTTCAAGAAATACTTTTCCGGTCGACCTGATCCGGATATTTTCCCCTTTAAACGTCGCAACCATCGGAAGGTCAACCAGTGAGCCGTCAAAAAGCTTTCTGGCATACCGCACCACCATCCATTTCGAGGTCTTTTTAATCAGGGTGACATCAAGCAATCCATCATCGGGGATGGCATAGGGAACCTGCATCATTCCCCCGCCATTGTATTTGCAGATGCCAACATTCATTGAAAATATTTCACCCCTGAAGGCCATCTTTCCATCAACTTCAATAACGGCTTCGATAAATTTATACTGAAACAGGCTCGCAAAAACAAAATACATATAGGTAAGCGGCCCGCCCAGTCCTTTTTCTTTCAGCATGTTGGTTTTCTTTGCCACCAGGGCATCATAGCCCATTCCTGCCACATTCATGAAGTAACGATTCACCTGGTCGTCTTTGTGATAGTAGGTCACCTTCCCCGCATCCTGTAAAAAGGTTTGCTTTCGCTTCAGCAGGCGGACAGCCTTCAGGTAGTCAAACGGAATATCAAACATGCGGCACCAGTCGTTCCCTGTTCCAACCGGGATCATGGCGAGAGTTACTCCTGATGTTTCAACATCAGGCTGGACCATGACCCCGTTGAGTACCTCGTTCAGGGTTCCATCTCCTCCAACCACACAAATATTCCGGCATCCTTTTACAATGGATTCTGCAGCCAGCCGGGTAGCATGCCCACGGTTTGCGGTGAGTTTGAAATCGAAATCGACTTTTTCATCTCTGAGGATCCGGAGAATTTTGGGCCAGTCTTTCGTGCCTTTTTTTACCCCGGCATTGGGATTTACAATCATGAGCCATTTCTCGGTGGATTCGTTTAGCATGGGATGGTCGTTAAATGTCTTAGGTTAATAAGGTGTCTTTCTCCTTCCGGGCAAAAAGAAAAAGCGTATAAAAAATGGCAAAAAACGATACACCGGTTTGAGATTCAATGGTATCCCCGGTGAACATGGATGATACGGAAATAATCAGGAATACCAGGAAAAAATAATCATCAAGGCGATGCAGCATCACCGGCGGATAAAAGAGGGACAATAAAAACCACAGCAGGCCGGCAATCCCGAAACCAATGAAAATGGACAGAAACTGGTTATGGGAACGCCATCGCTGGTCGGGCGATAGTTTTGTATGCATTTTTTCATATTGGTCCCTAAAGGCAATATTCATATCTCCCGTGCCGACACCGGTGAGCCAGTTCTCCTGAATGATCCCGATGGAGGCTTTCCAGAATTCAAGGCGCTGCATAAGCGTAGAACCCGTTGGATTGCCGGTTTCGCGGTAGTTGTCAAATCCCCAAAGAAATTCATAAATCCGTCCACGCACTCCGAAATCCCTGAGGAAAATTTGATTTGCAACCCCCTTTTCAATGGCATTGATGTCGTCGGGTTTCAGCTTTTCGATTGCGTCGGCATCTTTTCTCCACCCCAGGGAGGTCAGGTACCGTACAACCGTGAAAGCAACCGGAGCCGATTTGAGGTTCAGGCTGTCGAAAGGGATCCTGCTGCGCTTGTTCCAGGCACTGCGCATCTCGTCCCATTGAATGTAAATCCACAGGTAATTCCCGTTTTCGGTTTGCGTGGCATGAATATTATGGATATATGGATTGCCCCGGGTGGTGGTTTTTTCGAGTTTGGTAAAATCCACCGGGTTCACATGGTAATAATCCCTGATGATTGACCGCAATGAAAAGAACAGGCTGAGCGGCACAAACAGGATAATCAGGATGAAGGTTGCCTTCAGGTACCGGTTCTTTGTTTTGAAGATCAGGATGGATACCATGACAAACAGGGTGATCAGGGTGATGGATAGCCCGGTAATGGATTGTGATTTGATGATATACACCAGAAACCAAACCAGGCAGAGCAGCATGATCCCCTTTTGCCAGGAATGAAAAAGGTTTCGCTTAAACAGAAAAAACAAAAGGGTGAAAATACTAAGGCTGAGCAGCAAACTGAAGATGATGTGAGATACATTGCGTGAAACATCCCGGATGTCGATGAAATGATGGGTTGCGATCATCCATGTATTCCATACCGACCGTATCAGGACGGCGAGGACAAAAAGCATCATGAACCGGTAAAATGTTTTTTTATCAAATGCCCGGGATGTAGATAGGACCAATGGCAATAAAAATATCGGGAATTTGGTCCTTATATCTTTGATGGCATAGTCGAAATCGGTGGTGAAAAACAGTCCGATGCAGTGCATCAGCAGGATCGAACTGAACAGCATTGCCGGTTTATTCCTGGAAAATTGTTTAAACCCTTTAACAATGCTTTCAAAAAGCAGGTAGACTGAAAGCGGGAGGATGCGCAGCACTTTCTTCAGGGTTGATCGTCCGGCCAGGGAAGATCTTAATTTGCCAGCATCATACCGCTCCACGATCCAGCCTCCCGCCATCATCATCTGGCCGATGCTTAGCCCGAGCTTGGAAAATGGAAGCGAGGCAATGGTTACTCCAAGCGAGAAAATATACCAATACCGTTCGAATTGTTTCCAGGTTATTTGCATGGGCGTATCAGGCAACTTGCGGTATCATGGAAAATCGGCTTACCGGCAGGAGGAGCAACATCTGGCAGCGCGGACATTGTCATGGCTTCCGGTTTAATTCAATTGTTTTGGCAACTTTCAGGGTGGCATAAACAGCCGCCAGCAATGACCACATAAAACCCGGGTAACCATCCAGGAAGCCACGTTTGACAATATAAAATGTAAAAAAACTTATTGGAAATTTAAAGGCAGCCCAGGTTTTTGAAAACGATCTCCCCCGGCTATGGTAATCCCTTGCAGCCAGGGAGGTGTAAGCGTTGCTTTTTTCAAGATGGTGGCTGATGTCCCGGTATGAATAGTGAATGAGTTGCCCGGAAAGCATCCCGGCAATGCCGTTTACCTCAATCCCTTCATGCACGGCAACAGTTGTAAACCTGCCTTTCGTCCGGTCGAAAAGTCTCAGAATATATTCTTTTCCGGTACCGCTGTACCGCATGAGCCTTCCCATAAAAAAAAGAGCTCGCGGAATACAATACCCCGGATGGAGAAGCCTGGTAGTTCCTTTATCCTCCCTGTCGGTGAGCAGTGCTGCGATTTCTTTCTGCAGTTCTTCGGTGACGACCTCATCCGCATCAACAGATAAAATCCAGTCGTTGGTAGCCTGGTCAACGGCAAATTGCTTCTGCGTTCCGTACCCGTCGAATTCACGCTGATACACCCTGCAGCCAAAATCCCTGCACAGCCTGACGGTCTGGTCTGCCGACATGGAATCGACCACCACAATCTCATCAGCAAAACTTTTTACTGATTCCAGGGTGCGGAGGATGTTCGCCTCTTCGTTAAAAGTAATGATGGTCACCGAAAGTTTCGGCATACACTATTGTTTAGTATTGATCGTAAAGTGATCCCAATCCATTCCCACAGTAAAAGAATCGCGGTACAGATGAAGGTCTGCAGCAGAAAATGCCACCGTCCTGAGCTCCTCTTTTCCCTCTTCAGCAGCAAAAACAACATTCCCCCTGGAGTCAATGGCCATCGAGTCGCCCGAATGCCATGTTCCATGCCCATCGCTGCCAATCCTGTTCAGTCCCGCAACACAGGCCTGGTTTTCGATGGCACGTGCCGCGAGCAGGATTTTCCATGCATGTGAGCGGCTTGCCGGCCAGTTGGCCAGGCACACCATCAGGTCGTAGGCATATTTCCCGTCGGCCCAGGTGTTCTTGTTCCATACCGGGAACCTGAGGTCGTAGCATATCACCGGTGATATTTTCCAGCCTTTGACATCAAAAATCGGCCGGTGATGCCCCTCCCTGAAAATTTTATACTCTTCGCTCAAACGGAAAAGATGGCGTTTGTCGTATGTCTCAAAATGTCCGTCAGGATACATGCATACCAGGCGGTTGCAACATCTGTTATGTTCGATGATCAGCAGGGTGGCCATGATCACGGCATCTTTTTCCCTGGCTTTGGCCCGCAGAAACGCTACAGACGGGCCATCCATGGATTCGGCACAGGTTGCCGGATTGATTGAAAAACCGGTGTTGAAGGTCTCCGGCATCAGGATCAGATCGGTCGGTTCCCTGATCAGGCTTATCAGCTGATCAAAATGGACAAGATTTTCCTGAACCTCTTCCCAGAAAAGGGTTGTCTGTATGAAAGTTACTATTAAATCTTGCATCTTCGGGTTTGGTAAATCAAGGTAAAATTAAAAATATATACGTTGTAGTCTTTAAAAATTTTAATTTTGCCAATCTAATCTAAATAAAAAATATCATGCAAACGATTGATAATTTTACTTTTAAGGATAAAAAAGCTTTGATCAGGGTTGATTTCAATGTACCCCTCGACAGCCAGTTTCAAATTACGGATACCAACCGCATCGATGCGACCATTCCGACCATCACCAAGATACTGAACGATGGAGGGGCGGTCATCCTCATGTCGCATCTTGGCCGTCCCAAGGGCGGACCGGAAGAAAAATATTCCCTTAAACATGTGATTCCGTATCTTTCGCAAAAATTGAACCGACCGGTTAAGTTTGCCGACGATTGTATTGGCCAGTCAGCAACCGACCTTGCAGGTTCCCTGAAACCGGGGGAGGTATTGCTGCTCGAGAACCTTCGTTTTTACAAGGAAGAGGAAAAAGGCGACCGGGAATTTGCAAGGAAATTATCAGTCCTTGGCGATATGTATGTAAATGATGCATTTGGAACCGCCCATCGCGCCCATGCCTCAACGGCCATCATTGCTGAATTTTTCCCGAAAACAAAAATGTTCGGCTACGTCATGGCCAACGAGATCATCAACATCAACAAATGCCTGAAAGATGGTAAACGGCCGATCACAGCTATTTTAGGCGGGGCAAAAGTCTCAACGAAGATCGAGATCATCAACCACCTGATGGACAAAGTCGACAACCTGATCATCGGGGGAGGCATGATGTTCACCTTCATCAAAGCGCTGGGCGGAGAGATCGGCGCATCCATGGTTGAGGAGGATTATGTTGAAATGGCAAAAAACATCATCGAAAATGCCAGGGTAAAAGGCATCAACCTGTACCTCCCTCCCGATGCCATTCTGGCTGATGCATTTTCAAACGATGCCAATAAAAAGACCAGCAGCGCCTATGATATACAGGTTCCCTGGATGGGCCTCGATATCGGGCCGGCGGCTTGTGCAAAATTCAACCATGTCATCGAACAATCGGGAACCATCCTCTGGAACGGCCCCATGGGCGTGTTTGAAATGAACAACTTTGAAGCCGGTACGAAATTCATCGCGCTGGCACTTGCCGCGGTCACCGAAAAAGGAACTTTCACGCTTGTTGGCGGAGGCGATTCCGTTGCTGCTATCAATAAGTACGGACTTGCCGAGAAAGTAAGCTACGTTTCCACCGGTGGCGGGGCCATGCTTGAATACATTGAAGGAAAAGAACTTCCCGGAATTAAAGCCATTATGGATTAATGCGCATCATTGTCAGCAGAACCGACAGCATTGGCGATGTCGTCCTCACGCTCCCACTGGCTTTCGTTCTGAAACAAACATTTCCCGGTTGTACCATTATTTTTCTGGGGCGTGAATATACCCGGCCGGTGATTGAATTGTGCCGGTATGTCGATGAATTTGTGAATTGGGAACCCCCTCACAAACCCTCTCCCCGCGGGGGTAGGGCCGAAACGGGGGTCCTTGCAAACCTGAATGCGGATGTGATCATTCATGTTTTCCCGGTGAAGGAGATCTGCAGGGCAGCCAGGCAGGCACGAATTCCCCTGCGGATCGCCACTTCGCGACGTTTTTTCACCTGGTTTACCTGCAACAGGCTGCTGCATGTACCCCGCAAACACAGCAATCTCCATGAATCACTACTGAACCTGAAATTGCTCAAAGGACTTGGGATCGACAGGGGGTTCAGGCTGGAAGAAATTGCCGGGATGTACGGATTGGATACCCCGTCCCCTTCCCTGCTGGCAGGGGAGGGATGCAGGGAAGGGGTGTTCAACCTGATCCTCCATCCCAAATCCAAAGGCAGCGCAAGGGAATGGGGACTGGAAAACTTTTCACTCCTGATCGGACTGCTCCCCGAAGATAAATTCAACATCATTGTCACCGGCACAAAGGAGGAAGGGGAAATGATGGCCGGGTTCCTCAAACAACATGGAAACAGGATAACGGATATGACCGGAAAGCTCAGCCTTGCAGAATTAATCTCCCTGATCGGTTCTTCAGATGCGCTTGTGGCGGCCAGTACCGGGCCATTGCACCTGGCTGCCGCTCTCGGAATCAGGGCAATCGGGCTTTATGCCCCCATGCGCCCCATCTTCCCGCAGCGATGGGCCCCGATCGGCAAGAATGCGACGTCCCTGGTCCTTGATAAAACCTGTGATGATTGCCGGAAAAATATGGACTGCCACTGCATCCGCAGCATTACCCCGGAGACCGTTGCAGAAAGACTCGGCAAAGGATACGGACTTAGGATGTGAGGCGTGGGGAATTTCCGTCCGCCTGTCTGCCTGTCGACTTGTTCACCAACTGGGAAACCTGATCTCTCCTCCAAAAGTCTTCATCAACCCCGGAAAAACCGCTGCAACACGGCTGTAAAAAAACGATCCTTGTTTGTCCTTTTCAGTGAGCCATTTGCCTTTGGGATCGAGACTGTTCAAAATGAAGAACAGGATGCTGATCAGGATGATCCCCTTGGCCAGCCCGAGCGCGGCTCCGCCAATATGGTTGAAAAAACCCATCCCAACCACATCAACCAGTTTTTCCGTCAGTTTGGCCACGAGCATCACCCCAACCACCACGAGCAAAAAGGTGATGGAAAAAGAGAGGATCGGCAGCCATTTCCGTGATGGTTTCAAATGTTCCATCAGGGTTGCATCGAGGTAGTTCGAAAAATGGACAGCGATATAAATACCCAGCACCAGCGCAGCAATGGATGCCAGCCCGATGATGATCCCTTTGCGGTAACCCTGGATCAGGAATAACACGAGAATAATAAGGATGATATAATCAATGAAATTCAGGGACATTGTTTTATTTCTTTAGCCTGGATGTTAATTCCGTTCCGAATACAAAATCGTTCAATTCTTTGTTATCCGTGTGCAGAATGGTCTCCTTGTTGCCCTTCCACCACAATTCGCCCTGGTAGATATATGCCACGCTGTCGCCGATGCTGAGCACCGAGTTCATGTCATGTGTATTGACAATGGTGGTAATTTCGTATTCTTCCGTGATTTCCTGGATAAGATGGTCAATCACGCCGGAGGTGTGCGGGTCGAGCCCCGAATTGGGCTCATCGCAAAACAGGTATTGCGGTTTCATCGAAATAGCGCGCGCAATGGCAACCCGCTTTCGCATACCACCACTGAGCTCAGAGGGCATCAACCGGTTGACGTTTTCGAGATTGACCCGTTTCAGCACAAAATTGACGCGGTCCTGCTTTTCGGTCAGCGGCTGACTGGTAAACATATTCAACGGAAACATCACATTTCCCTCCACATTCATCGAGTCGAACAAAGCGCCTCCCTGGAAGAGCATTCCAATTTCCTTGCGCAGTGTTTTGCGCTGCTCAAAATTCATGGTGGTAAAATTGCGGTCATCATAAATAACCGTGCCGCTGTCAACCTCAAACAAACCAACCAGGCATTTCATCAAAACGGTTTTTCCCGAACCGCTCTGCCCGATGATGAGATTTGTCTTCCCTTTTTCAAAGGAACAGGAAACATTCTTCAGAACCTGATGCTCCCCGAAAATTTTGTTGATGTTCCGGGCTTCGATCATGTGAGTAAAAGTTGCGTTAACACGAGGTTGAACAGAATGATGATCACGCTGCTGAACACCACGGCCTTGGTGCTTGCCTGGCCCACCTCCAGTGCGCCTCCCTGGGTGATATACCCGTAAAAGCCCGAGACCGAAGAAATGATAAATGCGAAAAATACTGTTTTTGTGATGGCATAAAATATGGTATATCCCGCGAAATCGATCCGGATGCCCTGCACAAAATCATTTGTTGAAACCAATCCTGTTGCAACCATTGCAACCCAGCCCCCCAGGATACCCATCCACATGCTGAAAATAATAAGCACCGGGTTGATTAAAATGGATGCCACGATTTTTGGAAATATCAGGTAATTTGCTGAATTCACACCCATGATCTCCAGTGCATCAATCTGTTCGGTGACACGCATGGTGCCTATTTCCGAGGCAATGCGCGACCCTACTTTCCCTGCAAGGATCAAACTGATGACCGTTGGCGAAAATTCGAGGATGACACTCTGGCGGACGGTAAATCCAACCATCGACATGGGGATCAGCGGACTGGTGATGTTGTAGGCTGTCTGAATCGACACAACCGCTCCCATAAAAGCAGAAATAAAGGCGACGATACCCAGCGATTCAAGGCCAAGACTGTTTATTTCAGTCATCAGCTGGTCCCAGAAAATCCTTCGTTTTTGCGGCCTGCTGAACACCTTTTGCATCAACAGTACATAATTCCCGATGGTGGTGAAAACCTTGATCATAAAATGTTTTTGCTAAAGTACCAAAAATCGTGGAACCAGCGTTTATGGGTTGGGAATAATTTACGGGCGGACTGACGGGCAAGGGATATCCCAAACGTCCCACGTCCCAAGTTACGCATCCCGATTTTTATTATCTTTATCGACGAAAAATTTCATCATGAAACGATTGCGGTTGCGATTGATTTTACTGGTTGTTCCTGTCATGATGCTGTTGCTTTTTGGATCGTGTGGTTCACAAAAATATGCTTCACGCGACCATCATCCAAAAAAATGTAACTGCCCTTCTTTCAAATAAAATAAAGCGTTTCACCTTGCAACTATCCCTTTTTCAGCAAAAACCCGGCGTCGCCAAACCGTCCGCCTCCCGTTTCGGAGAAAAAATCAGGTCGGTGCTAGGCCCGAGGCTACCGGTAAATGCCCTGGGGGAAATCGTTGAACAAATTTCAGCCAATCCCATCAGCCTGAAAATAGTGCGCCAGCGCACTTCGAAGTCAGGCGACTTCAGGGCTCCGCACAGGGACACCCCTGCGCGTATCACCGTGAACGGCAATTTGAACCCATATGCATTTCTGATCACCCTGGTGCACGAACTGGCCCACCATCATGTGAACCTTGACCATACCCGGACAATGCTAAAGTTCTCCTTTCGACGCAAGACAAAGCCGTTGCCACATGGCCAGGAATGGAAAACAAAATTTCAACTGCTGATGAGCCCGTACCTGAACAGTGGGGTCTTCCCCAATGATATCCTTCCGGTGCTGATGCTGTATCTCCAAAACCCCAAAGCATCCTCTTCGGCAGATCATCAACTTTCAAGGGTGTTGAAGAAATATGATCCTGCCGATGCAACGATGCGGCTGGAGGAACTGCCGTTTGATGCCGTTTTCACCCTCCATGGAAGAAGAATTTTCAGGAAAAAAGAAAAATTAAGAACCCGGTTCCGGTGCATCTGTATGCATACGAACAGGATATATCTTGTCAACGCGGGCGCCCCGGTAGAACTTATCCCTGAAGGAGCCGGTTAAATGAAAACCCGGATTCCTTCCTTATTTTTCCCGGAAATATATTTATATCGCAAGTATTTCCATGCCGACCCGCAAATCGTAATTCGTAAATCGTAAATCGTAATTCTTTTTCCTTATGTTTGTATAAATTTAAACCTTTCTGTCATGGCAAAGTCAAAACACAACTACTGCGTGATCATGGCTGGTGGCATTGGTGCAAGGTTCTGGCCCATGAGCCGGACAACCCATCCAAAACAATTCATTGATATCCTCGGAACCGGGGAAACCCTGATTCAGCAAACCTACAAACGGTTCAAACGGATATGCCCGAAAGAAAACATTTACATCGTTACCAATGAAATTTACAAATCATTGGTACAAACGCAAATTCCTGAACTTGCCTCCCAGCAGATCCTGCTGGAGCCATCGCGCAGAAATACCGCCCCGTGTGTTGCCTATGCCAATTATTGCATCCTTGGCAGAGACCCGGATGCCCGGATCGTGGTGGCCCCTTCCGACCACATCATCCTCAAGGAGGATATTTTTTTAAACAATATTGAATCGGCCCTTGATGCCGCTACGAAAAACGACTGGCTGCTCACCCTTGGTATCCGCCCCAGCAGGCCCGACACGGGATACGGATACATTCAATATGTGGCGGGGAAAAAACATGTTTATCCGAAGGAAAAACATATTAAAAAGGTTAAAACTTTTACAGAAAAACCCAACCTTGAACTCGCGGAAACCTTTCTCAAATGCGGCGATTTCCTTTGGAATTCGGGAATATTCATCTGGTCGCTCAAAAGCATCATGAAAGCCTTTGAAAGATACCTGCCCGATGTGGATGCCCTATTCAAAAACGGGATTGGAAAGTATGGAACCAAAGAGGAGAAAGCATTCATTTCCAGTACGTATACCGTTTGTAAAAGCATCTCCCTCGACTATGGCGTTATGGAGGCCGCCAGCAATGTTTATGTCCTTGCCGCTGATTTTGGCTGGTCCGACCTGGGAACCTGGGGCTCACTTTATGAAAACCGGTCAAAAGATAAAAATGGCAATACCATTGTCGGTAAAAACGTAATGATGTACGATTCTTCGAATTGCATCGTCAACATGCCCAGGGAAAAACTGGTGGTACTGGAGGGGCTCAACGATTTTATTGTGGTTGAGTCGGAAAATGTATTGCTGATCTGCCGGAAAACGGATGAACAGCAAATCCGGCAGTACGTCAATGATGTGATGCTGGAAAAAGGGGAAAAATTCGTTTGATACAAGAAAAAGTTCACGCAGATTTTCCACTCAGCCCTTCCGGGGACGCCTGGTTATTTCAGGTGTTTCCCAAGAAACGTTTCCATCGACCGGTAAAAATCAAACCGGTTTTCTTCATTGTGAAATCCATGGCCTTCATTGTCTTTAACCATATATTCCACGGCAATGTTGCGTTTCTTCAGTGCATCCACGATCTGGTTTGATTCGGAGATGTTCACCCGGGGATCATTTTTGCCCTGGGCTACAAACAGGGGCGTTTTGATTTTCCCGGCATTCAGGGCCGGAGAAGTGGCTACAAACTGCACGCTGTCGCCCTGCGGGTTGCCAACCATCTCATACATCATGTCGAGCATGGGTTTCCAGTAAGGAGGAATGGTTTTCATAAAGGTAAAGAGGTTTGAAACGCCAACGTAATCAACTCCGGCAGCGTACAGATCGGGTTCCCGTACCAACCCCTGGAGGGTGGCATAACCGCCATAGCTGCCGCCATAGATCGCGATCTTCTTTGGGTTTGCAATGCCCTTGTCAATCAGCCAACGGGTGCCATCCGTTACATCATCCTGCATGGTTTTACCCCATTGCTTGAATGATTTTTCCCAGAAAGCCCGGCCATACCCGGTCGATCCCCTGAAATTCATCTGCAGGATCGCATATCCCCGGTTGGCGAGGAACTGGACCTCAGGGTTGAAGTACCATCCGTCGCGCGCCCATGGCCCGCCATGCGGATTCACCACAACCGGTAAATCTTTTGCGGTTTCCATCGTATATCCGTTGGGAAGGGTCAGGTACCCCTGGATCCTGACACTGTCGCGTGCGGTGTATTCAACAGGAACCATTTCGGCAAGTTCATCCTCCTTAAGCCAGGGACTGATATCGGCAATTTTCTGAAGATCGTCCTTTGTGCGGTCATACACGTAATAACCGCCCATCGAACGGTCACTGTAAGCCCGGATCATGAATTTATCTTCCGCCCTGGTCAGGGAGGTAATGTTGAACGTGTAGTTGCCTATTTTCTGCTGGATTTTCTCAAAAAGCTGTTTGCCCTCTTTATCAAAATAATACCGTTCCTGTTTCGACGATTCATAGTTCGCACAAATCAGGGTCTTTTTCAACCGGGACCATGTTACATCATTGACATCATAGTCTTTATTTTCATAAAGCGTTTGAATTTCCTTGCCGTTGGCAATATCGAAAATCACAATCGCGCTTTTATCACGCCCAAGATTTGATGATGCATATAAATTCTTATTATCAAAAGTAAACATGAGCGGGGAAAGGCTCTCTTTGAAATTAGTGGTAAGCACCGGAACGAATTTATCAGTTTCCTTTGCCCGGTAAAGCAACTGGGCGTTCACGCCGTCAACGATGGCTGTGGCAGCACGCAGTTTCCCGTCATGATCAAGAATCCAGCCCTGTATATTTCCTGGATTTTCAGCAAGTTGCGTCATTTTCCCCGTAACAATATTCAACCGGTAGGGATCAAATACTTCAGGATTGCGCTTGTTCAATCCGATGATCATTTCATCAGGAAAGTCATAAAGATCATCGAGAATCTCCGTCCTTACTTTCGGAAAATCGGTGAAACACTGCAGGTTTGATCCATCGATGTTTACGCCGTAAAGTTTAAAATTCTCATCGCCGCCGGTATCTTTAAGATAGACGATGCGCGTCGGGTTTTTCCAGAAATAGCTGGAGATGTCGCGGTCTTTCTCCGAAGTAAGCCGAACGGCTTTATCCGTTCCGATCTCCTGGACAAAAATATTCATCCGCTTTTCATAGGGCGCCATGTAAGAAAAATGCTTCCCGTCAGGCGAAATCTGGTACCGTGATTTCTCCGGATTTTTGAAAAAATCCTCAAGGGGAATCAGTCTCGCCATCACCGGCTTATTTGATTTACATCCTCCCAGCAAAAGGGAAGCAGTTATAAACCCTCCCACAAGGAGGATGAACAGCGTTTTTGTTTTCATATGGGTTTAATTTTGGTACAATTATAAAGAACATTCGGGCAACCTGGCCTGTTTTTCGATCATCTTTGAAGATTTCTCTGCAAATCCGCCGATTATCCTGATAAAAATCCCATACCTTTGATAACCAGATGAAAATATAATTCATGAATTGACGTTAACGAATATGTGCCGCTGCAAATAAGGGCAGCCTGATTTTGCACTCTACATTTTACACTTTAAATTAACATCAAGGGTGGATATATACCTCAGGAAAAGGCGATGGAAACTGTTTTTGTTTGCTTTTGCCATACTTATCGTTGCCGCTTCACTTTATTACACCAGCATTCTGGTTAATGAAATCAGAAAGGATGAACGGAAAAATGTGGAGATCTGGGCCGACGCGATCCATCAAAAAGCCGACCTGGTAAACTTCACCAACGATCTTTTTGAAAAAATCAAGAACGAGGAACGCAAAAGGGTTTCCATTGTGGCGGAAGCACAGCGCCGGATTTTTAAGGCAACCTCTAATGAAGACCTGAATTTCTTCCTCAGCATCATCGGTGAAAACAATACCATCCCGGTCATTGTGACCGACGAAACAGGAAGGATCATGAATGCCCGGAATTATAACATCAAGTCCGGAAAAATCCTTGAAGGTGAGCTAAAGCAAGAGTTTTCGGTCTATCCACCCATCATCGTTACCTATTACCTGGATAAAAAGATCTATCTGTATTACAAAGACTCCAACATTTTTGCTCAGCTGAAAACGGGCCTGGATGACCTGATCCGCTCCTTCTTCTCTGAAGTTGTCCGTAACTCGGCCTCCGTTCCCGTTATCATTACCGACAGTACCGGAAAACATGTTTATCAGTCGGGAAACATCCCTAAAAATAAAATTCAGGATAAAGCCTGGCTGGCGAAAACACTGAAATCGATGGCCTCCCAGAATACACCCATCAAAGTGGACCTGGCGAATACCGGGGTGCATTATATCTATTACCAGGATTCATTTCTGCTCACCCAGCTGAAATATTATCCGGTCGTGCAGCTGGGGGTGATCTTTGTTTTTCTGCTGATCGCCTACCTGCTGTTCAGCTATGCGCGCAAATCGGAACAAAACCAGGTATGGGTGGGCATGGCCAAGGAAACAGCCCATCAGCTCGGTACGCCGCTCTCTTCCATGGTTGCCTGGATGGAACTATTGAAATTAAAGGGCCTGGACGAAGAAACCATCCGTGAAATTGAGAAAGATGTTCAACGGCTGGAGACCATCACCGACCGGTTTTCAAAGATCGGTTCTGCCGCCAGGCTTGAAAAGACCAATATCGTGGCCGTGATACATGATACGGTCTCTTATATCCGTTCCAGGATATCCGCAAAAGTTATTTTTGATATCAAACCCGGGTTAGAGCAGGAAATAATGATCCCCCTGAACCTTCATCTTTTTGAATGGGTCATTGAGAATCTCTGTAAAAACGCGGTGGATGCCATGGATGGCAATGGCAGCGTGAACATTGAGATCAGCGACGATGTTGATCATATACACATCGATATCAGCGACACCGGTAAAGGGATCCCAAAATCCAGGTTCAAAACCATTTTCAGGCCCGGTTATACCAGCAAGGCCCGTGGATGGGGGCTGGGACTCACCCTCACCAAACGGATTGTTGAAAATTATCATTCCGGGAAAATCTTTGTAAAATCTTCGATTCTCAACAAGGGAACCACCTTCCGCATCATCCTGAAAAAATAAGGTCTTGGCCGGAATCTACATTCATATCCCCTTTTGCAGGCGTAAGTGCCATTATTGTAACTTCTTTTCACTTGCTTCACAGAAATATCAAGGTTCATTTCTGCTTTCTTTGAAAAAAGAGATTGTCCTGACCCGCAAATACCTTGCCGGCGATCAGATAAATACCATTTACTTTGGGGGAGGAACCCCATCGCTGTACATGCCCCTGGCGTTGCAGGAGGTGATGGAGATGATCGCCTCAACCCATGATTTTTCCCCTGCGGGAACTGCCTCACCTTCGGGCCTCTCTCCGACACGCGAATGCCCCACCCCCGGCCCCTCCCCAAATAGGGGGGGGGGAAATACCTCACCCCCTGACCCCTCTCCCCCGGGAGAGGGGAGAATCGTTATACCCGCAACTTTGGAAATAACCCTGGAGTTGAATCCGGATGACGTGACGGAGGAATATGTCGCGGAGCTGAAACAAACCTGGTTCAACAGGTTCAGTCTGGGCGTACAATCTTTTTCCGATGAAGACCTCGCCTATCTGAACCGGTCTCATTCAGCCGGTCAGTCGATCAGGGCCGTGAAACTGCTTCAGGATGCCGGTTTCGAAAACATCAGCATTGACCTTATTTATGGCATTCCCTCTTCCACAGCGTCACAATGGCGCAGAAACCTTGAAACTGCTTTTTCATTAGAGATTCCACACATCTCGGCCTATGCCCTCACTGTTGAGCCAAAAACCCCGCTTGCCTGGATGATCGGAAAACAAAAAACTGTGCCGGTAAGCGATGAATTCCAGGCAGATCAATATAAAATACTGATGCAAGCCACCAGGGATCATGGGTTTCTTCAATATGAAATTTCAAACTTCTGCAAACCAAGCCGGCAGGCGATTCATAACACCAACTACTGGAATGGAATAACCTACCTGGGCCTTGGACCATCGGCACACAGCTACAACGGGGCTTCCAGGCGATGGAACGTTTCAAACCTGACGCAATATATCCTCGGCATCGAAAAAAGTGAAAGCATCTGCGAAGAAGAATTATTGACCAGTATGCAGAAGTACAACGAATACGTGATGACGTCGCTGCGCACGATGTGGGGATGCGGGCTGGAGAAAAAAATTTATGAATTGCGGATTACGAATTACGAATCGGTCATGAAAAGTGCCGTGTCGTTTGTTCAGCAGGGATTGCTGACAGAACGCGCAGGTGTTTATTTTCTGACGGATGAAGGAAAATTGTTTGCCGACAGGATTGCCAGTGAATTGTTTGTAGCGGAATAGCTTATCTCACTTCCCGACCGGTTTACCTGAAAGAATCACCTCAACCCCCGACCCCTTCTCCTGAAGGAATCACCTCAACCCCCGACCCCTTCTCCTGAAGGAATCACCTCAACCCCCGACCCCTTCTCCTGAAGGAGAAGGGGAGTTTGGGAACTCCATGGACTGTATATGTGAATTTATCTCTTCAAGCACTTTATCGATGGTTTGTGTTATTTGTTCATTTGTGAACCGGATCACGGTTATTCCCAGGCGGTCAAATTCAGCCGTGCGGTTTTCATCATGTTCCCTAATCTCCGACTTGTTGTGAATTCCTCCGTCAACTTCAATAATCAGACGTTTTTCATGGCAGTAAAAATCGGCAATATACAAATGCAATGGGTGTTGCCTGCGAAATTTCAAACCATCCAGCTTACGATTTTTCAACGCTGCCCAAAGCAATTTTTCGGCCTCTGTCATCGAATGTCGCAACACATGTGCTCTCTGGAAAGTCTCATCCGACGCATCGAGATGCAACAAAAAATCCCTCGTCTTTCCTAAATAAGCCATCAATAAAAAAATTAACTATTCAATATTCACGCTCCCCTTCTCCTTCAGGAGAAGGGGTCGGGGGTTGAGGTGCTTATCTTGCAAACCTCAGAAAAGTTCCCAGCGGAAGCTTTCGGCTGGCCCGGTCGGGGAAATAGAATTCGCCCGATTCCATCCCGGGTATTTCACCAAAACGGGTTTTAACAAGGTTCTCAGGGATCAATGCTGAAAAACCCATGGAATATAAACTGAGGACAAAGAAACCCCGATCGGGTTCCAGCAATTGCTTGCAAACCGCTATGATTTCATCGATGGAATCCTCAAGGATCCATTTCTCTCCGTCGGGGCCTCTTCCGTAAGCCGGGGGATCGAGGATAATGCCATCGTAGCGGTTGCCGCGCTTTACTTCACGGCGGACAAAATTCATGGCGTCCTCCACCACCCATCGGATGTTGTCAAGTCCGCTGGCTTCCATCATCTCTTTGGCCCAGGTGATCACGGGTTTTACGGAGTCCACATGCACCACATCCGCTCCGGCTGCCTTTGCTGCCAGGGAAGCGCCGCCAGTGTATGCAAACAGATTCAAAACTCGTGACGCATGACGCGTACCGTGTGAGACATCTGCTGAAGTTTCTTCGGTTTTGATCTTTGCATTTTGAGTAATTACATCGTAAATGTAGTTCCAGTTGATGGCCTGCTCCGGAAATACCCCGATATGGCCAAAAGCAGTCAGGCCAAGCCTGAAATTCAGGTTCATCTGCTTGTATTTGTACCCGATCGTCCACTGATCAGGCATCTTCGGTTTTCTGATCCATGATCCACGCTCGAATTCATCGCCGGCGGTTTTTTTGCCCTTCATGCGCACATACCGGGCGTGATTGAGTTTTTCCCATTCGCTCTCAGGCAGCGCTTTCTGCCACACGGCCTGGGGCTCGGGACGGATCAGGATATATTTCCCGAACCGCTCCAGCTTTTCACGGTTACCGGTATCGATCAGTTCATATTCGTTCCAGTCGGTGGAAGTAAGGAGTTCCATGCTTAAATCAGAAATAGGTTAATAAATACGATCCAAACACAAAGTTACTCTTTTTACCAGGTAAATGAATATCCCGGTTACTTCCTCTGAAATTCGTAACTTCGCATTACAGAATCCGGCAGATGATCAACCACGAAACCATCGACAACATCATCCAAACCGCCCGCATTGAGGAGGTGATCGGCGATTTTGTCACCTTGCGGCGACGTGGGGTCAATCAGATTGGCCTGTGTCCCTTCCATAACGAAAAAACCCCATCCTTTACGGTATCCCCGGCAAAAGGGATCTACAAGTGCTTTGGTTGCGGAAAAGCAGGGAATTCGGTCAATTTCATCATGGAGCATGAACATTTCTCCTATCCTGAGGCACTCAAATACCTGGCGAGAAAATACAATATTGAGGTTGAGGAGGAGGAACAGACACCCGAACAACTCCAGGAACTCAATGAAAAGGAGAGCCTTTATAACCTGAATCTTTTTGCACAACTGTATTTCTCAAAAATGCTGGTGGAATCCGAAGAGGGCAAAGCCATCGGGCTAACCTACTTCAAGGAGCGCGGAATGCGCGATGATATCGTAAATAAATTCCAGCTGGGGTTCAGTCCTGAAAAATGGGATGCCTTCTCCATATATGCCATCCAGCAGGGATATAAAAAGGAGTTTTTAATGAAAACAGGCCTCTCGATCGAAAAGGAGGCCCGCCTGTACGACCGCTTCCACAGCCGCGTCATGTTTCCCATCCACAGTGCATCCGGCCGTGTGATCGGGTTTGGCGGACGCATATTGGGAAACGATAAATCGCATGCCAAATATGTCAATTCCCCGGAATCTGAGATATACAACAAAAGCAAAACCCTGTATGGGATCTACTTTGCAAAAAATGCCATTATTTCAAAAGATAACTGCCTCCTGGTCGAAGGATATACCGATGTGATCTCCATGCACCAGGCGGGCATCGAAAACGTCGTAGCGTCGTCGGGAACCTCGCTCACCCACGACCAGATCCGGATGATCCAGCGCTATACTGCCAATATTTCGATTCTGTATGATGGCGACCCGGCTGGCATCAAAGCCTCGTTCCGCGGCATCGATATGATCGTTGAACAGGGAATGAACGTGAAAATCGTCCTTTTCCCCGACGGGGAAGATCCGGATTCATATGCCCGCAAACATCACCCCAACGAGGTGGAATCGTTTATCGCCACCAATGCAGTCAATTTCATTCTCTTCAAAACCAGGCTGCTCCTGGGCGAAACTCAAAACGACCCGATTAAAAAAGCAGCCCTTATCAAAGAAATTGTCAACACCATCGCACTTATACCCGATGGAATTTCCCGGTCCCTTTATGTAAAGGAATGCTCCACCCTCATGACCATCCCCGAGCAGGTGCTCATGACCGAACTGAATAAAATCCTGCGTGCAAAACTGAAAAAGAGCGCTCCGGAATTGGACAGGGAAGCAGAGGTGATCCAACCCGAACAATTTGTTACGGAACCCCAGCTTGACATCGACCCCGATTCAGCCGAATACCAGGAAAAAGAGATCATCCGGATGCTGCTGCTTTTTGGACATGAGGTCATTCGTATTAAACTGAATTCCATTGACGAAGAAGAAGTTCCGGTCGGAGTCGCCGATTATGTGGTCCATGATATCATGCATGACGATATGGAATTTGAAAACCCGCTGTATAAATTGATCTTCGATGAGTATGCACGGGGTGTGGAAAACGATGCGATCCCCGATCGGGCGCGGTTTATTTCTCATGACAATCCGGAAATTTCCACACTGGCTGTCGACCTTGTATTCAGCCCTTACGAACTCAGCGTGAACTGGCTTAAAAATAATATTCTTGTTACCACGGAGGAGTCAAGGTTGCACATGCACGTCATGCTGGCCATTCATGCCTTTAAAGCAAGAAAACTGGACAAGATGATGACCGGAATCCGAAAAAAAATATCCCAAACATCATCTCCGGAAGAGCAGGACGCCTTGATGAAGGTTTTTCATGATCTGAAAAAGCAGAGTATTCAGATAAACAAAGACGGGCTAGGGCGTATCATCACCCGCTGATGAATTCAGGAATTTTCATTCCTAAAAATGAGCTGACGGTACCATGGATTATTCCAGTAATCCATCAGGATTTTAAAATCTTCATACATTGAAACCTGGAAAATCCGGTCATTGAATTTCAACTGTCGCTTCACTGTCACTTTACCATGATCACTTTTGACCTCCCACACAAAGGTTCCTGCCTTGTTGCTGATTTCCAGTTTTTTTTCCGGGGTGAATAATCGGATGGCAGATGGCAAAGTTATGGTATATGAGTAGCTTTCATCGGATATTGATGGTATTTCGTAGGGGGTTTCGCGCCTGGACGAACACGTTTTAATGCCCCAGCTGTCGACACCTGACGTTGAAACCGGGAGGTTAAAATAGTAATAATCCGATTCCTTCCTGAAGGGTTTATCGCTTTGCGCGATGTAAGTCTGGAAACCATTTTCCGTATTCAGGGTGCTGATCTTAAGATGATTGGTGTCGTTTCCAATCAACCCGCCAGTAATGGAATTTTTCATCTTTTTCTTATCACGTAACAACCCTGCAAAGGGATAAACACTGCCCTCAAAATAGATCGAAATCTCCCCTGTGAGCTTTGGATCTGACGAAACAATGAATTTCCCGATCACTTTTATCGTCTGTTTGGGCGTTTCTGATTTGGCAGTGGCTGACTTTCCATCAGGGTTCAACACGATAAAAGAACGGCCCTGCAGACTAAGTTTCAGATTGACTGCATTCAGCCCCGTTACCGATAAGTACCAGGTGCCCCGCGCTGAATTTTCAACCTTCACGGCAAAATCTTCCAGGTCGGCCAGGGTGGCAATTTTTTCATCAGCAAAAGCGGTCCTGACAATGCCAACCACCTGGGCATCAATCCCTGCCGATTTTAACAGGGCGGCAAGCAAAACCGCTTTTTCTACCGAAGTTCCGCCATTGCTGTTCCAGGTTTGCCCGGGTGTGCGACATTGAAACAGTGCGGATCGCAAAGGGATGGGATACAAACGCAGATCGTTCACCACTTTTTCCTGAATTTTCAGCGCTGTTTCGAATTTATCCTTTTTCTCAGTGGCAATATCGCTGACCTCTTTCTTCATCTCATCCGTCAGCGGATCATTGAATGCCGGCTGGCTTGTTAAAAAGGAAAACACCTCTTCACGCCGGTCGGAGGTGCTGAAAATTAACCGGGGATAGCGTTCATTCGTTCCCTGTTGCGCCTCTTCGACGGAAATGGCCGGAACATCATTGAATTTCCAGCTATAAATCTGAAAAGTTCCGTCAGAACTTTTTTCCGGCTTCGTCTCCCCGTTGTACAAATGAAAATACAGATTTTGTCCGACCGGGATCCGGACCCTGACTTCAAGACTTTTTACAGGCTCTGGCTCGCAAAGCAATTCATTTCCCATCAAGGCAGGAAAAGTCCCCTTGCCTGTTTTCACCTGGTAATCAAGGTATATGGTCGCATTCCGTTCCAAACCGGTGTGGGTGATGACCATTTCGCGCATTGAATTATAGGCAGGGGCATTGGCCGCGTACCCCGGAAGTACTTCATTAAATGCATTTTGAGGTGCCACAACCTTTTTACCATCTGCCATCAGCGTATAGGCTTCATTGATTTCCAGCTTTTGAAATGCAGGGTTGTAAACAACAAACGTCTCCCCGTAAAGATTTTGAAATGCACGGTAACTCAATAGCTTTTGTTGTTTGATATACCGGTAATCCATGCTGCCGTCGGCATGAAGTGTATACTCTTTGGTAAGGGAATTATACCGGGCATCGTATTTTTCATCCTGTGCGGTGGTTGGCCGGGAAAAGAACATTGCGGCAAAAAACAGGAAAAGGATCAGGGAGTTTTTTTTCATCTGGAAAGTGTATTTTTTCTTCGAAGTGCTTTGCAAAGTCATCGGTCCGGTTATAACTCGATAATGATGGGCTGTTCCGAAAACCGGTTCTGGGCATCAACGGCGGCTTTAAACTCAGGCCAGTCGCCGGGATCATACAACCTTTTGCTGAATATCGATTTCCCGGTAAAAATTACCGCTCCGTTGGCAAAGGAATAACGACCCTTGTAGGATGCTGCATTACCTGATTTGACGATGGAATCAGGGATTTGAACCACTTTTTTAACTGCAGGCAGGGTGATCGATTCATTGATTTCGACCATTCGGGAGCACCGGTCCCTGAAAGGATATTTGCGTTCTTTCATGCCTGTTTCGAAGGATAGCTGCGCCTGAAACGATTTGAAGATCTCTCCTGCCGAAAGCGGGGTGAACATCATCAGGGTCCCCGAAACCAGTGCAAATTCAGGGATGGTATAATCAATGGCAACCCAGATGTTGTAACGCTGATAGTCTGCCGGATCGGTATATTTTACCTGGGTAACTTTCGCCTGTGGCCATAGGCGGAGCAATTCCCGTTCCACATTCTGATACCAGGCTGTTTTGTTCGAATATTTGAATAATCCGCGAATGGCGGCATCCGACTGACCTTCGCCCGTAATGGCAATGCGGCCGGTAAGGGTGCCGTTTGCCTGCAGCTGGGCGGTACCATCAATTTTTATATAGTGGTTTTCCGGATCAGAAACCGGGGTTGATGCAAGGTCAGCGCCTTCGGGGACACCCATCAGGTATTGCTGCTGCTGTTCGGCGCTCGACCATAATTCACGTACGAATGGCACCCAGGTCGGGTCGAGCAGGTGATACTTCCCGTCATGCAACTTTACAACCGTTACGCAATGGTTGAACTGGTCGGCGGGAATATAGTCAATCCGGGAGCCGGCCATGGTCATCGCAGGATAGGATTGAAATCCTGCCGCACGCAACATGGTGATCAGCATGCCCGCCTTATCCTTGCATACACCGCACCGGTCGGTAAAAGTCATGGTTCCTTTGTGTAAAGTGAATCCTTCGCCGCAACCCATGGAAACGCCCGAATAGCGCACTTCATCGGCACACCAGTGTGTGAGCCTGGAAACAGAATCCATCTCATCCCGGGCACCTTTGAGAATTTCATCAACTTTCGCCTTTATTTCTTTGTCGGGAATAAAACTGCCAAAGTCCTCATTCACTTTATAAAACCAGGTGGATTTTGAATTCCAGTTTCCTGTTGTAGAGACCAATAGCTTTGGAGCAACGTCAACCATGGCCACCATACGCGATTCATTTTTTAAAGGGATGATCTCCTTTTTACTGAAGCGATATACGATTTTATCGTCCTTAAACCAGCTGGAAGATTGCGCCTCTCCGTTGTAAAACTGGTATTGCAGCGGCTTGTCCTTCGGAACGGTGACCTGGTAAACTTTTTCCCTGATCGGATAGGTGCTGAAAAATTCCACGATATCATAAAACTGGCCTTTCATCGGCGGGATATATTTATCATCATCCCCGGCAGCAAGCAGTGCATAGGTAAAACCCTTGCGGAACATGATCACCTCCACTGCATCGCCCGGTTCAATCCTGCCGATTTCCAGCATTTTTTCCCTGGCCCCCCAGTAAATTGCACGGGCCGGTGCCGGATAATCCATCGTGCTGAGCACATCAAGTACAATGATCCGGCCGTCATTCTTGTAAATCACGGCTTTTTTTATCTCCACAAATGCCGACAGCGGATCATAACCAAATTTAACGACACTAAGCTCCTGCGCCCCGTGACTGTCCAGAACTTTTGTCAGTGTATGGCTTACTACATATGTTAAACCGGTCTCCTGCATATCAACCGCAGTGCTGTCGAATATGATCAACAGGTCGTGATTCGGATACGCTGCAGCATCCCCTGCCTTTTTAACAAGGTCGCCGATGGATTGAGCATTCAAACCGGCAATGAAAATTAATTGCAGGCAAAACAAGAGCTGTTTTTTCATGGTATATGACGGTTATTTCTTTTGTTTGTTCACCTGGTTTTTTGCACGCGCAAGATAATCGGCGATTTGCTTATTGGAAGGATCCCTGGAAAGCACTTTTTCGAAGTAAGAAATCGCCAGGCCAAGTTCGCCGGTTTGCGCGTAGGTTATTCCAAGCGTGGCAAGGAGATCAGGGTCGTTGGGATCAATCTGTTCAGCCTGCTTTAAGTAGGTCAGGCCTTCCTGAATTTTTTGCATCATGCCCAGGGCTTTCCCGATCTGTACATAGTTCATTATTTCCCCCGGGTTCATGGCAATGGCAACTTTATAGGCTTCTACCGCCTTTCCGAATTGTCCGGTATTCCCGTAAAGATATGCGAGCTGCTGCTGGATTTCTGGAACTTTCGGATAAATGCTGAGCGCTTTTTCCTTAAATACAATGGCCTTTCCATAATACTCGCTTTTCATGGCCTGATCGGTGGCCAGATCCCCGTCCTTTCTGTACAGATCGGCCAGGAAATCGTTTGCCTTGGTGTTATCCCCGAGATACCTGATGTCGGTTGAATACAATGTGCGGTCATCTTTCCATGCTTTATTACGGTCAATTGTTTTCAAACCATATCCGGTCAGGAGAACGGCACAAAAAAGGTACACCATGACGGCGCTTGCCCCAGCGAATTTCTTTCCTTTGCCGGCAAGGCAACCCGCCCTGTATAATCCGTAAACAAGAATGATGATGAAACCCAATGATGGAGAATACATGAACCGCTCTCCCATGGTGGAACCAATTAAAAAGACAAGATTCGAGGAGGCAAAAAAGCCCATGATGAACCAGGCGACAGAAAAGGCGATCACCCGGTTTCCGGGAGTGACTTTTTTAACGGACAATTTATTTTTCAGTATGTAAACAAGGAACGCCGTTGCAAAAAAGTAAATGAAAACCGACAACCATACCGCAGGATTCGAAAAATCGGTGAGCGGGATATGGTTGTAAGAATAATCGAAAACCAAAGGATGAGGATAAACCAGCAGGACAAGATATTTTCCAAGGATCAGAAATTTGGTTGCCCAGATCTGGGCAATGGGCGCATCCAGAAGCAATGCATTGTCGAGGATGTGCAACTGGCTGAAAACACGAATATTGGAATAATTATAATACAAGATCAAAAAAAGGATGGCGGGAATCAGGTAAAAAACCGTTGTTTCCAGCTTTTTTACAAATGGCCGGTCATCAAATAAGATCAGGATGACCGGAACCATTGCCAGGTAAGTAATTGCGCTTTCCTTGCTGAGCAGGGCAGGAAAGAAAAACAAC
Organism: uncultured Bacteroidales bacterium; assembly: GCA_903903985.1. Taxonomy (GTDB): domain Bacteria; phylum Bacteroidota; class Bacteroidia; order Bacteroidales; family FEN-979; genus CAIVAT01. The sequence goes on along the minus strand of CAIVAT010000057.1, from coordinate 204,512 downwards.
ACGGAAACAACAAGGTCTGACCGCCTTTTTGAGGAGAGGTATTTGAAAAGAAAATAGCCGGATAGCAACAGGAACAGCAACTCAAACATCGAATCACGGCTTTTGATATTGGCAACAACCTCCGTATGGATCGGGTGTGCAAGGAATAACATGGTGACAAGAAACGGAATAACAGGTGGAATTCCCGGATCGGCTTTCTCAAACACCCGCCTCAGAAAGAACAGCAGGATCACGCCTGTCAGCATGTAGATGACAAGGTTAAAGAAATGGGAAACCATGGGGTTTTTCCCCCAGATACCCACCTCCACCGCAAAGGAAACCGGCGCCAGCGGGCGATAACTTCTGACGTTTTTCCCTATCCCTTCCCAATACGAGGTGGTCAGGAGATCAGGAATCCCGGAGAACCCGCGGGAAGTAATTTTGTTTTGCGTAATGATCCCCTTGTCGTCGAGCGCGTAGCTGTTTTGAAGTGTGTTGATATAAAGGATGAGCGATAAAACAACAATTGCAAGTGAAAACCAAAGCCAGACTTTTTCATTTTGAGCCGTCCCGGCCCCGGGCTGTTTTATCCCCTTCTTTTGTGTCGGTTTCGTTTTTATCATCTTTGTGCTGTTTGTCCGGAATTTTAAGCCGCAAGGGTGCTGAAGATATTCAGGAACCAAAGAAATCTGTAATATCAAGAAAGGTTTGATGAAGGGCCGGCTTGCCTTTAAACAGCACCAATTTCACGTGGGTCTCAATGTGTTTTAACTGCTTGTCGCGTGTAACAATCCTGATGCGTGTGTTTTGAGGTTGTTCGTTGCCGCTCAGTCTTGATTGCGAAAGGGCGATCACCTTCATTCGGTCATCGGGATGAAGCAGGTTGACAATGTCGGAGATGGCAAATGATAAAAACTCCTCCAGCGGGTATCCAAAAATCTCAGCGGTTCTCTGGTTGGCGAAAACAAATTTTTCATCCTGCATGATCGTCAGGCCCATCAGTGAATTATCAACAATGGTCTGATACATGGCCATCAGCTCTTTGTTTTCCTGTGAACGTTTTTCAAGCAATGCTTCAAGGTCTTTCTGGTATAATGTATTTTCTATTTCAAGATTACGCTGGTAGGCGGCAATTTCAATGGTCATTTTTGTCTGCTCCATGTCGATGGGTTTCAGAAGATATCCGAATGGTTTTATTTTAAATGACCGGTCGTATATCTCCTTGGAACTCTGACCTGTAAGAAAAATGATCGCACAATTGAAGGTGTCATTGATCAATTTGGCGGTTTCAATACCATCCAGTTCCCCTCGCAAATGAATGTCCATCAGCACTATTTCAGGTTCTTTTCCCTGCCTTGAAAGTTCAGCGATTTCCTCAAGGCAAGACTCTCCGCGAATCGATGATCCTGATATTTCATAACCGAACTGCTGGAGTTGTGATTTTAAACTCGCCGATATCAGCAACTCATCTTCAACAATATATATACTTATCGGGTTCATAGTGAATCAGGGTTTTGAGCTGATCATCTTAAGAAGGTTTATCTCCTGTTCATCAAGGAAACGCCAGTTGCCGCGCGGTAAATTCTTTTTGGTCAAACCGGCATAATAAACACGGTCGAGCCGCAAAACCTTGTAGTCAAAGAACTCAAAAATACGCCTTACGATGCGGTTTTGTCCCGAATGCAATTCAATACCGATCTGTTTTTTGTCTTTTCCATCGCCAATGTATTCAATACTGTCGACCCTGATGACATCGTCTTCAAGTTTAAATCCTTCAACGATTTTTAAAAAATCAGCCCGGGCAAGATTCTTGTCAATCTCGACATGATAGATCTTTTTAATTCCATATCTCGGATGAGTCAGCTTCTTTGCAATATTGCCATCGTTTGTAAAGAGCAACAGTCCCGTTGTGTTGCGGTCAAGCCGTCCGACAGGGTAAATTCGCTCTTTGCAGGCGCCGGCAACGAGACTCATCACCGTTTTACGTTTTTCGGGATCATCAACTGTGGTGATATAGCCCTTGGGTTTGTTCAGGAGGACATACCTTGGTTTTTCACGGTTGATGGTCTGGTCGCCATATTGTACTTTATCGCCGGGCCCGACTTTCGTGCCTAGTTCCGTTACGATCATACCATTTACGGATACGGCGCCGGCTTCTATCAGCCGATCGGCCTCCCGTCGGGAGCAGATGCCTGAATTGGAGATATATTTATTCAACCGCATCAGATCAGGATTGTCATTTTTCTCCCCCCGCCGGATGACCTTTTTGGGGTTGCCGGCTTTTTCCGGAAGATTTGCTTTGTCAAACCGGATTGTCCTGCCTGGAGTGCCTGCTCTTTCTGACCTTTCGGGTCTTTCTGATCGTTCGGGTCTACCAGCCTTGAAAAGTTTTTCAGACCGGCCTTCTCTTTCGGACTTCAGGGGCCTTGCAAACTTCTCAGGTCTTTCGGACCTTTCAGGTCTTTCTGATCGTTCGGGCCTGCCGGTCCTGACAGGTTTTTCTGATCTGCTTTCTCTTTCGGGTTTCAGGGGCCTTGCAAACTTCTCAGGTCTTTCGGACCTTTCGGGCCTTTGGGATCGTTCGGGCCTCCCGGCTTTTCCGGATTCATTGCTTTTTTCAGTTTTGTAACTCCTTCCGGGCCGCGCTGAACGTTCCGGCTTTTCCTGCCTCGTTGACCCGCCTGGTTTTCCCGGCTTTTTGGGTCTTTCTGTTTTCACCTATTCTTCCTCCTTTTCATACGGGGGTTTAATTTTAACACCATCATACCGTGTTTCAACCCCCTGTTTATATGTGATGGTCATGAACAATGTCCCATCAAAATTGTATTTATACCATTCCCCCTCTTTTTTCCCATTGACATAGCTTCCTTCATCCTTCACTTTCCCGTTTTCCCAATAATACGTATGTTTGCCATTGGGGTTGTCTTCAATAAAACCTCCTTTAAAAGAGCAAAGCGTATCCGTAGCGGCACCATTGCGTTCCAGATAGAAATTATACCACATTCCGTTTCTTAAACCATCCCGGTAAGTACCGCGGATAAAGCTGTCACCGGTCAGTTCAAACCAGGGCCCGTCTTCATTGCCGTCGACAAATTCACCCTCTTCGATCACTTTGCCTGTTTCATCATACTCGGTCGACAACCCATCCCGGGCACCGTTGCGGTAGCTCTCCTCTTTGAGCAATTGTCCTGAATCAAAGTACCATTTCCAGGTTCCGTCAAGTTTTCCCTGCTTGCTGAATTTTCCCGTTTGTTCAATCTTTCCGTTCTGATGATAATATTTCCAGATACCGGTTTGTTTGCCGTTTTCATAATTTCCCTCCGCCTTCAGAGACCCGTCGGGATAAAAATCTTTCCAATACCCTTCACGGTTGCCATCGTCTTTCACAATACCCTCTCCGATGATCAGCCCATTTTGGTAAAGATACGCCTTTTCAATATTCCCGTCGGCTGAATATTCCCGTTTGATCCCTTCCGGGATGCCATTCCGGAACATTGCGCTGATCTTTATCTTTCCATCGGGATAATATTCATTCTGAACTTCAAGTTTCTGAATCTCCGCCGCTTCCGTCTGAACCAGGTCATCAGTATACTTGGTTATTTTCATTAAGTCCCCGTTCTCTGCATATTCCTTGAGATATCCGTTTTTCAGATCGTCCCTGTAGGTAACTTCCGTTTTCAGGTTGCCATTTTCATAAAAGGTGTACCATCGGCCCTGCCGCCTGCCGCTGCCATCTTTTCTGTTGATCCTGAGCCGGTCAACAATAAATCCGCGCTTGTATTCAGTCAGGGTGATGATCGTACCGTCAGGACCATATTCTTTGGCAAACCCCTGTTCAAGCCCTTTGGAAAACGGGATCTCCTGCTTGATATTCCCCCCGGGAAAGTAGTACCGGGTGTATCCCTCTTTGATATCATCCCTGAAATTCTCCTTCACGGTTTCCTTATCCAGGTAGGTTGTTTTAATCCCGTTCTTTTTACCTGATTTGTAATTAATTTCAATCAGCACTTTTCCTTCTTCATTGTAAAACTTCCACAAACTGTCAAGTTCGAAATTCCTGCGGTTACCCTCCGATTTGAGTTTACCGTTTTCATAATATGCTTTCCAGTAGCCATCAGGTTTCCCGTTTCTTATAAGTCCTTCGCTGGATATTTTGCCACCTGGAAAATAAAACCTGGAAAACCCATCCTTCTGAATGGTTTCCTGCGCAAAAACACCTGCAGCCCGAACCAGGAAAAAGATGAAAATAAATAACCAAAGACGTTGATATTGAGCAAACAACTTCATATAAAATCTAAATTTGTCATTCCGATAATTTCAGCATCCGCAAGATAGGCTTCTTTGCCTTTTCAATCACACTTTTTGATAACTTTAATTCGGGTTGTTCGTTGTACAAACAGGCATGCAATTTTTCCAACGTATTCATTTTCATGTAAGGACAGTCGTTGCATGAACATGCTTCATCGGTTGATACGATGATAAACTCCTTGCCGGGCGAAGCTTTTTTCATCTGATGCAATATCCCGCTTTCCGTGGCAACAATAAATTTCCGGCAATCGCTTTTCATTGTATAATTGAGCAAACCGGTTGTGGAACCGATGTAGTCGGCCAGTTCCAAAACAATGGCCTTGCATTCGGGATGTGCAATCAGTAAAGCATCCGGATGAGCAGCCTTTAATTTTATAATTGTTTCTGTTTTGATGATATTATGAACTTCACAACTTCCATTCCATAAAACCATGTTGCGGCCGGTCATTCCGTTGATGTAGGCACCAAGATTTTTATCCGGGGCAAAAATAATTTTTTGTTCTTTTGGAAATGATTCAACTATCTTTAAAGCATTGCTGCTGGTGCAAATAATATCAGACATTGTTTTAATTTGTGCCGAACAATTTATATAGGATATCACCACATGGCCGGGATACCTTGATTTAAATTTCAAAAATTTTTCGGGTGGACACGAATCAGCCAGGGAACAACCTGCATTCAGGTCAGGAATCAACACTTTTTTTGACGGATTTAATATTTTTGCCGTTTCCGCCATGAAATGAACCCCGGCAAACACAATAATATCTGCTTTTGTTTGCAATGCATTTTGAGACAACCCAAGACTATCCCCAACAAAATCTGCTATATCCTGAATTTCAGGTACTTGATAATAATGTGCAAGAATAACGGCATTTTTTTCCTTCTTCAGCTTTTCTATCCGCTCTATTAATGAATCCGATAAACGGGTTTTCATGGTTTTCAATAATATTAAATAATTACTATTTCTTTATGTTTATTATAACTGCTGTTAGTTTTGTTGATTTTTAGTTGATGAATAATTTTGATATTATGTTTTTATGATTCAATTAACAATTTATTAACAAGTTATTAATTTTAAAATATTGATTAACAATATATAACAAATAATAATCGATGCTGTTAGTTATAAATTTTGTTTATAAATATTTGATTTCTTGTTCTTTCCGATTGTTAACACTAAATGAAAAAATGACAATAAACAGGTCTTTGATTGTATAAAAAGATAGGGTTACAAACTTTTTGTTTTTTTTATCAATAATTAGACACAAAAATAAACAGTTGTTAACATTTGTGTGTTAAAAAAATAAAAAATTGATACAGAGTAATATATTAAGGACTGAAAAGGGAGAATGTTTCAAAATGATTGGTTTATAATTACTTTTGTGAAAAAAATATTAACAATGGTTGATTTTTCAAAACAAATTGCTATCGGGTGTGATCATGCAGGTTTTGTTGTTAAAAACTACATCATTGAACAACTGGGCAAATCGGGCTATATTTTCAAAGATTTTGGAACTTATACCGAATCATCCATGGATTATCCTGACATAGCTCACCCTCTTGCTAAATCCGTTCAATCAGGAGATTATAAATATGGAATTCTGATTTGCGGCAGTGGGAACGGGGTAGCAATTGTTGCCAACAAATATAAGGGAATTAGAGCAGCTATTTGCTGGAATGAAGAGATTACCAGTCTGGCACGCAGGCACAATGATGCAAATGTAATTGTACTTCCTGCACGGTTCATCAGTCTGGAAGAATCGGTTCGATTTGTATTGCAGTTTCTCACCACCGGTTTTGAAGGAGGCCGGCATCAAAGAAGGGTAGAAAAAATCGCAGAAATTTTATAACATACTTATGCTGAATCATATATATCAAAAGTTTCTCGAAGACGCCGAAAAGAAATCCTTTGATCCGGAACATCGCAAAAGGCTGAATTATAATATAGGCAAGTACGATGAACAGGTTGAAAAAGGCAAAAGCCAGTATCAGAATCTTGAACTGGCCAAAAGGCGGGCGGCCAACATCAAACATAAAACGATCAACAACCTTGATAAATACCTGGTTGAATTCGAAAATAATTTCAGCAAACGTGGCGGTAAGGTGATCTGGGCACCGACCGAAAAAGATGCCCAGCGCGAGATCATGCAGATTATTAAAAAGGCCAAAGCCCAGGTCATCGTGAAACAAAAAACCATGGTCTCCGAAGAGGTAGAACTCAACGAATTGTTTGAAAAGAATAAACGGGAGGTCTTTGAAACGGATCTTGGCGAATTCATTGTTCAGATTTCCGGCGAAAAGCCATATCATATTTTAACTCCTGCCATGCATAAGTCGAAGGAGGATGTGGCCAAACTCTTCCATGAAAAATACAATATGCCTCCCGACAGCAAACCCGAACAGATTACGCAGTTTGTGCGGGAAAAGCTTCGGGGTGAATTTATCCGCGCCGATGTGGGCATAACCGGCGGTAATTTTCTGATTGCTGATGTTGGCGCGGTGTCGCTTACCGAAAACGAAGGAAACGGTTTGCTGTGCATGGCTTTTCCAAAGATCCATATTGTGATCGTGGGAATTGAAAAGTTAATTCCCTCCCTTGAGGATCTGGACCTGTTCATGCCATTGCTTGCACAACATGGTACAGGCCAGCGCATTACCGTCTATAATAATCTTGTTTTCGGTCCACAGTCAGAATTTGAACCGGATGGCCCGGAAGAGATGTATGTTGTTTTACTTGACAACCGGCGTACCGAATTATTGAAATTCCGCGAACAGCGCCGGGCACTTTCCTGCATTCGTTGCGGTGCATGCCTGAATGGTTGCCCGATCTACAAAAGCATCGGGGGATATACCTATAAAGCTACCTATTCAGGACCCATCGGTTCGGTGATCTCGCCGCATTACCTGGGCATGAAGGAGTATAATCATCTGAGTTTTGCATCATCGCTTTGCGGAAAATGCACAGAAGTGTGCCCTATAAAAATTCCGCTGCACGAATTGCTTTTACACAACCGCCATGACGCTGTTACGAAAAAGTACATTTCATATACCTGGAGAGCCATCGTTTCGGGATGGAAAATGGTCATGCTCCACCGGTGGATGATCGACAAACCAAGCCCGGGTCTCAAAAATAAACTGATCAACCGGTTTGGGGAAAAGATGTGGGGTCCCCGCCGGACATTGCCAAAAATCGCTCCGAAAAGCTTTAAAGACCGTTGGAAGGAAACGCACCTTTAACAGGCGGTGGTGGTTAAACCATGGTTCGGCGGCTGAACAACCGGTCGATGAAATAAAGCATTCCGGCTGAAACACTGATCAGCACAACCCATGAAACGAATTTTGTCGCAAAAGCACTTTTGAGGGTTGCCATGAGCGTTCCCATGGATGGCAACAGGTAGTTCATGAAATAGTCCTTACCGGGTAACCAATTGAAAATGGGCAAGTCGGAGGTTGCAATTACCAAAAGGCACACCAATGCAATCACTGCATAAGGAATGGCTCCCCTGAAATCAAGGTAAAAAGGTTTTTTAACAGCTTCAGTTTCAGGAACAACCTGTATGCCTGCCATGACGCGGTCCACAAAATCATCCGACGGAGCTTCGAGCGGGCTGCGTTTGATTATTTCACGCAGAAAGTCGTCTTTTAAAAAATCATCCTGTTCCATGATAATGCAAAATTAAATTAATTCACCCGATGAATGGACCGGTTCATCATGGTCATGAGTTCATCATGTAATTTTTTCCTGATCCGGTGCAACCTTACTTTGACGTTAGACATGGAAAGTCCTGTAATGTTACTAATATCTTCGATAGAATTGTCACCTTTATAAAACAGGGTGATCAATAGATTCTCATCGTCGGTCAACCGTTCCATCGCCCTTTCTACCATTACCTTTTGTTCTTCCGGGTCCATTTCGCCGACCCCTGTTGACACCTCATCTTCAGAATAATTGTGGATCACATAATTATCCATGGGCACCAGATCAAGCTTCTTTTTACGTGTTTTCGAAATGGCTGCATTATACACGATCCTGTAGAGCCAGGTCGAAAATTTTGATTTTCTTTCAAACGTTTTTAACGCCTGGAATACCTTCAGAAAGCAATCCTGGGCAATCTCCTCGGCATCCTCACGGTTATTTAAAATTTTAAGTGCGATCGAAAAAACCAGGTTTTTATGCTTGGCAACCAGCAAAGAATAGGCTGCAACATCCCCGCTTAGCACACGATCAATGTAGTGGTTGTCTTCCTGGTATTTCATTCCGGATTTAGACGGTATGTTTCCCACAAGGTTACATTATCCAATACAAAGGTAGCATTTTGCAGATCAATTTCATAAATGCTTTAAGGTGTGTTAGGTTTTTCGTATTTTTGTACCTAACATATAATGTATAAATCGCCTTAATCCAAAACTAAATGAAAAAATTTACAACCATCGGGGTGTTGCTCCTGTTAATGTCTATAAGCCAGGTGTCTGCGCAATATCAGGCTGATAATCCCAGCCTCGACCAGGTTCCGCAATATCTTCGTGAAAGAGCGTCAAACAATACCGATGCCCCCTTTTCTTCTGTTGTAACGATCGATAATTGGGATAATTTCAGCCTTGGGGTTGATTTTGGAGAAAACAACATGGCGGAGCACCCGGGCCAGCCCACCTGGTATTTTACTGCGTATAATACCAATGCACCACATCATACTGAAAATGGTTTCGATTGGGCGGTTAACACGGCTAATTTTGGGGCAAGCATGCAGGGCGACCCGGTGGTTGCTTATGACAGTCTGGGTAATTTATTTTATGAAAACATGTATGGCTCGTCCATTGCCGGTTGTAAAGTCCTTGCTTCCACCGACAATGGAACGACCTGGGGAGCTTCGGTCACGGCCATCGCAGGGAATGATAAAAACTGGCTCGCCTGTGATCAAACCTCAGGCCCTTATGCCAACTATGTATATTCAACCATGACGAACAATGGCGTTGGCAATTTTACCAGGAGCACCGACCATGGCGCAACATTCACCTCCACTTTTGCTCCTGCCACGCAAGCATTGCCCGGCATGATGGTTTGTGTCGGCCCGCAGGGGGATGTCCAGGGGGGTGCCGTTTATATTGTGACCAACAGCGGAAGTTCATTTGCCGCCACCTATACCTTCTATCGTTCCAATAACGGGGGCGCGTCCTTTACCCAGCAGTCAGCCAAACAATGGGCCAATACGGTCGGTTCACAGGTTAGCGGCAGAAATTCGGTATCCAACATGCGTACCCGCCCCTACCCGATGATTGCTGCCGATAACAGTAATGGAGCCAACCGTGGTACCTTCTATTGCGTCTATGCCTCAAACTACCCCGTGTCAAGCGATGGTTATTCCGATGTTTGGTGCAGGTCCTCCGTGGATGGAGGTGCCACCTGGAGCAACGCGGTACGCGTGAATGATGATGTGAATACAGAAAGCTTTCAGCAATGGCACCCCGCAGTGTGGTGCGACAAAGAGACGGGTAAATTATACGTCATGTGGATGGATACAAGGGATACGCCAACCAACGACAGCGCCTATATTTATGCCTCCTATTCAACCGACGGCGGCGCCACTTTTGCCGCCAACCAGAGAATTTCCAATAAAAAAATGAAAATCAACTGTTCAAGTTGCGGCGGAGGCGGAACTCCCCGTTACGAAGGCGATTACAACGGCGTTATTTCCAATAAAAAGGGTGCAATGATTGGCTGGACCGATTTCAGGGCCGGCACCTTTCAGAGTATGACCGGATATTTTCCCGATTTCGCCATGACCCTTGATCATGTAATGGATACCTTGTATACATCGGTCGACAGTGCCACGTTCATGGTATCAATTCCAGAAGTGAAACTTTACACGGATACGGTGATTTTATCCTGCAACCTCTTTCCGGTACCCGCTGAAGGAACCATCACCTTCGAATATCCTTCGGGCACAGCCCTGACAAGTTACCCGGGGTCTATACCGGTCAAACTGAAGCTTCTTGGAAATGTTCCGGCCGGTAATTATATCGCTACCTTTACAGCTGCCGGCCCAAATGGAACTCCGGTGCATAAACGCACAGCAACTATCAGGGTGCTGCCGGGCAATAATTTTCTCGCTACCGTCACTGCAGATCCTCAGGGCTTTTGCCTTGGCCAGTCCTCCCAGTTGAATGTTGGCATTCTGGGAGGAACACCGCCATTTACCTATTCCTGGACCCCGGCTGAAAACCTGAGTGATGCCGGAATTGCAAACCCGGTGGCAACACCCGGTGTTACAACAACATACCACGTAGTAGTGTCAGACAACCTGGCACATACAGCCGCCGACAGCGTGACGGTGGTTGTGAAGAACACGCCGGCTGCACCTGGCCCGGTTACCGGGAATCAAATCGTATGCGCAGGAGATACAGTGATCTACTCCATCGTTGATGTTGTTGATGGAATGCATTATACCTGGGAAGTTGTTCCGGCAGGTCCTTTTATTTTTGAAAGTGATTCGACCTCCGTTAAAATTGCCTGGGGTAATGTTTCAGGTAATGTACAGGTAACGGTTAGCAATGATTGCGGACCCAATTCAACGCCTTCGGTGCTTCCGGTTACCGTTAACCTGCCGCCTGCTGCCCTGAATCCAATCACCGGCCCTGATGTTGTATGCAACAATACAAATGGGTCTTTTACCACAGCCATCCTGGGACCACCGGATAGTTATCACTGGACGGTCCCGGCCGATGCAACCATTACAAGCGGCCAGGGAACGAATAACATCGGGGTAACCTGGGGGACCACAGCCGGAGAGGTCACTGCATATGCCTCCAATGATTGCGGAGAAACCCCGGTGGTAATGAAAACTGTTGGCGTAAAAACCATACCCGATCCGGCCGGTGCAATTACCGGCAGGGATACAGTTTGCCAGGGGGTAGGAAATTTAATTTACAGTGTTCCACCGATCGCCGGGGCGACAGGTTATATCTGGTCATTGCCTGCCGGAATTACCATCACTGCCGGAACCGGCACCAACCAGGTTACCCTTCAGTATGGGGCTGCAGCACAATCAGGTAATATCATGGTGAAAGGCAATAATGATTGTGGACCTGGTATTGAATCCGCAAAGCCGGTAGCAGTGAAAAACTGCGATGGCATTGAACAGAAAAGCCTTGAATCGGCGGTGCGGATCTACCCGAACCCGGTAAATGGAGTTTTGACCATCATCATCGAAGGGAAGGAAAATCAGTTGGATATGACCATCAGCGACATCAGCGGAAAAATTCAATACTCGGAAAAACTTTCCGGCATTTCAGCTGCCTACAGGAAAAGCCTTGATATGTCGGGATTCGCCAAAGGAGTTTATTTTCTGAAATTGTATAAAAACGACCGGGTTTATGTTGAAAAGGTAATGGTTCAATAATGAATTGACACCGAACCTGTAACCAGGATATTATTGCTGCGTCAAACGGATCGAAAACGGAAAACAAACCCAAAATCAACGGAAATGACTACTGAATTTTTAATCCCGATCGCGTTCTTTGCAATGGTGTATGGAATAGTATACCTTTTTGTACGGAAAAAAGAACGCCTGGCGCTGATTGCCAAGGGCGCCGATGCAAGCATATTTGAATCATCAAGACAACCCTCTTCCTTAAAATGGGGACTTCTTTTTGTGGGAATCGGCACAGGAATCCTGCTTGGTAAAGTGCTGGCTGTTTATACCACCCTTCAGGAAGAACCAGCCTTTTTCTCCATGATCTGCCTCTTTGGCGGGATCGGTCTTATCATTTATCATCTTGTTGCCAGTAGATTTGAAGAGCCGGCCAGGGGATAAATCGGTTTAAATCGCGCTCATTACAAACTTCCCTGAAAAGGCCGGAAGGCCATCAGGGAAGTTTTTATTTAAGGAAGGGAAACGTATCAAGAGCAATGTATTCAGGACCTTCACGGTGCAGAATGCTTTCATACAGGATCATTTCGCTAACCCTCATTTGAGCTGAAGAGATGTTCCGGAATGAATCGAGTGAACGTTGAAAAATAATTTTATCCTGCGGGGATTTTATTCTTCCCAAAGTCAGATGCGGAACCAGGTTCTGACGATCCGGTTCAAAACCAACGGCTTTTAAGTCGCCATGGATGATCTTCATCAGCGATGAAAGCTCAGCATACGGCTCAATTCCTACCCAGATCACTTTTGGGGCATAGGAACTTCCGAAAACACCCAATCCACTCAACCGCAGGGTGATCGGAGCTGTTGCCGTGGCACGGTTTTTCAGCACCGAAACGATGCCGGGTATTTTCCGCTCTTCTGTTTCCCCGAAGAACTTCAGGGTGATGTGAATGTTGCGATCCTCGACCCATTTGATATGCCCGTGACGCAATTCATGCTTCAATTGCCCGTATTTTATCACGAATTCAGCATCGGGATGAATTTTTAAAGCAGCAAAAAGACGTTTCATATTAAAAAAGTTCTTAATTTCGCAACCGCTAAGGGGGATTAGCTCAGTTGGCTAGAGCGTTAGACTGGCAGTCTAAAGGTCAGGGGTTCGACTCCCCTATTCTCCACCTCCATTTTTCATTATAGCCTCGTATTCATTATGGATACGGGGCTTTTTGTTTACCATGTCCGAAACGGGTGAACAGATAAAAAAGCATTATAAAAACGCCGGTCACCGGTCACCTCCTCGCCCAGCCATGCCGGTATTTCAAACAAATCTTCCTCGGTCTCCAGTTCTATTTCGGCCATCAGGAGTCCCTCGTTTTCCCCATGAAATTCGTCAACCTCCCAAACATGTTTTCCCACCTGGATCCTGGTCCTCACTTTTTCAACCCGCGATGTTGCATACATTTCGATCAGCTCCGAAGCATCTTCCAGGGGAAGTGAATATTCAAATTCAGGATGGGAGAAAGTCTGCGATTTCCCTTTGATCGTCAGGAACCCCTGCTCACCCGCAACCCTTACCCTGACAATTTTATCCGCATCGATGCTTAAATACCCCTGGATATAGGTTGTTCCTGCAGGCTTTTCCATCGAAAACCATTGGTCCTTGTCAACCAGGAATTTGCGCTCGATTTCCAGGTGTTTCATCCTGCTTGTTTTGATTTTTTCAAGGGTACAAATATAAGGAATCAAAGTTCTTGAAGATTTGATGTTTGCAGTGTCGTTTAAACTGCTTAACTTTGTCCTGTTAATTAATTAACAATAATATTGTGAAATATCCTTTATGGCAATATTCATGCAAACCGTGAATGTTTGCCATGGATATTCCGCGTGACCATTATAAAACAAATTATTAACATATGAAACCAACGCATATTGAGCATCTTGGAATAGCCGTTAAAAGCCTGGAAGAGAGTATCCCCTATTATGAGAACCTCCTTGGAACGAAGTGTTATAACATAGAAGAAGTTAAGGATCAACATGTTAAAACGGCCTTTTTCCTGATCGGGGAGACGAAGATCGAATTACTTGAGTCAACCGATCCGGAAGGACCGATCGGGAAATTTCTGGAGAAAAAAGGGGAGGGCATTCATCACATTGCCTTTGCGGTTGACAACGCAACCGATGCACTGGCTGAAGCCGGAGCACAAGGTCTTTTGCTCATAGACAAGGTTTCACGCAAAGGGGCAGAGGGAATGAACATCGGCTTCCTCCATCCGAAATCGACGCATGGTGTCCTCATTGAAGTATGCAGTAAGTAGCAGCGGAGTAAAGACGCGCCCCGGCGCGTCTCCACATACCAACAACCCCAATCTTATGGCCAACGAAAATAAAATATCCGAATTACTTGAAAAACGGGAGAAAGCGAAGCTCGGCGGCGGCGAAGACCGCATCAGGTCGCAACATAAAAAGGGAAAATATACCGCCAGGGAGCGCATAGAAAAACTCCTTGATGAAGGAAGTTTCGAAGAATACGATATGTTCGTAACACACCGGTGCACTGATTTCGGGCTGGAAAATGAATTGTACCTGGGCGACGGGGTGGTGACCGGCCGTGGAACCATCGACGGTCGTGTAGTATTCGTCTTTTCGCAGGATTTTACCGTTTTCGGAGGCTCATTGTCAGAAACTTTTGCCCGGAAAATCTGCAAGATCATGGACCAGGCGATCAAAGTCGGCGCCCCGGTCATCGGCATTAATGACAGTGGCGGAGCCAGGATCCAGGAAGGTGTGAATTCCCTGGCAGGGTATGCCGAGATCTTCATGCGCAACATTGCAGCCTCAGGGGTTGTTCCCCAGATTTCAGCAATTTTCGGACCCTGTGCAGGCGGAGCGGTTTATTCCCCGGCACTGACCGATTTTGTTGTCATGAGTGAGAATTCGAGTTATATGTTTGTTACCGGTCCCAAAGTCACCAAGACGGTCACCGGTGAAGATATCAGCACCGAAGACCTGGGAGGGGCTTCCATTCATTCTACAAAATCGGGAGTGGCCCATTTCCGTTCATCCAATGAAGACGAAGGGATCATGCTGATACGGAAACTGCTTGAATATCTGCCGCAGAACAACCTTGAAGATCCGATCGCCACCGAGTGTACCGACCCCATCGACCGGCTCGAAGATTCGCTGAATGAAATAGTTCCCGCGAATCCCAATCAGCCTTATGATGTCAAGGATGTCATCTATCGGATTGTTGATGATCAGCAGTTTCTGGAGGTGCACCAGTATTATGCTAAAAATATTGTGGTTGGTTTTGCGAAATTCAACGGCATGCCTTGCGGGATTGTTGCAAACCAGCCGAATTTCCTGGCAGGTGTGCTCGATATTGAAGCTTCACGGAAAGCAGCGAGATTTGTTCGTTTCTGCGACGCCTTCAACATTCCGATCATCACCCTGGTGGATGTGCCGGGATTTCTGCCTGGCAGCAACCAGGAATATGGCGGGATCATCATTCATGGAGCGAAGTTGTTATTTGCATACGGGGAGGCCACCGTTCCGAAAATAACCATTACCCTGCGGAAATCATATGGCGGGGCACATGATGTGATGGGGTGTAAACAATTGCGGGCAGATATGAACTATGCCTGGCCATCTGCTGAAATCGCCGTGATGGGACCCAAAGGCGCCATCGAAATTCTCGAAGGAAAAAAGATCGGTGAAATTCAGGATGCCAGGGAAAAGGTTAAATATGTTGGTGAAAAGGAACTTGAGTATAAAAACAAGTTTGCCAACCCTTACGACGCAGCAAAGTATGGTTATATCGACGATGTTATTGAACCGCGGAATACCCGGTTCAGGATCATTCGCGCCCTCCAGACGCTTGCAACGAAAAAGGACTCCCTGCCACCGAAAAAACACAACAACATTCCTTTGTAAAACAAAACGGCAACCCCATGAAAACGCTTGTCATTACTTTCGACCTCTCCCTGGTCGATCAATATACCCTGGTGATTGCCATTGCCGGATATAGTATTGTTCTTTTAACCCTGGCCATCATGGCCTACTTTTTTACACGGCTGCACATCCTCCAGGATTTTCTTGCAAAACGCAGGCTGATGGTCCGTGAATCCGATGACAAGGATAAAAACCCAAAAGTCGTGATGACCGGAGAGGAAAATGCTGCCATTGCCGCTGCCCTCTATTTGTTTTTTTCCGAGTTACATGATGAAGAGAAATACGTGATGACCATCCGGAAAGTGTCGAAAACATATTCCCCGTGGAGCTCAAAGATATATGGAATCCTGCATACGATGAAAAACCGGTAAACGATGAAAAAATTCAGTTTTATTATCAATGGCAATGCATACGAGGTAGAAGTGCTCGGATTTGAAGAAAACATTGCGAAAGTGGAAGTCAACGGAACCCAGTACAACGTGGAGGTTCAAAAAGAGTTGAAAATGACCAAAACCCCTACCCTGGTCAGGGCCGAATCGCCAAAGCCTACGCCAAAAGAGTCAAAGATTCCGCGAACCAATACCCAGACCACCAATATCGCGATCAAGGCTCCCCTTCCGGGAACGGTGATCTCGGTGCTTGTCAAATCAGGGGATAAAGTAGCCTTGGGGCAAAAACTGTTGACCATGGAGGCCATGAAAATGGAAAACAATGTACTTTCCGAAAAAGATGGTGTGGTGAAGGTTGTCCACGTAAAGCCGGGACAGGCTGTGGCCCAGAGTGAGGTTTTAGTTGAAATAGAATAACCGATGGATACACTGCAAACATTATCCGGTCTTTGGGAAGATACTGGCTTTCACAATGCAAGCTGGGGAAACCTCGTGATGATCCTGGTTGGCATCACGCTTGTTATTCTTGCCATACGTTATAGTTATAAACCGCTGCTGCTGATCCCGCTTGGAATGGGCATCATGCTTGGAAATATTCCTTTTCTGCATGAGGCAGCATACCATACGGGGATATACCAGGAAGGCAGCGTCCTGAACTATTTGTTCTTTGGTGTGCTGAAAGGCATTTACCCGGCCTTGATTTTTCTTGGCCTGGGAGCGATGACCGATCTTTCACCGCTCATCTCCAATCCAAAACTGATGTTGCTTGGCGCCGCCGCCCAGGTGGGTATTTTTGCCTCGTTCATCGGGGCAATGGTATTTGGCTTCCCGATGGCCGAATCTGCCGCCATTGCGATCATCGGAGGTGCTGATGGCAATACGGCTATATTTCTGACCTCCCAGCTTGCAAACGGGTTGCGTGCCTCCGGGAATGGCATGGCGATTCAAAATCTCATCGGTCCGATTGCCATTGCTGCATATATATACATGTCGCTGGTGCCGGTGATCCAGCCTCCGATCATGAAACTGCTTACAACCAAAAAGGAACGGCTTATCCGGATGAAACCCCCGAGAACCGTCAGCAAATTTGAGAAAATACTCTTCCCGTTGCTTGGATTGTTGTTGACCACATTTGTTGCACCAGCCTCCCTCCCGCTGTTGGGCATGTTCTTTTTTGGAAATATCCTGAAAGAATCCGGCCTCACCAAACAACTTGCTGCAACTGCAAGCACCATCATCATTGATGTGGTGCTGATCCTGATCGGCCTGACGGTTGGCGCCTCCACACAGGCCGATGTTTTTTTAAAGTGGGAATCTATTCTTATCTTTGTCCTCGGTGCCATCGCCTTTATGGTGGCGACCGCCGGTGGAGTCATTTTTGCCAAGGTCATGAATATTTTTCTGAAAAACGAGAACCGGATCAACCCGCTGATAGGCGCGGCAGGTGTTGCTGCAGTTCCCGACAGCGCTAAGATCGCGCATGAAATGGGCATGAAGGAAGATCCGACCAACCACCTCATCACACATGCCATGGCGCCCAATATTGCCGGTTTGATCGGTAGTGCGGTTACGGCCGGATTGTTACTTGGTTTCTTATTGTAAAAACGATGCTGATCATAGGAATTGCCGGAGGATCCGGCTCGGGAAAATCAACAGTTGTGAAGCAGGTGATCAAACATCTGCCGAAGGAAGCTGTTACCGTTGTCCCCCAGGATGCCTATTACAAGGACAATGGACATAAATCGGCCGAAGAACGGGCAAAAATCAATTTCGACCACCCTACCTCCATTGAGTGGGGATTGCTGATCAAGCAATTGGAAACCCTGAAAACAGGAGTCCCCATCGAAATGCCGATTTATTCGTATGTTACCTGCGCCCGTTCAAAGGAAACCGTGACCATTAACCCAGCCCAGGTAATCATCGTGGAAGGAATCCTCATCCTGACCAACCCCCGCCTGCGAAAAAAAATGGACATCAAGGTCTATGTCGATGCCGATGGCGATGACCGGCTGATGCGCATCATCCGGCGTGACCTCGAAGAACGGGGCCGCTCGTTCCAGCAGGTACTTGAACACTATGATAGTTTTGTAAAACCCATGCACCTGCAATTTATCGAGCCTACCAAACGTTATGCTGACATCATTGTGCCCCAGGGAGGACAGAACAAGGTTGCGATCGATATACTCTCCTCCCGGATAAAAACACACATCACCCGTGATGGTCAAACCGACGGAAAAAAAACCAAATCATCTCCTAAAGGAAAATAGCCCGTACCTGCTTCAGCATGCGTATAACCCGGTGGATTGGCATCCCTGGGGCAATGAGGCGTTGAAATTGGCCATTGGCCAGCATAAATTGCTGGTCATCAGCATTGGATATGCAGCTTGCCACTGGTGTCATGTGATGGAACATGAATCGTTTGAAGATGATGAAGTTGCAATGGCCATGAACCGCGATTTCATTTCGATTAAGGTTGATCGTGAGGAACGTCCGGATATCGATCAGCTTTACATGAAAGCGGCCTATGCCTCCACCGGCCGGGGAGGATGGCCGCTGAATGTGATCGCGCTGAATGACCAGCGTCCTCTCTTTGCCGGAACCTATTTTTCCAGGCATGACTGGCTTCACATCCTGAAGTACTTTGCAGACCTTCATCATGCTCATCCTGAAGCGCTTCTACAGCAGGCTTCCGAGATCGGGAAAGGCATGACACGGCAGAATTTCCAGAAGTTCGCTGAAGAAAAAGTTTCATTGGGTACCCTGATCCCCGATGAGATCTTTGCCTCATGGGAAGTGGATCTTGATTTTAAAAATGGCGGAACACTGGGCGCACCGAAATTCCCGATGCCGGCAAACATCGGCTACCTGCTGAAATATGGTTCCCAATTTCAGAATCAAAAGGCGCTGGAACATGCATTGCTTTCATTGGATAGAATGGCCATGGGCGGCATTTATGATCATCTCGGGGGAGGATTCTGCCGCTATTCGGTCGATCAGTTCTGGCATGTGCCCCATTTTGAGAAAATGCTTTATGACAATGCCCAGCTGATCTCCCTTTATTCACACGGTTTTGCCGTGTCAGGAAAGGAGGCTTACCGGAAAGTTGCAGAGGAGTCGGTTGCTTTCATCGAACGTGAACTGACCGGTCAGGATGGTCTTTATTATGCTTCCCTCGATGCCGACAGCGGAGGAACGGAGGGTGCCTATTATGCCTGGACCAATGAAGAGATACGCAAATATCCGGACGACGATCCTGAATTATTCCTTGCCTTTTATTCCTGTGAAGAGAACGGCAACTGGGAAAACGGAAGGAATGTGTTGTACAAATCGATGGATGAGGCGGAGTTTGCCACCAATCATCACCTGACGCCAGGTCAGCTGACCGCCATCATCGAACATCATAAACACTTGTTATTGAAGGATCGCGGCAACAGGATCCGGCCGGGAACCGATATTAAAATCCTGACCTGCTGGAATGCACTCATGATCAGTGCGCTGGCCGATGCCGCAAAAGCATTCGGCAGGCCCGGGTGGCTGGAAAAAGCAATTGCCGCAGCGACCTATTACCGCGATCATGCCTATGAACGCAAAGGGAAACTTTGGCGTAACTCACAGGCGGGTTCTTTTGCCATTTCAGGATTTCTGGACGATTACGGATTTCTGATCAAATCGTTTCTCGATATCTACCAGTCAACCTTCGACAATTCGTGGTTGGCTGCGGCTGACTTTTTAACGCAGCAGGTTCTGGTTCATTTCACTGCCGGTGATGGTCCGTTTTTCAATTTGTCATCTGACGAGGAACCTCGTTTGGTGCAGGAAACAATCGAACTCTCCGACAATGTCATTCCTTCATCAAATTCGCAGGTGGCAAGAAATTGTTTTATTTTAGGTCATCTGCTTGAAAATGAACTGTATACCCAGCGGGCAGCAACAATGTTGAAGACCATGGCGCCGCAAATTATACGCAATCCTTCTTTCCACGCCAATTGGGCCTGTTTGCTTGTTGATCTGCTTTCAGGCCCGACCGTAGTGAAAATTACCGGGGCTGACAGGTTGTTGCGGTTACATGAATTTTCAGGATTTTATTTGCCAGGGGTCATCTTTTCATCCGGGAGTGTGTCTGCCGATGAAAAAACCCTGATTTATGTCTGCCATGGAAAAACCTGTTTCAGCCCGGTTGAAACCGTTCAGGAGGCATTGCAAATGGTACGAATTCCTTGATTTCTCACCACAACAGGCACAACAGGACACAGGAGGAAGGCAGTTAACTTCTCCCGAATCAACCACCCTGGATGATGATCCCGCCTCCGGATTTTAAAATTCTATTGTGTTCCATGTGCCTGCTGTGGTGAAATTGTTGTAAGTTTGAAAAATTAAAACCCCAATATCATGGAAACCCAGAAAGCCCTCGAAATTCTTAAAATGGCGATTCTTATGGAAAAGAGAGGCCATGCTTTTTATGCAAAAGTTGCCGAACAAACGCCGGATCCTGAGATCAAGCACATTTTTCTGACCATGGCTGATGAAGAGACACAGCATGTTAAATTTCTTTCGGAACAGTACATCGGATATGAAAAAAACCATGCATTCACCAGGGTGGAGCTGCCCGATCTGGCCAATGAAGGCTTTGCCAGGCTGATCCTCACCGAAGAGATGAGGGATAAAATCTCTTCCGCGGGGTTTGAAGCGGCCGCAATCTCAGCCGCCATTGATTTTGAGAAAAAAGCCGTGGATGTCTATTCCAAACAGGCGGAAATATCCGCCGATCCCAATGAAAAGGAATTGTATCGCTGGCTTGCAGCATGGGAAAGCGGACACCTGAAGATCCTCAGTGATATGGACAATGAATTGAAGGAAAAGATCTGGAACGACAACCAATTCTGGCCGTTCTGACCTACGTTCCTGTTCGCATCGCCTCTACCGGATCGAGTTTTGAAGCGGAATAGGCCGGTAAAATACCTGAAATAAGGCCAATGATTGCTGAAACACCTATTCCAAGGATGATATTTCCCTGTGTGAGCATCAGATGAAAGCCGGTTGTGTAATTTACGATAATAGTCAGGATCAGGATAATTAAAAGCCCGAATATTCCCCCGATCAGTGAAAGAAAAATGGCTTCAAAAAGAAATTGAAGCAGGATAAAGTAGTTCTTGGCACCAAGGGCTTTCTGAATTCCGATGATGTTGGTCCGCTCCCTGACCGACACAAACATGATGTTTGCGATCCCAAACCCTCCTACCAGCAGTGAAAATCCCCCGATGATCCATCCAACAGTGGCGATGACCTGGAATAAACTGTCGAAGCCCTTCGAAATAATATCCGTTTCATTGATGGCGAAATTATCCTCAGCCGATGGTTTTTGCTTTCTGATCGACCGCATGAGGCCGGTCAGTTCATCCCGCAACTCATCATTGGAAACCAGGGGTTTCGCCTTGACCACGATGGTTGCATCCATGTCGCGCAGATCAACAACCGTTTTAAAAAAATTCACGGGAAGATAAACCACTTTATCGTTTGAATTCCCGAAGAAATCTTCTCCTTCTTTCGTGATCACGCCAATCACTTCGATATTTCGTCCAAAGATCTTTATTTTCTTTCCGACAGGATCGCCTTCACGAAAAAGGTCACTGGCAATTTCGGCACCGATGATGGCAATATTATTGCCGCTGACCGATTCGGTCGCGGAGAAATAGCGGCCCTGCCCCAGTTCAAATTTCCAGACTCTGTCGAAATCCTGTGAAACACCCATCACGCCTATATTTTCAATATAGTTATTCTGGTATTTTACCGTTTTGTTTACCTGCACCATGAATGCAACAGATTCTGCAAGATTGCTGCGTTTTTCAATTTCGCGCATGTCATCCAGCGAAGTTTCAGGGCGCTGCCAGTATTTCCACCATGGATAATCACCGCCCATGGACCAGGGCCACTTCTGAACATAAAGCACATTGCTGCCAAGCGAGGCAATGCTCTTGCGGATGGCATTTTCCATGGAATCAAAAACAGTAAAAACAGAAATAACACAGAAAATCCCGATGGTAATCCCCAGAAGGGACAGGATTGTTCTTACTTTATTTACTATAATTGCCTGAAAAGCAAACAGATAGCTTTCGCGTATCAATCGTAAGATCAATATCATGGATTGGGTTATTTCCTTTTTAAAAAGTAAAGATAGATATATTTATGATTGCATGAACAGGCGAATCAATTTAGCAAACAAGCCATGCACATGCTGCCGTTTATTTGTCCCTTGTCAATTGTCCCTTGTCAATTGTCCCTTGTCAATTGTCCCTTGTTTTCTCCGCTATTTTTTGGTAACATTGCAAAGCTTCGCACCATGCGGTCTTAGACGCGGCCATTCAGTTATTGTTACAAAAGGGAGGTATATGATTGACCAGATTAAAATTAAATCAGCCCTGATCTCTGTTTACTCCAAAGAAGGCATCGAAGATCTGGCTCATAAACTGGAATCCTTCGGCATTCAGATCATTTCAACCGGGGGCACGTACGATTACCTGACCAGCAAGGGAATTCACGCCATCTCCGTTGAATCCATCACCTCCTATCCATCCATCCTGGGCGGAAGGGTAAAAACCCTGCATCCGAAAATCTTCGGGGGTATCCTCTGGCGCCGCAACCAGCTTGCCGATGTCGGCGATGTTGAAAAATATGAGATCCCCTCGGTCGACCTGGTGATCGTAGACCTTTATCCTTTTGAAAAAACAGTTGCGGCCTCAGGCAATGAAGAGGAGATCATTGAAAAAATAGACATTGGCGGTATCTCCCTGATCCGCGCTGCCGCAAAAAATTATGCACACGTGACCGTGGTGCCCTCCGCAGGTTCATACCAGGAATTACTGGATATCCTGTCAAAGAACAGTGGTTATACCGGCCTTGCTGACCGCAGGAAGCTTGCAGCACAGGCGTTTAACATCTCCTCGCATTACGATACCCAGATTTTCAGCTACTTCAACCGGCAGGAAAATATCCAGGTTTTCAAGCAAAGCATTCTGAGCCCTTACCCCATGCGTTACGGGGAAAACCCGCATCAGCAAGGCACTTTTTATGGGAACCCCGGTGATGTTTTTACCCGGCTCTGCGGAAAAGAGTTGTCATACAACAACCTGGTCGACGTGGATGCTGCAATCAACCTCATCGGTGAATTTTCTGAACCGACCGTCGCAATAATCAAACATACAAATCCCTGCGGCATTGCCAGCCGCCCTTCCTTCAGGGCCGCCTACATGGATGCACTTGCCTGCGACCCTGTTTCTGCCTTCGGAGGCATCATCATTGCCAATGGAAACATGGAAATAGAGGCAGCCCTTGAAGTCAACAAGCTGTTTTTCGAAATAATAATTGCAGACCGTTATGAAAATGATGCCCTTGAACTCTTAAAATCAAAGAAAAATAGAATAATTTTGCAGAAAAATTCGTTTGTGTTTCCACAACGGCAATTTAAGTCCATCCTCAATGGCGTACTTGAACAGGAAAAGGATTTAAAAACAGAACAAAAGACAGATTTTCAATACGTTACAAGTAAACGGCCAACCCCACGGGAAACGGATGCCTTGGTCTTTGCAAATAAAATTGTTAAACATTTGAAATCTAACACGATTGTCCTGATTAAAAACAGCCAGCTTGTTGGCTGTGGGTTGGGCCAGACTTCTCGCGTGGATGCATTGCGCCAGGCAATCGCCAAGGCACAGGCCTTCGGGTTTGATACCTCCGGAGCTGTAATGGCTTCGGATGCGTTTTTTCCTTTCGCCGATTGCGTGGAAATCGCACATGAAGCGGGCATTACAGCAGTAATTCAACCGGGTGGTTCCATCAGGGATGCCGATTCGGTGAAGTACTGCAATGAACACGATATGTCCATGGTTTTTACCGGGACACGACACTTTAAACATTAAAATTGAACCCATGGGATTGTTTACAAAAGAAATCGCAATAGACCTTGGTACCGCAAATACCATCATCATATACAATGACAAAGTAGTGGTTGATGAACCTTCCATTGTTGCCATTGAACGCAGCTCGGGCAAGATCATCGCAGTGGGAAAGAAGGCACAGATGATGCATGGGAAAACCCATGAGAACATCAAGACGATCCGCCCGTTGCGGGGCGGGGTGATTGCCGATTTTCAGGCTGCCGAGCACATGATCAGGGCCATGATCAAAATGATCGATCTTCGCAAATCATGGTTCCCCCCTGCCCTCAAGATGGTTATTTGTATCCCGTCGGGGATTACAGAGGTGGAGGAACGTGCGGTAAAGGACTCCGCAGAACAGGCCGGCGCCAAGGAGGTCCGTCTTATTCATGAACCCATGGCTGCCGCCATCGGGATCGGAATCGATGTGCTGGAACCCATCGGCAACATGGTCATCGACATCGGCGGGGGAACCAGTGAAATTGCGGTCATCGCGCTCGGGGGAATTGTGAACAACAAATCCATCCGGATTGCCGGCGATGAGTTCAATGCCGACATCGAAGAATACATGCGCAAACAGCACAATATCAATGTCGGCGAACGTACCGCGGAACGAATAAAAATTGAAGTCGGCGCTGCCCTGGCCGATATTGACAATCCTCCCCCCGACTACGCCGTTCACGGACGCGACCTGCTTACCGGGATCCCCAAGGAGGTGATCGTCAATCATGCGGAAATTGCACATTGCCTGGATAAATCCGTTGCAAAAATTGAAGCCGCCGTTTTGAATGCGCTTGAAATGACCCCTCCGGAACTCGCTTCCGATATTTTTGAAACCGGTATCTATCTTACGGGAGGCGGAGCCTTGCTGCGCGGCCTGGATAAACGGATCCACCTGAAAACCAAACTGAAAGTTCATGTTGCCGAAGATCCTTTGCGCGCCGTGGCCCGGGGAACCGGGATCGCGTTGAAAAACTTTGATAAATTTACGTTCCTCATTAAGTAAGAGGTACCATGCGGAATCTTTTCCTGTTTTTCCGGGAGCACTATTTCTATTTTCTTTTCCTGTTCCTGGAAACTTTTTCGCTGATCCTTCTTTTCAATTACAATGAATTCCAGGGAAGTTCCCTCTACGCTGTTTCAAACGCTGTTTCAGGATCCGTCAACAGCATGTTCAACGGGATCTCCGAATATTTTTCCCTCCAGAAAACAAACAGGGTGCTGATCGAAGAAATGGCAAAACTCCATTCCCGCATACCGGAAGCATACTACATCACCGATGTGAATATCCTGGAGAAAAAAGATTCCATCGTCAAACTCGAATACAAGTACATCAGCGCCAAGGTGATCAGCAATTCGACCAACAAACGGAACAACTTCCTGATGATCAACAAGGGGTCGCTGCACGGAGTTGAAAATCACATGGGCGTGATCATCGGGAATAAAATCGTTGGACAGGTGGTCAGTGTTTCATCCCATTTCAGCTGGATCATGTCCATGCTGAATAAAGACAGCCGGATTTCAGGAAAATTTAAAAAGAACAACCAGCTGGTGAACGTGGAGTGGAATGGCGGGAATTACCGGAAAGGCCAGGTGAAGGAAATTCCAAAACATGTGGTGATGGTGAAAGGTGATACGATCATCACCAGCGGGAATTCGGATATCTTCCCGGAAGGATTGATGATCGGTACCATCTCCGGTTTTAATAACCCGCAGGATGAGAACTTTAACTACGGAGAGATCTTGTTTTCAACCGATTTTAACAGCCTCGGATACATTGAAGTGGTTGTCGACATGATGCGCAAAGAAAAAGAAGATTTAAAAGCCTCCTTCAAACCACAGTAATGACCTCAAGAACCGTATTTTTTAACGTCATCCGGTTTTTCTTTCTGATCTTCTTTCAGGTCCTGATCCTGAACCATATCAACCTGAGCGGATACATCAACCCGTACTTTTACATCTATTTTATCCTTCTGTTGCCGTTTGATACCCCCAAATGGTTATTGCTGGTCGCTGCCTTTATCCTGGGATGGAGCATCGATATCTTTACAAATTCAATCGGATTGAATGCCGCCGCCTGCGTTTTGATGGCTTTTGCACGCCCCTTTGTGATCTCCGCCATTTCCTCGGGGCCCGAATCGCTCTTTGGGGAGACACCCTCGCTCAGAAACCAGGGGGTAAAATGGTTTCTTTACTATTCCATCATCCTGATCCTCATTCACCATTTCGCATTTTTCTATCTCGAGATTTTTCGTTTCAGCGAGTTTTTGGCCACGTTCGTTCGTGTCATGTTAAGCAGCGCTTTTACACTTTTGCTGGTGCTGATCAGCGAATATTTGCTCTATCCGCAGGGAAAATAAAAACCCGTTTCGTCAAGAAACGGGTTGGAGAGGTTTCGAGCGGATTCGAACCGCTGTACACGGTTTTGCAGACCGCTGCCTAGCCACTCGGCCACGAAACCAATGAAATAGGTGTGCAAAAGTACTATTATTTTTGAAATTACCACCAAATCATTTCTTCCATTGGGTTTTGTAGCTCACCTGTTGCATTTTCCCGCCCATCGGAGGATTGATTTTGGCAATCTTGAGTTCCATGGAGTCAATCGACGGGAAATGGGTTTGCAAACTGGTTAAAATCCTTTTTGCAACGTGTTCAAGCAAATGGGATTTCTTTTCCATTTCACTTTTAACACACCGGTAAAGCCCTACATAATCGACCGTATCCCTGAGATGGTCCGAATCTTCCGATACGGCAGTATCAACCTCTACATAAAGGTCGACAATAAATTTCGTTCCGATGATCTGTTCCTCTTTGAAGCACCCGTGAAAGGCAAAGAACTCCATTCCTTCAAGCAGAATCGTTCCCATAATTTTTCGTTTTCGAACGGTGAAATTATCGAATTCCCGTGAACCGGCGCAAGTTTTTTTAAATTGTAGTAAGTTTGCAGGATGGTTTCACGCAAATCTGCGTGGACTTTTTTATTTATTTAACCTTGCACCAATCTATTTTATTTTCAACCCATGGAAGAACCAAAAATACCGGAAGAAGAAAAAGCATCCCGGTCGCTCAATTTCATTGAGGAAATTATTGAAGAGGATATCCGGACGGGAGTCAACGAAGGGCGTGTACATACCCGTTTCCCCCCCGAACCCAATGGTTATCTGCACATTGGCCATGCCAAGTCCATTTGCCTCAACTTTGGCCTGGGAAAGAAATACAACGGGAAAACAAACCTCAGGTTTGATGATACAAACCCGGTGAAAGAGGATGTGGAATATGTCGATTCGATCATGGAAGATGTAAGGTGGCTCGGATTTGACTGGGAGGACCGCCTTTTCTATGCCTCCGATTATTTTGAACAGCTATATGAATATGCTTTGATCCTGATCCGGAAGGAGAAGGCCTACGTTTGCGACATGACGGCCGAGGAGATCAGTGAAACGCGCGGTACCCCTACCCGGCCGGGGAAGGAAAGCGAATACCGGGGCCGGACTGTTGATGTGAACCTTGATCTTTTTTCACGCATGCGCCAGGGAGAATTCCCTGATGGCTCCAGGGTTCTCCGTGCCAAAATCGACATGGCCTCTCTCCCAACATGCACATGCGCGATCCGGTGCTTTACCGTATCCTTCATGCGCATCATCACCGTACCGGTGACCAGTGGTGCATTTACCCGATGTATGATTTCGCCCACGGACAATCTGATTCCATCGAACGGATCACCCATTCAATCTGTACCCTGGAGTTTGAAGTGCACCGGCCGCTTTATGAATGGTTTATCCGCGAAATCGGGATCTATGCCCCCAGGCAAATTGAATTTGCGCGGCTGAACGTGACGTACACTGTAATGAGCAAACGGAAATTGCTCGAGTTGGTGCGCGATGGCCATGTCAAAGGCTGGGACGATCCCCGGATGCCCACCATCTGTGGTTTGCGCCGGCGCGGGTTTACCCCCGAATCGATACGGAATTTCGCCGAAACGATCGGCGTTGCCAAGCGCGACAATGTGATCGACGTAAGCCTGCTCGAATTCTGCATCCGCGAGGACCTCAACAAGCGCGCCAACCGGCTGATGGCGGTGCTCAATCCGGTAAAGGTGATCATCGGTAACTATCCGGATGACCTCGTGGAGGAGATGGAATCCATAAACAATCCAGAGGATGAGTCAAAAGGGAAGCGGAAAATGCCGTTTTCAAAAACTCTCTTCATCGAAAGGGAAGATTTCATGGAAAATCCGCCAGATAAGTTTTTCCGCCTCGCTCCCGGCCGCGAGGTGCGGTTGAAGGCTGCATACATCATCCGGTGCGAAAGTGTCGTAAAGGACCCGGAAACGGGTGAGATCACGGAAATACATTGCACCTACGACCCGCAAACCAAAAGCGGGATGCCCGAAAGCAACCGGAAAGTAAAGGGCACCCTGCATTGGGTCTCTGCAAAGCAGGCCGTAAAAGCCGAAATCCGGTTGTACGACCGGTTGTTCACCAAAGAAAATCCGGATGAATCAGAAGAGGAAAAATCGTATAAGGATTATCTGAATCCCGATTCTCTGAAAACCATCACGGCGATGATCGAACCGGCGGTTTTAACCGCCGGGATCCTGGATAAATACCAGTTTGAGCGGCTGGGCTATTTTTCTGTTGACAAAGACTCCACCCCCGGAAACCTTGTCTTTAACCGGGTCGTGCCCCTGAGAGATTCATGGGCAAAAGCTGAAAAAGTTAAATAAAACTTGACATTTTTGCAAAAAATGTATTAATTTTGCAGTCAGATTGTCCGATGGTGTAACTGGCAACACAAATGATTCTGGATCATTAGAGTCTAGGTTCGACCCCTAGTCGGACAACTTTCAAAGTCAATAACAGGCTGTAGACCACGTGTTTGCGGCCTGTTTTGTTTTACTCGCATACAATTTTACATACACTTTCTTGATCCTATCGTAGGGTTATGGGGGACTGTAAAATCATAACCCGTGGCTTAATTGTATTCCCGTCTGCATTATACCTTAAGAAAAATATTTTTCCGGTAAAGGAAATACAGGAAGAACCATTTGACAAGGATCACGCAAAAAGCGGTGAATACCGGTATAAAGCTCCCGAGATTGTTGACAAAGCCATGGATGAAAATATTGGCAATGATCCCGAAATCAAAAATACCCTGCAATACATAAATTGTGATGGGATTCAGTCCAATGACCACAAAAGGGAATGCCCATTTTTTATATCCTTTCACATCGATCACCCAGAAAAACAAACAGAGCAGGAGGAAAGAGATCCCGGTGGTAAGCAGCACATAAGATCCCGTCCATAAATACTTGTTTACAGGGAATACCAGGCCCCACAGCAGGCCCCCTGCAATAAAACAGGCTCCTGTTACAGACAGGTTTCTGATTTTGATCGTTTCCCTGTGGGTTCCAAGAAGCCAACGGCCTGCTAGTACCCCGAAAAGCACATTGGCGATGGCAGGGAACATGGTAAGAATTCCTTCATTGTCGCCCAGCTGATAGCAGCAAAAGGATCCCGGGAGGAAACACCTGTCGAGATACCCGCAAAGGTTACCTTCCGGGCTGAGGTCATAGGCGTGGTATCCGGGCGCAGGCACAAGCAGAAGTACGAGCCAGTAGGCAATGAGGATACCCCCGGCCCAGATCAGCTGACCTTTGTTTTTGAAATTCATGACGATGAGCGAGGCAAAGAGGTATGTGATGGCAAAGCGCTGCAACACACCCGTCCACCGCTGCTGGTCAAAATCAAAATTAAACAGTCCGTTGTAAATGAGCCCGAGCAGGAAGAGCAACAAGGTGCGCCTTATCACATGGAAATAGAGTTTCTTTCGTGAATCTCCGCGTTCGAGCCTGCGTGTGATCGAAAGCGGCATTGCAACACCCATAATGAACAGGAAGAGCGGGAAAATAAGATCGTAAAAATGGAATCCTGCCCATGCAGGATGGTCAAGCTGGGTAGCCAGTTTCAGACAGAAAGGAGTATTGACCAGGGTCAACAGGGCAATGAAAAAGGCATCCCCGCCCGTTATCCAGAACATATCAAATCCCCTGAGTGCGTCGATGGAAACGATTCGCCCGGTTTTTTTTGTGATCTGTTGTTCTTTCATGGCAGTGTTTTTTATTGATCGGCAGCGGAAGATACACAAATTCTATCTTACCTCCGGCAGGTGAATGGAAAAACACTCAAAATTACAACCCGTCGCCTGAACAACACGAACATTTCATTTAATTGCCTCATCCCACGCCCTCCCCCTTCTCCTTCAGGAAAAAAAGGGGGGGGTGGTTGAACCAACCCGTGAATCATCCTGGACCTCAGGCCGGGGATGGCGGCAAATAATTGACAGAACGGGCTTTGGCCCAAAATGGCCAGAGCGGATATATTGCTACACATTTATAAATAATTCACGTGGACAATCAAGTTCAAAGCGTGCAGTTAACGGTGAAGTAATCAACGCTTCATTGCAAAGGGTTTCAAATTTCATAAAAAGTGACCCGGTGACCTCATAGGGCCCGTTTTTCTTTTTAATCGGGCCGGGGTCGATCTATATCATTAAATTCAAGCGCATCGACAAACTACACAGTTTAAAGGGTGTGCGCCCTTCGTTGTTATGCTTTCGCTGCGCTCAATTGTCGCTGATGCAACGGAGCGGGAAGGCGTAAGGCATGCTGTTGGCATACATGCCGCAAAGGCCACTGCCAAAAGTCAGGTTCCAGCCAACCGTCACAGAAACCTGCGTACTGCTCCAATAAACGCCCCATGTACCTCGCCAGGCTAATAAACCATAGCTCCATTCCAGTTCACCGGCAGCGTGAAGCTTTAACCCTGAATTCCATGTATCGGTCCAGTTTACCCAGCCTCCTGCCGTGCTTACATTATTCCACTCTGTATAGGTAGGGATTCGCCACATGCTTCCTAACAGGAGGTTGCAGGGATCGTTTTCCGTTAACCAATCTGAATTTGTATTGATACCGGTGTTCCATAGGCCACTGGGTGTTCGGGTATAACTATCATCGAATTTATAACCCCGCGTCTGGTTAAACTGCCAGTACCAGCCTGCGGAAGGTTCAGTGGTTTCATTCACAACAGCTGCCTGGTGGTCCGAACCCAGGTTGCTGGTGATCCAGCACTTTGATGTTTCGCCCGGAATGTTCGTAACTGTTCCATACGTGGTTGTTTTGGAAACAGGAGCAATACTTCCTGCCACATGGCTGGCTGCAAAGGATGTTCCACAGGCCAATGCCTGAGCGGTGAGCACAGTAACACCGGATGTCCCGCACATGTTATACGCCCAGACATACCGATTATAAACGCTACCGACAGTGAGCCCGGATTCTATTGTTGTGGTACTTGCTCCCATGTCTGTTGCCGAAGTAGGATCGTTGATAGTGTTCCATTTGAACCCCGCTGAGATGGGAGCGCCTGTCCAATTCCAGGTAATTTGTCCATTGTCCTGAACTGGGATGCCCGGAAACGGTGCATTCGGAATTGGGCAGGCGACAGCCAGGTTCACCCATTTTCCGCCAAGGTACACGGATAAAACGGCTGTGCCATCCTGATTGCAGTTTGTGCAAATAACCTGAAGACCTTCCGCTGGAGTCACAATGGCGTTGCGCTCGTCGAAAGTCATTCGCGGGACAAGCATCCCCTGGGTAGAAGATTTTACATCAAGCATTGCCGAATTATCGGGTAGACTATTATCACCATTGATGCCAACCTGGGCAAATATCCTAATCGTAGCTAACAATAACAGGGAAATTAAGAGAAGGGTTTTATTCATGGAATGGAATTTTTTAATGAATAGCCTTAAATAAATAATAAAAAAGGAAGGGGGAGCGAAAATATGAAAAAGTTTTGAAACGCGACCAAGTGCATAGGGCAAAATGGTGTTGGCATTTTTTATAAACGAGAATTAAAGATGATCATTGCCTAACTTTCATTAGCTTTGAGTTTTTATTTCTCCCCATGCCCCTTTCCTGGAACGAAATCAAAGACCGCGCGATCCATTTCTCCAAAGAATGGGAAAATGAGACCTCCGAAGATGCCGAAGCAAAATCGTTCTGGGATAGCTTTTTCAATGTGTTCGGCATCAACCGGCGGAAGGTCGCCAGCTTTGAAAAACCGGTAAAACGGCTAGATGAATCCACCGGCTACATTGACCTGCTCTGGAAAGGCACGATCCTGGTCGAACATAAATCAAAGGGCAGGGATTTAGATAAAGCCTACAAACAAGCGCTTGACTACTTCCCGGGACTGAAGGACTACGAACTCCCGAAGTACGTCCTGGTGTCAGATTTTGCCCGGTTCCGGCTTCATGACCTTGATACAGACACCCACCTGGAATTTGACCTGCCCGATCTTTACAAGAATGTCAAACATTTCGGGTTCATTGCCGGGTACCAGAAACATGAATTCCGGGAGCAGGACCCCGTTAACATCAAGGCCGCCGAACTCATGGGGAAACTCCATGACCGGCTCGAAGCGATCGGCTACACCGGCCATCCGCTTGAATTGTACCTGGTACGCCTGCTTTTCTGTTTGTTTGCCGAGGATACCAGCATCTTTGAGAAAGACCAGTTCCGCGATTATATCGTAAACAAAACCAAAGAGGATGGCAGCGACCTGGCCCACCACCTCGCCACCCTGTTTTATGTGCTGAATACCCCCAGGGATAAACGGCTTACCAACCTCGACGAAGAGATGGCCACTTTTCATTACGTGAACGGCAAATTGTTTGAAGAGACCCTTCCCCCGGCCTCCTTCGACAGCAAAATGCGGGATATCCTGCTGGAATGTACCGCTTTGAACTGGGGCGCTATTTCCCCTGCTATTTTCGGCTCCCTTTTCCAGAGCGTCATGAACCCGGTGGAACGCAGGAACCTTGGCGCCCACTACACTTCCGAAAAAAACATCCTGAAGGTGATCAAACCCCTGTTCCTCGATGATCTCTGGAAAGAATATGAATCCGTCAAAGACAACCGGAACAAGCTGGTTCGCTTACAGGAAAAGATTTCTCTGTTGCGTTTCCTCGATCCCGCCTGCGGCTGCGGGAATTTCCTGGTGATCTCCTACCGTGAGCTGAGATTGCTGGAGCTGAAGATCATCAAAACCCTCCAGAAAGGACAGCAGGTGTTTGATATCCATGATCTGTTGAAGCTCGACGTTGACCGCTTTTACGGCATCGAGATTGAAGAATTCCCCTCCCAGATCGCCCAGGTGGCCATGTGGCTCATGGACCACCAGATGAACATGCGGGTAAGCGAAGAGTTCGGCCAGTACTTTGTAAGGCTTCCCCTGCGGAAAAGTCCCAATATCATCTGCGCCAATGCCCTGCGCACCGACTGGCAAAGCCTCATTGACCCAGTTCCCTGGGAGCAGGGAGAACAGCGGTTTGATTATATTTATGGTAATCCGCCGTTTGTTGGTTCAAAAATGATGACTCAGGACCAACGAAAGGAGGTAACTGAATTATTCGACAACATTGATGGGTGCGGCGTGATGGACTATGTGACAGCCTGGTATGCAAAGGCTGCGAAATACATAGACAAGTCTTTCAGTACTGAGCATTTGTATGCATTTCAAAACCCTAAGGTTGCCTTTGTTTCAACCAACTCCATTGTTCAAGGGGAGCAGGTGGGCATCTTATGGCAATTCTTAATGCTTAAGCATGGCATCACAATAAATTTTGCCCATAGCACCTTTCGTTGGAGTAATGAGGCAAAAGGGAACGCAGCAGTTTATTGCGTAATTATCGGCTTTAGCCAAGTGCTGACAAACAAAAGACTCTTTTTGTACAATGATATTAAGGCTGACCCTTATGAAATATCCGCCACTAATATTAACCCGTATTTAGTTGATGGCAAAAATGTTTTTATTAGAAACAGACAACATGCTCTTTCTAATGTGCCTGGGATGAGTTTTGGAAACATGCCTCTGGATGGCGGCAATCTCCTTTTATCCAATAAGGAAAAAATCAGCCTTGTGTCCGATGAGCCGGAATTAGAAAAATTTATTTTGCCCTTAATTAGTGCCAAGGAATTTCTCAATAATGAGAAAAGGTGGTGTATCTGGCTGGTGGGTGCAGACCCTACAGAGCTTCGTAAGTATCCAGAAATCTTAAGGCGAATTGAGGGAGTAAAACAGTTCCGCCTATCAAGTATTGCTCCATCAACGCAAAAATTTGCTTCAACTCCCAGTTTATTTCGAGACAAAAATAACCCTGAAACTTGTATTGTTGTTCCGAGGGTTTCAAGTGAAAATAGAAAATACATCCCTTTAGGCTTTTTTACTCATGACAGTATTATAGGCGATACCTGCATGTCTATCCCTAATGGGTCAGTATATCATTTCGGAGTGCTTATGTCTGCAATGCACATGGCCTGGGTGAAATACGTTTGTGGTAGGTTAAAGAGCGATTTCAGGTATTCCAAAGACATAGTTTACAACAATTTCCCCTGGCCTGAAAACCCCTCCGAAAAGCAAGTAAAAACTGTCGAGGAGGCAGCACAAAAAGTACTGGATACCCGGTTAAAATTTCCCGGCAGCAGCCTGGCCGATCTGTATGATCCCCTAACCATGCCGTCCGTCCTGGTGAAAGCGCACCAGGAGCTTGATAAGGCGGTTGACCTGTGTTACCGGCCCCAGCCCTTCATCAATGAGACCAGGCGGATAGAGTTCCTTTTTGAGTTGTATGACAAATACACGGCCGGGTTGTTTGCGGTGGAGAAGAAGGCCAAACGGCCTAAACCGTAATACAAACCCGGAATCGATTTATGAAAGGGTCGTTTTTGCAAGCACCATGAACGCTCCCGGACCTTTGCCCAACACAGGTCATCAGTTACTCCATCGATAGTACATAGCTACTCCATAGATACAGGTTAACCAATGTTTACTGGGGAGACAAAGGGTTCTAGGGAACCGGAAGAAGGAATGGACCAGGATATCCGCTTGAATAAACCATGGTAAGCATCTATATGACTTGAGATTACATATATAAATCAAATCAAAATGGTTGTGCGCCCTGTTTATCATGGGCACGGGAATGGAATCACTCCCCCTTGACGCACCCGTTCCCTTTTGTGAATTGCAGTTCAATAATTACAAAAATCCGGCGGATACCACTTTTGGGTCCAATGATTCCTGCAACTATACCGGGAGTTCTATTGACCAGCGCATGGAGGTGATCATCACCGATAAAACAGATGATGTTTTAACCGGTACCTTTTCAGGATCGGTCCATAGCATGACCGGTCTCACAAAACAGGTAACAGACGGCAAATTCAGGATAAAGCTGGTCAGGAAGCTGACTTCATTCAAAAAGTGATCCGGTTACCCGTTTGCAACTTAGAGTCTGTTTCAATTTGTTTTTTTCTTCGTTAAAATCCTGCCGGAACTATCAATTCGTTTATTTAACCACAACGTTCACCCTGGTTTTCTTTGTGTCCATGGTGCCTTCATGGTGTCATTGAGGTTAATATGGATCAAGAGGAAAACCTGGGGGGGGCGAAAAACGAGGAACGAGGAACATTCTCCATGCAAGCAATCCAATACTGAACGAAAACAGAATAAAGTAATGATTCTTGATTCCAATAATGCAAATCAAGGGTTGATTTTTAAACCCGAAGGGTTGACATTTTTATAGAATCAGGCCTTATTAAACATCATAAACCACGAAGTGGTGACATCATAATACTCCCCCCGGATTTTCCTATTGATCCGTTAATATTGGTTTAATCACTGAATTTTAACAATCCTTTAACCAGATTCTTAAAATGCGTGATCAAAGAAATCCGGGGTGTTCATTATTGTTTGATGATTTTAAATGTCTCCGCCCTGCTGCCGGAAACCAGCCTGACAAAATAAAATCCTGCCGGCCCGTCAAGCATGATCTCATGATTTCCATTTCCGGTGAGCTCTCTGGTCATCAGTTTTTCTCCCTGTGATTTATATATTTCAACCACTATTTTATCAGGGGATTGCCCGTCGGAACCCGATATCATAAGGGTTCCGGTGGTGGGATTCGGATATACGCTGAAAAATGAAGATGCTGAAAGCGATTGGGTCCTCCCGGGTATGCTTTCATTTCCAGCCTGCGGGAATGCTGGTGTAACGCAGTACTGGCCATTGGTGGTGATATAGCCATGCATGTAACTGCCCGTATCGGCCAGGGTGCCGGGAAGAAAATCGATCCTTTGTCCGGCAATGAACGTGGCGCTTCCCCCGCTTTGCACGTTAAAGGTTGTTCCTCCGCCGGCAACAAACAGGGCACTGGTGGCATTGTAACAACTTGTCTGGGCATTGGGGATCGTGACATTTTGTACTGCAACACTATGAAGGCCATGCGGTCCTGCCCCTGCCGGAATATAACCATGGCAAACGGAGCAGTCAGACAAGGTTCCTGCAAAACCCTGCAAGGCGATGTTCTGTGCATTGTCGCGGGGGTTGCTTGTCGGTAATATCGCATGCGGCGAACCATGACAGGTGCTGCAGAACAATCCGCCATGGCCTTTGGAATTACGGAACAATTTTCCGGGCTCTTCCGCATAGTTAGGCCCATGACAGGAGGTCGCGCCACACGAAGGTTCCTGCAGCCATGGATTTCTGCCCTGGTCAATGCTGTGGCCCACGTGCGAAACACTGCCATGGCAATCCTGGCATTTTGTGATCCCGCCGGGAGAATCGTGCATGACATCCCTCCAGCACTGTGTGTTCGGGCCCGGATGGCATTTATAGCAGTCGTTGCTGGTCCCTGAGTTTATAAACTCGCCATGCTTTTCGTGGATTACCTGCGAAAATGGTGGAACACCCGGCTTGCCCGGCATTCCAAGTGCATTGTCGGAATGGCAGGTTGCACAGAAAATAGGCCTGTTGTTGATATTGAAGCCGGAAACCTCCTCGTGTTCCTGAAGAATGTTCATCTCGCTCGAATGGCATCCTGAACTTACACAATTGATTTCATGAGAAACGGGAATGACGCTTTGCGTTGTAGCCACCAGTTGATTATTGGGCAGATAAGCCTTGATGAGGGTGAGCTGGTAAGGATCGGCCACCGTGGGTGTTGAATCAGGGAATGCCGTGATGGGGATGCCCTCTGCCCGGTAATAGTTGCCCGTACCCGGCGCCATGGTCCCCGTCATCCCGAAACCTGCCAATCCCATATTTGGCGCCAAAACAACCCCGAAAAGCTGAGCTGAATAATTCCAGAAATTGGTCTTGGTCGCCGATTCGGTATTCCCCGGGATTTCATACGTAACATACATGCCGCTTGCACCCGTCATGACAACCGGCAGCGCCGTGGAACTTCCCTTCATGATCACCTGTGCCACCTGGTTGTTGTAAGGAGGCAGAATGCACATGTTTGAAAAATCAAGGTTGGCACAGTGCATGCCCAGGTCGTTCCATGCAACCACGATATAATCCTGCGTGGTTGGAGCGGATTTCTCTTTTGATCCGGGAGCAAAGGACATAATAAGAACCGGGAGTATCATTCCCAGCAAGATCAGGCGGATGGTTTTTTTCATGGGTCGGGTCTTAAATTGGATAATTATATTTGATGGAGCAATTGTGCCAAATATTTTCAATATGCATACGATTCACCGGGTATAATGCCGGATCATAAAATCCATGAATTACCCGGACTTCAGGCCGGGGTCAAAAGACTGCATCTGTTCCCACGGGCTTCAGCCCGAAATACAAGCCTGGTCAACGAAGGCCCTTTTTTACTATGATTGGCTAAAGCCGATTCAGTCAGGGCTTTACCATGACCCCCGGCCTGAAGTCCGGGGTAATTCATCTGTGGAATCATTACACCCTGGTTAAATTTCTGCTACCGTTGAACAAAGCCCCGGTACCATGGTGACCAGTCAGATAAACATATACAAAGATACATATCAGCATATGATTTCCTGCAGAAGACGAGTGAAAATTATTAAATTTAGATTTATTCCAAATTGAGAGATCCCGGGCCGATGAAGTGTATAACAGTCCTGCTGTGCAATTCCGGTTGATCTTTACCGTATCATCATGATATACTTCAATCGAGTCGAAGGGAAGAGGCCTGAATGCCGGAACATAATTCTTTTCGCACATTCCGGATTCAGATAATAGTACCCTGCTTTTATGTGATTGAATCGTATCAGAAACCATTGGCCCGGAATGGTAATCCTGGTGGAGAACGATGATCCGCTGTGAAAGCCTGTTTTCAACGGCATACGCATATTCACAGGCATAATCGACCTTGATGATGTTGCAGCCGCCTGAAGGAGCTGGCAGCCAGCCAGTATACAAAAAACCAGTTTTCTGATCATCTTAATTGCTCCAGCCCCGTGGCAATCCTCGCCAGAAACTCATCCTTCCCCAGAACATCCGCCATATCCATCATCCCGGGCCCCTGGTTGGAACCGACCGTCAGCAGTCGCAAAGGGTTCATCACCTGTCCCATCTTCACGCCTGTTCTTATCGTGTAGTTTTGCACGAGGGTGTGAAAGGAATCTTTGTTAAAATCTTCCAGCAGTTTTATTTCATTTGCAATTTCAGTGATCAGCAAGGTGGTTCCTGCCTGCCATATTTTCTGGTAAACCTGCTGGTCATATTGGCCGGGACGCAGAAAGAAAAACCAGGAATTAGCCCATAAGTCAGGGACCAGGAAAGCGCGCTCTTTTACAAGGTGAATGACCTTGCGCAAATAATCGGAAGAAGGGGATACACCATTTTTATCGAGTGAGGGCTTAAGAAAAAGAGCAAGATCCTCATCAGATTTTTGCTGGATGTATTGATGGTTGAACCATTTTGCCTTTTCAGGATCAAATTTGGCACCGTGTTTCCCCACCCGCTCGAGTGAGAACTGCTGAATTAATTCAGCAGTAGAGAACAGTTCCTGCTCCGTTCCCGGGTTCCAGCCAAGATGGGCGAGGATGTTGATGACCGCTTCAGGCAGATACCCCGACTCGCGGTAACCGGAATAGATCTCATCGGTTTTCGGATCTTTCCACGCTGTAGGAAATACCGGGAAACCCAGCCTGTCGCCATCCCGCTTGCTCAACTTGCCGTTCCCGTCAGGTTTCAGGATCAGCGGAAGATGAGCGAACTGAGGCATTTGGCTTTCCCATCCGAAAAAGCGGTAAAGCAACACATGAAGGGGCGCCGACGGAAGCCACTCCTCACCCCTGATCACATGGGAGATCTTCATCAGGTAATCATCCACCACATTGGCAAGGTGATAGGTTGGAAGCCCGTCGGATTTAAACAAGACTTTATCATCCAGGTTTGAGGTACTTACCACAACCTCGCCCCTGATCAGGTCATGAACCACGACCTGTTCATTTTCCGGAATTTTGATGCGCACGACGAACGGAGCTCCTTCTTCCAGCCTCCTTTTCCATTCCGCTTCGGGAAGGGAGATCGAATTACATAAAGATTTCCGCGTTTGCTGATCATATTGAAAGGAATGTCCCCCGCTGACTTTTGACGTTTCACGCAAGGTGCTTAATTCTTCCTCCGTATCGAAGGCATAGTAGGCATGGCCTTTTTCGATCAAACGATGGATGTGATCCCTGTAGATTTCCGATCGCTCCGACTGGCGGTACGGGGCATCGGGCCCTCCTTTCTCTGGACTCTCATCAAAATCAAGGCCGCACCAGGCAAGCGACTTCACAATATAATCTTCTGCTCCAGGAACAAACCGGTTCTGGTCGGTATCCTCAATCCTGAGAATCATCGTTCCGCCATGTTTTCGGGCAAACAGGAAATTATACAAGGCT
Source organism: uncultured Bacteroidales bacterium (assembly GCA_903903985.1). Taxonomy (GTDB): domain Bacteria; phylum Bacteroidota; class Bacteroidia; order Bacteroidales; family FEN-979; genus CAIVAT01. The sequence continues at coordinate 164,836 of CAIVAT010000057.1, read as the reverse complement.
GTCCTTACTCCGCCAATATGCAAAGGGCCGGTTGGACTGGGGGCAAAACGAACACGAACAGGTTGGGTTTTCATCGGAAATTTTATTTAGGAAGTCGCAAAAATAAGCTATTCCGGCCAAAAATAAACCCATCAATAGCTTATATTCGTACTTTTGCAAAGGATACTAAATAAATGCAGGCATCGTTATCCTTCGAGAAAAACAAGACATGGCAGAAAACCAGGTACTCATCAAAAAACTTGATCATTTTATCCGGAAGTATTATAAAAACCGGCTGATCCGTGGTGTGCTCTGGTCACTGACCCTATTGATGGTCTCCTATCTTGCATTTGTTTCCCTGGAATATTTTTTTCATTTCAGCCAGGCGGTGCGAATGGTCTTGTTTTTCACCTTCCTTGTTCTTTCATTTTTTCTTGTAACCCGGCTGATACTCATTCCGATCCTTCAATTGGTGAAGATCGGGAAAATTATATCCTATGATCAGGCTGCGAAGATCATCGGAACCCATTTTTCTGAGATCCAGGATAAGCTGCTGAATACACTACAGCTTATCAACCAGCAACGAAATCCTGGAGACAGCCCTGCGCTGCTTGCTGCAAGCATCGAACAAAAAACAAACTCCCTGAAGATTTTCCGGTTCAGCGTGGTGGTTGATTTTCGGAAAAACCTGAAATTTTTAAGATATTTGCTTGTGCCGCTGATCATTATCCTGGCACTTGTTGTATTTTCTCCCGATATAATTTCTGAGCCGACCCGGCGGATTATTGAGTTTAACAGGGTATTTACCCCCCCATTGTCTTTCAGGATTGAGATACAAAATAAAAACCTGAACGCCCTTCAGCAGGAAGATTTTGAATTGCTGGTCAAAGTTACCGGTACGGAAATCCCTTCAGAAATTTTTATTAAAACAAACGAAGGCACCTTCAAAATGGTCAGGGGCAAGGGATTTAATTTTTCATATTTGTTCAAGTCGCTGCAGGTCAGCATTCCTTTCAGGATTGTTGCCGGTGATTTTAAATCGGAGGAATTCGAATTAAAGGTATTTCCAAAGCCGACCATCCTGAATTTTGATGTAGTTGTCAATTATCCCGGATACATCGGCAAACCGGCCGAAAAATATGAAAACCAGGGTGATTTTGTCGTCCCCGAAGGCTCAACGCTTTCGTGGAAAATATACACAAAGGATGTGACCGCCATCAAAATGCGGTTTGATAATGACCTGGCAATTTTATCGAAAGAAAACAAGAACACATTCGGCTATTCGGTTAAAATATCAAAATCATCATCTTACAGCATCACCCCGGTAAATACGAATACCTATCTTGCCGATTCACTGAAGTACCGTGTGAACATGGTCACTGATGGCTTTCCGTCCATTTTTATTACCGAGTCGGCTGATTCCGCCATGCCGACGAATCTCTTCTTTAAAGGTACCGTCAAGGATGATTACGGCTTTACAAAATTAACCTTTAATTATACCGTTTTTTCCAAGGGTGACACTGTTTTGCACAAGATAAACTCCGAATCGATACCGATCGAGAAATCCATCAACAACCAGGTGTTCTATTACGCAGCGGATCTCCTGAAGCTTTTACCGGCAGCCGGTCTGAATATCCAGTATTATTTTGAGGTTTGGGACAATGACGGTATTCATGGGCCAAAGTCGACAAAATCGGAAATGAAGACCATTTCGACCCCTACGCTTGAAGAAATAGCGCATCATACCGATCAGAATGAGGAATTGGTAAACCAGGACCTCGAAAAAAGCCTGATGGATGCGAAAGCCATCAAGAAAACGATGGAGGAATTGAATAAAAAGCTGGTGGATCAAACATCCATATCCTGGCAGGAGAAAAAGAAAATAGAAGATCTGATAAAAGCAAACCAGGCCATCGAAGATAAAGTCGAACAAATAAAGAAGAAAAACAGTGAAAATATTGCAGCTGAGGAAAAATATCTTGGAACCAGCGAAAGGATCATTGAAAAGCAGAAGCAATTGAATGAAATGATGGACCAGATGCTTTCGGAGGAGATGAAAAAGATGATCCAGGAGATGAGGGATATGCTGAATCAATTGGATAAAGACAAACTCGGGAACCTGCTCGAGAAAATGAAAATGTCCAATAAGGAACTGGAGACACAGTTAGACCGGAACCTTGCCTTGATGAAACAGATCGAATTCGACCGGAAACTTGAAACTGCGGTTGCCGACTTGCGTAAAAATGCTGAAAACCAGGACAAATTAGCCGAAGCAACGGAAAAGCAGGCCCAGGGAAATGAAAAATTAGAGGAAAAGCAAAATGAGATATCACAAAAGGCTGACAGTATTTTCAATAAGATAAAGGAGCTTGAAAAAGAAGGAAAGGAACTGGAAACCCCGGCAGAATTAGGAAATACAAAGGAAAAACAGGATAGTATTCAGAAAAGCATTGGCGAAAGTTCAAAAAATCTGAAGGAAAAGAAAAATAAAGAATCCGCAGGTGCTCAAAAAAAAGCGTCAAAGCAAATGAAAGAGCTGGCCAGTCAGATGGAAGATTCACAGGAGGGTGGTGAAGATGAACAGATGCAGGAAGATGCAGCGAATATCAGGATGATCCTGGAAAACCTGGTCAGGTTGTCTTTTGATCAGGAAGAAATGATTAACATCACAAGTCAGATGGCAAGGAGCGACCCCAGGTATACAGAACTTGTTTACAGGCAGAAAGAATTCAGCGGGAAGATGAAAGTTGTTCAGGACTCACTGAATGCCATTGCCAAAAGGCAGATCATGATCAAACCGGTTATCTCCAAAGAAATCGCAGCGATCAACCGGAATGTGGAACTGACCATGGAGGCCCTGGATGTACGAAATATTAACAATGCCGTGGCTAAACAGCAATACACCATGACCGCCATCAATAACCTTGCCTTGTTGCTGAATGAATCCCTGCAGAAAATGAACGAGCAAATGTCAATGGATGCCAAGGCAAAAGCAGGCAACAAGGCATGTAAGAATCCATCCGGGAAAGGAAAAGGCAAAATGGGATCCAAGAATATGAAGGATTTGCAGAATAGCATCGGCCAGCAGCTCGAAAAGCTGAAAGCCGGAATGGAAGCATCAAAAAAGGATGGGAAAGGAGATAATCAGGGACAAAAGGGCATGACAAAGGAACTTGCAAGGCTGGCCGCGCAGCAGGAAGCGTTACGAAACGAAATGCAAAAATATCAGGATGAAATGGGTTCCAAAGGAGTGAAAGATCAGGGATCTTTGAATGAGGCAGCAAAAGACATGGAGCAAATTGAAAAAGACCTGGTCAATAAACGCATTACCCAGGAGACAATCAGAAGACAGCAAAATATCATGACAAGGCTCCTGGAATCGGAGAAAGCAGAACAGATGCGCGATCAGGAAGAAAAAAGAGAGTCTACAGAAGCAAAAACTCAACAAAACAGTAACCCTGGACAAAATTTTCAGTATAACACAAAAAAAAGAGCGAGTCAGGATAATATTCAATTGATATTGCCGGGCATCAATTCGTTTTTTAAGAATAAAGTGAACAGTTATATTGTTAAAATAGAAAACTGATATGAAACGGGATTTCAGAGAACTGGCCATAACCGGAAAAAAGGAAATTACGAAACTGGAACGGTTTGTTGAGGAAATTTGCGATTATTATAATATAAACAACGAATATTTCGGAAATATCCTGTTGGCCACAACCGAGGCTGCAGGCATCTTATTTGCCCTGAATGAGAATTCAGAGAATGGCCAGGTAATTATAAATTTCGACAGAAGCCCCAAAGGACTGGTATTTAAAATAAAACTGGGCTCAAACGAAGGTCTTCATATTGACAATGAGGATTTGCTCGACCGGGAAATCAGGAAACATAAACTCTCAAGGGACATATTTATCATCAAGGCGCTGACCGATGAAATTACCATTTCGGTGAATGCAAAAAGCATTATTCTTGTATTTTATGTCTCCAGTATGAATTATGAAAAGTCATTGCAGCGAATCAACGAATTAAAGGAATACTGGAATAAAAAGGACATCGTTATCCATCGGAAGTAATGTGCGAAATAAATTTTTTCAATGAAAATATCTCCTATGTGATCAGGAAGAAGAAAGCGCTCAGGAATTGGATATCGAAAACAATTGAAATGGAAGGAAGGGTAGCAGGGAGCCTCAATTTTATTCTTTGCGATGATGATTATTTGTCAGCAATGAACCTTAAATACCTCAAGCATAAATCATTAACGGATATTCTTACCTTCCCGACCGATGAGGAATCCGGTTTGTTATGCGGCGATATTTTCATCAGTTTAACACGGGTCAGGGAGAATGCAATTTTATTTGATCAGCGAATCGAAGAGGAGTTGCATCGGGTAATGATTCATGGCATCATGCATTTAATTGGTTACCGTGACTCCTCAAAACGGGAAAAGGAATTCATGAGGCGGAAAGAGGATTTCTACCTCTCTGTTCTATAACCAGCTACCATTCCCTGCCAAGGTACCCTGCATTTCGCGTTTTCTTGATTTTTCAAATATAAGTATGACGAGGAGCGAATTCAGCAGCGAATGATTTATGGGTGAAAGGCATTGCTGTTTTAAGCCTATTTACAAACAAAAAGAAGGTTCAAAATGCTTACGGCCCGGATAGATTTAAATTTAATGGTTTCATTAAAATATCTGACGGGAATCATTGATAAACGAACCAATGTTTCACGTGAAACGCCAGGGTATACCGATGCTAAAATATGATATTATCGTTGTTGGAGCAGGTCACGCAGGATGCGAAGCTTCTGCCGCAGCCGCCAATATGGGTTCTAAGGTTCTGCTGATCACGATGAACATGATGAACATGGCGCAAATGTCATGTAATCCTTCAATGGGAGGGATTGCGAAAGGACAAATTGTGCGTGAGATTGATGCGTTAGGCGGTTATTCTGGCATTGTGACCGATAAAACCATGCTGCAGTTCAGGATGTTGAACCGTTCAAAAGGTCCGGCAATGTGGAGTCCGCGGGCCCAAAATGACAGGGTGCTTTTTTCTGTGGAGTGGCGCGAACTGTTGGAAAAAACCAAAAATGTTCATTTTTGGCAGGATTCTGTTACCGACATTATTGTGAAAAAGGGCGGGGTCGTTGGGGTCAGGACAACGCTTGGCATGGACTTTAAATGCAAAGCGCTCATCCTGGCCAACGGAACATTCCTGAATGGAATGATCCACATTGGAGAAAAACATTTTTCTGGCGGCAGGATGGGGGATGGGGCATCCTTTAATTTGACCCAAAAACTGCAGAACTTAGGCTTTTCATCGAACAGGATGAAAACCGGGACTCCTGCCAGGGTCGACGGAAGATCGCTTGATTTCAGGAAAATGATCGAGCAACCGGGCGATGCTATACCAGGTAAATTTTCTTATACGGAAACCCCGGTTTTGACCAAACAAAGGAGTTGCTGGCTTGCATACACAAGTACCCAGGTTCATGATATTCTCAGGACGGGGTTTGATAAATCCCCGATGTTTTCTGGAAGAATTCAGGGCAGAGGACCAAGATATTGTCCTTCCATCGAGGATAAAATTGACCGGTTTTCAACCAAGGAAAGGCACCAGTTATTTATTGAACCGGAAGGCTGGAATACGGTTGAATATTATATCAATGGTTTTTCCTCCTCACTTCCGGAAGATGTTCAGTTCAAAGCATTGAGAATGGTAAAGGGGTTTGAAAAGGCAAAATTCTTCAGGCCCGGATATGCCATCGAATATGATTACTTCCCGCCGGATCAATTGAATTTCTCCCTGGAAACAAAGCTCATTGAGAATCTGTATTTTGCAGGGCAGATCAATGGCACAACCGGTTACGAAGAAGCGGCGGCCCAGGGCCTAATTGCTGGAATTAACGCACATTTAAAAATACGGAAAGAAAAGGAATTCATCCTGAAACGTTCCGACGCCTATATCGGTGTGTTGATCGATGATTTGATTACAAAAGGCACGGAAGAACCTTATCGCATGTTTACTTCCAGGGCGGAATATCGTATTTTGCTGAGACAGGATAATGCTGATCAGCGGCTAACACCATTGTCACATGATATTGGCCTTGCGTCAAAAGAACGGCTTGATATTGTTGCAGAAAAGTACCGGAAGGTGACTGTTTTCATTGAATTCCTGAACAAGCTGAAGATACAACCGGCGCAAATCAATGGGATGCTCTCTGAAAAAATGACCAACACGATCGTACAAAGGCAGAAAGCAGCATCCATTTTACTCCGGCCCCAGGTGTTTTTAAAGGACATGATCCTCAGCATCGAGGAGATCAGGAATTATGCCCTGGAAAAGGACCTGATTCATGATGATATCATAGAAGAGGTGGAACTGATCATCAAATACGAAAGTTATATTGGCAAGGAACAGGAACTGGTTACAAAGCTGTCAAACCTGGAAAATTTGACCCTGGCAGACAACTTTGATTATTCAAAATTGGTCTCCCTGTCATTTGAGGCGAGGGAGAAACTGAATAAAGTCAAACCCAGGACAATTGGCCAGGCTTCCCGGATAAGCGGTGTTTCACCTGCAGATATTTCAGTATTAATTGTATATTTAGGGCGGTAACCTCCTCCGGCCTCTGAACGAATCGGCTGAAGGATATCGATGTTGAGAGATGAAGTGTTTCACGTGAAACAAACATAAAATGACAGAAAAATTGCTCAAATGTCCTGTTTGTGGGGCCACCGGCTTTTCACCTTTTCTTGAGGTCAAAGATTATTTTCTGACCAGGGAAGACTTTTCCATTCAACAATGCGATGCGTGCGGACTGAAATTTGTGAACCCGAGACCGGATCAAAAAGAGATCGGACGATATTATCAATCAGATGATTATATTTCCCACGACACAAAAAAGATGAGCCTTTTTAACCGGATATATAAAGTTGCGCGCATGTTTTCTATTAAAAATAAATTCAAAATAGTTGAAACATCCGCACACAAGGGCAAAATTCTTGACATCGGATGCGGTACCGGTGAATTTCTTAATTATTGTAATTCCAGGGGTTTTGAGGTTGAAGGAGTGGAACCAAACGAGAAGGCCAGGGCATTTGCCAGGCAAGTGAATAAAGTTTCTGTGAACAAGGATCTGACTGATTTGCTACCGGCCGGCAATTCATTCGACTGCATCACCATGTGGCATGTGCTCGAGCATGTGCACGACCTGAATGAAACAATCAGGATGGTGAAAGGACTCTTAACCCCTGATGGAATCTTTATCGTTGCGGTTCCGAACTGCAATTCGTGGGATGCAAAAAAATATGGTAATTTCTGGGCGGCATACGACGTGCCAAGGCACCTTTACCATTTTGATTATTCTTCATTGGATCTCCTGATTTCAAACCATGGGTTTGAGATCAGGAATTTGATTCCCCAGAAACTTGATGCGTATTACGTTTCAATGTTAAGTGAGAAATACAGGACCGGGCAAAATAATTATTTCAGGGCCCTGATTTTTGGTTTTTGGTCGAATTTCATGGCGGGACGGAAAGGAAGGGGCTTTTCGAGCCAGATTTTCGTTCTTTCACGAAAAAAACCGTAATTTTAGCCCTTAGAATGAACGCAAGGGGCGATTTGATACATTTCATCAACCACCCCTTGAAATGAGTTTATAGGTGCCCGGAAAGCGTGGGCACATTGTTCTGTAAATCTGCAACTTAGTGAAATCACGTCAAAGCGGTTCCTATTTTGGGGGATTTCCCTATTTATTGCTGGCAGCCCTGCTGTTCTTTTCCATCTTTGGTATTCGCATCTATATTCAACACCAGGAAACGCCGCAACATATTTCCCGGGAGTTTCAAAAAGAAATGCATGCGATGGAGTCGGAGTCAAAATCAAGGGTTGAATCATTCATGATGAGTTTTGACACAAATTCAAATCCAGAGGGCTTCCACAGTTTTGCACCGCCGGGTGAGGCAAAGGATGACGGTGCGTTTTTTCTTTTTGTTTATCAAAACGACTCGCTCATATATTGGAACAACAATAAAGTTGTTCTTTCGCCGGATATCGATAAAACGAAAAAAGAGGCGACTTTTACCTGCCGGCTGAAGAATGGCTGGTATGAATTTACACGTGTCCGGAGAAAATCATTCCTTTTTTACGGAGGGTTCCTGATAAAGAGCGACTTTCCCTTCCAGAATGAATTTGTCAAAAACCAGTTTTCTTCAAAGTTCAGTCTTCCGGCATCCATCCTGATTTCAGAGAAAAAAGACGCCTATCCGGTCTATTCAAACAACGGATCCTTTTTATTCAGTTTGGTTTTTGACAAAGCCCAACCCGATACAAATGGTTGGTCCTATATGATTTTTTTATTGTTTATCCTGGGCGCCCTCTGCTTTTATTATTTTCTGTATCGCATTTTATCGGTTTTGTTCTGGTTTCAAACCAGGGGGAATTTTCTTGTGTTTTTCTATGCCAGCCTTATCGTTTTGATAAGAGTTGCCCAGGGGATGTCGGGTTTTCCGGCCGAACTGTATCAATCGGCACTCTTCAGCCCAGCCTATTATTCTTCCTCCTCTTTTCTTCCGACACTGGGTGATTTCACCCTGAATTCAATAGTATTGGCCTTAATATCATTGGTTTTTTATAAAAAATATTCATTAAAGGCGGTAAGGGGTACTGCGCTTCAAGGCATACAATTCATCCGGACAACAATATCCCTGTTTTTTGTTCTTTCCCTGTTCCAGGCCATCGGATATTTTATTACCAGCCTTGTGATTAATTCTTCGATATCTCTTGATCTACAGAATATATCAGGGTTAACGTTCCAAAGCGGATTTGGACTGCTCATTTTGACCGCACTCTTCTTCTCCCTTTGGTTGATTTCCGTAAAGGTATTCGAATTTGTCTTTGCATTCAGGCTTAAGTTCTTTTGGGTAATGTCGTCTGTGATTATTGCTGCCGGCGGGTACATTTTGGCCTGCCTGATGGCGGGGTGGGACATTCATTTCATGATCATCCTGTTTTTTCTTGGATCCCTGGTCTCATACGGGTACTTCAACGTAAATGAAAGACGATCCCTTTCAGTTCAGCATCTCCTGTTTTTTCTTTGTTATTATACGTTTTTTGGAACCTGTTTGCTGAATATATCCAATCAAACAAAGGAAACCGATAAATTATCGCTCCTGGCAGGAAAAGTAATTTCCCGGAGAAATCCGGTCACGGAAGTACTTTACGAACAACTTGAGCACAGGTTTCATGCTGATTCAGTTTTAAATCAATGGATAAACCAGGAATCCAGGGACAATATACCCAGCCAGGACAGCCTTAATAATTACATGAAAAAAAGGTATTTCAAAGATTACTGGAAAAAATATCAAATCCAGATCACATTTTGTGATCCATCAAAGGAATTGCGGATACAGCCCCAAGGGTATTTTGTAAACTGCAATAACTATTTTCACGAGATCATTCAAAATTATGGCGCGTCCACATCACTTGAAAGCCTGTTTTTTTTGAATTATGGTTTTGGAAAAGAATATTATCTGGCGATACTTTCAGCAAACGGATTCGAGCAAACCGCCAAGCCGGAGGCGGCAATTTTCATTGAATTAAATTTAAAGAATGCAAATTCCGGCCCGGGATATCCAGGGTTGTTAATAGACAAAACCAGGGCAGACCTTCCGGAACTTTCGGATTATACTTACGGTTTTTTTCAGAACGGACTTTTAATTCGTTCAGTAGGGGCCAGCAACTACAAAATGGATCTGAAAAAATATAAAAACTATTCACCACAAAAGCCTTTTTTCTCTGAGGACCAGATGGTCCATTTTCAATACCGGATAAGCAGTACCGACCTGTTACTCATCAGTAAAAAGGAGGGTGATTTTCTGTCATTCGCGATGCCGTTTTCATACCTGTTCATTTTGTTTGCCATCATGGCATTGTTTGCTTCAGCGGCGGTCCATATCCATGGAAATCGCCATACCGTTCCGGCAAGTCTGAGAAACCGGTTACACTTCTCCTTGATAGGGGTCCTGGTGGTGACGTTGCTTGCCATCGGGATTGTGCAGGTGATCAACATTATTCAGATAAATGCGAAGAAGAATCTGGACAATTTGCGTGACAGGGCATATTCAGTTGTCGTTGAGGTTCAGCATAAATATAGCAACAACCAGGGAATGGGGGAGGGTGAAAAAACCGACCTGGAGGATTTCCTGATCAAATTGTCAAATGTTTTCTTTACTGACATAAATGTTTATGATGACCACGGGATGCTCATTTCATCGAGCCGGCCGGAAATATTTGAAGAGGGATTGTTGTCGGGAAGGATGAACGCCATGGCTTTCCAAAAACTGGTTGTGGAGAAAAATTCTGTTTTCATACACAACGAATCGATCGGAAGCATGCAATTCAATTCAGCATATATACCATTTTACAATGGGTACGACAAACTTCTTGGTTTTGTGAACCTGCCCTATTTCGCGAAGCAGGATGAGTCGAAAAAGGAAATTTCATCTTTCCTGGTAACCTTTTTGAATGTTTATATCCTGCTGATCCTGTTTGGCGTTTTCGTTACAGTGCTGATATCCAACTATATAACTGCGCCATTGGCCATGTTGGCAGAAAAAATGTCGAGACTCCGGCTGGGCATCGCCAATGAGAAGATTTCGTGGAATAAAAATGATGAGATCGGGCAATTGGTAGCTGATTACAACAGGATGATTGATGAGTTGGGAAAGAGTGCTGAATTGCTTGCCATGTCGGAACGCGAAGGGGCATGGAGGGAGATGGCCAGGCAAGTGGCCCATGAGATTAAAAACCCGCTCACACCCATGAAACTCAGCACACAGTATCTTGAAAAAGCATGGAATGACAAGGCTCCCGACTGGGATCAGCGGCTTGCCCGGTTCACAAAAACAATGGTCGCACAAATAGATGCTTTGTCGGTCGTTGCCTCAGACTTCTCTGATTTTGCGAAAATGCAGACTGTCGAGTTGGCCAGGATCGACATGGAAGAGGTAATCAGGTTTGTCCTTTCATTGTATCAGGATACGACACGAATTCAATATCATTTTCGATCTGATGTTTTGAAACCGGTTATCCTGGCAGACAGGTCTCAGCTCATTCGTGTTTTTACCAATTTGTTAAACAATGCGGTTCAGGCAATCGGGGACCGGGATGATGGAGTTATCCGGATTGTGATCACAAAAGACCAAGGGTGGGTTGTCGTGAAGATCTCGGATACCGGTTGCGGGATTTCTGCCGAGCGGACCACCAGAATTTTCCAACCTGATTTTACCACCAAAACCGGGGGAATGGGACTGGGGCTTGCAATTGTAAAGGGCCTGGTAGAGGCAATGAACGGAGAGATTGCCTTTACGTCTGAAGAACTGGAAGGAACAACTTTCACCATGAAATTTCCTGCAAATGAAGAAAATGAATAAACGGGCAGGCCGGGTTATCCCGATCTTGCGGATGGTCATTGTTTTATCAATGGTTGCCTTTCTTGTATCGGCCTGCGGAAAAGGCGAAACAAGAGAATTATACCACCAGTTTCCGGGCCGATCGTGGGGGAGGTTCAATTTGCTAAGTTTTGAGATACCGGTTGAAAAAGCAAACGCGTATAATGTTTACTTATTCGCCCGGTTTACTCCGGGTTTTCACTATGAAACGCTTGATTTCAATATGATATTGAATACACCGGCAGGGGAGGAGCGCATCCATGAGTACCAAATGTCGGTAAAATCAAAATCGGGTGAATTTTGTATTGAATGCAGTAAAGATTCCTGCCAGGGCAGCATATTGTTGAAAAAGGAAATCAATATTGCCAAACCGGGTGTTTTAAAAATTGAAATTGAAAACCTGACCCCACGTTTAACAACGGAAGATGTTCTGGGGATTGGCATCAGGCTTGTAAAATCAGGAAAGTAACCTCAGGGCCTCTGTTTTATCAAGGCGAATTTGCTGAACCAGCTGGTCGAGGCTTTCGAATTTTTTTTCATCACGGATACGATGATAAAAATTAACTGAAAGGGTCATCCCATAAAGATTTCCTGTAAAATCAAACAAATTGATTTCGATGGTCAGTGATTTGCCATGCATGGTGGGGCGAACGCCGGCATTAGCCATGCCTTGATAAAGGATGTCATTTACCCTGGCGGTAACGGCATAAACGCCATTGGCCAGCAGAAACGGATTATTTTCAGGCAGTTCAAGATTTGCAGTGGGAAAACCGAGGCTTTTGCCAAGATGGTTTCCATGAACAACCAGGGCCTGTATCGAATAGGCCTTTCCCATCAATTCATTGGCTTTACGGATGTCTCCACCCGACAAGGCCTTCAGGATTTCAGTGGAGTAAAGTATTGGCTGAACCATGCAGCAAAACTAATGATAAAACAAACCCGGGTTAAAAAAGCGGTTTGTCTTTTTTACTGAGTCGTTTGATCATGACCAGTTCATAAACGGCATACATATAATGGGCCCATACGCCTGCGAGCATAATGAGAAGGGTGATGATCATCCAAAGCGGGGCGATCGGCGTCCACAGCTCACGGGAAGGAACTTCAGCCTTGTAATATTGCTTGTGAACACCCCAATTGATGGTGTTCTTGCCCAGAACGAAGCCAAATTTATCATGTTCTTCGATTTTAGCCATCACCACCAGGTTTCCAAGCGTGTCTCCAACAATTGCTTTAGGGAACTCAAGTGTTCCGGAACCCTTTGCATCAAGGGCAATTTCACCGATTTTCAACAAACTGAACAACCTGGGAACATAAATGAGCACGGTTTCACCGGGAATGGCAACCTCTTCGCCTTTTTCATTTTTCTGGGTAGCTGTCACCTTTAATATCCTGAGAGAATCTTCAATACTGAAGGAGAGTCTGATTTTTGCCGGTTTGGCATGGAAGGATGATTCTGCACCCGGATATTTATCACTACCGGTGAATCTTGCCGTATAGGAAATCATTCCGTCGGTACCAGCCGGCAATCCTGTGTAAGGAAATGAACAAACTGCAATTCCCTCCTGGTTGGTCATGGCCTTGCCTAAAAATTTGCTATCTGCCCCCGTTGACACGGTAAATTCGATGGATGCATTTTCGAGGGCGAGGGTTGATTCTCCTTTTTTAATGCTAAGGGTTGCCGTCAATATGACCGAATCGGAGCTGCACAAATAAGCCATCGCCAACCGTGATTCGGCCGGCGCCGCGGTGGAGTCGGTTTTTTCCTCCGAATATGCGTTCAATGGCGGAAGAACCAACGAAACCATGGAGACAAGAAAGATAAAAAACGCGAAAACTCTTTTCATAAGTGTGGGATGAGGAAATCCGGTGAATAACTAAACTAAAATATCTTCTTTTTTCTCTTCTTTTTGCAATCCGGTGACCGGAACAATGTTAATGAATTTTGAAGCCAGGGTAAAAAGCAGGCAAAATACAGCAACCCCGGTTGCAGTGAGGCTCCATTCGACCCATGTTGCCGAATAGTTCAGCCATTCGGGCCGTGAATCCTGGATTGGCAGGTAGGGAGATTCAAGTGTGGGTACGACGATGATGTACCGGTTCAGCCACAGGGCAATGACAACAACGATGGAAGTAAGCGTGATGTTCGTTATGGTCCTGAATTTTGCAATGCCGACTACCAGCAATGGTAAAAGCACCCCCACGTAATTTGAAATGATGAATGGCCAGTAAAATTTCTTAAAGAGCAGTTGGATCAGCAGTTCATCATTCTTTTCGCTGCCATACCATTTTGTAAGGTAATCGCTGAAGGTAAAGTAGCCGAAAAAGGCGGCAAGAACGAGCATGATCACCCCGACGGAAACAAAATGTTTTTTCGTAATATATTCTTCGAGATGATAAACTTTTCTGAAAACCCACATGCAGAGGATCAGCACTGCACTTCCGGAATAGACCGCAGCAATAACGAAATAGGGCCCAAAAATGGTACTGTGCCAGCCGGGTTGCAGGGTCACGCTGAAGATCCAGGCCAAAACGGAGTAAACAATGATGGCAATGGCAATGACCATGGCGGCCATGATGTCTGTAGCTCTGTTTAATCGTTCCTGTTGTTCGGGAGTGCCGGTATAACCCAATGCAAGTGCCTTGTAAATCTTTTTCCTCCAGTTTGGAAGCTGCAGCAGTTCGTAATCGCGGAGTGTTGCCAGGTCGCGCAGCAAGGAAAGGTAGAGGAAGATAAAGCATCCGAAAATATCCGTTGAAATGGCGATGACGTCCCAGGTGATGGGCGACTGGATTCTTCCAAAAATAACCAGGTAGTGCAGCTTATCAAGCCGGCCAATGCAGAGGAGGATAAAGCAGGGCCCGATCAGCAGTGCAATGATGGTAATGAATTCGGCCATGCGGATGATCGGTTTACGCCATGCTGTTTTGAAAAGGTGTAGCGTCCCCGAAATGAGTGCACCGGCATAACTGACCCCCATGAAAAAAATGAAGTTTACGATATACACCCCCCAAACGACATTGTCGCGCATTCCGGTAACTTCATGGCCATGTATTACTTGCTGAAGAAAGGCATAAACGCCTACTCCGATAACCATCAGCAGGAAAAGGATCCAGGCATAACCCTGAATGCTGGTCCGCTCGAGTTGTGGCGCAAACTCTTTCAGTGGATTTTTTTGTTGCAGTTCCATGGTTTACGGTTTATTTTTTTTACTGTATGGTGTGTCTTTGTATCTTTCCTTAATGTTTTCATCCAGATCGCCGAATCCCCGGTCAACTTCAAACTGGCGGTCGACAGGCGGTAAGTAGTAAACGCAGGGTCGTGTTCCGAGCGTTTCCAGATAGCGGTATCCGGCCCGGTCGTGAATAAGCTGGCTGAATTGAAAAGTTTCCGTACCATTGGTGACCGTGTCCTCGTCGACATCGCCAAAATAAATAACTCCCATCGGACAAGCGGAGGCGCAATATGGGATTTTGCCAACCCGGATCAGGTCGGGACAGAAATCACATTTCGAAACGGTTCCTTCTTTTCCGGGGCTGCTGGCTTCAGGAGAATAAGGCTCTTTGTCTACATCGAATTCCGGATAATGTTTCCAGGCAAAAACGCGGGTTGAGTAGGGGCATCCGGTCATGCAAAATTTACAGCCAATGCACCGTTCGTTATCAATCAGAACAATTCCATCGCTGCGCTTGAAGGTTGCCCCGACAGGGCACACGCTGACGCACAAAGGGTTGTCGCAGTGAAAGCAGGGTTTTGGAAACCAGTACGGGGCAGTTTTTTCCGAATCCTGCAGCAGGTAGACCTTCATGAATTCCTGGCTTTTCGGAAGGTGATGGCCTTTTTGACAGGCCTGCACACATTTCCTGGCATTTTTACATTTTCCGAGGTCGATGACCATTACAAATTTCCTGCCGGGAATACCTTTGTGCGACTCTTCGCGGGAGACCCTGGGCAATTTCAACAAGCCCCTGTCCACCTCCATGATTTCGCCACCGGTGGTAAGAACCTTCACTTTTTCCCCGGTTTCTGCTGCAGTGGAGTCAACGTAAGCCGCAATGAGGCCGCTTCCCACAGCAACCCCTGCACCGGCAATGAGTCCCTTTTTAATGAATTGTCGACGTGAGTTTTTCTGGTTTTTATTCAATTCTTCTTCCACGTTTTAAAATTTTAGTGAGATTCATGATAACCATTGATCATGCTGATAAAATTGCTTACCGGACTTTTTCCGATGGTGCAAAAATAGACATGTACACACATAATGATGCTGATTGTAAAGCCTGCAAAAATATGGAGCAGGTCTGTAAGATCAAGTCCACTAAAGCCAACAAAACTGTTAACGGTAATTTCCGGGTAAAGCAGCCCCCAGCCTGTAAGGACAATAACCGGAACAAATCCGTACATTAAAACAACATAGGTGACCTGTTGCAGGGGGTTGAATTTACTTTCCTCATTCACCGGAAATGGTGCATCCTCCTTCTTAAAAATCCCGATCGTATAGTAAATGAACTGTTTTTTAAGCCGGGTGATAAATCCTTTGACCGGGATCACATAATAGGCTCCGTTGGGAGTAAAAAGGTTGCCAAGAAAAAACAGTGCGTAACTGATTGACAATATTATTCCTGCGATGTTATGCACTGAAACGGCAGCACTGAATTTAACCATTGTCCCCGGATTGGAAAACTGGATACTTAACCCGGTGATGATCAGGATAAGGCAGAGAAGGGCATTGACCATATGCCAGATCCTGATCCAGACAGGATACAGATAGAATCGTTGATTTTCGTGGTTCATAGGATTACTTATTTTTAATGCGCAGGATCGCATGGATCATGATAACCAGGATGGTAAGGCTGAAAATAACCAGGCTGATGATATTCAACCGGTTGCTTTTATCGGGCCCGATGGTGGTGGTTTCTCCCATCAGCAGCCCTTTGATAAATCCTTCTTTCTGGATCTTTAGGCTCACCTGATATTTGTACAAGGAGGCATAAAGGATGGAGTTTTTTGAATGGCAGGCTTCACATTTTCTGACAGCCTGATTTTTAGCGACCACATGATGGGCAACGACCAGCGTGTCTTCATTCCTGGCGTGGCATTCGATGCAACGCACATTGGTGAAGTGGGAAGCCTGGTTCGGCAGCCATTCGTGCTTTTGTAAAATATTGGGTTTGATTTTGTTGGTGAGCAACTGATAATTTTTCACATCTCCATGGCAATTGAGGCAAATCAGGTTGTCGTAAAGGATTGTTTCTTTGAGGTTTTCGTTTGTGCGGGCGTTGATTTTATACGTATGTGCGTTATGGCACATCCAGCAGGTAAAATCTTCGCTATGTTTTTCCGAGTGAACGCTTGCCTGAAATTCCGACTCAATTTGTTCGAATTTGAATTTGGCATATTTTTCATCTCCGCCATGACAGTCAATACAGTTGGCCTTGGCCTCCATACGCAGATTTCCGGCATGGGGGAATGTACTGTAATCCTCGGAATGGCAGTCGGTACATTTGAATTCACGATGATTTGAAACATAAAAGACATCCCGGTTCATGACCAATTCGGCGAACATCCGCTTTGTGACTGTTTTTTTTGATTCCGGGTTTTCGTAAGTATATTTTGACTGGCCGTGACACTTCAGGCAAACTTCATTTTCTGCGGCATTTTTAAACCTGGAAAGATCAATTTTGTCAGGTTTTTCCTGTTCAGCCTGGATTGTTTTTGAAGAAGGTGTGTCTGATGTTTTTACCAGGGTGAAGGCAAGGGTAAAAAGCAACAGCATAATCAGGACAACCCACGCTGGTCGGATATTTGCTTTGTAAACCATAGTAATGAATGTAGTTTGATAATCGGGTTGGGAAAGGAAAAAAGAAAAGGGTGATTGGGGAAAATCCCAAATACACCCTTTTCACGAATCATTTTCACTTGATCATGCCTTTATTTTTTCATTGTACGCATGAAGGCGACCAGTGCCCAGCGATCGTTGGCCTCGGGAATTTTCTTTTCGTATGCGGGCATTTCATCGCGGCCTTTGCTTGTACGATAGAAAAGTTCACCATCCGTAAATGCCTGGAAAGTAGCAGAGGAGAAGTCGCCGGCTGCAGTTTTCAGTGATGCGGCTTTTGGGCCATCGCCAAGGCCTTTGCTTCCATGGCATGATTTGCAATGCTTTGCCCAAAGGTCTTTGCCGGTAGCAGCGTCAACTTTGGCAGGTGCTTTCATGGCTTTGTCTTTATCAGGTACCGGCCATGGTTTTGCTTTTGCCTGCGCATGAACTGCATTGCCAAACAGGAATACGACAGCAATGATCACTGTTACTAAAATCGTTGCAATTTTTTGTGATGTTTTCATAATCAATTTGAATTTAGGTTAAACAATTATTAATTAATTATAAGCTCCATAAACGGGTAAGATTAAACCCAAGAAGGATATAGCCATTGAAAAAATTATTTGTATTGTGCATCACGATTTCCGAAGGAAGGATACCCTGTGCCGCAGTCATGAACACATGAAAAGTGTGGGTACTCGTCGAAAGTTCCCATCCCAGTGATATATTGGCATAGGGAGCTTTGTTTTTCGGGATTTCCATCCAGTTATCCGGAGACCTGACAATGAATGCCGGATCATAGTTTATAATGATGGGCTGCTGGTAGGCAAGTACGATGGATGACTGGGGGCTGATCTTGGCCCTGACAAGCAAGGAGATCGCGAGGGCGTCATTCTTGGCTGTTGAATCGACACTCCGGTCAACCTTGTTGAAATGGGTATAGCTGATGCCGAGCTGGGCCGAGAACATGTTGTTGAACCTGCGGGCGAATAAGAATTCATTGTAATAGGCAAACCGGTCGACGAATTTATAATTGGTTCCGAATTTATCCTTATCCAGGGCATTCAGGGAAACATCCAGGTAATAGGCAATGGTAAGGGGAAATCCCTCTTTGCGCTGGTGCAGGAATGTATATTTAACCTGCAGGTCCTGGAGACGATTATTTTTTGTAGTTCCGAGGCCGACCATCACATTTTTATTAACAGTGAAGTTCAATCCCAGGCGGATGTTGGAGACCCCCCAGATCCCGGCCAGGTCGGACCAGCCATTCTGGATGGTACCGAAGCGGTGCTGCAAAACAAATTCGAGGGTTTTGGCAGGTGGCATGGCCACTGTAATATTGTCCATGCAAATGCCGCTTTCAAAGGCAGCCTTCGCAAGAGGTTTCTGGGTAACTACGGGTTCGGCCGGGATCGAGTCCTGTGCAAAGGAATAACCCATTCCGGAAACAAGCAAGACCAGACCAAGTAAGATTTTTTTCATGGAAGATATCATTGTATGCATTGGTTTCAAATTTATCGTGAATACTAAAATCATGCCGGAATTAATTGTTCTTTGCTCCTTCTTTGATCCAGTTATAGATCGTGGCATTGTTGGTCGAGTTTCCATAGTTGGCCATTACGCCGCCTGACTGAAGGCAGGTGTATAAAACACTTCCCTCTGGATTAGATTTGACGACCAGGTTGTTATCGAAAAGACTCTGGTACGATTTATTCTCTCTCAGGTCGGGATTGGTAGAGCCGTTATGGCATCCGATACAGTTGGAATTGAAGATCGGCTGAACTTTAAGTGAAAAACTGGTTGAATCTCCCGGAGGCGGAGGAGGGGGAGGGGCTTCCGGCTGAATGGAGGCGTATTCACATGCCCCAAACAGAAACAGTCCTAACAGAACAGCGATCAGGTTGATCAATTTAATTTTGCGCATATATTTAATTTTTAATGGTTTCTGATTTTATACCGGCAGTCCGAAACAAAACAATTTTACCAGAAGGAAAGTCGGCTAAATATTTAACAATGGTCTGTATTTACCCGGCTGAATCTGTTTTCCGGGATGTATTCCGTTTTTGTTTATGTTGTTAATCTTGCAATAATGAATTATCTGATGCAAAAAACAATCATAAAGATATACAATTTTCAGGGAAACGGTTGTTAAATTTAAAAAAAGGCTTCAAGGATAACTCCCGGAAGCCTTTTTTGATAATGAACTGTATTTTACCAGCCCTGAGCAGCCAAAACAGCAATAGAGTTGTTTAAGAGAGCTTTCACATAATTGGTGTTGTGAATACCCAAACTGTATTCCCTTAAGCAGAACTGGAAGTTGATGATCGCACCAGTCTGACCATTTGTTAATTTCGGGAACTTTGGTTTTGCCATGTTGATGGCGCTTGTGGAGCTAGGATCTCTCCAATAACCAGCATCGTTGGTGCCTGCACTGTAGATATCTAGGTAACCATCCTGGTTTCCTGTAGCGATACCAGCCCAGGCGTTTGTCAGAGGATCGGCATTCTTGTGGAGAATATCATGGCCTAACCCACAGGCATTGATTTTCACAGCCAATGCATCGAGGAGTGTTTTTACGGCAGCCCTGGTATCCTTAAATTTGGCAGAATTTGCATCGAGCGGGCTTGCACCGTGGCAGGTAGCCACATTACAACCATTGAAGTTCCAGGTTGTGCTGGAGCTTAAAGCAGATTCTTTTGCATTCCTCACGTTAAATGAGTGACCACCGGCAATACCCGTCATCGGACCGGCCATGTGGCAGTCCTGGCATGAAGCAACCGTGGTATGTGCAGAACTCGCATAAGAATAGGTGCCCGCGAATTCGATAGCACCCTTCCCTGCAACGACAGCACCAACGGCGCCGTAATGAATGTGCATTCTGTAGGAAGGCTTCAGGTATTTGTTTTTTACACCGGCAGTGCTGTCATACATCACGACGGCTGGATATTGTGCCACTGAGTCATAATCAAGAACGCGTCCTGCAGGGTCATATCCGCAGGTGAGCGGACGAGGCTGGTGGCATTTTACGCACAAGTTGCCTTTGCTGCCATCCTGAGTGAAGTCGATGGTTTTGCCTTTACCGGGAGCTCCCCACATGGTCATGTTAACCGGGGCAGTGTTGGTCAGGATCAGATCGGACATACCATAGGTGGTGTGTAACTGACTGTGGCAGGTAAAACAACTGATAGCGCCAATTGCATTGGCATCATTTGTTGCATAAGGATTCGACCATTTGCCGCCAGCAAATGTAAATTCAACCGGAGTGTTGTTTTCGCAAACATAAATGAAAGCTTTCTGGGTATGGCATGGA
This sequence comes from uncultured Bacteroidales bacterium, assembly GCA_903903985.1. GTDB lineage: Bacteria > Bacteroidota > Bacteroidia > Bacteroidales > FEN-979 > CAIVAT01. Next base: position 144,276 of record CAIVAT010000057.1, on the reverse strand, counting down.
GTACAGCCTGTGTTTCCGGCTTCTTCAAATGCCGTTGTTCCCCAATTGTGCTTTGACATTTCAAATTCTGTTGCAATTGCATCAACAACAGCTTTAGCGTGGCACTGTTTGCAGGTTTCACTTGCATCTTTGCCATTAGTTCCGTCTTTCCCTGCCGGGCCCGTGGCGCCGACCGGACCTTCTTTGGTACAGGAAGCTAAAAATAAACACGCTGCCGCGAACATCAATCCGGCAGTGAAAAAGAATTTTTGTAAATTTTTCATATCTTACAGTTTTTGTTAATAAATACGTTTATGCAGCAGACAACTTGTGCAAATTGTTTCGGGAACAAAAATATCAAAGATAATGAAGGGTGCTGTTAACAAGTTGGTGAGATTTGTTAATATAATAACTGACATATCTCAATTCTTCATTGACATATATCAATATGTGTAGAAAAGGAAACGGAGAAAAGTGATTTTCTGAGTAGAAAGCAGCAATAAAAAGGAAAAGAAAAGGAGGGTTTGTGATTATTGTATCAGCCGGTTTCGCTGATCTGGCGGAGCTGTTTGGTATTCAGGACCTCCATGGTATTGGAAGAAATGGTGAGAATGCCTTCTTCCTTGAATTCTTTCAAAATCCGGATGGCGCTTTCCTTCGACATCCCGGAAAGGTCGGCCAGGTCCTGCCTGGAAATGGTCATTTCAAAAGGGTTCTGGCAGTATATTTTATCGGAAAGATAAAATATAACATCCGCTATCCGGCCGTGCATCTGTTTTTGGGTCAGGCTGATCACCTGGTCAAAATTAAAGATGGACTGGAGTGAAACCCGTTTGATGAATTCTTCGGCAAAATCAGGATTTTCGCGAATGAGCTTTTTAAATACGGTCACATCCACAAGGCAGGCGGTACAATCTTCAACAGCAGCAGCAGAATAATAGTGGCGGTTATCGACATAGATCCCGGGACCAAAAATATAATCAACGGGTTTGATCAAAGCCAGGATCAGATTTTTTCCGTAACCCTCAATGTATATTTTGGCAAGACCGGAGGTGACGCAAACGAAATACGGGGAAGGGGTTCCCTGCTTAAAGATGATTTCTCCGGCTTTATAACTTACCTGGAACCTGCTGCTGTTGATCAGCTCGATTTCAAGCGGGGATAAATTTTTAAAGATGGATGCTTTGCAATTACAGGCAGCGCAATTGGAGGAATGTTGTGTTTTATTTACCATCGGATATGGCTGCTTGGGCCTGATTTTTGGATAAGCAGACAAAGATAGTACTAAACTGATATAAAACAAATTTTAGGAACATTTTTGTCAACGATATTGTTGAGAAATATCAACCCCTGAAAGATTTTCCGATTCAAGGTATTCGGCAATCTGCACGGCATTGGTGGCTGCGCCTTTTCGCAGGTTGTCTGCGACAATAAAGAGGTTCAGGGAATTGGGCTGTGATTCATCGCGCCTGATCCTTCCGACAAAAACTTCGTCTTTGCCTGCCGCATTGATCGGCATGGGGTAGATGTTGTTTTTAACATCATCGAGAATGACAATCCCCGGCGTGTTTGCGAGCAGCTGAACAACTTCTCCGATTTCGAAATCATGTTCGAATTCCAGGTTGACCGCCTCGGAATGTCCTCCCAATACAGGGACCCTGACGATGGTTGCAGTGATCCGGATGGAATAATCATTGAGAATCTTTTGTGTTTCCCTCACCAGCTTCATCTCCTCTGAAGTGTATCCGTTTTCAAGAAAATCTCCCCCGTGCGGGAAAAGATTCAGGTCGATCGGGTATGGATAGGCCATCTCCCCTTTAATGCCATTGCGTTCATTTTCAAGTTGACGGACGGCCTTGGCTCCGGTGCCGGTAACCGACTGGTAGGTGGATGCAACGATCCTTTTAATGTGGTATTTTGCATGAAGCGGGGCCAGGGCCAGAACCAGCTGAATGGTTGAACAGTTTGGATTGGCAATGATTTTATGGTGCTTTGTCAGGATGGATGCATTAATTTCGGGAACGATCAGTGGAATTTCCGGGTCCATTCGCCAGGCCGAAGAATTATCAATCACGGTAATGCCTGCCGCTGCATAGCGGGGAGCCCATTCCCTGGAAGCAGCGGCTCCTGCAGAAAAGATTGCAACGTCGGGTTTTGCTTCTATCGCCTGTTCGTGTGTATGAATAAAGTAACGATGGTGATTGAAAAGGAGCGGAAGCCCGGCCGATTTTGAAGATGCAACAGGGATGAACGGATCAGGATATATTTTGTGTTCATCCAGTACCTTGAGGATTTCCCTTCCGACAAGCCCGGTGGCTCCGACAACTGCCAGTTTCATGGTTTTAGATTTTCGGCAAAGATAAAAGAAAAACAGCGAAATGGTGAAATGGCGAAACAGCGAAATTCATATTGAAGTTCTTATCAACAGGCGTATTACCTTTTTGTTCTTTTCCGATTAAGCAGAAAAAGATGGTTTATGAAAACTTTTTCTTCCTGTATTATTTGCATTGTCTGCATTTCCTCCATTGCCCTGGGCCAGGTAACAGATGATTTTTCAGACGGAAATTTTACGCGCAATCCTAAATGGACAGGCGATACAACGCATTTCGAAATCAATTCGTCCAGGCAGCTTCATTTATATTCGTCCGGCAGCGATACCTCCATCCTGTTTACACGGAATTCAAGGATTTTAAACACCGAATGGAGTTTCCTGATAAAACTCTCGTTCAATACCTCCTCCAACAATCATGCAAGGATCTATTTAACAGCGGATACAGGCGGGGTTGTATTGCCCATGAATGGTTATTATCTTCAGGCCGGAGGTAGTGACGATTCTATTTGCATCATGAAGCAGACGGGTGCGGCTGTAGCCAGACTGTTCAGTTTCAAATCTTACCGCATGGCACATTCCACCAACACCATCCGGATTAAAATCACGCGCGATGAGTCGGGAAACTGGGAGGGGATGATTGACACGACCGGGGGGAGCCGATACTTTTCTGAAGGGACATTTTTTGATGATTCATTCAGCGCCACCCGATGGTTTGGACTGATGTGCCGTTACACCTCAAGCAATGCGACAAAATTCTATTTCGATGATTTTTATGTCGGCAGGATTGTTCATGATTCATTGCCGCCTGAGATTCTTTCCGTGGAGGCAGCCACTCCGAGTGTTCTACAGATTGGTTTTTCAGAACCCGTACAAAAGCAAGGTGCTGAAAACCCCGGAAACTACCTGCTCCTGACGCATGGAGTCAAACCCGATTCAAGCCGCCAGGATGTTCTCCGGCCGGATTTCGTTTCCTTATTCCTGCCTGAGCCGTTGCCAGAAGAGGTCAAGGATTCGATGTTGGTCCGGGATGTGGTAGATTTATCCGGGAATCGCCTGAAGGATACGATTGTCCCGGTCTGTTTTCACCAACCGAAGCCATATGATATCCTGATCAGCGAAATCATGGCCAATCCCGATCCTCCGGTCGCACTGCCAAGCCGGGAATATGTTGAATTGTACAACCGGTCTGCCTTTCCTGTTAATCTGCAGGACTGGACCTTTAAATACGGGAGTTATTCAAAGGTTTTTCCCCGGATGATCATTCCCGCGCAAGGATACCTGTTAATTGTGAAGGACTCTGCCTATTTGAATGTTGCAAAATGTGCCATGCTGTTTACCTCGTCAACCTCGTTGTCAAATGAAGGCACAACCCTTGTTTTAAAAGACCCCTTGCATCATGTCATTCATGCTGTTTCCTATCAACCTGACTGGTACCGGGGCTCCTTCAAAGAGGAGGGAGGATGGTCGATTGAAATGATGGATTCCTCCAATCCATGCGGTTGCAGTGAAAACTGGGGCCCCTCGACAGATGGGTCCGGCGGCACGCCAGGAAGGGAAAATTCCATCAGAAAAGCCACCCCGGATCTGTGTGAACCCAAAGCACTCAGGGCTGTTATCTCCGATTCGGCCTTGCTGGAAGTGACATTCTCTGAGATGATGGATAGTACGTCCCTCCTTTCCCCGGCAGGTTGGACCATTCATCCAGCCGTCGGCGACCCTGACGGGGTGGCACACCCCGTCAGGGTCGCACCGGTTCAGCCGGGATTCATTTCAGCAAATTTGATTTTTAATAACTCGTTCGAGAACGGAGTGACCTATACATTGAATATTTCGGGGAAGAGACAAGATTGTGCCGGGAACAGTTGCGACACCTCCCGTTCCATCCGGTTTGCGTTGCCACAACAGGTTGATAAACAAGATGTTGTTATAAATGAACTCTTATCCAATCCTGCCACCGGGGGAGCCAGGTTTGTGGAATTGTATAACCGGTCGGAAAAGGTCATCGATCTTCAAACAATGGTTATTGCGAACAGGGATACCGCATCGGGAATACTTCCCAATGCAATGCCATTGACTGCAGGCGGCTATCTTTTATTTCCGGGTGATTATATCGCTTTGACCTCAAACACACAAGATCTGAACGAAAGATATCACCCCGGCAATCCTGAAGCCATTGCCTGGATGGACGGATTTCCGGTACTTGGAGATGATACGGGAACGGTAATCATCGCACGAAAGGATAACCAGGCGATCATCGACAGGATGCAGTATGACCCTGAAATGCATTATCCGTTGCTGGTGACGGCAGAAGGGGTTTCCCTGGAAAGGACCAACCCCGAATTGCCTTCGAGTGATCACAACAACTGGCATTCGGCTGCAGAAACTGCCGGGTTTGCTACCCCGGGTTACCGGAATTCTCATTGGATCGAACCGGATGATACGGATGAGGAGGCAAAGGTTTGCCCGCAAATATTTTCACCCGATAACGATGGCCGGGATGATTTATTGATGGTTTCCATCAGCAGGTATGCAGCAGATTGTTCAGTAAATATCGTGGTTTATGATTCCAGGGGCAGGTTGATCAGGCAACTTGCCAACAATGTGCTGATAGGGAGCGAAGGTGTTTTCTATTGGGATGGAACCACCATGGCGCGGAATAAAGCCCCGATGGGTTATTACATTCTGCTGATTGAACTGACACGGCCGGATGGGACCGTGAAGAAAATTAGAAAGACGGCTGTTTTGGGAGGGAAGCTATATTAAAATTCAAAATTCAAAATTCAAAATTCAAAATTCAAAATGAAAAGTACAAACAAAACAGTTTAAAATAAGGGAACTATGGATGGTTTTTCTGATAAAATGTCCAATCGTTTCATGGTTTTTGTCGTTAATATCATGAAACTTGAAAAGCAGCTTTGTGCGACGCATTCCGGCCGTCATGTTTACATCCAGCTTTTTCGTGCCGGTACATCTTCCGGTGCAAATTATGAGGAAGCAAAGGCTGGAGAGAGCCGGGCTGATTTTATTCATAAAATGCAAATTGTATTGAAAGAGATGCGCGAATCAAAATTCTGGATAAAACTCATCATTGAATCCACTTTGGTTAATTCCAACGATGAAGTTGTAACATTTCTTTTCAATGAATCAGCAGAACTGGCAAACATAACTGCAAAATCTGTTATTACTGCAGGATCAAAATCCCAAAAATCCCGACCTCCCGCATGAACAGTGCAAAAATTTTGCATTTTGCACTGTTCATTTTGCATTTGCTAAATCATTGCCGCCGCAATACATACCACGCTGATTCTAACCTCAGGAATCGCATTCAGCGCCTGTATGCACGACTCAAGCGTTGCCCCCGTGGTGATTACATCATCAACAATCACCAGGTGTTTGCCTCTCCAATTTTGCGGGGAATCAACTGAAAAGATTTCTTTCACATTCTGATATCGGGTGAACCGGGATTTCCGGGTTTGCGTCTCTGTGGCTTTTATGCGGGCTACCAGGTGGGTATTCACCGGAATCTCCATGGTCCCGGCCAGTCCGATCGCAAATTGTTCGCTTTGGTTGTATCCCCGCTTCGTGAATTTTTTCCTGTGAAGGGGAACAGGGACTATCAGGTCGGCCGAATTGAATCCGGGGGAATCTTTTAAGGACAGTCCATAACGGCTGCCCAGGAAAATTCCAATATCTTTCCTGCCCTTGTATTTCAACTGGTGCACCAATCGCTGAACCACGCCTCCTTTGTTGAAATAGAGAAAAGCAGTCCCGGTTTCAACCCGTACTCTTCCCCAGAAGATCCGTGTGACGGGATTCTCCGGATCAAGATGAAAATTTGTTTTCGGGAGATGATGTTCGCAAAACTGGCAAATCACCTCTTCATTTTTCCACAGGCTATTGCCGCATCCGGCGCAGATTCTCGGAAAAATAAGTGAAATGAAGTCGCTGATATAACGCATGACGAAGGTTTATGCTTAATCGGAAAAACCGGGAAAGGTAATACAGGTAAAAAAAAAGACGTAGGTTTGATTAAAATTTGGCCGGATGATGAAAAATCTTCCCCTTTTGGATGTCCGGGATCTGACAATACGTTTTACCTCGGATTTTCGGGAACTGACCGTGGTTGATCATGTATCTTTCAGCCTCGACGAATCGGAAACACTGGCCGTGGTGGGAGAATCAGGTTCCGGTAAAACGGTAAGCGCCCTGGCTGTGCTGAGGCTCCTCCCGACGCCTCCGGGAAAAATTTCAGGCGGGAAAATATTATTCAGGGCCGCCGATGGCAAAGAAACAGATCTTTTACAGCTGGATGAAAGAAAGATGCAAAAGATCAGGGGGCGATCGATTTCCATGATCTTCCAGGAGCCCATGACCTCTTTAAACCCGGTTTTTACCTGCGGGGATCAGGTGATGGAAAGCCTCAGGGTTCATCTTGCATTCACCAGAAAGCAGGCACGGAAGAAAGTGCTCGAACTCTTCGGGGAGGTGATGCTGGCCAGGCCGGAAGAGGTTTTCAAAGCGTATCCGCATCAGTTATCGGGCGGGCAGAAACAGCGGGTGATGATCGCCATGGCGATTTCCTGCAATCCGGCTCTGCTCATCGCCGATGAGCCAACCACGGCGCTCGATGTAACCGTTCAGAAAACCATCCTGGAACTGTTGAAAAACCTCCAGGTCTCCAGGAAAATGAGCATTCTTTTTATCACCCACGACCTGGGGATCGTTGCGGGTTTTGCCGACAGGGTGCTGGTGATGAACAAAGGAGCCATTGTAGAGGCAGGATCCGTTGATGATATTTTTAACAACCCCCTGCATCCTTATACACGCGGATTGCTGGCATGCCGCCCCCCGCTCAATATACGGCTGAAGCGCTTGCCGACCATTGAAAAATACATGAGGGACGAAAACACCGGGCAGGAAGGAGTGATCACCCCTTTTCAAAGAAAAGCAGATCACGAAAAGCTTTATGCCCATGATTCCATCCTGAAAGTTGAACAACTCGGCAGGAAATTCGGATCATTTGTCGCCCTTGATCAGGCAAGTTTCCAGGTATATCCCGGCGAAACGCTTGGAATCGTTGGTGAATCGGGAAGCGGGAAAACAACGCTCGCAAGGGTTGTCCTTGAACTCATCCCTGCCACAGCGGGAAAAATCATGTACCAGGGCCATGACATCACGAAGCTGACCGCAGCAAAACTGAAAAAGCTGCGTAAAGATCTTCAGATCATCTTCCAGGACCCCTATTCATCCTTGAATCCCAGGATCGCCATTGGCCCGTCCATCATGGAACCGATGAAAGTTCACGGGCTGCATGATCATGAATCGGGCAGAAAAGCGAAGGTAATGGAACTCCTTGAAAAAGTCGGGTTGAACCCCGATCATTTTTACAGGTACCCGCACGAGTTTTCCGGTGGGCAGCGGCAGCGGATCTGCATTGCCCGTGCGCTGGCGGTTGAACCCAGGCTGATCATCTGCGATGAGTCGGTTTCAGCGCTTGATGTTTCCATCCAGGCGCAGGTGCTGAATTTGCTGAACGATTTAAAAAAGGATTTTGGGCTGACCTATATTTTTATTTCTCATGACCTGTCGGTGGTTAAATTCATGTCTGACCGCCTGATCGTCATGAAAAACGGAAAAATCGAAGAAATGGGAGAAGCGGACGAAGTGTATTCGAATCCCCGGTCGGAATATACGAGAAAGTTGCTGGAGGCGATTCCGGGGAGATAGGCGGACGGGTGCGGGATGATCAATATCAAAATGTTACGTTAATCATAAAACCATGTCAAAGAAAAAGAGTTTGAGCGGCAGTGAGAAGAACACCTTCGTAAAATCGGTGCTGGATGTTTTCCAGAACAATCCGTACAGCAGTTTCAATTACAAGCAGGTTGCAGCAAGGCTTGGCATCAAAGACCGGGCAAGCAAGGACCTGATCGGCCTGATCATCGGGCAGTTGTTCAAAAACCAGGAACTCGCCATGAGCAAACGGGGGAAATACCAGATCAACCAGGAGAGCCCGCGTTATGCAAAGGAGGTAAAAACATCGCTGACCGGTACGGTGGATATGAAACAGACCGGGAAAGCCTATGTGATCCCGGAGGATAAATCGGAAGATGTTTTCATTGCCGCGACAAATACAAATCACGCCCTGCACGGAGACAAAGTGAAGGTTTTTATTTTCCCCAGGCGGAAAGGCCATAAGCTGGAAGGGGAGATTGCCGAGATCATCAGGCGGAATAAAAAGCAATTCGTTGGCACGATCGAGACTTCAAAAAATTTTGCTTTTCTCAGGCCGGATAACGCAACCATGCCGGTCGATATTTTCATCCCCAATTCAAAACTGAACGGTGCAAAAAACGGGCAGAAGGTTGTGGTGGTGATCACTGAATGGCCTGAGCAGTCGGCCAACCCGTTTGGCGAAGTGAAGGAGGTGCTCGGGAAACCGGGCGATAACAAGGTGGAAATGCAATCGATCCTGGCAGAAATTGATTTTCCGTTGTCGTTCTCCCCCAAAGCGGAAAAGGAAGCTGCTTCCTTCCCCGACACAATCCCGGAGCCGGAAATAGCCAAACGCAAGGATTTCCGGCAGGTTTTTACCATCACCATCGACCCGGAAGACGCCAAGGATTTTGACGATGCAATTTCACTGAAGGTGCTGGACAACGGGCATTGGGAAATCGGGGTTCACATTGCCGACGTATCCTATTATGTCAAACCCGGATCGGCCATCGAAGAGGAAGCGGTGGAGCGTGGAACATCGGTTTACATGGTGGGCCGCACCATCCCGATGCTTCCCGAACGGTTGTCGAACGGATTGTGTTCCCTGAAACAGGATGAAGAGCGGTTGTGCTTTTCCGCGGTTTTTGAGATGGATGAAAATGCGAAAATCTATTCGGAGTGGTTTGGAAAGACGGTCATCAAATCGAACCGCCGTTTTTCCTATGAGGAGGTTCAAACGATCATTGAATCGGGAACAGGGGAATATGCCGCAGAGATCGTCATCCTGAATAAAATTGCTTTTAAACTGCGTGATGAACGGTTCAGGAAAGGTTCTTTTAACTTTGAAACCCAGGAGGTACGTTTTAAACTCGATGAGCAGGGAAGGCCGTTAAACATTTATCTCAGGGAGATGAAAGATGCCAACAAACTCATCGAAGATTTCATGTTGCTGGCCAACCGCAAAGTAGCCGAATTTATCGGCAAAAAAAGAGAAAACCAGGCAGTGAAGGCATTTGTTTACAGGGTTCATGATACCCCGAACCCGGAGAAGCTTGAAAATTTCACTCAATTCGTCGAACGGCTGGGTTATAAAATCAAAATCAGTTCAAAAAAATCCCTTGCCGACTCTTTCAATAAACTATTCAACGACATCAAGGGTACCGGCACCGAGACGATGATTGAGACCATTGCCATCCGCACGATGTCGAAAGCCTATTATTCGACGAACAACATCGGCCATTACGGACTGGCATTCCAGTTTTATTCGCATTTCACCTCGCCGATCCGCCGCTATCCCGACCTGATGGTTCACCGTTTGTTGTTTGATTACATGCACAACGCACCATCGGTTTCAAAGGAGGTATACGAACCGATGTGCGAACACGCCTCGGAGATGGAACGCCGTGCAGTGGATGCTGAACGGATGTCGGTGAAATACAAGCAGGCCGAATACATGCTTGACAAGGTGGGCCAGCAGTTTGACGCCCTGATTTCGGGGGTGAGCAAATGGGGCATCTTTGCTGAAATCATCGGAACCAAATGCGAAGGGATGATCCGCCTGCGTGACCTTGAAGATGACTATTATTATTTGGATGAAGAAAATTATCAGATCATCGGGCAGCGGCATGGTTACCGGTTTAAGCTTGGGGACAAACTTAAAATACGGGTCAAACGCATCGATCTTGCGCGTAAACAAATGGATTATGACTGGGTTTCCTGATTTTATCCGCACCCCGGTGGTCATTCTTGGTTGCCTTTTATTGGCTTGTTCTTCGATAAAATCACGTTATTAAATTAACACACATAAAATATACAGATCAGCCATGATCCTTTGGCTGATCAGAAGCCTGCCAATCTGCCTGATAAACAGAATATAACCTGTTTTTGGCTGCCCTGATCGGAAATATTTCCAGCTGTTCCAAAGATAACATCTTAATATATTGCAAATTATATTATATTTTGCAATATATTTAGCCAAATTTTAATCATCGCATTTCGCCCGGAGGACCCGTATGATTTATGCTTCTATAGCCGATATTGTGCCTTTTTTGAAAGGTTTGGCCCAAAGCCTGCATCCCTATGCCCAGGCCAACGAAGTACAAATCTCCTTTTCATCCGATATAAAAAAGCAAATGGTGCAATACCAGCCATTTTTGCTTTCCCAATCGCTGGTTCAACTGATTTGCAACATTATCAATTTGGCACCGCCAAAAAGCAAAATCATGGTAAGGTTATATTATGGTGCCGATAATCAAACCTTACAGGTGGAAGTTGAAAACACCAAAATTAATTTGATGCGCGTAATCGAAGTTTCTGAACATAAGACCTATTCATTTGGCGGATACCCATTGCCACATGGCACGATGTACCGCCTGGTTCTTCCTTTACAACAGCCGGACCTCACGCCAAAACAGCCGGACCAGAAAAATATGCCAACCTACAACCTTCCCCAGTTTTACAGGGAAATTCAAAAACGGTTCAATACGCATTTTTCACAAACAGAAAAATTAATTGCTTCTCTTGAAAAGAGCCGCCCGCATGAAGCTGCTTTTATGCAAAAAATAAATACCCTCATCAAAGTGAACCTGGAAAATGAAAATTTCGATTCCAATGCTTTATGTAAAGCAATGTCGATGAGCAGAACGCAATTATTCCGCCGGTTGAAGTCCCTTGTCAGGCAAGCTCCTGCCATTTATATCAAAACGATCCGTCTGCAAAAGGCGAAGGAAATGCTTGAGACTGCAGATTTAACAGTCAGCGAAATAGCCTTTAAAACCGGGTTCCAGACCGTAAGCCATTTCACAAAAGTTTTCAAAAAGCAATACGGCGTACCACCCTCAGTTTTACGTCGTTCGAATAAATCTGTAACAAATGAATAAAAGAGTGCAACGAACGGATTAACGGTGTCTTAATCTGACAATTTCCTTTTTTAAAAAAAACAAGATGGAACAATACAGACAAAATAAGGAGTTTATCATCCGTTATTTTAACGCAATGGCCGGAGCAGTGGTAACACGGGAACTTCTGGAGAAATATATTGCTGATGAAGAACTCATCGGGCACATTCTTTTTTTTGAATCGGTATTTCCCAATTACGAAATTTTGGTCGACGAATTGATGGCCGAAGGAAACCGGGTAATCGTTCGCGGGCGAATGAAAGGCCGCCATGAAGGTGAATTTAATGGCATCTTACCAACTCACCGTACTGTTGAATTTCCGCTCGTAATCAGCTACCAGATTGAAAATGAAAAAATCGTGCATCATTGGCTCATTGCGGATTCAATGGTGTTAATGGAGCAACTGGGCGTAATGAACAAGTAGGATTATGTCAAGAAATCTAAATCCCTGATTGATTTTTGCATTGGTACATGTGCCTTCGCATCAGATATTCATGGATTTGAACACAATACTATTTATTATTTCAGTGTTTTTTTTGCCAAATATCTTTTATGGTTTACGTTACTCAGAAGATTCATACGATGATTATAAGAATAGATTTAACCCTTAGCGAAATAGACTTCAGGTCGGGTCTTCAGCGCATGAGCCCATTCGCAAAAATTATTAATAAGCAATACGGGATACAGCCCTCTGTTTCCCGTCGTGCCAATAATTCTGCAACAAATGAATAAAAGATTGCAACATACGGACTAACAAAGCCCTAATTTGGCAGGTATCTTTGCTAAAAAAAAACATCATGGAAAAAACCAGACAAAACAAGGAATTCGTCATCCGTTATATTAACGCCCTCAGCGGTGTTTACAAAACACGGGAACTGATGGAAGAATATATTACAGACGAAGAGCTGATCGGGCATATTGCTTTTTTTGACACCGTGTTTCCGCGGTACGAAATGTTTATGGATGAGATCACGGCTGAAGGTAACCGGGTCGTTGTTCGTGCACGGGCCAAAGGTGTTCATGAAGGAGAATTTAACGGCATTCCCCCCACACACCGGAACGTCGAATTTCCTTTTGTGGTCAGCTATGAGATTGAAAACGGGAAAATCGTGCATCACTGGCTGATGGCCGACCAGGTGGCGGTGATGGAACAGCTGGGGGTAATGAGCACACCCGGATAAATGCAGGACAAAGAGGGCCTGGTTGCTTCCTGATACAGGCATAAATGCCGCAAGTTCCCTGTAAGCAATACACGCTTGTAATTTTTACTGATCAGTCATTGTTCTTGTTTCAAATCCGGATCGCGGAAATGGATTGACAACAGGGGTCAATCCCGGTGTGCCTGGAGGTCAGAAACAAAAAACCATCTGTTTGGAAGGTAACAGGTTGATTCATGGCAACTCAGACCGTTCATCGCACCCGATTGATGCATTTTTGTACTAAAATATTGACCAATGAATGCTTCTTATAAAATGACGGAAACCATAAGTTGAGGTGTTTTTTACCCTCCAATACCAATACAACTGTTTTAACATGAAAAAAATGTATAAACTCCTTTTATTGTTCGCATTCATGATGACGATCACTTGTTTTCGCACCTACAGCCAGGTGGCCATCAACACCGATGGCAGTCCGCCCGATCCTTCGGCTTTTATAGATGTGAAATCAACCACAAAAGGCCTCCTTCCTCCCCGGATGACCAACGCCCAGATTATTGGCATTTCTTCACCTGTTGCAGGTTCAATGGTGTACAATACATCATTGAACTCAATCTGTTTGTTTAATGGCACCGCCTGGGATATGTGGGAAACCCGTGACGGCCAAAGCTGCGGTTCTGTTGTTTACGGAGGAAAGACTTACAACACGGTGATCATCGGGATGCAGTGCTGGATGACTGAAAACCTGAACATCGGCACGGCCATCCCGGGAACCCAGGAACAGGCCGACAACGGGATCATCGAAAAATATTGCTACGATGACATGCCGGCCAACTGTGATATATTTGGTGGCTTGTACCAATGGGCCGAAATCGTCCAATATCTGAATGGCGCAACCAACGGCACATCGTGGAACCCGGCGCCAACAGGCGATGTCCAGGGGATTTGTCCCGCAGGATGGCATCTGGCGAATGATGCGGAATGGAGCAGCCTCGCAGCCTATCTTGGCGGGGCAAGCGTTGCAGGAGGAAAGATGAAGTCAACCTGGTTTTGGGCCGCTCCAAATGCCGGAGCTACCAACTCAAGCGGGTTTACGGGGATGCCCGCAGGCGACCGCGATGTGAGCGGAAGCTTCATCTTCCAAACGATCTATGGTGACTTCTGGACCGCTTCGGAGAGTAATTCTACCCAGGCATGGTACCGGAACCTGAACAACAGCAACGAGACCTTGTATCGTGGAGGTTATTACAAGAGCGACGGCTTTGCAGCGCGGTGCCTGAAGTAATGATTGGCCTGTCAAACAACATTAAAGTTAAACGATGAAAAAATTATCTGTACTTACGGTGGTCTTTCTGCTCTTTAGCAGCGTATTGTTGGCCCAGGCAGGAATAAATGATGATAACAGTGCGCCGGATAATTCGGCGATGCTCGATGTGAAGTCAACAGGCAAGGGGTTGCTTCCGCCGCGAATGACCACTTCGCAGATGAATGCCATTGCGTCGCCTTCCGCGGGGCTAATTGTTTTCAACACGACCCTGAATATCCTCTTCTCTTTTAACGGCACCTCCTGGGACGCCATGACCAACGGAACCGGACAAGGATGCGGTACGATTTCGTATGGAGGGCAAACCTATCAAACCGTGGTCATCGGAACACAATGCTGGATGGCAGAAAACCTGAACATCGGCACCATGATCAACGGTAGCCAGGAACAGGCAAACAACGCAGTCGTCGAAAAATATTGCTATGATAACATTCCGGCCAACTGTGATGTATATGGCGGCATGTACCAATGGGCTGAAGTGGTACAATACCTGAACGGCGCCACCAACCAAGCCTCCTGGAACCCTTTGCCAACGGGTGATGTGCAGGGAATTTGCCCGCCGGGATGGCATTTGCCGGCCGATGCTGAATGGACTGCGCTTACAACCTCTCTTGGCGGAGAAAGTGTTGCCGGAGGGAAGATGAAAGAAGCAGGAACAAGTCATTGGCTCTCACCAAATACCGGAGCCACCAACACGAGCGGGTTCACTGCTCTTCCAGGAGGGGAACGCTATTTAACTGACGGTTTCTACGATCTCGCCAGCTATACCGGTTTCGTGTCTTCGTCGCAGTACAGTTACAACAGTGGGACTTTCGCATGGGTCCGATCCATGCAAAACATCACTCAGATGGTGGGTGCGGGAGGCCTCGAAAAGATTGTTGGGCAGTCGGTGCGGTGCCTGAAGAATTGAATGGACGTTGCAAATCCGCCAGGATAATCAAATTAAAAACCATTGAACCATGAAAATGATAACTCCATTTATAGTTCTGTTTCTGTTCAGTAGCAGCCTGTTGTTTTCGCAGGTAGCTATAAATAACGATGGCAGTCCGCCGGACGGTTCGGCGATGCTCGATGTGAAGTCATCAGGCAAGGTGTTGCTTACGCCCCGGATGACCACTTCACAGATGCTTGCCATTTCAAACCCTGCCGCGGGATTGTTGGTGTATAACACCTCCCTGAATATTATATGCTGTTTTAACGGAACTTCATGGGATATCGTGACCCACCAGGCCAGGCAGGGATGCGGTATGATTTCGTATGGAGGACAGACCTATCACACGGTGATCATCGGACTTCAATGCTGGATGGCCGAAAACCTGAACATCGGCACCATGATCAACGGAAGCCAGGACCAGGCAGACAACGGAATTGTGGAAAAATATTGCTACAACAACGACCCGGCGAACTGTGAGGTTTACGGTGGATTGTACCAGTGGAATGAACTGATGAACTACACCCCACCCGGCAAATCCAATCCCGCTGGCATCCAGGGAATATGCCCGGCCGGCTGGCATGTGCCTTCGGATGCGGAATTTTGTCAGATGGAAACCTATCTGGATGCCACTGTAAATTGTGGCAATTCAGGATCGCTTGGTACAACTGCAGGCGGAAAGCTTAAAGAAACGGATATCAGTCATTGGACAACTCCCAATACCGGTGCAACCAACCGCAGTGGTTTCACCGCCCTGCCAGGTGGCAGGTTAAGTGGTGGCAGTTTCTTCAACAGCACAAATTTCGCTTTTTTCTGGTCGGCTTCAGAGAGTTCGGCAGGGAAAGGCTGGCACCACGATATGACCTATAACAAAGCCGAGGTAAACCGGAGCGGCATCAATGAGACCAATGGGTACTCTGCCCGATGCTGCAAAGATTGAAGGGGCCTGGAAAATCACCAGCAATCATCATCATAAAAGTTGACCATGAAAAAAATAATCTTACCCATCCTTCTCCTTCTGCTGACAGGCAGCACATTGTTAGCCCAGGTGGGCATCAATACCGACAACAGCGCACCGGATAATTCAGCGATGCTGGATGTAAAATCAACGAGCAGAGGTCTGCTACCTCCCCGGATGACCACCACCCAGATGTACGGCATTTCATCGCCACCTGAAGGGTTGACGATTTACAATACAACACTGAACACCATTTGCTGGTTCAATGGCACTTCATGGTACAATTGGATCAGCCATGACGGGCAGAACTGCGGTTCTGTTGTTTATGGAGGAAAGACCTACAACTCGGTGATCATCGGGATGCAATGCTGGATGAATGAAAACCTGAACATCGGAACGGCCGTCCTGGGAAGCCAGGATCAGGCCAACAACAACATCATCGAAAAGTATTGCTACAATAACATTCCGGCCAACTGCGATGTATATGGCGGCTTGTACCAATGGGGCGAAGTGGTTCAATACCTGAATGGTGCAACCAATACCACTAAATGGGAACCGGTGCCCACGGGGAATGTGCAGGGTATTTGTCCCGAAGGATGGCATTTGCCGTCGGATGCAGAATGGAACAGCCTGGCAACCTATCTTGGCGGGGCAAGCGTTGCAGGAGGAAAAATGAAGGAGACGGGCACCGTGCATTGGGCCGCTCCGAATACAGGCGCCACCAATGCAAGCGGGTTTACGGGCCTGCCCGGGGGCGACCGCGATGTGAGCGGAAGCTTTATCTTCCAGGCGATCTATGGTGACTTCTGGGCCGCTTCTGAGACTAATTCCATCCAGGCATGGTACCGGAACCTCAACACCAGCAATGAAACCCTTTACCGTGGAGGTTATTACAAGAGTGACGGCTTTGCTGCGCGGTGCCTGAAGAATTAATTGACCTGTCAAACAACTTTACATACGCATTATGAAAAAAATATCTTTTCTTACTGGTTTCCTGCTCTTTACCTGCACACTGCTTGCGCAGGTTGGCATCAATACCGACAACAGCACGCCGGATAATTCGGCGATGCTGGATGTGAAATCTACCAGCAAGGGGATTCTGCCGCCCCGGATGACCGCCACGCAGATGAATGGCATCACCGCTCCTGCTGCAGGATTGATGGTTTACAATACCACCATCCACGCCATCTGCTGGTTCAATGGCGACTCATGGGAAACCGCCTCCACCCTCGACGGCAAGAATTGCGGCACGGTCACCTATGGCGGAAAGACCTACAACTCCGTGGTCATCGGGATGCAATGCTGGATGACCGAAAACCTGAACATCGGCATCGCCATCCTGGGCAGCCAGGATCAGACCAACAACGCGGTGATCGAAAAATATTGCTATGATAACAATTCAGCCAACTGTGATGTGTATGGCGGCTTATACCAGTGGGCGGAGATGGTTCAATACCTCAACGGCGCGACCAACACTACTTCGTGGAACCCCCTACCTACAGGGAATGTACAGGGGATTTGTCCCGCAGGATGGCATTTGCCAAGTGATGCAGAATGGACTACCCTTGCAACCTACCTTGGCGGAGAAAGTGTCGCCGGAGGGAAGATGAAAGAAACCGGTACGACACATTGGTCTTCTCCAAATGCCGGCGCTACCAACCTCAGTGGGCTTACTGCTCTTCCGGGCGGACTCAGAGACAACGATGGCAATTTCTACAATCTTTCCGCCTTCGCCTACATCTGGTCGTCGTCTGAGTCCGCCACGTCCGACGCATGGTACAGGTACCTCCAGTGTGGAGGCGCAAGTTTAGGCAGACCCAATTATGACAAGATGTCCGGTTTTTCCGTTCGCTGTGTTCGGGATTGAAAGGCCCGCATCCTGAATCCCATTAACCACCCTGAAATTCTCCCGCCAAAGGGAGGGACTTGATAAACCAGATATTAAACCAAATAAAATGCAACCTTAACCATTAACCATAATTATATGAAAACCAACATCAGCCTTATAATACCAGCGATTTTCGCAGCGCTTTCCTTCTTTCTGACGGGGCAAACCCCCGCCATGGCCGAAAACGTGATCACCAGCGGAACCACCTTTAAAGTAACGGCGGGAACAACGGTTGTTTCGTCGCAAAACCTGGTCGTAAAAACAGGGGCAATCCTCGACAACGCAGGAACACTGATCCTGAACATGGGACTCACCAACGAAAATGCATCGCCAAATGCTATCGGATATGGAACAGCTGAATTTTCGGGAACAGCCAGTCAAACCATCAGCGGGCAGAACATCATTCAAAACCTCACTGCAAACAATGCCTCAGGGATTGTCCTTGGCGGGAATACCGCTGTAAATGGCATTCTTGCCTTAACCAGCGGCAAGATCACCCTTGGCGCCAGCAATTTGCTTCTGGGTCCATCTGGTGCCATTTCGGGCACCCCATCGGCCGGCGCCATGGTTATCGCGACCGGTTCCGGCGAACTTCGAAAAGAATTTCCGTCAGGATTCACGGGAACTTTCAGCTATCCTGTTGGAGATGATACGGGCACCCCTGAATATTCGCCGGTTACCCTGGCCTTTACCGGCGGCACCTTCGGATCGGGCAATTATGCCGGAGTGAGCCTGAAAAACACCCCGTATCCCGATCCGAACATCACCGGCAATTACCTGAACCGCTACTGGACGATCACCCAGTCGGGGATCACCAGCTTCGCCTGCAATGCAGCATTTCAGTATGTTGCCGCGGATGTGGCCGGGAATGAAAACATACTGTCATGCACCAGGGTAAACCCGTTGCCATGGACCACCTACGCCCTGGCCAATACGGCAACCCACCAGTTAACGGCACAGGGAATTGGTTCGTTCAGCTCGTTTACCGGGGTGAAAAGCACCACGCCGCCTGCAAACCAGGAACTGGCGAACATCATCCTTCCAAACGGGGTGTCGACCTGTTATGATGCCACGCAAATACTTACCGTGGCCGGAAACGGAACCACGTTCGTGGTTGAAAATGGAGGAAATGCAACCCTCGTGGCCGGCAGTGAAATACGGATGCTTGCCGGGTCAAAGGTCAACAACGGCGGTTATCTTCACGGATACATCACCACCAACGGAACCTACTGTGGCGCCTCCTTCAATTCATTGGTTGCCGGCAGCATTCAAAAGGAGGATGCCGTTGGGATCGAAACAACGGGTAAGAACCAGTTTATTAAAGTGTACCCGAACCCCACCACGGATATCGTCAATGTTGAGTTGTTGGGACCTGATGCAAACGCGGGTGCCAGTGTAACCGTTTACAGCATGCAGGGAAGCCAGCTCCTGAAAAAAACATCGGACGGCGAATCCAAAATGCAGTTCTCACTTTCAGGCAGGCCAGCCGGCATGTACCTGGTTCATGTGCAGTCGGGAGAACGGTCGGAGGTCGTAAAGATCATTAAAAACTGAGCAAACATTGAATAGTAATAATCCAATCAAAACAAATAAGTTATGAAAAAAGCAATTTATATCATCGTTATATTCCTGTTCAGCAGCAGGGTGTTGTTTTCGCAGGTAGCCGTAAACACCGACGGCACCGCTCCCGACAGTTCGGCCATGCTTGACGTGAAATCATCTTCAAAAGGGATGCTTGTTCCCCGGATGAATGCAACGGGGCGTGATGCAATCGTCCGCCCGGCGACCGGGTTATTGATTTTCTGCACGGACAACAACCAGTATTATTCCAACCATGGAACGCCTGGCGCCCCGAATTGGGTAATGATGAGCAGCCAGTGGTTATCCAGCGGATCCGGTTTATATTTCAGCGGGGGCAATGTCGGCATTGGCACTTCCGCTCCCGCAACAGTATTTGATATTACCGGCGGGAATAATTGGGATGTAATCAATGGAGACGGAGATTTCCGGCTTGGAAACAGCCAGTACAGGCTTAAAATGGGCGTGGCCCTGGCAGGTAGTGGTGCTGGCGCAGTTGGCATTATGCAAACAGGACAACCAGGGGGTTACAATGTACTTTCATTGGGCGCCCAGGGCCATAATCTTTTATTTATCAATGGAAGCAACCAGGCGGTGGGTATTGGAACGGATAATCCGGCGGCGAGTTTAGACATACATGGAACTTTCAGCGTGGTGGATGGCACCCAGGGTGCCGGCAAGGTACTCACATCGGATGCCGCCGGAAAGGCTTCCTGGACAAATGGCAGCAGCAGCACCTGGAACCTGGCAGGGAACAACGGCACTTCTGACGGTTTGAATTTTATCGGGACCACCGATAATGTCCCGCTTTCTTTCAGGGTAAATAACCAGGTGTCGGGCAGAATTGAAGAGTTAAAGGGCATTACATCCCTGGGTTACCAATCCCTGAAATCCAACAGTTCAGGACTCTATAATACGGCATTCGGGTTCCAGTCTCTTTATGCAAATAATGCCGGATCCAGAAATACTGCCAGCGGGGTCTTCGCACTTTTTTCCAATACCACAGGAAAAAACAACACCGCAGTCGGATTCCAGGCGCTTCATGCCAATATTTCAGGATATTCAAATGTAGCAATCGGAATTAATGCGTTAAAATTAAATACCACGCTCTCCAACCTAGTCGCCATTGGTGATTCCGCTTTGTTTAACAATGGAATTGGCGGTGATTATCCCTGGCCAGCTATTGGTAACACTGCCATCGGCTCAAAATCATTATACTCGAACACAAACGGCATGCACAACACGGCCATTGGTTCAAAATCATTATACTCGAACACAACCGGCACAGAAAACACTGCCATTGGTTTCGAGACATTATATAAAAACAACATTGGATATTGGAATACAGCAGTTGGTTTTGAAGCTTTGTACGCCAACACCGAGGGAATCGCCAACACAGCATTAGGCAGTAATGCATTGGGCATAAATTCAACAGGGAATGATAATACCGCAATAGGAGAATCTTGTTTATTATATAACACCATAGGAAGCGAGAATACCGGTACGGGTTGGTATGCACTTTGGGAAAATTCAGAAGGAAATTACAATACTGCCAATGGATCACAGTCACTTTCGCAAAATACTTTGGGCAGCAACAATGCGGCTTATGGATACAATGCACTCACGAGGAATAAAGAAGGATTCCAGAATACGGCGGTTGGTTCCGGTTCGCTGTGGGGAAATATTTCAGGTTCATATAATACAGCTGTCGGGGAAAATTCAGGAAATGCTGCAACTTCATATGATAACACGACCTGCCTGGGCACCGATGCAACACCTACCGCCACCGACCAGGTAAGATTGGGCAATATTTATGTAAACTCCATCGGCGGATATGCTGACTGGACCCATATTTCTGATGGCAGGTTCAAGGAGAATGTGAAGGAAGACGTACCAGGATTAAGCTTTATCAACCAGTTGCGGCCGGTAACCTACCAGTTGAACCGTGAAAAAGTCAATGATTTTACAGGGGTGACCAAAAGTCATGCAAAGCTCAAAGAGAAGGATCCTTCCATGAAATTTTCCACCGGTGAAAAATACAGCCAGGTCAGCACCGGTTTTATTGCGCAGGAGGTGGAAGCGGCTGCTCAAAAGATCGGCTTTAATTTCGACGGGGTGGATGCACCTAAAAATGATAAGGATTATTACGGGCTGCGGTATGCCGAGTTTGTAGTGCCTCTGGTAAAGGGAATGCAGGAGCAGCAGCAGATGATTGAAACTTTGAAACAATCAAATGAGGCGCTGAACAAAACGGTTGAGCAATTACTGGCCCGGATTGAAAAATTAGAGAGTAAAAAATAAAACAATGAACCCTCCCCTTGGAGGGGGCCTCCCTGCCATTTCATTTTAACAACAAATCTTAAAAATAAGCCAATGAAAAAAATCACCATATTTCTTTTTCTATCCACGATGTTTATCGTTGCCAGTTGCAAGAAGGATACCACCCCCGTGGACAAACCCGTTGCCGGTACCGCCTCACTTACTACGGCTGATCCGACTTTGGTAACCAGTGTATCAGCACAATTGGGCGGCACCGTCACGGATGGCGGTTCCTGCCCGGTAAGTGTACGTGGTGTGGCCATCGGTACCGCCCACAACCCCTCAATCAGCGGAACTTTCTACCCTGAAGACCCGTTCACGGAAACCCAGGTTTTCACCGTGCCGGTCGGTTCGCTAACTCCCAGCACAACGTATTATGTGAGAGCCTTTGCAATTAACTGCAAAGGGGTAAACTATGGCAATGAGAAACAATTCACCACCGGTGGCGGCGGTGGAGGCAGCGATACTGCTTTCTTTAAACTGATCGTGGGAGGTGTAACGTACTTCAGTTACGATTTGTTAAATCCTGCGCTTGCCAGCAAAGTTTTCCCCGAAGGCGACACACGGTTTGCCGTTGCAACCTGGGATACAAGCAACCAGGTGTTCTCTGTTGCTTCTCAATCTTCTTTTCTTTTAGATCCTGCAAAATCATTTGGCTACAGTTTTTCCTATATCAATCCCGATGTGACCAGTACCGGTACCTACAGTTTTGGAAAATTTCCGGCAGAGAACAAAGCCATCGTCATCGCTATAAGAACCGGTACGGGAGCTGCACTGGCATGGTCCACCCCCGGCTACAACTCGTACGAAAATTCCGGCAACTATACGCGTCATAAGGTAAACGACAATTGTGAGGAATCAGAAAGAACCAGTGCTGTCAACACCCTGGTTATTTCCAGGTGGGGCAATCCAGGGCAATTGATAGAAGGAACCATTCAGGGTACGGTTTACGAAAACACCAAAGGGGTCTTTAACTGCCAGAATTCTATAACAATGCCATTTTCGGTAGAATTCAGGCTGAAACGCAGGCAATGACCCTCCAACCGGAGCAATATTTTTCCGGTAGACAGATGTTGCCGGTAAAATAGTTTTTGGATTGGTTTCTGATTGTATATTTGTAAAAAAAAAGGAGACCATGGCCACCCTTCACCGAAAAAGCAGAACAGTTGTACGGACCATCGCCGGGATCATTGCCATCTTTGTGTTTCAAATGCTGGCCTTCACGTTGCACAGCGCTGCACAAGCGAGGGATGTTGCCATCACTATCCATCTCCGTGGCGTTTACGAAAGCAAAATAAGCCTTCTGGCGCTGTCGGTTTCTAAAACATTCAAGCCCATTGTGGAGGTGACAGGCATCAGGAATGGCGAAACAACCAAAATTTCTGTTCCCAAAGACAAACTTCCCGGTGAGTTTGTCCTGCGGTTTGATTACAAGGAAAAGGAGTCGAGCACACCTTATCCATCTGAAAAGAACATCTTCGCCTATGAACAGGACCTGGAACTCTGGGTAAGCCCCACCTATTGCAACAATGGCGACAGCACCCGTTTCCAGCCGGGGGAACTGGAAAATGCAACTTTTGTGCAGTTTTCAAAGGAAAATGGCAAGCAAAAGGAAAAACTAGGCCTGTTGCAGAATTTTTTAATGAATTATGATGATACGGAATCAAAATTTTACCAGCAGGGGATCAGGGAATACGAGCAGCGGCGGCAATCCTACAATCAATGGCTGGAAGCCCGCGCCCGGCAGGATAAAGCGCTCTTCGTGAGCAACCTGTATCATTTCCAGTATGTGCCGGAAATATCGCTGAAGGGAACGGAGACAGACCGGATTCACAGCCTGATCAACCACTATTTTGATGGCATGGATTTCAAGGATCCGCTGTTGATAAAAACGGCTGAACTGAACAAATGGATGGATAATTATGTCAACCTTTATGGACAGCTTTCAACCACCACCGCATTGCGCGATTCGTTATTCCCGCTGGCGGGATTAACAGCTATTGAGAAGGCTAAAAAAGGCCATCCGCTGGTTTATGGATGGATGGTGGATTATTTCTACCGTGGCTACGAGTCGAACGGCATTACCGCCGGGATGACCATCCTGGAACCCTATACGAATGACCCGAACTGCCCTACTTCCAAAAGACAGGAGATTGAACGCAGGCTGAAAGGGATGGAAACCCTTGTAGCCGGAAGCAAAGCGCCGGATATTTCATTGAAAGAACCGGCAGGCAGCCTGTTTGAATTGACCAAATTCGAAACGCCTTGCCAGTACATTCTTCTGCTTTTCTGGTCGGCAGGTTGCAGTCATTGTGTAGAAACGGTAGATAATTTGTATCCCTGGCAGCAAGGACCCGAAATACAAAAGAAGATCTCCGTTGTTGCCATCAGCCTGGATGAAACCGAAACGGAAATACAAGCCTGGGATAAGAAAATCAAAGGGCTGGCAGGATGGCGGCATATGCGGGCCGAGGAGGGCGTTCGCAGCAAAGTCGCAGGTGATTATTTCGTTCTGGCCACCCCGGTCATGGTCTTGGTTGATGCAAAAACAAAGGAAATAGTTGCCTTGCCCAATACAGTAAAAGAGTTGATGAAAGCCACGCAATAAACTATAGAACGTGAAACGCATCACGTTTTCACGCCAGCTTTTTCCGCTCCACCAGGTCAAAAAAAGCTTTGTGATACGTTTCACTGACAGGGATATACTGATCACCGATTTTGATCCGGTTTCGCTCGATGGATTCGATTTTATCCAGGGCGATAAAAAATGATTTATGGACCCGGCAGAACTGGGGTTCATGCAGGACCTCTTCCAGTTTCCGGGCGTTCATGAGGGTCATGATCCTCCGTGTTTTTGTAACGATCCTCCAGTAATCTCCCATGCCCTCCACATAAAGCACATCGTGGTTCTCAATGCGTTCCATCCGGGTTTCGGTTTTCACAAAGAAAAAGGAGGCCTCCGCCGGCTTGGCTTTGTCATTTTCCGGTTTGGCACCGCCAAAATCAAGCTGCATGCGTTCGCATACCTTGTTCACCCCTTTGATAAACCGTTCGAAGGAGATCGGCTTGAGCATATAATCCACTACGTCGAGTTCAAAGCCCTGGATAGCATATCGCTCATAGGCGGTGGTGAAAATCACATAAGGCTTGTTTTTCAGCGCATTGAGCAACTGGATGCCGGTAAGCTCCTCCATCTGAATATCCAGGAAGATCAAATCGACTTTATTTGACCGGATGTACTCGATGGATTCAATGGCATTGTCAAATGTTTTCTGGAGGTTCAGGAAAGCCACCTTTGAACAGTAATCTTTTATGATGTCGAGCGCCAGGGGCTCATCATCAATTGCAATGCAGTTGATATTCATATCCAAAGAATTAATTGAACGTTATACAGGTCTTCGTTTGTGTTGATTTCAAGCTGATGTTTGCCGGGATAAAGCAGGTTGAGACGCCGACGGATGTTGTTCAGCCCGATCCCGCCCAATTGGTCTTTGGCAGCGGTTGGATTTTTGCGCAGATGATTGCTGACCTCAAACCGGATTTCCTGTGAGCCGATCGATAAGTCGACACGTATTCCCGGGCTTGTCACATTTCTGCTTCCGTGTTTGAATGCGTTTTCGACAAAAGGAATGAGCAACATGGGTGCAATGGTTCTCCCCTCCACATTGCCTGAAATATTCAGTTCCACAAAATCCTTATGCCGGATACGGAGTTTTTCAAGTTCGATGAAACTTTTAAGGTATTCAATTTCCTTTTCGAGCAAAACATGATCCGTGGTTGCATCATAAAGCATGTAACGCATGATCGACGACATTTTCATCACCGCCTCGGGAGCATCTTCCGACTTTTTATAAACCAGGGAATAGATATTGTTCAGGGTGTTAAACAGAAAATGCGGATTGATCTGCGAGCGGAGCAACGCCAGCTCCCCTGATTGTTTTTCAAGCATCAGCTCAGTCCTCAGTTTCTGCGTGTCAAACCAACCAATGGCCAACTGGATGAGCAGGGCATAAATACCATAGATGGTCACGAGCCGTATGGAATTAAACCACCAGCTGCTTCCTATTTCCAGTGGCTCGCGCGATTTAATATGGGTGTACCCGATATATTTCCAGAAAAGGTATTCAAGGCCCACACGCAATGGAATGAGGATGGCAATGGCCGCAACCAGCATCAGGATCGGGAAAAGTTTGTTTTTCTTTGTGAAGAACAACCCGTATGTGAAATAGAAACTATAAAAAGTGATTAAACTGGTAACCGGATAAATGGTCACTTCTTCAAAAGGATCGTAACCTTTTCCCGACATCGTGGCAATGGCAAGCAGAATCTGGTTGAACATGTAAATCCAAAAGGCGATGTGGATCAGGATTTTATACGATTTTTTCATCTCACGCCGTTGAAATTCAAATACAAAATAACAACAGATGTTGTTCAAAACCAAATGAATTGACGACTAATCGACCATGCAGGTTGTTTGTCCGGTCATGCGCATCTTTCTGCCGATAACGTTGGGAGATTACGTGTCCTTGCCTTTTTCAATACAATCGACACCAGAGATCACCTTAAGAAAAACAGTAAAAATCACGAATGATATTATCCTAACCCAGATTTCCAAAATCGACCCACTGGGCCTTTCTAATGTGACCGATTGTGCCTGTTGTGGTTGATTAATACAATTGCTGAAGGAAAACGTTGTTGACATGGTCCGACTTTTTTGTAAATTTGGAAAAGGAAATGATAATAATTGAAGGGATAAAGGGAGTGAAAATCCTGAATTTGCCGCTGCGCCTGTGGTTCTTGATATTACTTTTCCCGGTATTTTATCCGGCCGGTACCTCCATGGCCCAGAAGCAATACAATTATTTTTACGGGAAGGTGTTTGTGCAGGGAACCAAAACCGGCATTCCCAATGTAAACCTCTCTGTTGTTGGATCACGAACAGGAACTGTTTCCGACAAAACAGGAGCATTTTCATTTTTCACCGACAGCCTGCCCGTCACCCTGACCGTGAGTTATATTGGCTATGAAACAAAGACCATTCTGCTTGACGGCACCTCTTTTTCACTCACCTTGTATCTGAACAAAAAAGCAACCGAGCTGGAGGAGGTCGAGATCAAAGCCAGTGTAAATGAAGCTTTTTTTAAAGATGAACATTATGCGGTTCTTGATTATGAAATTGACAGCAACCTGGTTTACCTGCTGATTTACAGGCAGTACCTGTCAAAAGCATCACTGATTTGTAAAAATCCCGGGGGAGACACGGTGGCAACCTCCATACCCTTCTATTTCAGGCCAACCGGTTTGTTTAAAGATTGTCTCGGCACCATGCACGTGCTGAGCCATGATTCCGGATTCCAGGTGTTTCTTCAGGGCAGGCAGCTGCACCTGATTCATCCGGTCAACCTGAAAAAATTCGATGATGTGCTGAAAAACTGCGTGGCTGCCTCGACGGATGTTTTATTTTTTCAAAACATCATGAATCACGGGCTGGGCGTTGAATATTTTGGCGTGAACAGGAAAACCCTGCTTAAAAATTCCATTACAATGATCGTGGATGAGAAAAAGATGAAAATGCTCAGGCGAAACGGGGAGGATGCACAATTGCTTGGTAGCCGTATCCCTGATTCCAGGGAAGAATTTGTCACCTGGAATTATGTTCATAAAATCCTCTACCGGCCTATCAAGACATCCTTATACATTATTGGAGACTATACCTGCATTTTTAACACCCCGGAGAAACTGATGGAGTTTTATGACATCGCGGGTAATTTTTCCTATAAACTTGCACTGAAAACAGATCAAGTCAACGAAGGCAGGTGGACCAATGATGTTATCAATGATGAAGTTACGGGCAAGGTTTATACCGGGTTTATACAAAACGGGATCTACCATGTTTATGAAATTAATATTGACAGCGGGATATTGAAAAAAAAAGCATCATTGTTTCATTTGTATCCGCAGAAAATTAGGATTTACAACAGTTGGGTGTATTATCTGTATGATGTGGCAGGCGATCCGGATAATAAGATGTTGTTCAGGCAGAAGTTTTAATAATATACTTCCCGCCACCGGGGAAAGCCGGGCCGGAAAAAGTTCAGGCAGGTTTGCGCTAATAAAATGCAGATTTTCGCGGATGAATTCATTTGCAAATCAATGATCTGCGAGAATCTGCGAATAAATCCGCGAGTATCTGCGTGAAACAGTTTAACTTTAAAATCAAAAAAAACATGGAAACCATTCAAAAAGAATCAATGTCCGATCAAAATCAGCTTCCGGAAGCCACCGTCTCCGGCGTGTTCGGCCACAGCTGGGAAATTCTTAAAAAACACTTCCCTGAGCTTTTACTGGTATTGTTTGTCCAGATACTGCTCTCAATACCCATGGGATTTACAAGCGTGTTTTTCAACATGCATTACGCCAGTACTTATACCACGGGATTTTTTAATTTTATCTATGGCGTCCTGGTTTTGATGCCGGTCGGTTATGGCACTTCCTGGGTATTTCTGAAGGCAGTCAGGGGAGAATCATTTCGTGTGCAGGACATATTCTTCGCCTATCAATCCTTTGGGAATATCCTGTTGGCCAATCTCCTTGTTTTTTTAATTGTCGGGGCCGGTTTCATCATGCTGATCATCCCGGGGATAATTTTTGCATGCAAACTTTCCTTTGTGCCCTACCTGGTCATGGATGAAAAAATGGAAGCCGTCGATGCCGTAAAAAAAAGCTGGAATATGACCAATGGCCATGCCGGAACCATTTTCCTGATGGGCATTACAAGCATTTTCGTTGCCATTGGAGGATTCATATGCTTCTTCGTCGGCATTTTCCCTGCCTCCATCTGGATCAGCCTTGCCTTTGCCGCGATTTACATGGTGGTTTCAGAAAAGGCAAAGCAGGACCCGATTAAATAAAGACAATACAGCCGTTATTTCAGCACGGTCATTTCGTTGATCAGGTTGGTGGCGCCGGCAAATTTATCAATGATGAAGAGCACATAACGGATATCAACGTTGATGCTGCGCTGTACATCGGGTTCGAACATGATGTCGCTGCTCATGGCTTCCCAGTTGCCGTCGAAAGCAAGGCCGATCAGCTGGCCATCGCCATTGATGACCGGGCTTCCCGAGTTGCCTCCGGTGATGTCGTTCGTGGTCAGGAAACATACCACCATTTCTCCGTTCTCTCCGTACCGGCCATAGTCTTTTGCTTTGTAAAGCGCTTTCAGCTTTTTATCTACGATAAATTCATTGTTGGTGGAGTCTTCCTTTTGCATCACGCCATCCAGTTTGGTAATATAATCGTAGTGAATGGCATCAGCGGGATAGTAATCAAGAACACTGCCGTAGGTCATGCGCATCGAGGAATTTGCATCGGGATATTTCACAAGGTCCGGGTTCATCTCCCGCAAGCCGCCTACAAACAGGCGGCTTGACTCGCTGATTCTTCCGACAGCCGGCCGGTAGGCAGCTTCGTTTTTGTCCATCGCCTCTCCCATCGATTTTGAAAGTTGCCATCCCAGGTCCTTGTTAAGCGTTTTCAGACTCGGCTTATCAGTGAATTTATAGGCGTTCTCAGGAGTGGCTAAAACAGAGGATTTATAAACGGCATCGGCATAAGCATTAAAATCGTTGTTATAATCCCTGGCTATTGTAGTAAAAACGGAAGGCAATGCAATCATGTTCGCATCGGTTGAATACAAGCGGAGCATTTCCGCAAGTTTTTTCTTTTCAATGGCCAGGTCGATGTCTTTAAAATGTTTGGCAACATTGTCCCGTAACTCATTTTGAGACAGCACTACCGCGGCCTTGTTCTTCTTCTCAAGAGCCGTTTGCAGGCTGATAAACAGTTTCGACATTTTAACAACATCAAGACCCGATCCTGCAATCCGGGAATAAAGGTATGGCACAGCCGTTGTTTTCAAGTCGGCATAGTTTTGCTGAAAATTGTCGAGCACTTTTCCGTATTTTTTCTGTAAAACGGGATCTTTGCCATACCAGGTCCTGAAATCCTGTTCAATGACTATTTTCTTGTCTGCCACTTTATTCCGGGCAAGCATCTTTGTTTGGCCCTGATAATTTTTCCAGGGATTTGCCAGGCGCTGGAATTTTGCGGCATAGGCTATTTTTACCGCGTGGTCCTGGTCCATCCTTTCCTTCATGATTTCAAGGTCTTTCCCATACAGCTTGATCAGGGTTGGATAATAGATATTTACATTATAATCAATGCCGTATGATGTAAGGTAGCGGGTTGTTGTTCCCGGGTATCCCCAGATCATGGCAAAATCATTTTTCTTGATTCCCCTGAGGCTGATCGGCAGATGGTAGGCGGGTTTCAACGGGATATTTTTTTCAGAGTACTTAGCCGGATTTCCGCTGGCATCGGAATAAACACGAAACACGGTAAAATCACCGGTATGCCGCGGCCACATCCAGTTGTCGGTATCGCCTCCGAAATTCCCGATGGAGGAAGGAGGTGCTCCTGCCAGCCTGACATCTTTGTATGTTTTAAAAACAAAAAGATAATATTCATTGCCCCCGTAAAAAGCTTTGACAGAAGCGTCGTATTTGCCGTCTTCCTCGACTCTTTTCCTTATTCTGGATGAAATTTTCTGCACCAGTTTGTTTCTGCCTGCCTCCTTCATGGTGTCGGAGAGCAGCGGAATGATGGAGTCGGTAACATTCTCGATCCGCTGCAAAAAGGAGGCGCACATGCCTTCGTTTGGCAACTCTTCTGCAAATGATTTTGCCCAGAACCCGTTGGTCAGGTAATCATGTTCCGTGGAACTTTGCTGCTGAACCGCCGCGAAACCGCAGTGGTGGTTGGTGAATAGCAGCCCCTGGTCGGAAACCACCTCGGCAGTACAGAAGAAACCACCTCCACCGCCTCCGTTGGAAAGCCCCACGATGGCGTCTTTC
The DNA here is from genome assembly GCA_903903985.1 of uncultured Bacteroidales bacterium. GTDB lineage: Bacteria > Bacteroidota > Bacteroidia > Bacteroidales > FEN-979 > CAIVAT01. The sequence goes on along the minus strand of CAIVAT010000057.1, from coordinate 113,782 downwards.
AGGCTGTTGTGATTGATGCTGTAAAGTTCATCCGCAGTAAGGTGAAGACCCATCTTTTGCATGTCGACATAATTCAACCGTTCAAGCAGTATTGGAAGCCACATTCCTTCATCAGGCGGATTCCCTGCCTTGACCAATGACCCGCATACACTAAAAAGAAACACAACGATCATTCCGAATTTCAAATTTCTTAAACCAGTTTTCATAAGAAGGAGTAGTTAAAAATTAAGTTGATATTTTGCTTTTATTCTTCATTTGCAGGAGGTTAAAAACAGTTTGCAATGATAAGGACAATTTTAGCAACAGGAAGGTTTTTTAGACGAACCGTTGAATTTCTCGACGATCCGTTGCTTTTAACGGTTAAATGGCCTGTGCTTTCCGGATTCGTAATCTACCTCATCCCGTGGCACCTTCCCCTCAAAGGAGAAGGGGAATTCCCTCTCCAACAGAAGAGGGTGAGGTGATGCTGGATGAAACAAAGCGTTTCATCTTGTTTTTCGGGGGGAACATCAAAAAAAATTGACATTCCCGAAATCAATGTTCATTTTTGTATAAAAATGAACGTCATGGCATTAATCAGATTCTACAGAAAGTTCAAAAAAGGGTTTATTTTTGAGCAGGGACTTTTCTGGTTATTCAGCATCATTCTCTTTACGGTGGTGCTCATTTATACCAGGGGCGATTTTAATTTTTACAGTATCGATTTGCACATGGCGGTGAACATTTTAATCACTGTCCTGCTGCTGGCCATTTCGGTGTATATCAATCTGCTCTGGCTGATCCCCGCATACTTTAATAAACGCAAATTCCTGGTATTTACGATCCTGGAAATCGCGAACATCTTTCTTTTCATTTTTTTGAATTATTATTTTTCCTACTTTTTTGAGGGAGGTAAACAACCCAAAAATTTATTTTCAGAGATCGTTGCCGAACTCATCCTGGTACTGTTGTTTTTGCTGGTATCAACACTGCTGAAGTTCATGCGCGATTCAATTGCCTTGCAGGATGTTGAACTACGGATAAAGGAGGTGGAAAAACAAAAAATAGAAGCGGAACTGAGGGCGCTCAAAGCACAGGTAAATCCTCATTTTTTCTTTAATATCCTGAACAGCCTTTATGCATTGAGCCTCGACAAGTCAGATAAGGCTCCCGAACTGATCCTGAAACTTTCGGACCTGATGCGTTATGTCATTTATGAATCGATAGATGATCTTGTGCCGATCAGGAAACAGCTGGAATTCCTTAAAAGTTATGTATACCTCGAACGGTTGCGGTCCGATGAAAGCCTCGACGTTCAGTTTGAGGTAAAAGGAGAGCAGTATGATGTCAAAGTTGCCCCGCTGCTCTATCTCGCATTTATCGAAAACGCATTTAAGCACGGAGCAAGAACGATAAGCGATAGCCCGTACATTCATATTGTTTTCGATCTTGAGCAGGAAGACCGGGTGATTTTTACCATTGAAAACCGTACCGATCCATTCCGGCAAAAGCATCCCGACGGAGGATTCGGGCTATCGAACGTTAAAAAGCGGCTAGAATTGCTATATCCCGGGAAACATGAACTGACAATCAGTGAGTCGGTATCCATTTATCGGGTGGATTTAATTATATTCGTGGAATGAATATCCGGTGCTTGATCATCGATGATGAACCGCTGGCGCAACGTGTCATAGAGCGGTACGCAGAGAATGTCCCTTTTCTCGAAATCATTCAGAAATGCAACAATGCAGTCGAAGCGATCGACGTTTTGCACAACAGGGAGGTGGATCTTTTATTCCTTGACATCAACATGCCAAGGCTCAGCGGGATTGATTTTCTTAAGACACTGAAACATCCGCCATTGGTCATTGTTACCACCGCCTATGCCGAATTTGCCATCCAGGGTTATGAACTTGATGTGGTTGATTACCTGATGAAACCATTTGCGTTTGATCGTTTTTACAAAGCCATTCAAAAGGCCGAGGAGCTGATGAGGGGCGGAGAGCATCGGCATAGCGAAAGCAAAAGCGTTGAAAAGCAGGAGGATACCTTTATTTTTATCAAATCAAGCAAAAAAACATACAAGGTCAACCTCGCTGAAATATTGTATATCGAAGCGCTGGGAGATTATGTTAAAATCTATACAACCGATAAAATGATCGTCAGCTACCAGTCTCTTAAAAACATTGAGACCCTGCTGCAACCGAACTCCTTCCCCAGGATTCATAAATCATTCATCATTGCTTTGTCGCGGATCGACATGATCGAAGGGAATCACGTGAAAATAAAAGACCGGCTGATCCCGATCGGAACGAATTTCAAGACGGATTTTGAGAAGTTGATTAAATCTATTTAAGATCAAAGGGCAAAATGCAAAGTGCAAATTTTGATTTTGCATTTTGCATTTTGCATTTTGCAATTATTTTAAGGCACCTGCAGCGAAATTCCCTTGAAATACTCCAGGAGGGAACCTGAAATGACAAACGCCCCGATGATCATAAACAACAGGCCGACAATGCGGTTCATCCACAGCTTCACTTGCGGGTTGCCTGCAATTTTTATCTTGTTGGCAAGCACAACCTTTAAAATATCGGTCATCAGGATCACCGACAAACTGCCGGCAAAGAAGAGGGCGACCGATTTCTGGTTACCGCCATACGTGGCGTTGATGGCCAGCATCGAAGTAATCCAGAAAACCCAGAGAAAAGGATTGGCCAGGTTAAGGATGAATCCTTTGAAAAAATAGGGTACTGGCCCTTTTTTCTTTACCTTGATCTCATTGATAGCCTCAACCTGTTCGGTTTGAGGAACTTTCTTGAAAAAAGTATAGAGGCCGAAAACGCCCATCACAATGCCGCCGATGATTCCCAGGACGAGGTGGTACCTTGGATCGGTCACGATGCTGGCAGCACCAAAATAGAATCCGACCACCAGGGTCAGGTCACTGACAAAGATGCCGGCAGCAAGAAATATTCCGACTTTTATCCCGTGTTTGATACTGGTTTGCAGCAAAGCAAACAAAGCAGGGCCCAGCGAAATCGCGACGGTCAGCCCAAGGATGATGCCTTCGAACAGGGGGTGTAAAATGGAGCTCAAGGGGTTGTCCGGGTTTTAAAATGGTTAACGTATTCTTCCCATTTTTCACGCTGGCCGTTTTTAAGCACCCTCGGGAATTTATGTGCACCGCCCTCTTTCCCAAGTACCTTCATCCAGTCGTGAAACACATGCAAAGGTAATACTTCTGCCGAAACGTGTTTAATGGCCTCAATGCGTTCAACACGGTAATCGTCATTGAGCACTTTCAGGAATTCATCGAGTTTGCAGGCGGCGACCAGCGGATCGAGCAGATCGTCCGTTCCAAGGTACCACTGGTGTGCAAAGAGGTTTCCGTAACGGATCCCGGTGATGGTAAATTCGCTGATCTTCACATTGAGTTCGTCCTGCAGCATCCTGATCGCACGGTTGATATTGTCCTGCGATACATGTTCCCCGCACAGACTGATAAATTGCTTGGTGCGGCCGGTAAGGATGATCTCACTCCTTTCCAGGGAGACAAATTTAATGGTATCCCCGATCAGGTACCTCCATGCCCCGGCACATGTTGAAAGAAGCAATGCATATTCCCTGCCCTGTTCTACCTGTGCGATGGTGACTGTTTCGGGGTTCTGCTTCAGGTCGCCTTCGCTGTCGAAGTTGGTGTCATTGTAAGGGATGAATTCATAAAAAATGCCATTATTGAGGATCATCTCCATGCTGTTCCGGTTGCCGGGCTGCTGGTATGCAATGTAACCTTCGGAGGCAAGATAAGATTCGTTATAAAGGATCGGATGCCGGAACAATTTCTCAAAACTGCGCATGTATGGTTCAAAGGATACCCCGCTGTGAACATAGGCCAACAGGTTAGGCCAGATATCGTGTATGGTCTGAACCCCATGATATTCGATGATTTTCCCCATGATGATCTGGATCCAGGCAGGAACGCCGACAATGATCCCGATATCCCAGTTTCGTGCATTCCGAACGATTTCATTCAGTTTTATCGTCCACTCATGTTCACGGGAGATGAGCCTGCCGGGTTTGTAGAAGTGTTGAAACCAGAAAGGGATATTCTTGGCGGTGATCCCAGAAAGATCCCCCTGGTAATAGGTCCCGTTGTATTGAAGGTGGGTGCTTCCGCCGATCATCAGGATCCCTTTCTCATAAAACTCATCAGGGAAGCCGTATTTGGTGGTGGAAACCAACTGCCGCACACTGGCCCGCTGAATTGCGCGCAACATGTCGGGAGTTACCGGGATGTGCTTGGAGGAAGCCTCGGATGTTCCGGAAGTCAGCGCGAAATATTTCACCTTCCCGGGCCAGGCAACATAAGGCTCGCCGTTGAGACTCCGGTACCACCAGTTTTTAAACATTGAATTGTAATCATGAACAGGAACCCGCGATCTGAAAAGGTTCACAAAATCAGGATGGTCGGTCATGATGCCGAAATCATAATGTTCACCAAAAGAGGTGTCCTGTGCCTTGATCAATAATTTTTTAAGCACTTTCTCCTGCTCCCTGACCGGATCAATGGGATGAATATCAATTGGAAACTGTCGCAATTCGTAAGCTTTCCTGATGATTGATCCAAGGAGGGGCATTTGCGGTTTTTAAAGATTAAAATTAAAAAGGTAAAGTTACTAAGATTTGTGTACTTTCGATTTTTATCCGGCTGAAGGGTCATATGCCAGTTATATTTTGGAAAATTTTATGGACGTTGGGAATTGCAACGGCCGTTTTTATTTTGCTTGTGTCGGGCTTCCTTGGATTTCTGATGCTCACGGAATTCTCACCATCGGCAAGTTCCACCCCCGAAGTCGGAGGAAATGGCAAACCATTTGACCCGTCGAAACGTGAATTCACCTTTTTTTCCTGGAATATCGGCTATGCCGGCCTGGGGCGGGAAATGGATTTTTTCTATGATGGCGGGAAAACGGCCATCCCGGACCGTATTGATTGCAACAGGTATTTTGAGGGAATTAAAAGCCAGGTGAAAGCCAGCGATACCGCTGATTTTATCTTCATCCAGGAGATCGATCTTCATGCGAAGCGATCGTGGTACAAGGATGAACTTGCCGGCCTAGCCGGAATGCTGCCAGCGTTTTCCACGGTATTTGCGACAAATTACGATTGCCGCTTTGTCCCGATGCCGCTTCGCGAGCCAATGGGCAGGGTGGTTTCCGGCATTGCGACCTGGTCGCAATTCAAGCCGGTTAAGGCAAAAGTTCAATATTATGACGCGTTTTTCCCCTGGCCCAAACGTCTTGTTTTGCTAAAAAGATGCTTGATAATGCTTCGGTTTGGCCTCGATAACGGCAAGGAACTGGTGGTGGTGAATACCCACAATTCAGCCTTTGATTCAACGGGTGCGCTGCGCAAAAGAGAACTTGAAATACTTGATTCGGTAATGACCTCAGAATACGAAAAGGGAAATTATGTGATTGGCGGAGGCGACTGGAACAGCAATCCCCGTGGTTTCAATGCTTCTTCTGTCATCTCCGGCGATCGGGTAACCGATGTTCAGCCTCCGGTGGATCCAGGCTTTCTGCCGCGCTGGGAATTCGCATATGACCCGGGCCATCCAAGCAACCGCAATGTGGATATGCCCTATCAGAAGGGGGTTACAAAGACAACGATCATCGATTTTTTCGTCGTTTCACCCAATGTTGAAGTTAAACAGGTTGCCACCATCCCGATGGGGTTCGCCTGCTCTGATCATGAGCCGGTGGTGATGCGGGTGAGGTTGAAGTAAAAATGAAATATATTTACTATCTTTGCTCTGATGCAGAACGAATATGAACGAAAGGATTGACAAAGAGAACATAGATAAAATCTCAACTATAAATATCTTAACTGATTCTTTAAAAGCAATTCCTAAAGATAAATTCGATTTATCTAAAGCATATTTATTTGGTTCTTATGCCAGGAACAACCAGCATGAGGAAAGTGATATTGATCTTGCTTTGGTGATTAGAAATCTATCTGATCCTTTTTTAGTACAAGTCGAATTATTGAAACTTCGTCGAAAATTCGATTTGAGAATTGAACCCCACCCTTTAATGAAAGTGAATTTTCAATACAAGATCCGTTGGTTTATGAAATATTAAAATACGGACAGGAAATTAATATTGATTAATTCCAATTGAGCCAATTGATATGCTAACACCAATGCTGCCAAACCGGGATCGCATCCGTGACCCTATGTATTCGTGACCTTGTATTAACAGCAGATCGTTAGTGTACATTTAACAAGGTGGTCAAATTTCGCCCGATGAAACGTGTTGTTCTTTTTTTAATAGTCTTTTTATGCTTGGCTTAGCAGTAACATTATGCACTATAAATTGAAAAGCTATACATGGGGAATCAAAAAGATTTTAAATGCATTAACCTGAGAATTGAAGAGATTTTCAGGTCGGTTTCTTTAGAACCATATAAATCTATTGAGACAATTCATTTTTATGAAGAATATTTAGCTAAAAGTATCAATTATCCATGTGAATTAACTGGAATTGAAGATTTTGATTGGGAAGAATTTTATATCCTTGGTCCAGGGAGTGACGATGATTATAAACGGCTAAAAAAAACAAATCCGTCATATACAGATAAATTTGAACTAATATCTTTACAGAATAAAATTGAAGAGTGGAAGGGGATTATTGCAAATGTCATGCGGAAAACCGACCAAAGAAAATTTAAAATTCCATTAGCGGAATTAGTTCCGACAGATAAAAAATCAAAAAATTTCACTTTACTGATTGACTATTCTGTTTGGTTCGTAAATTATTGAAATAGTGTGGGGTTAATACAATGGGTAAATCAGTGTGGGGTTAATACAATGGGTAAATCGAGGAAGAGAAAAATTCACAGTCAAAGCAAGACGTTTTTCGTAATCTAATGAAAGGTTTGTTATTCTTAACAGCACTGATCCTATCTTCAAAAGCTTGTTTTGGACAAATCTATGCAGATAAAAAAGAATTTATTTATGGCATTGAATACATTCAAAGTAAAAACCTCCTTAAGACTAAAGAAACGATACGCCTGGCAATAACAGGTAAAAAGTGGAAAAATGATGAAAATCAAGTAGAGGCTATTTGGATTTACAAAACAAAACCAAAAACCCGAAGTAAATTTCAAGATCAATTTTCTATTGGTTGGTTTTCAACAGACACGACAGGAATAATTGAGAATGAAAAGAAGATTTGGATTCATCCGCCCAGGCATAATCAATATACATTAACAGAGATAGCGCCATTCCCGGATTTTAGGAAAAATTAAAAACAGGAGAAACATACAATGCAATTTTATACATGGGATCAGGTTTTGGCGAGTGGACGGGCAAGAAAAGTAAATCAAATTATCTTGTTGAGAATGTCAGGATAGAACATGGAGATACTTGTTGGACGATATCAGCGCATTCTGAACTTGACGGAAAAACCAATAGTTGCGAGTTTATATTATGCGACAGAAAAGGTTTTATTTTTCTGAATTATAAGTTTTTCAACGGAGATAAGATGATAATGAAAATGAAAGATGAAGAATGTGCTGAGAAGCAAAACAACTAAATGTAAACGATTATATTTCAGTTTACTATCAGAGCGTAATGAAAAATCACACACCCGGGAACATGGAAACAACCGAAGCCTTTGCAGAACTGGAACGCGGCATACATGCAGCGCTGGAGACCTATTCCAACGTTCACCGGGGCAGCGGGCACAATTCGATGGTATCCACGCATTTATTTGAACAGGCCAGGGATGTTGTTTTGGAATACCTGGGTTTGAAAAAAGGCAGATACGTGGTCGTCTTTTGCACACCCCGGAGGGCAGCGACCCTCGTGAAGCAACTTGACCCGGGAAGTTATAAAATTGCATCAAGCCCTGACATCGGACTTTCTTTGGGTATCAGAGCCCTGGCTGTTAAAAGGAAATCATTACCGGGAGGTACTCCTTTCGAGACCGGAGGAGGGACGACCAAACTCGTTTCCAGGGATTGGGTTATCTGGGCCGATGCCCCCGACAGGTTCGAGGCCGGCACACCCGCCATCGTGAACATCATTGCATTTGCCAAAGCACTGCGCATGATGCGGCAATTTGGGAAAGAAATTTTCATGGGTTCGGCAGCTGAAAAGCACAGCGCTACCGAAATATTGTATCATGACGAACTGGATAAATTTTCCGGGCGGGAACTGCTGGGGGAACTTAGAAAAACCCTGGTTGGTCGCAGTATTCGTGTTCCGACAACGGAGGGATCAAAGCCCTTTGTCAATCTCGATAACAGTGCCAGCACACCGACCTTCACTCCGGTTTGGAATGCGTTCAGGCAGGCCTGGCGCCAGTCTGAACACGTGAAGAAGGCGATCATCCAGGAGGTGAAGTCCATTTGCGCAGAAGCACTGGGTGCGCCCGGGGCGCTGTATAATGTCATTTTCACTTCCAACACCACCGAATCCATCAACCTGGCAGCCGAAAGCCTGGGCCGTGAATCCGTGGACGGGAGCGAGCCTGTAGTGCTCAATACGCTTCTCGAACACTCCTCGAACGATTTGCCGTGGCGCAGAATTCCCGCCTGTTCGATCATCCGGCTGTCGGTAGATGGGGATGGCTTTGTGGATTTGAACGAGATGGAATCTCTCTTGATTTCATATAATCAGAAAAAGCAGTTCGGAAAGAAACGAATCAGGCTTGTTGCCGTGACCGGTGCTTCGAATGTGCTGGGGGTATGCAACAATTTAGAGGAGATAAGCCGGATCGTTCACCAGTATGGGGCCCGTTTGCTCGTGGATGCGGCGCAGCTTGTCGCTCACCGGAAGGTGGACATGGAACGGTGCGGAATTGACTTTCTTGCCTTCTCTGCCCATAAAGTATATGCGCCATTCGGTTGTGGTGTGCTCATTGCCCGGAAGGGACTGCTTCATTTCAGCGCTGAAGAACTGGACATGGTCCGGTCATCCGGTGAGGAAAATGCAGGGGGCATCGCTGCATTAGGCAAGGCGCTTGTTCTTTTACAGCGGATCGGAATGGAAGTGATCCGGGAGGAAGAGGAAGTACTGACAGGACGGGTTATGCGCGGCCTGGCGAAAATTCCCGGCCTAAGAATGTACGGGATAAACAACCCGGAATCGCCCGGATTTTCGCATAAGATCGGCGTCATCGTATTCGGACTGAAGAATAAGATGCCAGCCCACGTGGCCAATCAACTGGCCCTGCAGGGCGGAATCGGAGTACGCAGCGGGTGTCATTGCGCTCATATCATCATCAAGCATATTCTCCATGTCAATCCTTTTCTTGAGCGGTTCCAGCGACTCATTCAGACACTGTTTCCGAAGGTAAAATTTCCCGGCCTCGTAAGGGTGAGCCTCGGCCTCGCAAACAGCGAAAAGGATGTCGACACATTGATTCATGTTCTGGGCAGGATTGCCGGACCAGCGCAGGCATCAACTGCGGCCAAAGCTGCCTCCGCAACACCCGATTTATCCGGGGTGGAAGCCCAACGGCAGATAAACAAATTTGTGCGTGCTTCGGCACAGAAAGTATATTCCAATTGATAAAAGCCAGGTGGCTATAAATTATGAAAGTAAAAATAACCAAAGAAACTTCCCTGCTGGAGCACATGCTCGCGGAACTTCAAACCGCTTCAAAAACAACAGCGAAACAAAAGATCGTTCATGGCAATGTGCGCGTGAACGGGAAGATGGTAACAAACCCTTCTGTCATCCTTAAAGTTGGAGATTCAGTTGATTATGTAAAACAAGTGGTGAAGATCAACAAAATTAAACCGCCTTACCAGGTTCTTTTTGAGGATGACGCCATCCTGGTTGCAGTAAAACCGGCCGGATTGCTGACCATTGGAGACCGTGGCCTCGGCGGCACCTCGTTTTACCAGCAGATGCAGGCATATGTCAAGGAAAATTCAAAGGGAAAGGAACGTTTGTTCGTTGTACACCGGCTCGACCGAGAAGTTTCGGGGATCCTGCTTTTTGCCAAAAGCGAAAAGCTGCAGGAGGAGATCAAGAATCACTGGATGGATACAAAAAAGTTGTATTATGCGCTGGTGGAGGGGCAACCAAAGGAAGACAAGGGAACCATCCGCAGCTGGCTGATGGAAGGGCACGATCAGCGGGTTTATTCAGTCGGTGTTCAGGAAGGAGCCAAGCTCGGGATCACACATTACCGTGTGATGGACCGCACACCCGATTTTGCCCTGCTGGAGGTTGAGCTGGAAACGGGCCGTAAGAACCAGATCCGTGTTCATTTGTCGGAGATGGGCTGCCCAGTAGTGGGCGATCGGCGTTATGGCGCTGATGCGCATTTCGAACGACGGATCCGCCTGCATGCATTTTATCTTTCCATCCGCCATCCGGTAACGGGCAACCTCATCGATTTTAAAAGCAAGATGCCCAAGGGATTCCTGGAGTTGAAGCCAGGTGATGAGAAATATAAATGATTCTAACACCCCGTCAGGGTCTATCACCCTGACGGGGTGTTAAGGGCCTACCGGAAACCCCGTTGCCGCAAAGCTTCAAATATAACAATGGCAGCGGATGTTGAAACATTCATGGAGTCAATTTTTCCCATCATGGGAATTTTTATAAGATCGTCGGCCTTTTCAAGCCAGGTGTTGCTCAATCCGGTTGCCTCCGATCCCATGATAATGGCAGAAGGCTGGTTGAAATTGGTTTGATGATAATGATGTAAGGCTGTCAGGGCTGTTCCAAACATTTTAATCCCGGAAACCCGCATCCATGCAATGGCCTCTTCGGAGGAAGCAGTAACTACGGGCATGGTGAAAATACAGCCGATGCTTGAACGGATGGCATTGGGATTGTATATATCTGTTTGAGGATCGCAAATGATCACCGCATCAAGGTTGGCAGCATCAGCAGTGCGGAGGAGCGCCCCCAGGTTGCCTGGTTTTTCAACGGTTTCAAGAACCAGTAACAGGGGTTGGCTGGTTAATTGAATATCTGTAAACACAAGTCTTCTGGGTTCTGCGAGGGCAATAAGCCCTCCGTTATCTTTACGGTAGGCCATGCGGTTAAAGACACCAGGCGTAACTTCAATCATTTCCACCTGGTTTTCCCGGGGTTCCAGTAACTTTATTTCAGCTGCTGAAACCAATTCAGGGGTGTAAAAAATATCGGTAACCCTGAAGCCGCTTGATATAGCCAGCCTGATCTCACGCAGCCCTTCAATGACGATCCTGTTTTGCTCCTTGCGGGCACGGGGTTTTTCACCGAGCAACAGAACATTTTTTATCAATGGATTCTGTAAACTTGTGATGATTTTGACCATAATAGCGTTATTAAATAAACAAGTCGCCGGCTGGCCGCACTTAAATATTTCCTAAAAATCAACCGGGTCGAATATTATATGAATTGATTTACAGTAATTTAAAATAAAAATGAAAATTTTTTAAATTTTTTGTCGAAGTTTGAAAAAAAGTAAATACATTTGCGTATCCAAATACCTGAATAAACCATGTCAAAGATTTTTGCCTTATCAGAAGCCTCTTCGATTGCAATTCACAGCATGGTTTTGATCGCCCGTTCCGAAAACGGGATCAATGCGGTAAAGATCGCAGAAATTACAGGATTTTCAAAGAACCACATTGCAAAAGTTTTACAGCGGCTTGTCAAGAACGACATGCTTAAATCGGTGCGGGGCCCTTCAGGCGGATTTTCAATGAAAATGGATCCCAAGAATGTCAGTTTGCTTGATATTTATCAGTCCATCGAGGGCCAGCTTGATGTTACCGAGTGCCCTTTATCATATGAACTTTGCGGATTTGACCGTTGCCTGATGGGAACTGTCGTAAACAAACTGACCACGGAATTTAAAAAATTCCTGAACGAACAGACGTTACAAACATACCTCTAATTTTTTTGTTTCTAAAGAGGCAATTAAATACCCAATTACACCTATAATCATTGAAAAGGAAAATTATACAGATCGATGAGGAAAAATGCAACGGCTGTGGCATTTGTATTCCTACCTGCCATGAAGGTGCCATGCGGCTCATCGATGGAAAAGCAAGGCTGATCAGCGATTTATTCTGCGACGGTCTTGGGGCATGCATCGGCCATTGTCCCGAGGGTGCGATCGAGATCATTGAAAGAGAAGCGGCACCCTATAATGAACGCAAAGTGATGGAAGCGATGGTTCCGAAGGGAAGGAACACGATACTGGCTCACCTGGAGCATTTGCGCGACCACAACGAAACAGAATTTTTACAACAGGCAACCGATTATTTAAAAGAGAAAAACATCATGATGAATCCCGAAAAATCAAATGTGGAAGAGACACATGGCAATGCGTCTCACCACCCGGGTGAATGTGGTTGTCCCGGCTCCATGGCCAGGGATTTCAAGGAAGAACAGGCGGAAGAGACACAGCGCGATGCGTCTCCACAAAAAGTGGCATCAGCATTGAAACAATGGCCCGTTCAATTGCATTTGCTCAATCCGCAGGCCTCCTATTTCAAGAATGCCGATGTAGTGCTGGCCGCCGACTGTGCGGCCTTTGCCATGGGGAATTTTCACGAACGGTTCCTCAAAGGAAAATCCCTTGCCATCGCATGTCCGAAGCTCGATAGCAACAAAGAATCTTATATTCAGAAGCTTACTTCCATGATCGTCGATACAAAGATCAACTCGCTCACGGTGGTGATGATGGAAGTACCATGCTGTGGCGGGTTACTTCACATGGCTCAAACGGCACGTGCAAATGCCGGCCGGAACATTCCGATCAAGCAGGCGATTGTCAGCATCCAGGGAGAGGTGATGGAAGAGGAGTGGACATAAAAATTTAAATTCTAAACATATGCAAACAAGAAAACTATGGTTCAGCTTTATCGCCGTGATGACGATTTCTTTCTCCGTCCTGATCTATTATGGACGGGAGATTTACAAACAGGCACCGCCGATTCCATCAGAGGTAGTGACCACGGAGGGTGTCGTGCTTTTTTCAGGGCAAGACGTTAAAGATGGTCAAAACATCTGGCAATCGATTGGCGGGCAAGAAGTTGGAACAGTATGGGGACATGGTTCCTATGTAGCTCCCGACTGGTCGGCTGATTGGTTGCACCGCGAATCGGAGTATATCCTGAACTACCTTGCCGATACTTCTTACCACAAAGCTTTTGCAGATGTCACAGCCGAACAAAAAGCAATGTTGAAAATCCGGTTACAGCATGAACTGCGAATCAACACCTATGATGTCACCTCCGGGAAAATTGTTGTTTCCCCGCTTCGGGCGCAAGCCATCAAGGCTGTTGGTGAACATTACGCCGGGTTATTTATGGCCGATCCGAAATTGGATAAACTGCGCGATGCATATGCAATACCCCCCAATTCCATTAAAGACCCGGGGCGTATGAGCAAGATGAATGCCTTCTTTTTCTGGATCTCATGGGCCTGTGTTACAAACCGGCCCGACAGCGAGATATCATATACCAACAACTGGCCTTCCGAGGAACTGGTAGATAATAAGCCGACTAGTTCACTGATCCTTTGGACGGGTTTCAGTGTGATCATGCTTATTGCCGGGATCGGCCTCATGGGTTGGTATTATGCTTCACGGAAAGAGGACCAACTCGCAGAAAGTGAAATTCCAGCAATAGATCCATTGCTGGGAGGCATTTTTACGCCTTCGATGAAAGCTACCTTAAAGTATTTCTGGGTTGTAACAGCCCTGATTCTTGTTCAGATCCTGATGGGGGTGATCACCGCGCATTATGGTGTCGAAGGACAGGCATTTTACGGATTACCGCTTTCGGGACTGCTTCCCTATTCCATTTCGCGGACATGGCATATCCAGCTGGCTATTTTCTGGATTGCAACGTCATGGCTGGCAACAGGGTTGTATCTTGCCCCTGCTGTTTCGGGAAAAGAACCGAAATTCCAGGCTCTTGGAGTGAACTTCTTGTTTGTCGCCCTGCTGGTAATTGTGGCAGGTTCGCTCATTGGCCAATGGTTTGGTGTAATGCAGCGCCTGGGATTGGTTACCAATTTCTGGTTCGGTCACCAGGGGTATGAATATGTTGATCTGGGCAGGTTCTGGCAACTGTTTCTGTTTGTTGGTCTAATCATCTGGCTGGTCTTAATGGCACGGGGACTGATGCCAGCTTTGAAGGCGAAATCGGAGAATAAATCATTACTGACCATGTTTTTAATTTCAACTATAGCCATTGCAGCATTTTATGGCGCCGGTTTGATGTGGGGCCGGCAGACAAATCTTGCAATCGCGGAATACTGGCGATGGTGGGTCGTACATCTCTGGGTGGAAGGGTTTTTCGAAGTCTTTGCCACCGTGGCCATTGCCTTCCTGTTTGTGCGCCTTGGCCTGGTCCGGATAGCGACTGCCACCGCAAGCGTGCTTATTTCTACCATCGTATTTCTTTCAGGTGGAATCCTGGGAACATTTCATCACCTGTATTTTACTGGAACCCCAACGGCCGTCTTGGCTCTTGGGGCAACCTTCAGTGCCCTGGAGGTGGTTCCGCTCGTCCTGATGGGATTTGAAGGCTATGGGAATTTTAAGATATCGCAAAAGAGGAATTGGATCTCTGGATATAAATGGCCAATCTATTTTTTCCTTTCGGTTGCTTTCTGGAATTTGGTAGGCGCCGGAATTTTCGGATTCCTGATCAACCCGCCGATCGCCTTGTATTACATGCAGGGGTTGAACACGACCCCGGTCCATGGCCATACTGCGTTGTTTGGTGTTTATGGAATGCTTGGGATCGGACTGATGCTTTTTGTTTTAAAGAGCATGGAGCCAGAGAAAAGTTGGAATGAAAAGTGGGTCAAATTTGCTTTCTGGGCAATCAACATAGGGCTTGCGCTGATGGTTTTCATCAGTGTTTTGCCTGTTGGACTGGTACAAACCTGGGTAAGTGTGCGAACCGGGATGTGGTATGCGCGATCAGCCGAATTCTTGCAGGATCCTACCATTTTATTTTTCCGCTGGCTCAGGGTGATCGGCGATACCGTTTTTGCAGCAGGGTCTCTTGCCCTGGCATGGTTTATTTTTGGATTAAAAGGCGGATGGTCTGTCGTTAAAAAATAAAAATTGAAAGTGCAAAGTGCGGAAATACTAAAGGATTTCAGGATTTTTCACTTTACACTTTGATACTTTAATGTAAATCTAACTATGATGGAAAAAAGCATTTTTGAACACTCAAACGTGTTCCGGTTCCCGGAAAAAGTAGACTATTCATCCGAGGGGATCATCAGTAAACGGGTGATTGACCGCCCTGTTGGAACGGTTACGTTATTCTCTTTCGACAAGGGGCAGCGCCTGAGCACACACTCAGCACCTTACGACGCCATGCTGCAGGTCATTGAAGGGAAAGCGGAAGTAATTATCAACGAAGTGCAGTTTATTTTAACCAGCGGCGAAGCCATCATCATGCCTGCCGGAATTCCACACGCGGTCAACGCGTTGGAAAAGTTCAAGATGGTGTTAACCATGATCAAAGGATAAACCCCATGCTTCAGCGTGGGGAAAAGGATAAACCCCATGCTTCAGCGTGGGGAAAAACCAACAAAAATGAGCGAACTAATCAATAACTCCAAAAGCAGGAAGGATCTGCTAAAACACATGATCCTTCAGCTGCCCGAAGGTGTTGCGCCGGAAGCGGTGCGCGCCCGCATGATTGAACTCCTGACAAAAATTCCTTACGGGGAGGTTGTGGAGGTCGAACAGGAGCTCATCAGCGAAGGGCTGCCGGAGTCGGAAGTCCTACGGCTTTGCGACATTCACAGCCAGGCGCTGGAGGGCCGCATTGACCTTTCGGGGATGAAAATTGTCGCACCAGGCCATCCCGTTGATACCTTTAAAAGGGAAAATCGCGAGTTGGAGCGCGTTGTCGGGGAACTTCAGGGACTGTTCGCCCGGCCGGAAAGTGAACTTTCAGGACCGGGGAAGGAAAGCCACGTCAATGCGTTAAAAAGCCTTTTCAACAAGCTGATGGATGTGGATAAACATTACCGCCGCAAGGAAAACCTGTTGTTCCCTTTCCTCGAAAGTTATGGGATAACGGGCCCGCCCAAGGTAATGTGGGGCAAACATGATGAAACCCGCGATCTGCTGAAAAACGCCATCGATGCACTGAACATGCCCGGTGATTATACCCCGGAGATGATCCGGATGAAGGTGGATTTATACCTGGACCCGGCAACCAGGGCCATCACCGACATGATCATGAAGGAAGAGGAGATCCTTTTACCCATGACACTCGATAAATTGTCGGAGACCGACTGGTACGAAATTTACAGGCAAACCAATGAAATCGGGTTTTGTCTCTATGATCCAACCGACACCTGGAAGCCACAGGGTGTGGAAATCGCAGAAGTGTCCTCGGCCAAAGAGGGGACCATCAGCCTGCCCAGCGGGAAATTTACATCAGAAGAACTTCTTGCAATCCTGAACATGTTGCCGGTTGATATCACTTTTGTTGACCGCAACGACAAGGTCAAATATTTTTCCCAGGGGAAAGAGCGGATTTTCGACCGGAACCGGGCCATCCTGGGCCGCGACGTAAGGATGTGCCATCCCCCGTCAAGCGTTCATGTTGTAGACCAGATCATCGGAGATTTTAAAAGCGGTATCGCCGACAGGGCCCCGTTCTGGATCCAGATGGGCGGAAAGTTTATTCACATTGAGTACTTTGCACTCCGGAATGAGCAAGGAGAGTACCTGGGAACTCTTGAAATGTCGCAGGATCTGACTGAAAAGAGAAAAATCAGCGGAGACCAGCGACTCATCAGCTACAAGTAAGGGCAGCTCATGGAGTATGCCAAACAACTAAAACATATAAAATGAAAACGCCAGACTGGTTAAAAAAAGAAAATATTAAAACCTCCCTCGATGCACGGCCATTGCTGGCCCAGGGAATCCATCCGCTGGAGCGGGTTCAGCAGGAATGTGCAGCATTGCAACCGGGAGAAATCTTTGAAATCATCACTCCGTTTCCACCGGCACCCATGATTGAAAAAATGGCCGCAGCAGGATACGATACCTACACCGAAGTATTTGGTGACGGGGCGTTCCACACCTGTTTTACAATAGCGGAATCGTAAAATAACGTGAGTTCGATGTAATAAAATGTGGTTCGTTATTAACAGAAAAATGTTTATAAATATTTGAATGTCAATTATATAAAATAAAGATTCTTCCTAAATTAGTAGTAGCAAACACACTAAAAAAGGAAGAATCTTATGGTACCACAGGATAAAATTATAGAAATTTTTTGTTCGGTAGATGATTTTTGTACCGCATTTGAAACAGAACTTAAAAAACATCAACTCACCGATGGGAAACGTAAACGTAATAGGATTTTTACCTTGAGCGAAAGCGAGGTAATCACGATCACGGTTATGTTCCATCTCAGTGGGTGTAGGAATTTCAAGCATTTTTACCTTGGTTATATCTGCAAACATTTAAAAAATGATTTTCCACAAACAGTGTCTTATAATCGTTTCGTTGAGTTAATGCAAAGAGCTTTATTGCCGATGGTATTGTATCTGAAAACATGTAGAATGTCCAATTGTACTGGAATTTCTTTCATTGACTCCACTCCGATTCGGGTCTGTCATAACAGACGCATCCATAGCAACAAAGTGTTTTCTGGAATCGCTGAACGAGGACATTGTAGCATTGGTTGGTTCTTTGGATTCAAACTTCATAATGTGATCAATGATAAAGGTGAAATCATTGGCTTTGTCATTACGCAGGGAAATGTTGACGACAGGACCCCTCTGCTTGCCACAAACATATTGAAAAACGTCTGGGGAAAACTCTTCGGAGACAGGGGGTATTTGTCTCAAAAGCTCTTTGAATCCTTGTTTGTCGATGGTATTCATTTAATCACGAAAATCAGAACTAATATGAAAAACTCGTTGATGTCTCTTTCGGATAAAATCCTTCTCAGGAAAAGAGCCATCGTGGAATCGGTTATCGATGAGCTTAAAAATATTTGTCAAATCGAACACTCCAGGCATCGCAGCTTTAAGAACTTCATTGTCAACCTGATCTCAGGACTGATCGCCTATTCTTTCCTCCCTAAGAAACCTTCTATCCAGTTTGAAGTTGTCAAATCAGATCAATTGGCATTATTCTATTAATCTTACATCGAACTCACGTTAAAATAATGAAATGGCAGAACATTGAAATTTTTTCGTAAATACCACAAGTGGTTCAGCCTGATCGCTACCTTTTTCATTCTTTTATCCGCACTTTCCGGAATCGTACTCAATCACCGGGAGTTGCTTTCGGGGATTGATATTAACAGAAGGCTGTTGCCTGCGATTTACCGTTACAATAACTGGAATCTTGCCGCGATCAAGGGGTCGGTCAACGCCGGTGGCGACACCATCCTGGTTTATGGAAATATCGGGGTGTGGATGACCGGCAAATCGTTTAAATCGTTTTACGATCTAAATGAAGGGTTCCCGGCCGGGATTGACAACCGAAAAATCAACTCAATGTCATGGTCGGCTAAGGCCGGGCTTTATGCGGGCACCCTGTTCGGGCTTTTCAGGCATCGCGGCGTGGCTTGGGAGCGGGTTCCATTGCCTGTTGAGCATCCCCGTGTTGTAAAAGTATTGCAGCAGGGCGACAGTTTGCTTGTGTTGACCCGCTCGAACCTTTTTATGGCTACCAGGTCCTCGGGTTACAGGATTTTTAGTGAAATCCATATTCCAAAGGGCGAGGACAACGATGGCAAGGTGGGCTTGTTTAAAACCCTATGGGTGATACACAGCGGGGAGATTTACGGATTGGCGGGGAAACTGATCGTTGATGCCGCAGGAGCCATCTTCATCATCCTAAGCATCACCGGTTTGATTTATTTCCTTGCTCCATACCGGTTAAAGAAACTGATAGAGGGCCAAAAGCGTTCAAAACTGAAACGATTTAATAAATCCTCCCTGAAGTGGCACAACACAATCGGGTCCTGGGCCATCCTGATCCTGCTCCTCAACACGACTACAGGAATGTTTCTCCGCCCTCCGCTGCTGATCCCCATCGCCGGGGAGCGGGTTGCGAAGATGAAGTACACTGAACTCGACAGCCCCAATCCCTGGTTCGACCGTTTCCGCGATCTCCTGTATGATGAAAAATCGGGTCGCTACCTGGTGGCTACCAGCGAAGGCATCTATTATTCTGATGATTGTTTTCGCAACGAGCTGAAGATTTTTTCCATCCAGCCACCGGTTAGCGTGATGGGGATCAATGTTTTTGAAAAGTCCGGCCCTGGCCGTTTTCTAATAGGCTCATTCAGCGGGATCTTTGAATGGGAACCGGCTACCGGTCATACAGTCGATTGTATTACCCGAACTGAATATACCGATCCGGGTGAAGGAGGGTCCCCTTTCGGCAAAGTGAGCGTTGCTGGTTTCATCCGTAACAACGAATCTTCCGGAATCATTTTCGATTATGCCCACGGGGCTTTCCCGCTCGATGGGAAAAACCCGTTTCCAAAGATCCCGGCATCCATCATCGCAGCAAGCCCCATTTCCCTCTGGAATGCCGCACTGGAAATTCACACGGGGCGTATTTTCGAACCGATGCTGGGACCTTTCTACATCCTCGTGGTTCCGCTTGTTGGTTTAGCCACCCTTATTATCCTCATCACCGGATTTTTTGCATGGTGGCTGGCAAAGCGACGCGGAAAAACCGCAAAATCCGGTAACAGGGTGTGCAATTTTAATTGAAGTAAATGTGTTATCTTTGATCGGTAAGGAACTTCACCGGTTTTCGGAATTACACTAATTCAAAATCCCATGACGTATTATATCAAACTCTATTTTGCCACATTTTTAGTGTTTTTCGCGGTTGACATGCTCTGGCTTGGAGTGATCTCCCGCACATTTTATAAAAAACAGCTTGGTTTTCTCATGGCCCCCGAGGTAAACTGGTATGCCGCCCTGATATTCTATTTCCTGTTTATCCTGGGGATTCTTGTGTTTGTTGTACTTCCCGGGTTAAAAGAAAATGACTTGCCTGTAATGCTGGTCAAAGCCGCCCTCTTCGGATTGATCACTTATGCCACCTATGATCTTACCAACCTGGCTACCGTTAAAGACTGGCCTCTGGTCATCACCATTGTTGATCTCATCTGGGGAATGGTCTTAACAACCATTGTCAGCCTGGCGGGATTTCTTTTCGGACGATGGATGTCTTGAAAACAGCGGATTCTCCGATCCTGCTGATCACCAATCACCGCCAGTTCGGGCCCGTGGTGGCTCCATGGGAGGTTTCCCTGGATGCGAAAGGCTGGTTTATCCTTGAAAACCGGTTGATTTTAACAATGTCTGACACGCAGATGCCGGATCAGTTCCAGGTATATCAGGATGTCATTTCTATATCACAATCATTCACTGATTCGGAAATACACCGGCAGTTTGCCCGGAAAGGAGTTTCATTAAAGGATTTCCTGAATAGCCTTTCTGAAGAGCAGCTGGTTTCCCAGATCCGTCCGTTTATCGACCGGCAAATGGATAAAATATTCCGAATTTCTGTTCTTCATGGTATTTCACTTTTTGAACATGACGGCTCTAAACGTGTTTATTATAAAAACCGCCTGAAGACCAGCCCGGAGCCGGCTGAACCCTGGTTTTGTTTTACCAAAACTTCCGAAGGATCAAATTATGTGCTGGAACTATCTCAGCAGGATCAGAAGATCATCCTGAAGCGGGCCGGAAATAAAATCATCTGCCGAAACCCTTGCTGGTTCAGGGCGGAGAACCGGTTGCTTCACTTTCCGGAGGGATTCGACGGGAAGAAAATAGAACCGTTCCTGTCGAAGGAGGCCATCCTCATTCCCGCTTCCGCAGAAAAAAAATATTTTGAGACGTTCATCCTGAACACTTTGAAAACCGGGCAGGTCAGAGCCATTGGGTTCAAAGTTCAGGTACTGAATCCCCTGCCCAGGATGGAGTTATCAGCAGAAACAGACTGGCAGGGGAAGCCGATCCTTGTGATTTATTTCCGGTATGGAGAGAAACGGATTATGGCAGGAAAGTCGCAGAAATTGTTTATCGACCTGAAAATGGATGAAAATGAGGTCGTTTTTTACAAGACCGAGCGGGATTCCTTGTGGGAAACAGAGATGACTTCGCGTTGCCTCTCCTCCGGACTTTCCATGCTCAACGAAAACTCCATGTTCCTGCCTGGCTTCAAAGGGTCTGCGGCTCAGGATATGTACCAGCTGGTTGAGTGGCTGAATAATAATTCGGAATTCTTCAGGGAGCAGGGTGTCTTCATCTGTACCGACCGGGCTCCGGTTCATTTTTTCACCGGGCCCGTTTCTGCCGAAATCCAGGTGGAGCCAGGGGAAGACTGGTTTGATGTGAAAGCCACGGTTTTTTTTGGTGCCATGAAGGTTCCGTTCGTCCAGCTCCGGCAATATATTCTTGAAGGAATCCGCGAATTCCCGCTGCCAGGGGGAGAAATTGCGGTGCTGCCGCTGGAGTGGTTCACCCGGTACGGCGATTTAACCTATTTTTCGATGGTTGTTGAAAATCATTTGCGACTTCCCCTGCATCATGTTCAGATAGTCAGGGATATGGATTTACTTCAAAATGAAGTTCTTTCCGAACGGTTAAGGCAACTGGATCCCGGCCAGGCAGTTTCAGTGGGCATTCCGGAGATGTTGCAGGCCACCTTGCGACCCTACCAGGCAGAAGGACTGCAATGGCTCCGGTTTTTGTATGATAACAGGTTTGGAGGATGCCTTGCTGATGACATGGGCCTTGGAAAAACGATTCAGACACTGGCCATGCTGCTCTCCTGCTATTCATCACCTCATCCCGCCTCTCTTGTCATCATGCCGGCATCGCTGATCCACAATTGGCGGAACGAGATCAGACGGTTTGCTCCCTCCCTCATGATTTTCGAGCATTCGGGTATGCAGCGGACCACCACAACAAGCTTTTTCGGTTCAGCCGAGGTAATGCTTACAACCTATGGCACCCTTCGCAACGATCTTGCACTCTTCATGCAATATCATTTTCATTACGTTATCCTGGATGAAAGCCAGGTAATTAAAAACCCTGCCGCCCAGGTTAGCCGGGCAGTTTGCCAGTTGAAATGCGATCATCGGCTGGTCCTTACCGGCACCCCGATCGAAAATTCTTTGGCCGACCTTTGGTCGCAGTTTGAATTCCTGAATCCGGGGCTTCTTGGCTCCCTCGCAAAGTTTCAGAAACGATACACATCAAAAGGGACAGATTCCAGGGACCAGGAAGCGACCGAAAAGGCTTCCAGCCGGTTGAAGCAGCTGATATCGCCATTTATTTTACGCCGTACCAAGCGGGAGGTGGAACCCGATCTGCCCGTGCTGACCATTGAAGAGTGGTATTGTGATATGACAGACGATCAGCGATCACGATATGAAATGGAAAAATCGGCCGTGAGAAACGAAGTAATGCAACAATTCGAATCAGGACGGTCGTCGGAAACATCCCTGGTGGTGCTGAAAGCCTTGATCAGGTTAAGGCAAATGGCCAATCACCCATTGTTGGCTGATCCGGAATATACCCATGGCAGCGGAAAATTCGAAGAGATCGTCCGTATGGCATCGACCCTGAAGGAAGAGGGACACAAGACCCTGGTTTTTTCCTCTTTTGTCAAGCATTTGCAGTTGCTTGCCGCCCATTTCAATCTCCGGGGAATTCCATTTTCAATGCTTACCGGGGGAACGATCAACCGTGAAATGGTCGTTAAAAAATTCCAGGAGGATCCAACGCATCAGTTTTTCCTGATCTCCCTGAAAGCCGGCGGGACCGGGCTCAACCTCATTGAAGCCGACTATGTGATGCTGCTCGATCCATGGTGGAATCCTGCTGCAGAGATGCAGGCAATCAACCGGGCCCATCGCATCGGTCAGGAAAAAAAAGTGATTGCGTATAAATTCATCACATCCGGAACCATCGAAGAAAAGATGCTTATCCTGCAACAGCGGAAGCAGGTTCTTTCTGACACATTCCTTCCTACCGGGAATCCGTTGCAAGATTTATCAAGGGAGGAAATTTCAGAATTATTCGGGTAGATAAATCATGCGAAAATGCCGGATGCCCGCTTCGGTAAACATTTGCCCTTCCTTGATAAAGCCGTTCCGTTCATAAAATGATACTGCGTTAACCTGCGAATGAAGATAAATCTGTTTCCCCGATGAGATTACATCCTTGAGTACCGCTTTCAGGATGATCTCTCCGATGCCACGGTTGCGGTAATGCAGCAGTACGGCAAAGCGCTCAAGTTTGATCCCCGACCCGGTTTCGCGCCACCGGGCGGTGGCAATGGGTTTTTCTCCAAGGAACAGCAGGTAGTGGCAGGATTCTTCCTCATGGTCGTACTCCAGCCCGGCATCAACACCCTGTTCTTCGACAAAAACCGCTTCCCGGATGGCCAATGCCTGGTTTGCAAACTCTTTGTTGCTAAATGCAAATTTTTCAACTTTGAACATAAGCCACCTTGTTATTGCTTTGCTATAATATATCCGTAAGGCTGTAACGTAAGTTGCGTGGTTATCGACAAACTGCTGCCGCTCATGGCATCCGTCCACGAAGTATTAATTAATGCAGGAGGCAATGCAAAAACAACCGTGCTGTTTCTGAGATTTGCTACAACCAGCACTTTTTCTCCGGCCAACTCTTTTGTAAAAGCGCAGATGTCGGCATCGCTGTAATATGTTAACTGACCCCGCCTGATCGCGGCACTGCTTTTTCTGAAAGCAAGAATCTTTTTATATCCGGCGGTGACACCGGGATTAAGCGTCCAGTCAATTTTTGCCCCGGTAAACGGAAAGGTTATCCTGAACGGGGTTCCAACTTCCTGCCCGTTGTATATCATGGGAATGGCTTTCATATATGCCGCCACGACAAACGCTGCCATTGAACCATCCCGGCCACCGAATAATTCCAAAGGAGTACCATCTGAACCGTTGACATCGTGGTTGGTAATATATCGCACGACCTGCTGGCCATTGCTTGCACTGAGATACTCCGTGGTGTTTAAGTTGTCAATCGTAGCGACAGAACCATGGTTACTGTAAATATTTTTCAGCTGCCCGTAAAAACCGAAGCCGAAATTATAATCGAATCCTGCAGTATAATTGGCACTTCTGCTTCCCTCGGCCATGATCAGCAGTTTGTGCGTTGAAATATTTCTGAGCGTATCGATCGCCTGTTTCCAGAAATCAACCGGGGGCCCGTCGGCATAGTCGCACCGGAAACCATCCACATTTGCCTTGTAGACCCAGTATTTCATGTCTTTAATCATTTCCAGCCGCATGGCCGCGTTGTTAAAATTCAGTTGCGCCACATCGTTCCATCCCTTTCCGGGCGGACTGACGATATTGCCTGATTGATCCTGCAGGTACCAGTCTTTATGGCTGCCCGTCCATGCGTTGTCCCAGGAGGTATGGTTTGCGACCCAGTCTAAAATAATGCTCATGTTTCTGCCGTGCGCCCCGTCTACCAAGGCACGTAAATCAGACAAGGTTCCGAACTCGCTGTTCACGGCCTTGTAATCTCTTACACAATAAGGGGAGTTGACAGATTTCACTTTCCCGACCGGAAAGACAGGCATCAGGTAAATAACATTGATTCCCAGCGCTTTGATGGAATCAAGTCTAGCAATAACCCCCTTGAAATTCGCCTGCTGGCTGAAAGCCCGCATGTTCACCTGGTAAATGATGGCATCCTCCCTGTCGGCAACGTTACCGAATGGTGTGCCATATTGAACAGGAATTGAATCAGTGGCAGGTGGAATGACGGGAGGTATGTTCTGTGATTCCTTTTTGCAGGAGAGGATGACCAGGGGAATGATGGCCAGGAGGAGAGTCTTTTTCATAAATTTATAATCATTCATGATATTTCAAAGATATTTTTTCCCACCCCGATGGTGTCAGGTTCATCTGCTCCCTGAAGCCGATTTCAAACAATAAGGTGGCTGTTTCACCAAACAACATGGCAACTTCAAGGGGCTTGTGGGCATCGGAACTGATGATGACCGGGATGTTGAGGTCATGAATTCTTTTCAGAATGGCCGGTCCGGGGAAAAGTGAATCAGATCGCTTTTTATAGATTCCGCGTGTGTTCACTTCAATGATAACACCGCATTGTCTCACCAGATCAAGGGTCTCATTGACCAATGCGATGTACCAGGGTTCCGTTTCAGAGAAGTACCTGCCGCGGTTGTGCATTTTTATTTTGTCTAAATGGCCGATCATATCCATTTTGCCTGCCGCCAGCATCTCATTGATTTGCCGGTAATATGCCGAAACCCCTTTGCGGATATCCCCACCAAACAGGGCGTCCAGTCCGTCGTCGTAAGTGGCGGGATCCGGCCCGTCGATGAACCAAAGTTCACCGGAAGTTTCATTCCTTACGAGGTGTACCGATCCGATCAGGTAATCGAGCGGATAATTCTCAAGGAAATGTGAAAAAGAATGTCCGATTCCCGGGATGAAATCGGCTTCCATGCCAAGGAAAACTTCGATTTTCGGTTTTTGATTTTCGGGTTGTGGCAGATGATCGCAACTTGTTGGAGATACAGTCCGATTGCAGAGCGACAGGATTGCATCGCAATAGTTACCGACCTGGTTCTCCCTCAGTGCAAATGAGTTTTCAAAAGGTAAAGGCGAGTGGTCAGAAAACCCGATGGACGAAAGCCCCAGTTCCATGGCCTTCTCCATGTATTTCACCGGTTCATCGGAACCGTCGCTGAAATGGGTGTGGGTGTGGAGGTTTTGGAGCAATTGAATAACGAATATTGAATATTGAATATTGAATAACGAAGTTTGAAGTAGTATTATTTGCCGGGGATTATTTTATAAACTTTGTCGGCACGGCGGAGAAAAGTACTTACGAAAATGCTGCAGTGTTCACCTTTAACGGTTTTTTCAGCCGGTTGAAGGTCTACCTGGATTTCAGGGACGGTCAGTTCGATCGACCCGGTATTTGGCCCCTGTATGAATACACGATCACCGGGTTTCAACTGCCCCGACTCCATCCTGATCTCGGCGACCTTCAGTTTTGTAAAGTAGTTGGTGACCTTGCCGACATATACCTTTGATTGCGTTGCCACCGAGCCGTGTCCCTGCGCCCACTCGCCCATTTTTCTTCCGAGGTAATAACCATCCCAGAAACCGCGGTTATAAACAGTTTTCAGGCGTTCTGTCAAATGCCCCGCCAATTCCCGGGTAAATTTTCCCGCCATTACCGCATCGGCCGCTTCGCGGTAGCATGACATCACCGTATGCACATATTCGGGGCTGCGGCCACGGCCCTCGATCTTCAGCACAGACACGCCGGCTTTGACAATTTCATCCAGGAAGCCTATGGTGCACAGGTCTTTCGGTGACATGATATACTCATTGTCAATTTCCAGTTCAATACCGGTGTCTGTATCCCTAACATGGTATGGCCTCCGGCAGAGCTGATAGCAGGCACCCCGGTTTGCCGAGGCATTGTAATGATCAAGGCTCAGGTAACATTTTCCGGAAACCGCCATGCATAAAGCCCCGTGAGCAAAAATTTCCACCTGTACAAGATTTCCCGAAGGACCCGTGATTTTTTGCCTCCTGATGGCCCGGGTAATTTTAGCAACCTGCTCCAGGCTTAGTTCCCTGGCTATGACCATTACATCGGCAACCTGCGACCAGTATTTCACTGCTTCGAGATTCGTGATGTTGGTCTGTGTCGACATATGAACCGGCATTTCAACGGAACGTGCATATTGGATTACGGCATGATCGGAGGCAATGATTGCGGTAACACCGTTTTTTTTTGCAGAATCAATGATCCGTTTCATCTCCTTTAATTCACGGTCATAAATGACCGTATTGAGGGTGAGGTACGTTTTCAGGTTTTGTTTCCGGCAGATCCGTGTTATTTTTTTCAGGTCGGTCAACGTAAAATTAACCGATGACCTGGCGCGCATATTGAGCGCTCCGACTCCGAAATACACCGAATCGGCCCCGGCCTGGATGGCCGCAGTCAGTGATTCCCACGAACCTACCGGAGCAGTGATTTCGATTTTTTGCATATTGCAAAGGTACGAATTGTCTGGTAAACGGGGGAACATGCAGACGGGGGGACGAGCGGACGGGAGGACAGGCGGGTTAAATACCGAGCCAGTTTTCGATCAATTTTTTTCCGGTTGTTGTTATAATCGATTCGGGATGGAATTGAACGCCGCAGATGGGAAGGGTTTGATGAGCCAGGGACATGATGGTTCCATCATGGGTGATTGCAAGCGTTTCCAGGCATCCGGGAAGTTTGGCGGGATCGACAGCCCATGAATGATAGAGGCCCACGATGGAGTCATCAGGGATTTCTTTAAAAAAAAGATAATAAAATTCGGTGATGTCGGTTTGTCCTCTTGCCAACTTACTAACTTACCAACTTACCAACTGAAATGCAATGACCAACCCAAGCACGATGTTCATATCCCGTCCTGAAATCATCCGGAAAATGAACTGGTTTGCAGGACGAAATCAATCTTTTTTATTTGCCATCAATTTCGATGGTGAAAAAGGATTTGTATTATCTCCTGAAGAGGCTGATATCATTGGAATAAAATATGATATAGAAGGAAGGAAAAACACAATTGGAAATTGGATAAATAAGCCGTTACAATTCAATTTTATTCCGGTTGATTTTCAAACCTTAAAAAAGCATTTGAAAAGGTCATCTCTCATCTTAAAAGAAGTGACACATATCTGCTCAACCTTACTTTTCCAACCCCGCTGTCTTCAACCTTGTCATTGTCAGAAATATTCAGCATCAGCGCTGCCCCTTATAAACTGTTTGTACCGGGTCATTTTGTGGTATTTTCACCGGAGCCATTCGTACGTATCGGAAATGGCAAGATATCCGGTTGCCCGATGAAAGGCACCATCGATGCGGGTATTCAGGGTGCCGAACAGAAATTATTGGATGATAAAAAGGAGCTTTTTGAACACAACACCATTGTCGATCTGATCCGTAACGATTTGTCAATGGTTTCCTGCAACGTCACCGTTACAAGGTTTCGTTACATTGATTATATTCATACCAACCGGGGAGGCCTTCTGCAGATGAGTTCAGAAATAACCGGAGATCTGCCGGCTAACTACCGGGAACGGCTTGGAGAAATCCTGTTTGCCTTGCTGCCGGCGGGTTCGGTTACCGGTGCTCCGAAAAAAAGGACTGTTGAGATCATCCTGGATTCAGAGTCGTACCATCGCGGTTTTTATACAGGGGTATTTGGTTTTTTCGATGGGAATTTTCTTTCAACGGCTGTTTCTATCCGTTTCATTGAACAAACACCGGATGGTCTTATCTATAAGAGTGGCGGTGGAATCACGACGTTGAGCGATGCAAAAAGTGAATACCGGGAAATGATAAAAAAAATATATGTGCCCCTTGTTTGAAACTGTCAGGATTGCAGAAGGAATACCGCTTCATCTTTCATGGCATCAACGGCGAATGGACATGGCCAGAAATGAGTACTGGCCTGGGAACCATCCAATTGCATTGCATGACCTTTTGGTTGTCCCGGCTGAATTTTCAACAGGCATCGTGCATTGTAACATCAGGTATGGAGCCGCGATTAACGACATTACATTCAGCCCCTATTCAGGAAAGATCATCCGGTCTCTGAAAATCGTATATGCTGACCTTGCCGATTATCATGTCAAGTTTATGGACCGTACATTCCTGGAAACCCTTCTTTCCATGAAGGGAGACTGTGATGAGATTTTAATTGTTAAAAATGGATTGATTACCGATACCTCCATGTCGAACATCATTTTTTATAATGGCACGGCGTGGTTCACCCCTGAGAAACCACTGTTGAAAGGAACCTGCCGCGAACGGCTGCTGGCGGAAGGAAGCATTGAAGAAATGGATATCCACACGGACGACCTCTGTAACTTTACCTGTTGCCAGCTGATCAACGCGATGCGGTTCCCGGAAGAAACAGAAACGATCGGGATTTCAAACATTATTGCATGAGCCTGCCCATTCCTTTGAAATTCTGTGTATTTTTATCAACTTTTTATCAATAAATCAGCTAATTAATAAAATCTCCTAAAGTTAAATCCACATGAATTTGATAAAATCCTTGATCATCATTTTTTCGATTGCAATTTCAACTGTCGCCTCCGCCCAGGAAGACGAAACGGGAAAAACCGCTGACAATGCCGGGGGTAAACAGCAGAATGAGCCCTCCCTGCAGGTTTTCAGTAAGTTTGATTTTGTACCGGGTGAAAAGGTGTTGTTTTTTGATGATTTTTCCGGCGAAAATATCGGGGATTTTCCCGGCAGATGGAATACAAATGGTTCGGGAGAAGTCGTAACATTGGGCGGAATGCCCGGTAAATGGCTTAAGATGAAGACAGGAGGCACCTTTTATCCGGAGACCGGAAAAGGGTTTCCTGAAAATTTCACTTTTGAATTCGACCTGGTTGCCAGCTTTGAAACGGAACCCGGATGCATCGATATCGGCATGTACAAATCAACCCCCGATGAGGCCATGGATGGCCTGGTTCCGGGAGAGGGCGGTGGAACCTGCAGGCTTGAAGGACATTCCATATCGATCTTCAACTGGAAAGAAGGCAATTATGCCGGCATCGAGAATTCGACGGACAATAATTATTATTTCGAGCACAACAACAATAAAATACGTATCTCGGTTTCTGTACAGAAGCAGCGAATGAGACTGTATGTTGACGCTGTGAAGATTTATGATGTACCCCGGTTTTTCCCCGAAGGCATTTTGATTGACCGCGTACGCTTTGCATTGGGCTCGTGTGAAATGGAAGGATACCAGCCTTTTATAAGCAACTTTCGCATTGCCGCCGGGGCTCCTGATATGCGCAACAAGTTGATGACGGAAGGGAAACTGGTTACACGCGGCATCACGTTCGACTCCGGTTCCGACAATATCAAAGCAGAATCATATGGAACCCTGAAGGAGATAGCCGGAGTTTTAAAGGACAATCCTGCCATCAGGATTAAAATAACCGGCCACACCGACAGCGATGGAGACGAATCTTCCAACCTTGCACTATCAAAAAAACGGGCAGCTGCCGTCAAAACCGCATTGGCCGGACAGTTTGGCATCGACGCCGCGCGCATGGAAACGGATGGCAAGGGAGAATCGCAGCCTGTTTCACCCAACACAACGCCCGAGGGCAAAGCCAATAACCGCCGGGTTGAATTTATCAAATTATGAAAGCCAGGATCTTCTTCTATTTAATAATTATTGCCGGAATCGTCAGTATTTCCGCGTGCAGTAATGAAAACAAGGAGTTGAAAAAAGACGCACAAAATATTGCCGGCGTCATGTGCAAAAGCCTGGAGGCCATGAAAAACCTGCAGACAGCCGACCCGGACGATTCTCTCCTCATACAAAAATTGCAGCTGGAGTATAAAAAAGTCGAGTCGGAAATGACCGCCCTGTATCAGCAATTCAAGACAAAATATGGGGACAAGACCAATAACAGGGAGTTTAACGAAAGGTTCCGCAAATTCCTGAATGAATCGATGCTTGATTGCAAAGGCCTTTCAAAAGAGGACCGGGAGGCTTTTGAAAAGGGCACAAAATAGTATTTATTTCACAAGCCTGATCTGCAGTTCTTTCAATTGTTCTTCTTTGATCGCAGAAGGTGAATCGATCATCACATCGCGGCCGGAGTTGTTCTTTGGGAAAGCGATATAATCGCGGATGGATTCTCCGCCGCCAAAGATGGTCGACCATCGGTCGAAACCGAATGCGATCCCCCCGTGAGGGGGAGCGCCATATTCGAAAGCATTCATCAGGAAACCAAACTGATCTGCCGCATCTTCATCTGAAAATCCCAGTACGGAGAACATTTTCTTTTGCAAATCCTTGTTATGGATACGGATAGACCCGCCACCGATTTCCGTGCCATTGATGACAAGGTCGTATGCATTTGCACGAACAGCGCTGGCATCAGTATCAAGCAGGTGGATATCTTCCGGCTTCGGTGAAGTAAACGGATGGTGTTTGGCATAAAACCGGTTGGTGGCCTCATCCCATTCAAGAAGCGGGAAATCGACGACCCATAAAGGTTTGAACTCGCCGGGCCGGAAAAGGCCAAGGCGTTTTCCCATTTCAAGGCGCAGCGTACCCAATGCGGTACGGGTCTTTTCCGCTTTCCCTGCCAGGATCAGCATCAGGTCGCCGGGGCTGGAATTGAATTTCCTGGCAATGG
Source organism: uncultured Bacteroidales bacterium (assembly GCA_903903985.1). Lineage (GTDB taxonomy): Bacteria > Bacteroidota > Bacteroidia > Bacteroidales > FEN-979 > CAIVAT01. The sequence goes on along the minus strand of CAIVAT010000057.1, from coordinate 82,537 downwards.
CGGTCAAATCTTCAACAGGATAGAATTTATCCACAGATGATTTCAGTGATCCATCCATTGCGTAACGGATGTAGACCAATCCTGAGGCGCCAATCTGGGGTTTTTTAACGAATTCGGTTAATTCATCAAGCTGTTTTCTTGAATATTCGCTGCACCCCGGGACATTGATCCCTACAACCAGTTCAGCCTCATCAAACAGTTTAAAGTTCTTTCCCTTTGCCGGGTCATTCAACTCGGTGAACATCATCCCAAAACGGATGTCCGGTTTGTCGGAGCCATACAGCTTCATGGCCTGGTCGTACGACATCCTTGGAAAATCGTCCATTTCGACGTTCAGTACCGATTTAAACAGGTGTTTGGCCAGGCCTTCGAACGTATTGAGAATATCTTCCTGGGTGACGAAAGCCATTTCGCAGTCGATCTGGGTGAATTCAGGCTGCCGGTCGGCGCGCAGATCTTCATCCCGGAAACACCGGACGATCTGGAAATACCGGTCAAATCCGGCGACCATCAGCAGTTGCTTGAATGTTTGCGGTGACTGGGGCAGGGCGTAAAACTGACCGGGATTCATCCGCGAGGGCACTACGAAATCGCGGGCACCTTCGGGGGTCGACTTGATCATGTAAGGTGTTTCAATCTCAAGGAAATGCTGACCATTCAGGTAATTCCTGGTTTCGATTCCCATCCGGTGACGCAGTTCAAGGTTTTTCCGGTTCACGCTCCGGCGCAGATCGAGATAGCGGTATTTCATGCGCAACTCTTCACCCCCATCGGTGTTGTCTTCAATGGTAAAAGGAGGCGTTTTCGAGACGTTCAGCACGGTAAAACTGTCGACAATGATCTCGACGTCGCCCGTGGAAAGTTTCGGGTTTTTATTGCTTCGTTCGGCAACTTTTCCCCTGGCTGTAATCACAAATTCCCGCCCCAGCTTGCGTGCTTCCATACAAAGAGCGGTATTTGCTTCAAGGTTAAACACCAGTTGGGTTATTCCGTAGCGGTCGCGCAGGTCGATGAAGGTAAGGCCGCCCATATCGCGTGAGCGCTGAAGCCAGCCGGATAAAGTGACTTCCATGCCTGTATGGGTCATGTTCAGTTCACCGCAGGTATGTGTTCGGAGCATAGTTTGTGCGTTTAAAGGAGTGCAAAGGTAGAAGGAATTTACGATTTGCGATTAGCAATTTTCGGTTCCAATTTTTTCTTGTTTTCTGTCAGAAAGGGACTGAAGTCATTACCTGTTTGGATTTTTTGCAAAATGGCGGCCCTTTTCCTTTCTTTTCCTGATTTAATGCAAAACCTTTCCATTGTTGTGGGAGAACCAATTTTGACTGCGTGTCCACCGTGGGTAATTTTGGTTTTAAAATGTGCAAAACCTTTCAATAAAACCAGATACCATGGAAACAAAAATCATCAAGGGAGATTTAGTCAAGGATAAGATTTTCAGCGAAGTAAAGTTGGAAGTTGCTGAATTACAGGCAAATTACAAAGAGGCGCCAGGAATTGCATTCATTGGATTTTCATGTGTCCCGCTTGCAAAATACAACATTCCCCTGCATATTCAAATGGCTCAGGCCATGGGGTTTCGGGTATTTACGCAAATCCTGTCAAATGATTCGACGGAAGAGGAGGTGTTTTCGGTTATCGAAAAATTGAATGAAAACGACAGCATTGATGCCATCGTGCTGCTCCAGCCCCTGCCTGACCAGCTGAATCCTGTGCGGATCGTCAATAAAATTGATCCTGAAAAAGAAGTGGAAGGCTTCCACCCCGTGAACATGATGGGTACGATGATCCCGGATATCCAGGCATCACGATATCCGATGTGTTTGCCGGAAGCCATGTTTGAAATGTTCAGGGAGGCCGGGATTCATCCTCAGAAAGACCAGGAATGGGTTTTTCTGCTTGACGATGGATTTTTATCGAATACCCTGACAAAAATGATCGTCAGGGCAGCAGCATCGCGGGTTGTACCGGATGATTGTGCCGTTTCCTTTATTAACAAGGAGTCAATGTACCTGGTGGAGCATTGTAAAAGGGCCGATGTGCTGGTGGTAGTGACAAAGACCCCGGAATATGTTCAACCGGAATGGCTGAAACCGGGTGTTTGCATCATCGACATCTATTCCAACCTGGTGAGGGAAGTGCCGTCGAAATCAGACCCGGAAAAACTGGTTCCTGTGATCAGGGGTGGGGTCAATGTAAATTCCGTTACAAACATCGCCGGCGCGATTCTCCCCATCCCGGGCGGACTGATGACGGTCGTGATGGCGATCCTGTTCCGCAACACGGTGACCTCCTTTAAACACAGAATGGCTTCAAAGACTGTTTCCCTCCGCGGCGGCGGAAAGAAAAGTAGTGCAAAAACGTATGCCCACGGGTGACATTTTCAATAAAAAATGCAGGCAATGAAAACAATGATGATAATTGAAACAACGCATGGCGGGCTGCTGTTTTCGCTCACCTACATGGCTGCCTTTTTAGTGGCCGGAGCCATCGTGATTATTCAGGGGATGAAAAAAGGGTATCCGCTGGGCAGCTGGCTGTTGATCATTGCCACTGGAGTGATGTTTTTTGTCATCGGGAACAAGGCGCTCACCTATACCCCGGAACAATGGGGACAGGTGTTTACCCGGTTCTGTTTTCCGGTTGCGGATAAAAAGTCTGTTTTGGGAGGTATTGCAGGATTGGTCGCCGGCCTGATTTTAGCTAAAGCCTGCCTGCGGTTCAACTGGTCGGTTTTCGACACCATTTCGGTTGCGTTGCCGCTGGCCATGGCGATCTCGCGCATCGGATGCCTGTTTGCCGGATGCTGTTTCGGCACCCCGACAAATTTACCATGGGGTGTTCAATATGATTCAACCTCATGGGCATACCATGTTCAATCAGTGCGGGGACTGGTTCATTCCCACGACGCGTTATCGCTGGCCGTCCATCCGGCTCAGCTCTACCAGGTCGTAGGATGTGTCGTTATTGCGTTCGTCGTTTGGAGAAGCAGGAAATACTGGCGGTCTGAAGGCAGCATGTTCCTGTTTTCGGTATTGTGCTATGGGGCTTTGCGTTTTGTAGTTGAATTTGTCCGCGCACCTGAAACCAATTTCCACACCGGGTTGTTTTTCCTGGGATTGAAGATCATTCAATGGATGATCATCTGTGCATGGGTGCCCGTACTCTTCCTCCTTATTTACAGGGAATCAAAAGCAGAAAAAATCTCAATGGTTACACAACCTGATCCTGTGTCGCAGCTGCGCCAGGTCATGCTGACAATCTTTTTGCTTGTTCTGCTTTTCTTGGGCAGGCATTGGTTTACCGTGGTCGAAACCCTGACAATATTCCTGTTCCTGATGCCCGTCCTGATGAACATGGCCATTCATGCCAATCGAATGGTCTCTGTTCCGGGATTCAGATGGGTTGTTCCGGTGATGTTGGCATGCAGTGCCGGTTTCATGGCACAAAGAAGTATTCCTTCGCTGAAGGAGGGAGAGACAGCCATTTTTACCGATGCAGGAATAACAGGCCTGTTCGGCACCTATTATGAAGATATTTCCAGGGCCGTTAAAACAAGCCATCCCTGTGGTACGGATGTGCATTTAGAGCCTGTCGGAACCCAGAAAAAAACTTTTTACCAGGCAGGGCTGGATATTTCACATAATGTCTGGAAAGGGAAATACTACAAGTATACCATTGGCGCCAGGGCGTTCCTGGGATTTGAATCCGGCGGAGTAGTAACGGACTATCCGCACTCGCAAATCTCAGCCGGGGTCAGTCCGTATCTTGGCATGGACTGGCAGAATTTTGGATTCAAAACCGGCCTTCTGCTGGGGCAGTCAAAATTTCTTGCTCAACGGCCGGCATCCTCCTATGATCATTTTAATGACGGAGACATCGTATCGCCGGATTATATCAATGTCTATTGTCTCCCATCGGTATCGGTCAGGGCGGGACCCATTGATATCCTTTATGCAGAAGCAACGTTTCCTGGTCTTTTTCCTTCCGCAACACCGTATCCGCTTTTTCAGGCAGGCATTGGAACCGGCTTGGGAAAGACTGACGGGACCAAACTCGGCGCCGGATATTGCCACGAAGGGATTTATGCACAATGCGCCATTCCAATCAAAAACATAGTGGTGCTGGAAGCGTTTTACGGGGATAATCTGCAAACAGGGGAGGATGGGAAAAGAGTTTTTTTATTCGGCGCTCATTTCCGGTTTCTTGAGGAAATCAAAACCACACCGAATGATTATTCAACAAAAATGATTCCGGGATTGCCTGCCGGAACATTTACGAAACTTAAGAATGTATTATCCGATATTGATGGCAATGTGTATCATACCCTTGCCATTGGAGGCCAGGTATGGATGGCGGAGGATCTCAGGACGTTGCGATATAAAAACGGGTCGAGAATTGCAGGGGTGACCACCACCGGCCCGGAATCTGGAACCCTGTACCGTTGGAAAGCCGTGATCGACAGCAGCAAAATTTGTCCTTCCGGCTGGCATGTTCCCTCTGCAGGCGAATGGACCTCGCTGATCAACTCCCTGGGAGGGGTATCCCATGCTGTAAACGCACTGAAGGAAAGCTTTTCCGACAATGAAAAATCCTGCCAGTGGTGGTCGTCGACGGAAGAGGATCCAAAAACATCCAAATGCTTTTACCTGGACAACATGACTGATGTTATCATGCTTACCGGTATTGACAAAAATGCCGGTTCATTGGTGAGATGTCTCAGGGATTATTAACAATAAGTATGTTTTAACAATGGACTTCATTTGAAAATCATGAAAAGAGTCCTCTTGTTTTTCATCCTGAACCTTATGATTAATGGAACTTCCGGACAATACCAGGACACCATCGATTTGACTTTGCCAATCGCATTCACAAAAACAAATAATTCATACAGGAGAATTCCCACGCAAAGCTTTTATCTTGAATTGGCCGGACATTTGAATGTCATTTCATTAAATTATGAAAAAATGATTATTCACAAAGAGCGTTTTTATATAACCGGGAGAATCGGTGCAGGCTATACACCTCCGACAATCAATACGATTGGCATACTTGCCCTGGTAAACGGGTTGTACCAGGTATCTGATGTATTTCTGCTTGAAATAGGTTTCGGGGTCAACACCACCTTCACTTTTTGGCAGGATTATACCAGTGAAGGAGTGGCTTTTTCCCGCAACACCATCAATGAAAGCGGATTTTTTGTTGACCCGCTCCTCACCTGTTTTGCCGGGATTCGCTTTCAGAAGAAAAAAGGGTTCCTGTTCCGGTTTGGGTTTACGCCTCTTATAGAACTGACGAATATTATTGAAAACAGAACGGGTTACCGGCAACTCGAAACAACCAGTTCTTTCATTCCATGGGTGGGAATGAGTTTTGGGTACAGTTTCTATTAGATGAGATGAAACATCTTTTATTGGAAATGATCAAAATCAAGTAATTTTTTAAAGGAGGTCTATATGAAAAAAGTTATCTGTTTCTCGGTCGCTTTTATGTGCCTTGTAGCTGTTGTATCCGCACAATGGCAGCAAGCAACAAACAATCACCGTCCCGTAAATACCAGGGAACATGCCGCCAGGTCAATGCAAACGCATTATTCCGGCGGTGAGGGGCTGACCGTTCCTGCTGGAATGGCACACCTGATCAGTCCCCGGGCGGAAACCTGGAATTGGGATACCCTGTTCACGTATGATACATTGGGGATCCCGGAAAGGAACACCCGGACATTCGATTTCCGGGGCAACGTTTTAACTGCGTTGACAGACCAGTGGCAGGCCAATGCCTGGGTTAACGTCTATAAATCCACTTATACCTACGATGCAAATGGAAATATGCTGACTGGATTAGGGAAGAGTTGGGATGGCTACGAGTGGGTGAATAATTCCAGGAATTCCTGCACCTACGATTCAAACGGAAACCTGCTGACTGAGCTCTATGAATGGTGGGGCTTCCCCGGTTGGGTGAATGACAGAAGATACACTTACACCTATGATGCGAATGGAAACCTGCTGACCGAGATCTATGAAAGATGGCAATCAAATGCCTGGCAGAATTACCGGAGATATAATTACACCTATGATGCAAATGGGAATATGCTGACCGAATTAGGTGAAACCGGGCAAGCCAATACCTGGGCGAACTATTACCGGGTTGCTTATACCTACGATGCGGGCGGAAAGATGTTGTTATTGATTGAAGAAGACTGGCAAACCAATGCCTGGATTAACGCCTACAAATCTACTTGGATTTACGATGCATTCGGAAACCTGGTGACGGGAACTGGGGAATTATGGGGAAACAATACCTGGGAAAACTACAAGAAAGATACTTATGCTTACGATTCGAACGGAAACCTGATTAATTATTTATCTGAACTATGGCAGTCAAACGCATGGGTGAATTTTTCGAGAAATACTTATTCATGTGATGCGGCCGGGAACATGCTTGCTGATTTAAATGAAGTATGGGTATCCGGCGCATGGGTAAACAACCAGAGATACACTTATACCTACGATTCGAACGGGAACTCTGCAACCGGAAAATATGAAGAATGGCAAACAGGAACCTGGCAACCCGGCATGGGGTATCCAAAGCTTTATTCTCAAAAACAAATTACAGGCACTTTATGGGAGATTTACCGGTATGAAGCGACATACACTTCTTTTATTACCGGCATTGCAGGGTTATTCCCCGGCAAAGGGTCTCTTGTTGTTTTCCCAAATCCGGCCAGCGAGAATATATCTGTTGAACTGCCCAAACCATCAAGCAATACAACCAGTACCGTTATTATTTATAGTATGGATGGGCGTGAAATGATCCGGCAGCAACTGCAAGGTTCCAGGATTGATTTCAATGTCGGCTCCCTCCCGGTGGGAATGTATTTTATCAGGATGGGCAATGTTAAAGAAGAAAGGGTCGGGAAATTTATTAAAAACTAAATGGGATATTCATCATTAGAATTCCATTCCTGAAAGCCCGATGTGTATGGAAACACTTTTCATCATCGACACAACCCACGGGGAAATTTATTATTCAATTTCTTACATGGCGGCGATTTTGATAGCTGCGGCAATGGGATTTTATGCCGGGGTCAGAATGGGCTATCCGAAATTTCCCTGGCTTTTGCTGATGATGGCCGGAGGCATGTTTTTCATCATCGGTGAAAAGGTAGCCACCTATTCACCGGGTCAATGGATGCAGGTTTTCACCGATTTTCAACTTCCGCGAACCGGGAAAAAAACGATCCTGGGAGGAATTCTCGGGCTGTCTGCCGGGTTGATCCTGGGAAAGACATGGTTTCGTTTTTACCGGCCTGTCGTTGATAATTTCGCGATCGCGCTGCCGGTTGCCATGGCCATCTCACGCATCGGGTGCCTGATGGCAGGGTGCTGCTTCGGCACCCCTGCAAATGTGCCCTGGGGTATTCATTACGGATCATCATCCATTGCCTGTCATGTCCACATGATGCATGGCCTGCTGCACCCGCATGATACCGCGTCGGCTTTGATACACCCGGTCCAGGTCTATGAAATCCTGGGTTGTCTCCTGATCGCATTTCTCGTGTGGAAAACACGCAACAGGTGGAGCGCCAGCGGCAGCCTTTTCCTTTTTTCAGTATTGTGTTATGCGATGCTCCGGTTCCTGGTTGAATTTGTGCGTGCGCCCGAATCGAGTTTCGTCATGGCACAGGATTATTCCGGATTAAAGACCATCCAATGGGTGATCATGGCCGTGATGGTCACAGGACTGATTTTCCTGATCGGACGGGAGAAAAGACAGGATCATGATTTGTTGATAATCAAGCAAATGCGCATGCCGGCATCCCGGCAGGTTGTGATGGTGGTTTTTTTTACCGTTGTGGCCTATTCCGGACGAAACTGGTTTACCCCGGTCGAAATGTCACTGATCCTGTTGTTCCTGTTGCCGGTGCTCGTCTTTACGATCCTGAGAATGTCCGTCATTGTCACCAAAGACGGGATCAGGCTCAAACTGCCCGGTCTTCAGAGGGATGATGAATCACCGTAAAAAACTTACATCACATGGTGCGATCTTCGGTGTTGTCCATATTCCTGTTGTTTTGCCTGCCGGTCTCCAAAATGATCAACCGCATCAACTGGCGTTTTGGCAGGCCTTTCCGCTGTTCCTATGAACAAATAGATCCGGTTAAAGGGCATTTACAACCCGGGATGGTGATCCTGACACATAAGAGGTACGAATTTTCGACCTTGTTTATTCCGGGGTACTGGACCCACTCGGCATTGGTGACCTCTCCGGGTTATATCATTGAAGCGACCGGGAAAGGGGTGCGTATGAACACCCTGGAAACCTTTTTCTCTACCGTTGATGATTTCGTTGTTTTAAAACCCCGTTTCTGCTGCCGGGATATCATGAACAACGCAGGTAAGCAGGCTTCAACCCTGGTTGGACTCCCATACAGTTTTGATTTCCGTAATTCGGATGAAATGTTTTATTGTACGGGGCTGATCTGCTGGGTTTACACACAAACGCTGACGAAAAGAGATCATCCACCCGACATCCCGTTTGTTTTTCAAAACTTTCTCGAAGGGAATATCGTGCGGCCAATGGACCTCTTTGCCCATCAGGATGCATGGCAGGTTATCGCCAGCTTTAAAGAAACTAACAGAAAAACGGATGATGCGTTACAATAACCGAACAGTGATCAACACATAAAAAGAATAAGTCATGATAAGGAAAAACAAAACCTGGTTGCTGGTCATTTTACCATTGGCTGCCGGCATCACTGCAGTTATTTTCCTGTTGCCAAGCAGCTGCAAAAAAGAGGCCAGTTTGCCATGGGTGACCACCAGGGGGATCAGCAATGTTACAGAAATTTCGGCTTCCTGCAGTTATGAAGTAAACTCCGATGGTGGCGCTACGGTAACCGAAAGAGGAGTGTGCTGGAGGACTGGAGAAACGCCCGACATAAACGACAGCAAAACCATGGATGGCGAGGGTACCGGTTTTTACATATCCGAATTGACCGGGTTGTCACCAAACACAAATTACTTTGCCCGGGCATACGCCACCAATAGCGTGGGCAGTGTTACAAGCAATGTTGTTCAGTTTCATACCAGGTCGGGAACGGTCAGCGATAACGATGGAAATGTGTACCCAACGGTAATCATTGGGGCACAGGAATGGATTGGTGAAAATCTCCGGACCACTAAACTGAACAATGGCGACCCAATCCAATTGCTCGATGATCCCATGCAGTGGGAAAATACTGCCGGACCCGCTTATGGCTGGTATGAGAACAAGGAAGAGGAATATAAAAACAGCTATGGAGCTGTATACAACGGGCATGCTGCGGTAAGCGGCAGGTTATGCCCTGTTGGCTGGCATGTTCCGACTGCGACCGATTGGACCCATCTTACTGACTATCTCGGTGGCTATTCTGTTGCAGGTGGCAAGATGAAGGAATTTGGAATCGTGCACTGGACCGCCCCGAATACCGGCGCAACAAACGAGAGTGGCTTTTTAGCGCTTCCCGGTGGAAATCTTTTCAGTGTTTCCAGCGGATGTATTAGTGTTGGCTTTTCCGGAATGAAAGCCATCGGAAGCTGGTGGTCTGTAACTCAAACCAATGGAATGATTGAAACACGCACCCTGGATTTCGATACGGCAGGAGTCTATGTGGGGAGTGTGGTTATAACAGACGGACAATCAGTCCGGTGTGTGAAAAATTAGGTTGGGCTGTTATCTGCCGATCCCCAGGATCAAATCGATCACCGGCAGCAAATGCCATTGTGGCCCGGCTGGATACTTTCCGAAGCACAACTTATAACCGGCTTCAATCCGGAGGCTCTCTTTTTTTGAAGTATAGGCCAGGACGCCTTTGTTTTCAAGAAAGTAATTCTGTGGGGTGCCGCAAACAAAGAAATTCTCCACATTGAAAAGCCATCCGATTCGGGGAACAAAATGCCCGCGGAAATCAATGCCTGCATCGATTTCCGGTTGAGTATAAAACACAGCAAGCCGGGGGTAAATGACGGGCAGATCGATGGTGGTTCGCGGATCCAGCGGGCCGAATTTCACTGAGAAGGCAATTCCGGCATGGGCGGTCAGGATTGCCTTCTCAAATGGCCTGAAGGATACAAGGAACCGGTTGTACACCGCGAACATCTGCGGAATGGTAAATTCGGAGGAGATCAGTCCGCCGGTGCCTTTGGTGGCGACCAGGTTCATAAACAGGGTCGGGTAAAAGAGTTCATGTTCGGTTGCCAGCCGGAAGCCGGCGTGCTCGCCCCAGCCCAACTTGACCTTCACCTGGGGCATCAGGAAGAACATCAACGGATGGGCGGATATTTCAATCTTGTCGCTAATTCCATACCGGGAGAGGGTGAAAAGTCCCAATTCCCATCTTTTTTTCGGAATGTTGTATGCGGTGCCGTCGGTCCAGTAGTTCCCGGTCAGCGAATCCTGGGAAAACAGGTTGCTGAATAAAAAGATCCCGATCAGGCACAGCAGTACTTTTTTCATTCCTGCACAGTTATTTGGGTAAAACAAAAAGCACGCTTACCGGCGCATGGTCCGATTCCTTTGTTGCTTCCTGGTGGGTTACGACAGAGTTACCGGCCCATTGATAATTCGTAAAAAGGTAGTCGAGTGTCCTGTCCCAGAAATGATCTCCCCGGGTTGTGTGGGAGAAATACTGATGCTGGTTGACCTTGTAAAGTTCCGGAAGAACTGCGCATTTATAGGCGGCATACAGGGTGTCGAGCCAATGGATCTCGGGCGTATAATTGCTTCCTTCTTTATGCATCGGGTCATCTCCCGTACAATGAAATTCCTCCCAGGAACACTTGTCCTGGATGCAATAGTCAGTTGTATCCGATCCTGGCGGAAGGGTGTTCAGGTCGCCGCCCGCGACAAACCACCCGCCATTGCTGTTGATCCGGTCCAGCTCGTCCTTGAACTGTTTAATGTGCTTTTGCTTAGTATCATCCGTGGCAAAAGCAGAAGCATGGATATTGACGGCATAGAAATTATTTACATGCGGAATTTCGATGCGCCCCGTCACCATGCAGCAGCGTTCATAAAAATACCGGGTAAGTTTGTCCTGGTCGTTGATCAGGGACATCTGTATCCGCTGCGCATCGCTGATCTTCCATCGTGAAAGGATTGCATTCGCTTCATCCATCCGGCCAAGACCGTCGCTGGGGATGAACTGGGCTTTCCACTGTGATCCGCAAGCGGCATAATTGAAATACGTATGATCGAGCAGCCACCGCAGCTGGTCTATATATCCGGAACGCTTTGAGTTGAGATCGACCTCCTGCAGCAGCAGCACATCCGGTTTTACCAGGTTGATCCTGTCCGCAATGGCCTGCAGGGAGCTATAAACTTCATCGTTGGTAAGGATGACCCGGTTGCCGCAGGCATCGCCAAACCAGGGGAGCCTCCCGGCCCCGAAACGGATATTCCAGGTCATGACCCTTACAACGGTGAATGTGTCGGGCACCGGGGTGATGGTTCCTGCGGTGTAATAGTTTGCCCCTTCGGTATCATCAAAACCGGTTGCCAGGGGTTCACAGGAAGAGATAAGGAGAAAAACAAGAGAAATGACAATGGCTGAAATCAGCGCCCGGGATGATGTTATTTGACGAAATGAACCGTAATTCATAACCTGACGAATAATGGATCAAAGTTAACCGGGTTTCCCGGAAGAAAAAAACCGGGGACCTCCTTTCTCTGGCATTATTTGCAATTCTCAGGATTTAATCTTGCAGAAATCAATAATAAAAGGGGATGGATGCTGAAAATGGCTTTTTGTTATAAAAAAGCCGGCTTGCTGCTTGTCCCGATCTCAAATATTGCAAGAACCTTCAAAGATGATTTTGAATTCCGTATTGGGAAGAACCCATCGGCTCCTATTTTTGGATTGGGTTTTGAAATTTACCCGCTAAAAATTGAAAGTATGAAAACACTGATGTTATTTCTGGTTTTTATCCTGTTCGTCACCTGTTCCTCACAGGCGCAAAAAGATTCAATTGTTCTGAATAAGTTTTATAAGGCCTGGATCATGCCGGTCAAGGGCAAAAAAGTAATTTCGGGGGTGTTGTATGAGGTAAAAGACTCGTCGGTGATTGTCTCAAATTCTCCCTGGAAAAAGGATTATTACGATAACAATTTTGATGTGACCACGGTTGATATCAGGAACATCGATGAGATCAATGTCAGAAGAAAGGGAAAGGGGTTTGCAATCCTCGCCGGGGGGGTGTCGGGAATTGTTGTTGGCTGCGCTATATCTGCTGCATATTCGAAAAGCCTCACAAAATCGATGACGACAGAAGAATATCTGAAGGGGGGCGGTTTACTGGGGATCTTACCGGCTCTCATTTCGACAGCCATTGGTCTTGCAACCGGTGGGATCATCGCATCAAAAACAGAAATCCCGGTCAGGGGAAACCGGGAACTCTATGACAGGAACGTAATCAAACTGAATGAATATGCACTAAAACCCAATTCATCCCTGAAAACGATCAACGACCGGACATTTTCAAAGTTACGCGATTCAGTAACTGACATCGATGGAAACATCTATCGAACCCTCGCACTCGGCGGACAGGTATGGATGGCGGAGGACCTGAAGACAACACGCTTTCGCGACGGTTCTGAAATTTTCGGAATGACCGGGGATGTTTCAGGGAAGGGAGAATCTTATAACTGGTATGTGATCAGTGACAACCGGAGCCTTTGCCCGGCTGGCTGGCATGTTCCAACCAGTGGGGCGTGGACATCGCTTTTCAATTCCCTGGGAGGGGAAGAGCTCGCTGCGGAAAAGCTGAAAGAAGGATTTTCGGCCCGGGATAAGGATTGTCAATGGTGGTCATCAACGGAAACGGATGCCGACCATGCTCAAAGTTTTTACCTGAATAAAAAACCGGTAGTTGTGATGGTTGCCACCATCGCCAAAACGACCGGTTTATCCGTAAGATGCATCCGGGATAACTAAAATCAGCCCAACCGTTCGATCCGGTTCCGGAGATTTCTCACCTTCTCGAGCAGGATGTTGAAAAACCGGTGACGCTCTTTAGCGGAAGTCCCGCTGATCATGGTCGATTTCTCCATCAGGTTCCGGAACGATTTCTCAATCTGGTTGCAAAACAATGGGTTCGTTGTGATCAGTTGATTGATGACATTATAAGTGTTGTAAGAAATTTTCTGGCCATCCATATTCACCAGGATGGTGTTATCGCTAACCAATACCTCATTGTGGTATAGCCGGTAGCTATTTTCTATCCCTTCGGCAGGGGTTCCGCGCATATACTGGAATCCATGTTCAGCCTGGCTTTGAACATGGTTAAGCCAGGCTTCCAGCGCATCACAAAGCCTGTAAACATCTTCGACCCGGACGAAAAATCCTGAAACAAAACAATATTCAATTTGCCGGAGCACACTGGAAATGGTCTCTTCACTCCATATCTCGATGGTTGGTATTTTTATATAATGTGAAAGCAGCTGCCGGCCGGTTTCAAAAAGCGTTTCAGGCGGATCGAGCGTAAACAGCTTGTCTTCGTAACCGCTCGCCGGGATCAATGCTTTATTCCAGAAATAAATCTTAAAAGCGGCAATTTCGGGGAATTCAAAATAATAAAATACGGGAATGTCCTTGGCGGCGTAAATGATCTCCTTCTCCCTGGCTCCATGGATCAGTTTTATTGCCGCCAGCAGCGACTGCATCCATTTTTCAATGTCAAGGCCGCTTTCTCCGATGGCCATTGAGTTAAAAATAACATGGTTGCTCTGGAAATTGAAAAGTGCGTCGACCGAGATTTTGTATTGAAGGCAAATGGTTTTCAACTCTTCCAGGGATAATTCCTTTTCCCCCCGGATTCTTCGATAGGCACTGTCATAACTGATCCCTAAAAGTTCTGAGAGCTCATGGACAAATGAAATATTCGGAGCCAGTTTGCTCTTGATCGTCTGAAATAGATTTTCCTGGATTGCGGGTTGCTGATTCATGACACGGTGTGGTTATGAAAAGGTAAAGATATGATAATAAACATTAAAATAAAAAATATTTTGGGTTCAATAAGCATTGAGGCCATTGTGAAAAACATCGAACCCCTGGTGGTCAATTTTTAAATCATTGAACCACCACGTTCATAAAAAAGGCGTGAGACGCACAAAGAAAATAAACGGCAGTTCTAATTGCGTATTAGCCGGACCCTTTCGGGGGGGATCAGGTCATCTGACGTTAATCCTGATCCCCTCCGAATGAGCAGTGAATTCAGGGGCATACATGCACTGTATGGTTGTGATGCCATTGGAATAGTCGCCTGCGGCATTCACTTTTAACCCGTATTCGAAAACATAGGTGCCTTTAGGGAGATAGTCGAAGAAGAAGTTCGTTGCCTGGTCGGTGGTGCTTTGGTAATAGCCAAGCCCGTCCTGGTAGCGGTACCCCGACAAACCAGCCGCCAGGCCCCCTTCCTGTTTTGGGGTGGGGTTGCCGGGTTCCAACCCGCTTGCCCGCATGTCTTTCATATGAACGAATTCAAGATCGCGATCAACGGAAAGAATAATGCGGACCATTATTTTATCCCCGGTATGAAGCGGGCAGGGAACCTCGTAAGCGGATGAGCTATCGGCTATTTTTGATTTTTGATTTTTGATTTTTGATTTTGACAGTGGCTCCAGTACCGGCCCGGAAGGGGTGTTTTTTTCGACAAACAAATTCTTTTCCAGCTTCAACGGGGTTGCCGCGGTTGTAATCAGGTCGAGGTTTTCAAAATACTGCCAGTAAACTGCGCCCCAGGCAACACCCTCGCCGGTTTTTGAAACCGTGATTTTCCCCATTTCCGGCTTGATTTCATCCCCCGACCAGGAAACCTGGAAATAACCGGTTCCAAGCTCCTTTTGCACATCAATCAGTTTACCGGAACTGATCTTTTCTTTGCCGAGTGTGATTTTTACACCGGGATCCTCCGTGAGCAGATTCGTTCCGCGAAGCAATAGCGCATAGCACGCTTCGAGGGTCGCACGTGGTGACCGCCAGTCCTGGGTCTGTTTTTGTTTCAGCAACCAGATTTTCAACTCTTCCACCGTGGATTTATCCTGCGTTATTTCATCAAAGGCTTCAATCATCAGCGCCTGGGTTTCAATGGGGGCCTGGTACCAGAAATATCCGGGCTCCCCGGCCCAATACATACCTGTTTCTTCGGAACGGAGCGCCTTTTCTTTCAGCGACTTCATGATCAACAGGGGAACCTCCCCGTTATCAAGGCGGTTCAGGGCCAGGGCAATCATTCCCTGCTGATAGCGGTCGTTTTGAAGCCAGTATTTTGAAGCCTGCTTTTTATAATAGGCGAAGGCCTCAGCGAAGGATGAACCGGAGTTCGATCTTCCCGCATCCGGATCAGGGATGATGAAACCGGCTTCCTTCATAAAGAACGAACGCGCATACAAATACTGAACCTGGGCATTGCCGGAGTGGTTGCCGTCAAGATGATCGGGCTGGTACTTTTTCAGGTTTTCATAATCTTTCAGCAATTCTCCATCCAGGAAACCGATGGCTTTCAACACCATCTCACGCGAAGAAGGGTCGCTGAGGATATTCGTGATCCCCAGGTGATGCAGTTGTCCCAGCCCGGTAAGGATGTTTTGCGTGATATACCGGTTTTCAGGCATTCCCTCAAACCAGGTCCAGCCGCCATCCGGCAACTGCAGTTTCTTTAACTTTTTGAAGTTTTCCTGCAGGTTCTCCCTGAGGTTTCCGGGGTCGAAAAACAGGCCAAGCTTTTGTTTGCGGCCGGTTTCACTGATTGCTTCCATCACCCAGGGTGTTTCCTGCAACAATGCTGATTTTAACGACTGGTTTTTTGAAAGGTTCGACTGCAGGGCATCGGGGGTGAGGCTTTCCCAGGTTTCAAACACCGCCTTGATCTTCGGGTTTGAATTGGCGATGAATGCCGCTACACTGTTTGACCAGAATGCCGAAAAAATGTCATTGGCGTTGTCATACTGTTTGTCATTCAGTACGGGCAGCGCCTGGATGGCGTACCATGCGGGGTTTGAAGCAAATTCAAGGGTAAATTTATAGTTTTTCAGGGTTGCATCATTTCCCTTTGACTGACCGGATTTCAATAGTTTATCAAAAGAAAATCCAGAAGTGCCTGCCCCCCTGACCGGCAATGGCAGCGATTCGGTAACCAGCATGCGGTTTGTGAGCACGGGAATTGCTTTCTCCTCCCCGTCGCTGAAGCTTCCTGAAACCGCCGTAACACGGCACTGCATAACTGAAAGGCCGGAACTGACAGGGATATAAAGCCGCCAGGAGACAACGGCACTCTGCCCTGTTTTCACAGTGAATGGCAACCTGTCGGGAAGGTGGCCCGGATCATGAAGGGTGTCTGATATCAGGTTGAGGGGCTGCAAAGTGATGGCATCAGACAAAGCGAGGTTGACTTCTCCGGAAAGTTCGTGGTCGGCCCGGTTGACGATTTTTGTACTGAAGATCACAGTGTCGCCTTGCCTGACAAACCGGGGGTAATTTGGGAATACCATCATCTCTTTGCTGGTGACCAGCTCTTTTTCGACCAATCCGTAATCGAGGTTTTTCGTATGGGCCAGTCCAAGGAATTTCCATTTGGTCAGTGATTCAGGGGCCGTGAATTGCAGGACCAGGCTTCCGGTTGAATCTGTTTCCATGGAAGGATAGAAAAATGCTGTTTCACGGAAATCACGCCGCACCAGGGCGACTGGTTCCGGACGTGCCTTCGGGGGTTGTTGCCTGTTCCCTGCAGGCATGACGGTATCCTTTGCTTTTTCCTGTTTCTGTTCGGGTTGCGGTGTTATTCCGGTTGACATAACGGCGGAAGGTGCCTGGCTGTCCATCATTTCCGCACGCATTCCTTTGACGCCAATTCCCCCCAAACGCCCGGAATAGCGCATCGAACCACCAAAGTAATTCGTGCCGAACCAGTTCAGTTTCAGCCCGGGATTCATGATATAGTTGCCGTTCGCTTCATTTGATGAAACCCATTGTCCCGATGAAATACTGAAAGAATTGCTGATATCCCATGGAATTATTCCGTAGGTTCGCTGGTATAGGTTGAAGGTCCATTCATTGGATCGGAACAGGTCGAGCGATGCATCATACATTCCTGCCAGGAATTCGGCATGGGCCGGTTTCCCGTTTGCGGAGGAAATCCGGATTTTCCAGGTTTCTTTGGCTCCCGGATCCAGCTTGCTTCTGAAAGTTTCAAAGGCAATGCCAAGTCTTTTATTGGTATAGGGCACATTGATCACCTGACTTTGCTGGAATACCCGGTTGTGTTTGACAAAGACGAAATTGACAGAAAAATTTCCCCGGTAGAGCTCTTTGATCGGAATTTCAAGTTGCATCGCGCGGTTATTGAGCTTGATCACTTCACGTGAAACCAGGCTGTCATGCAACCTGATTTCATAAATCACCCTGACATTGTCGTCTTTTGACCCGATGAGAAACCTGGCCGTTTCACCCGGTTCACCGGAGGTTTTTAACGGAACAAACCAACAGAGTGTATTTACAGGTACTGCTTTTGATTCAGGAGCGAATGCGGTAAGAACCTTTTTTGTTTCTACGGCCATGCCGAAAGGATCGGTGGCACGCAGCGTTAGCAGATACGATCCCGGATACGCCCTACCGGCCGCCTGGTTCGGAAGTGACCCGGGGTTCAGGATGTTTAGCAGTGAATCGCCGGCCGTATTGATCGTTTTTTCAAAAACCAGGTCTTCCTTCTCCCAGTTCACAGGGTTGTTTTCGTCATCATAAGGATGATACGGATACTGGGCGTGGAAATCCTCCCGTGTCATGATGCTTAAATCGGGCCGGTCCCATAACCGCTGGATAAATGCCCGGCCTGGCTGACGGAGTCGTTGGAGGGTGATGGTAACCACTGCTGGCGTATGCCTGCCATTCAGGTTGGTGGTGGTAATTTTTACAATGGTGTCTTTTGCGAGGTTGACCATTTCGGGCAGATCGGTTTCAACCAGCAGGGCTTTATAACCGACCGAAACACTGTGCTCAGCCGATTGTGTTTCGCCGTTGATGTCGGTCACGTCGGCGTAAATGGAAAAATCAAAAACAGGCCAGGTTCCTTTATCAACACCCTGATCGGGGATTGCCCTGAACGAAAAGCTGAACTTTCCGCCGGAATCGGTGGTGGTTGTGCCATTGGCAACTTCAGCCTGCGGGGATGCAGGCATGGGCCACCGCCAACCCCAATCCCGGAAAGGGAATCGGGCAGAACGGACAACACGGTATTTTAAGACAGAGCCTTCAATGGGATTTCCTGCAAAAGCGATGGCTTTCCCTGTAACGGTGAGCAGTTCACCCAACTTGTAGTTTCCTTCCAGCGGATCGCACGACACATCAAAGGTTGGGCGTTTGTACTCCTCCACGGAAAAAGAAGTTGAACCGGATTCGCCGGAAATGGTCATTTGACCGGGCAAAACACCGGTTGGTGCGACAAACGAACCATTGAATGAGCCGAATTTGTTCGAGGTAAGGCTTTGCTCAGCAATCTTTTGCCCGTTTACGTCGGTAAAGACCACTTTTACAGGATGGTTTGGTTTGATCTTCGACTTGTCGCCGGTTTTCTCAAGAATAATCCCTTTGAAATAAATGATCTGTCCAGGCCGGTATATAGCCCGGTCGGTGTAAAACATGGTTTGCAGCGCAGTCTGTTCCTGGCCTTTGAAAACAGGATATTGATAAAAGTTATCGGTGACCAGAAAATCATTGTTGTAAAAGAGTTTTAAGAACCTGTTTGCATTGTGCCTGTTGTTTTCCTGTGAAGGGATCTCGAGGTAACCCAGTTCGTCTGACGTGAATGTCTGAAGCTTTACATTTGAATATTTCCGTTCCCGGTAGTCATAATTTTTTTCCCAGGCTTCGGCAGTTACGTTTTTCAGCGGAGAACCAGTTTCCCTGTCAAGCAGGAAATATGCAAAGCTCCCGTCATCATTGCGTTTACTGATATAGCTGATCTGCGTCGACCAGAAAGGGGTGAATGCAAATACCAGTTTGGGATCGGCAAAATCTTTGGTTGGCCCGCACAGCAGCACCCAATACCCGGCAGGAACTTCCGGAACCCGGATTTCTGCCTGGTGTTTCTGAAAATCCCCGTCGTCAGGAAATACCTGCGACCAGGATAAGGCAGCAGGAAAGGCGGTTAGAAATTTGAAAAACGCCGGCCGGTCTGAAACTCCGGCTTTTTCCCCATAGGTATCGGGATCTGCCTTGACCAGCCGGAAATAAAGCTGTTTCAGGTTCTTCAAACCGACCAATGCCAGTGATGGTTTTCCAACCGCGACGGCAGTTTCGGTGGTGACCTGCAGAAACGGCTCCCTGATCGATTGTGCGAGAAACCTGCAGTTTTTCGATCCTTGCGCAACGGGAAACCGTTGTACGGCCTTGTCGCAAACTTCAACGGCCGACCGGATGTCCCATTTGTGCAAGTCCGAAATCAAGGGCAGATATTGCTGGCCCAGGATGTTGAGATGAGAGGCCAGGGCAAAGGAAATGGAAGAACTCCATGGGGAATTGCGTTCTGCCTGCTCAAACTGCCGGAGGGCATCAAGGTAAAGGCTGTCTTTGCCGGGTAGCGTATATTTTTCATAAACAAATTCAAAGCGCTTCAGCTCTGTATTGATAAACGCACAGGGATCTTCATCGTTCAAATGAAACACTGCCAGGTCGCGGAAAATGCGCAGTGCGAAGAGGTACGGCATGACAGGTTTGGCGGAGACCTTCATCATTTCATTCGTAAAATAGGAGGTTTGTGCAAAATACCATGGCTGATCAACCTCAAAGTGCTGTGCCGGCAGGATGGAGCTGGTCTCTGCAGTGGTGAAATAGTCGAGTGCGCGGCTTGCCAGGAAATCATAAAGAGTCGGGAACAGCCTGGCTGCTTCGGCTGGCAGGGTATCCTTTTTCGGGGAGTCGAAAATCTCCAGGTCCACGATGGCATCGTATGTCGCGATAGGGATGTGTTTCAGGGTGTCGGCGCCAAGCGAGAAAACATAGGAGTTGTTGATTGCATAGGACATGGTCGCCAGGTCCCAGGTGTTGATGCTGTCGACCTTTACCTCATTCACCCGGCTCCGGTCACGAAAACGATACTGGTTGTTTTGATAATATTTCCAGTAGACTTCGGCCATGATGGAAATTAAAACCTGTTTTGCAGGCGGCGAGGCGCCGGAAATCTCTTTTTGCAGGTCAGCGATGGTCTTTTCCAGGAAGTCATCCTGGAAATCGGAATTCAGCCGGATGCGGTAAATGATTGCTTTGATCACCTGTGGATCATTTTTTTCTTTTTTGGCTTGCGCATATATTTTGTTTACGATCTCAAGGGCCGATTTGGGCTGGCCGAGATTGGCGAGGGAGTCGGCCTGCATCCAGGAAATGGTAAAACGGGTTGAAGAAGGGCTGGAGGGTTTTGGGTTTTTATTAAGCTGTGCTTTCTGCGAATAGCTGGCTGTGGAAATGATGCCCAGCATAAAAATAACTGCGAGAACCAGGAGTGAATGGTTGATTTTCATTTGTAATGTATTTCGGATAAATTCAGATACAATATTAGCAAAAGAGAGGAAAAGTACAAAGATTATGCCGGAATCCGGGGATTTTCTTTTGGCCTGTTCTTCCAATTTTGAAATTTTCAACGTATCTTTACATGATATTCCCCTCTTTATCGGCGTTAAAACCCTAACAATACCTTCTCAATGAATTCCAGGAAGAAAAAGGCCGTCTCCCCCTCATCACAGGGAAAAAAATCAACAGGCCAATTCCCCGTTGTAGGCATCGGAGCCTCTGCAGGCGGGCTCGAGGCATTGGAACAGTTCTTCGGAAGTATGCCCAAAAACAGCGGCATGGCCTTCGTGGTGATCCAGCACCTCGACCCGAACCACATTGGCATTATGCCGGAGTTGCTGCAGCGGATTACTCCCATGAAGGTATACCAGGCAAGCGACAACCTTAAAGTGAAGCCAAATTGCGTCTATGTGATCCCGCCCAACAAAAGCATGTCGATTTTAAATGACGCATTGCATTTGTTCGATCCGGTTGAATCGCGCGGACTGCGCCTGCCGATTGATGTTTTCTTCCGTTCGCTGGCGGCCGACAAGCAGGAAAAATCCATTGGCATCATCCTTTCGGGCATGGGCAGTGATGGTAGCCTGGGGCTTAAGTCGATAAAAGAAAGAAACGGCATTGTCCTTGTGCAGGATCCCGCTTCCGCTAAATTCAATGGCATGCCACGAAGCGCTACCGAAGCCGTGGTAGCCGATATTGTAGCACCGGCAGAAGAATTACCCTCCAGGCTGATTGCCTTCCTGAAGTTTATGCCAGCCATCAGGCAGGAACCTGATTTGAATGATAAAATTAAAGGCAGCCTCGATAAAATTATCATCCTCCTGCGTGAACAAACAGGTCATGACTTTTCAATGTATAAGAAAAACACCTTGCTTCGGCGGATCGAAAGGCGCAAAGGTGTTCACCAGATTGACAAGATACAGAGCTATGTACGCTTTTTGCAGGAAAACCCCAAGGAGGTCGAAATTCTATTCAATGAGCTGTTGATCGGCGTAACCAGTTTCTTCCGTGATGCTGCCGTATGGGAAAAACTCAAAAATGATGTTTTCCCGGCAATATTCCAGGAGCTGCCCGACAGATATGCTTTACGCGCATGGGTGCCAGGCTGTTCAACCGGCGAGGAGGCCTATTCACTGGCCATTGTTTTTCAGGAGGCACTTGAAAAAAACAAAAAGAATAAACGGTTCTCGCTGCAGATATTCGCAACCGATATCGACCATGATGCCATTGAAACAGCCCGTAAAGGGTTGTACTCAACAAATATTGCCGTTGATGTTTCTCCAGACCGGATCAACCGTTTTTTTTCTGTTGAATCGGAAGGCTTTCGTGTAAAGACATCCATTCGTGAAATGGTCCTGTTTGCAACCCAGAGTGTGATCAGGGACCCGCCTTTTACCCGGCTCGACCTGGTGACCTGCCGGAATTTGCTGATATACATGGAGGCCGAAATCCAGAAAAAGATGATCGCCCTTTTTAATTACTGCCTGAACCCCGGTGGAATTTTATTGCTGGGGACAGCGGAAACCCTGGGAAAGGCGACGGAAGGTTATGAAGAACTTGATGCCAGGTTAAAGATTTTCAAATGCACGGCAACAAATTTACCGCATGAAATTATTGATTTCCCGACCGCTTTTTCAAGTCCCGCAAGTGCGGCAACCGAGGAAAAGATTTCACCAAGGGAGATAGAGAATTTGCAAATACTGGCCGACCGGATTATCGTTCAGCAGTTTGCCCCCGCAAGTGTCCTGGTGAACGACAATGGCGATATCATTTATATTACCGGCCGCATCGGAAAATTTCTGGAACCGGTTGCCGGAACGGCTAACTGGAACCTGCTTGCCATGGCACGCGGCCCCTTGCTGCAGTTATTACCGGGGGCCTTCCGCAAAGCATTGCAGGGCTTTGACCCCGTGAGTGTAAGGAATGTAAAAGTCGGGACCAACGGGGGATCCATTTTCGTGGATACAACCATTCAGCGCATCGCAAGCCCTGCAGCCATCAGGGGTTTGGTTATTGTTGTGTTTAACGAAGTGGATGCACTGGATGAACAGGGTGCCACAATACCGCAAACCAGGAAACAAAAATCAAACAAAGAGCGGATTGAATTGGAAAACAAACTGCAACGGAGTCTCGAGGATTTGCAGAGTACCCATGAAGAGATGCAAACGTCGCAGGAGGAATTGAAATCGGCCAACGAGGAATTGCAGTCAACCAACGAAGAACTCCAGTCAACCAACGAGGAACTCACCACCTCCAAGGAGGAAATGCAAAGCCTGAATGAAGAACTGCAAACAGTTAACATTGAACTGCAAAGCAAAGTCACAGATTTCATGCGTGCGAGCGACGACATGAACAACTTGCTCAACAGCACGGAGATCGCTACGCTTTTCCTCGATAAAGAGTTGAAAATACGAAGGTACACCGAGCAGGCAACCAAATTATTCAAATTGCGAACCGCTGACATCGGCAGGCCGTTTACCGACCAGGTTACCGATTTGCAATATCCCGAAATGGAGAAAGATGCCCGGCAGGTGATGAAAACCCTGGTGCCGGTGGGTTCGGAAATTGAAACCCGCGACGGAAGATGGTATAATGTCAGGATCATGCCCTATCGCACATGCGATGACCATATCGACGGACTTGTGATCACCTTTTCTGATATCTCGCTGGCAAAAAAACTGGAAATGGAACTCAGAAAAACCAATTATGATCTTGGTGAAGCCCGGAAGGCTTATGAAGCAAAGCAGGCAGGCCTGAAGAAAAAACCAAGTCGTGCCGGTTAAATAAGGCGCAAAACACAACAGCAATGGAAGACGATAATAAAATGGCATCCCTGCTTTTACGCAAAAATGCCCTGGCGAAACTGGAAGAGCGTTCCCTTGCGACAGCATCGAAACCTTCTGAAGCCGAAACCTTGAAACTCATTTACGAGCTTGAGGTTCACCAGGTTGAACTCGAATTGCAGAATGAAGAACTTATCCGGGTAAAAAATACAGCACAGGAAGCCGCCGATAAATACATCGAACTGTACGATTTCGCCCCAATCGGCTATTTCACACTTTCCAGGGATGGGGTGATTGATAACCTGAACTTCAGCGGTTCGAAAATGCTGGACAAACCGCGTAATAAATTAAAAAACAGCAATTTTTCCTTTTTTGTTTCCAACAACTCCAAACCGGGGTTCAGTCTCTTTCTTGAAAGGACTTTTCTAAGCAGGCGCAAAGAATCCTGTGAGGTAATCCTGTTGCCCGATGGCCATTTGCCAATAAATGTTTTCCTGACCGCTATCCAGACCGAAAACGGTGAAAAATGCCTCCTGGCGGCAATGGATATCACCGAGCTCAAACAGGCAGAAAAGGACATCCGCCAGTTGAATGAAACCCTTGAAAAACGAGTTGCCGGGCGCACCGCTCAACTCGAAACCCTCAACAAGGAACTTGAATTTCATTTGGAGGAAATGGAACAGATTTCCTACATCGCTTCCCATGACCTGCAGGAGCCATTGCGAACCCTTACCAACTATAGCCGGCTCCTCAAAGAAGAATATGCCGGGAAACTGGATGAAGACGGGAATCAATACATTGATTTTATTTCCGGTTCGGCTGTCCGGATGAGAACTCTGGTAACGAATTTGCTCGAATATTCATTGCTGGGGAAAAACAGTGTAATGAGAGTGGTTGACTGCAATAAAATTGCCGGTGAAGTCCTTGCCGACCTGGGGGATTCAATAAATTCGAGTCAAGCAACGGTCACTGTGAATGAATTGCCTCTTTTGAACGGCTTTGAAACGGAATTGAGGTTGTTGTTTCAAAACCTGATAAACAATGCCATTAAATTCCGGGCAAAGGAGATTCATCCGGAGATAAAAATCTCAGCCGAAAAAAACCAGGGTGGTTATACTTTCTCGGTTGAAGACAATGGCATTGGCATTGCGGCGAAAGATCAGGAGAAGATATTCATTTTGTTCAAACGAATGCATCACTGGGATGAATATGAAGGAAACGGAACAGGCCTTGCCTATTGCAGGAAAATAGTGGAAATGCATGGCGGTAAAATCTGGGTGGAATCAGAACCCGGCCAGGGGAGCACGTTTTTCTTTACAATTCCCGGGCGGCAAGGATGATTCCATTGCATTTCAAACGAATGGTCTACCAGTCCTTTGACGACTTCATATACAGCAGATAGCCTGTTTCGCCTGGCTTCAATTTGTAGTGAATGGCTCGTTTTGCAGCCTTGGCAGTTTTTATCGGGAATGTTCTTGCCAGGGAGTTTTCAATGATCTCAAATTCATCATGTCCTTCATACCCGGCAAATTTTTCACCTTTCTTCAAGTCTTTCTCTTCAACCGGTGGAAAGGTAATCTGCGACAAGGATTTATCGGAATTGGACGCAAGTCCGATGACATTTCCATAACTGCCGGAGCCCGCTGAAACCGTGATGATATACAATTCGTCAAATCCATTCCCGTCCAGGTCACCAATCAGTACTTTATTGATGGGATCAACGTCGGTGAATTTCATTTCAGAGGCAGGATCGCCGGCAAAAGCAACGCTGATGTTGCTCAGGCTCTGTCCCAGCGGGTGTGATTCAGAAACAAGGATGGTTTTCCCGGTTCTGGTTTTATATTCCGTTTTTGTAACGGCAGTGACAGTTGCATCCGGATTTGCAGCCACAACAGGCTTTTTTGCAGTGCTGTTTTCAGAAGCAGGCTGATTGTTCCCGCAACCCATCAGCATGATCATGATGAAAGGCAGGAAGATAATGGTTTTCATAACAGGTTTTTATTTCTTTCCGATGATTTTAAAGCCCAATGATACCAGGAATACACTGTTTTTCGTGTCGAAAGATTGATTGCTGGCATCACTGATGAGCTGGCTCAGGCCATATTTATAACGGACATCAAAAGTGAGAAATAAAAAGTCAATCCCGGTCCCGCCCAAAACATACCAGTTTGCAGTATTGATGTCGCTGGCCTGTATTTTCGGATTAACATCGTCGCTGATCTTTTTACTCATGGCGAAAGAGACTTCAGGCCCAAGTTCGACACGCCAGGTGATGAAGTCGGAATGGATGATTTTAAATCCAACCATCAAAGGAACGTCGAGGCTCCCGATGGTTATTTTCTCCGACCAGTACTTGGGTGATGATACAGACCCGTCGTAGGAAAATACACCTCCGCTCATGCAATAAAGCACTTCGGGTGCGAAATAGAGCCGTTTGCCAAAGTGGGCCCAGGCCCCGACATGGAAACCGCTGTTAAACTGGTTTTTGATAGAATCAAGATTGGTGGTCAGTTTGCTTCCGTTGTATCCCAGTTTTACCCCCAGGGCAAACTGGCCGTATGACAACTCCGTTGCAAAAAATGCAATGACTAAAAACAGCAGTAATTTTTTCATGATTTTGAGTTTTTGTCAGAAGACAGTTTGAATTTTCAGATTATTTTATTTTTAACTACAAGGAAAACAATTATTATAGCTTTTTTATTGTCACCCTGCGATTCTGGGTTCTTCCTGCGGCAGTTTTATTGTCGGCAACCGGTTTTGATGAACCATACCCTTTGGTTTCCATCCTCCCGGGATCGATGCCTTGTTTCACGATCTCGGCTTTGATGCTCAAAGCCCGCTTATCGGAAAGTGAAAGATTCGGGGCATCGCTGCCGGTGTTGTCCGTATGGCCTTCAATAATAACGTTCATTTTCGGGTGTTCTTTCAAATAGTTGGAAATTTGTTGGATGATGGGTAAACTTTCAGGCTTGACGGCGGCCTTGCCGATGTCGAAATGGATGCCGTAAACATCAATAAAGCCTTTTGTGTCCAAACCATCCATCAGGTTTGTATTGCTCTGGGGAACAGCTTTTTTTACGGCCGGTTCGCCGGCTATGGATACCCTGAAGCCGAAGCCCGGCGCGCTGTTGTAAGGAAATTCATTGTTCCGGTATGAAATCCTCATGCGGCCTTCTTCACTTCCCCAGGAACCTCCTCTTAATACCCGGTGCGAGCCCCGGACGGGCCCGGCCGGATTTTCTGCAGGACTGGTTTTATAATAGGACTCCCCGTACCAGTCGGAACACCATTCGCGGATGTTGCCGGCCATGTCGTAGAGATCCAGCTCGTTGGGCATCTTCTTGCCTACCGTATGGGCTCTGTTGCCGGAATTTCCGAGGTACCAGGCGACTTCATCCAGGTTATTGCCGCCCGCATATTTGAATCCCTTGCTTTTATTGCCTCCTTTTCCTGCATATTCCCATTCGGCTTCGGTTGGGAGACGGAATTTTTTTCCTGTTTCTTTGCTGAGCCATTTGCAGTATGCCGTGGCATCATTCCAGCTGATGTTCCCGACAGGGTTGAGAGAGTCGGAAAAAGGTACAGGTTTTCCGTTTGAATAGGTGTTCCAGGTGCCGTTATTGATCCCGCGGGGAGGAAGCCCATGTTTTAACCTTAGGGTATCGGGACTTTCTGCATCCGTTTTGTACCCGGTGGCATCCACGAAATTTTTAAATTCCGAAAAGGTAACTTCGTATTTTCCAAGGTAAAAACTGTTGAGCGTAACCGGGTGAACGGGTTTTTCATCGGCGTTTCCAGAATTGCTGCCCATCTGGAAAGTACCACCCTCCACATTGATCATGAAGGGAACGTTTACCAGGGGTTTCTGGGCATTTAACTGGAGACCGCCCATCAGCAGGATCAATACGATGATTGTCAGGTTCTTTTTCATGTGAATTTTTTTGTAAATTTAGTGCACAATTTTTTCAAAGACAATCAGGTCTTAAAACGGATAAAAATTCGACAAATCTAATTATTCTGTCAGGATGGTTCATGCAGTGTTTTATTTTGTTGTTTTTTTTCTGGCGTAATAGTACCGCCAGTCAAAAGCCAGCCTGATACCAACGGTCCATATGGGTTTCAGCTTCATGGGTATGGCATCTGCCGGCTCGATCATGGTTACTTTTCCCGGGAGGTCAACGCCGGCATTGATCTGCATGACCATGCTTGCGCTTTGCCTGCGCGAAAACGTTCTGACAGGACGGTACTCCAGGATTGGAAACTCAAGATGGGTCGTATGCATTGAAAACAGGACCAGGCCACCCGTCACATCCCAGTCGGGCAGCAGGTAGGAATCAGCGCCCTGAACCGAACCATAGAAGGTCACGCCGATTTCCCGCCCAACGATGAACTGGAACCTGCCGATGGGCGTAACCATCCCTGTTTGCCAGGGAATCAGGCCTCCCGCGCCGGCAGTGGATACCACGTTGCTGAGGCTTTTGGGGGCAACCAGGAAAAGGAGCGGACCCAGGATGACAAGGTCGCCCGGGATTACATAATAGGGCAAACGAATCCGGAAGTAGATTGCCTCCCGGCTTGGGATGGCAGAAAGAATTGAACCGAATTCTTTGTATCCCGGGTCCTTTTCAAGTTTAATGGAAGAGGCCGCGTCCAATCGCCAGCCAAGATCGACGAACACCAGCCCGTCGCCGGATTCATTCAGTATCCCATCCAGTCCAAGGCCAATGTGCAGTGCAACTTCGAGCCCCGCGATGGTCCCGGCTGTAACCTGGCCGGTTCCGAATCCGCCGGATAATACCGAAATCCTTGCCGCCGGTGCAATTCCAATAAAAGGCCCAAGTTCCGAACGGAACCTTGGAATTTCACCCAGGCCGGTGTTCAAACCCGGAACCGGAGTGGTGACAAGCACCATGTCCGTCAATGCCCTTGATGCAGGATCGATCTGGCGATAGGGCATTTTCATTGCTTTTGCAATGTTAAAAGTGTCGGGTGATAAAACTCCCGGCTGACCGCCATATGCGGATTGATCCTCCTTTTTATTGACGGCATCCAGGAACTGGTTCAGGCTTAAAAGGACCGTATTTGCCGCCCTTTCGGCATCGCGCCTGCGCATGTAGGCGTCGCCTGTTAATACAAGCCGTTCCCCCTGCCAGGTGGAGATTTCAAGTCCATGTTCATCATAATAGTCGTGGGTGCCTTTACGCAAAGCCGCATTTCCCCAGATGCCTGCCACATGGCCCGAGGCAAATGCATCCTCCAGGAAATGCAGGGAGAAGGCTTCGTCAGCCATGGCAGCAAGTGCGAGCGCCGACCGTTGTTCGGGGGTCAAGGCAGGGGCGGATAGCCGGCTGGCTTTTGACAAGGCGCTTGCATGGTACCATTTATAAGTGCCAACCAGGTTAAGTTCGGCCCCTTCCATAAAGCAACTGTCAAAATAACTCCCGGCAGATGTATTCTCACCTGGCCGTGCCATCATGAAATGGACATTGTTCGATCCGGCCCTTGATACATATTCAGGGTCGGCCCTGAGCAAACGAAGGTCTGAGTTGCGCAGTTCGCTTTCCCTGTCACTCCGGTCTTTAGAATCGGCAAGCCCGGCCTTGAGACGGGCGGTAACATCTGCAACATTCATGATCCAGTCGGTGTGAAGGATGTTGAACAGCATATTGTCGGCCGATGTGGAATGATCGCCGGCGATGGCAGGGAAGGCTGCATAGTCGAGGTACTTCGGATGCTCTCCCTGTGATGCATCGGCTGCAGACGCATCAAGCCTTGATTCATAACCTTTGCGGGCCAGCGCCCAAATTCTGTCAAGCAATGCCCGGTGTGCGGAATCAAGTTTCTGAATGGCAATAACGGCAATATCCCTGTGTTCGGGATAGACCCAGGCACGGGCTGTGAAACTTTGCGTCGCAATAAGAAGAATAAGCAACTGGATTTTTTTCAACATGGCCGCAAATATTTCAATTCAACTTCCTGTTGATCAGCGATGTTGCTTCGTCAACGGAAGCTCGTTGTTGTGTTTATAAGGTGCTAAAATTAAAAACAATTTTCGAAGTTGACAATATTTTCGAAAAAAGGTACTGTTTTGCTGTATCATCCCGAAACAGACGGCAGAGTGAATGTAAACCGGCTTCCGATACCTGGTTCGCTTTCCACGCGGATCGTTCCGGAGTTTTTCTCGATAAATTCCTTGCACAGGATCAGCCCCAGTCCGGTCCCTGGTTCTTGTGCAGTGCCCCTGGTGTTGATTTTGGTATCGATCCGGAACATGTTTTCAATATCCTTTTTCTGAATGCCCACGCCATTGTCGGCTACCGTAAATTCATTGTATCCTTCGGTAGGGTGTGAAGAGATGGTGATCATTCCGCCCGGCCGGGTGAATTTAATGGCATTTGACACAAGGTTCCGAAAAACAGTAGAAACCATATTGGAATCGGCGAATACAACGAACAAGGCAGGAACCGTGTTGGAAATGGATATGTTTTTTTTACTGGCTTCTCCCGACAGGATCAGCAGTATTGCATTGATAATGTCGCTGATGTTGACGGCCCCCGGCTTAAACCGGATGTTGTTCGTTTGTGAACTGGCCCAGTCAAGCAGGTTGCCCAGCAAAGTATAGGCATGGATGGCTGAATCATTGATGTACCCGATATATTCACTGATCTCCTTGATGTCGAATTCATTAATGTTCTCGCGAAGTAAATTTGAAAACCCGATAACCGCATTGAACGGATTGCGGAGATCATGGGCAATGATGGAAAAGAACTTATCCTTGGCGGCATTGGCTTCTTTCAGTTTCTTTTCCGATTCCTGCAAAGCGGTTTCTGCCCTTTTCCGTTCCTCTATTTCAAGCTCGAGTTTCCGGTTGATGTTCTGAAGTTCCATCGTGCGCATTTGCACTTTTTCTTCAAGGCCGCTGTTGATGGTTCGTTCGCGGTCAAGAAACCGGAGGTACATATTCAGTGTGTTGACGATTTGAACATCGTCGATGGGTTTGGTCAGGTAATCAAGGCCCCCGGCATTTAATCCTTTTTCCATCAGGATTTTATTGGGGTCGAAAGCCGTGATGAAAATCACCGGGATGTGAGCTGTTTTCGGCCGTGAGTGCACAAGCTTAGCCGTTTCAAAGCCATCCATCTCCGGCATCTGGACATCCATCAGGCATAAATCGATCGTTTGCTCGCTGATGATGCGCAAGGCTTCAAAGCCCGATTTTGCTTCAACAACTTCCACCCGGAAATTTTCATTGATCAGCTCGTGCAGCGAGTAAAGATTGTTCGGGTTGTCGTCAACAATCAGGATCGTGTTTTTTTCCGTCTTTTCCATAAAGTTGTTCAATTTACTTGAGCTGTTTCCGGTATGGAAACCGTAAAAGTACTTCCTGCGCCCACCTGGCTGTCAACACGGATCATGCCTCCGTTTTTCTCAACAAACTCTTTGCAGAGGATCAATCCCAGACCGGTTCCCTGTTCTCCCTCCGTGCCGTAGGAGACCATGTTGCAATCGATGCAAAACAATTTGTTGATGGTTTCCTGGTTCATTCCGATGCCGTTGTCTGCCACGCTTATTTCAACCATGCTGCTGGCATTTCGCGCCGAGAGAACAACCCTGCCCCCGCTTTTTGTGAATTTGACAGCGTTCAGCAGTAAATTCCGGATGACGGTGTTGATCATGTTTTTATCAGCAAAAATTTCTATTTCCGGCGATATGGCTGTGTGCACGGTAATATTTTTATTTCCTGCAGAGGTTTTGACCAGGTCGACAATCTCATCGGTGATGGAGGCCAATGCAAATTGTACCGGGTCGAAATGGATTTGACCGGTTTGTGTTTGCGACCATTCGAGCAGGTTTTGCAATAACCGGAATGTGTTTTCAGCAGTGCTCTTGATATTTTGGATGAATTCTTTTTGCTCTTCCACGGGGAAGCTGTCATAGTCATCAATCAGCAGACTGCTCAATCCGATGATGCCATTGAATGGGTTTTTCAGGTCGTGGGCGATGATTGAAAAGAATTTATCCTTGGAGGAATTGGCAGCCTTCAACTCGTTTTGCGAATGGTATAAACTGAGTTCAGTCGCCTTTCTTTCTTCAATTTCCTCGATGAGTTTCAGGTTTAGTTCCCGAAGATGCAGGTTCATCAGGTATTCGTGTCTGATAAAGCGCAGGTACATTTTAAGCCGGTATACCAGCTGGTTGTCGTCGATCGGTTTGGTCAGGTAGTCGTACCCTCCGGCGGCAATTCCCTTTTCGAGCAGTTTCTGTGTGGGATCATATGCGGAGATGAAAATGATGGGGATGTTGGATGTTTTCGGGCGGTTTTTAATCAACCGCGCTGTTTCAAATCCATCCATGCCGGGCATCATCACATCCATCAGGATCAGGTCGATGGCACGCATATTGACAATGTGCAAAACCTGCTCCCCGGAAGTGGCTTCAATGAGATTGGCATCAAAATGCTCCTCGATCAGCGATCGCAAAGCAAAGATGTTATGCTCAAAGTCATCCACTATCAATATATCGGGCTTAAAATTTGCTTCCATGGAATGATCAGATTATTTTTTAAAAATCTTATTTGATTTATCAAATACCTGGAACCCAATTGGGTAAGAGGCCACATTTTCACTTTCGCCAAGCACGAGAAATCCGTTCATATCGAGGGAACGGTAAAAAAGGTCGAGCACTGCCTTTTGAAGGGTCTGGTCGAAGTAAATGAGCACATTACGGCAAAGGATCAGATGAAACTCATTGAAGACTCCTTTATTCAGCAGGCTGTGCTGAAAAAACAATATCCGTTCCTTTAAATGGGGTTTCACGCGGGCATAGCCGTCATGGATGGTAAAATAATGACTGAAATCGGCTGAACCACCTGAGATCCTGTAATTTTCACGGCTGTTTTCCAACATTTCCGGAGAATAAACGCCATTCTGGGCCTCTTCCACTACAAACGGATTGATATCGGAAGCGTAAATCTGCGATTTATGCAGTATTCCGAGTTCATCCAGCAGGATTGCCAGGGATACAGCCTCCTGCCCGGTGGAACATCCCGCACTCCATATTTTGATATGAGGAAAGGAGTCGAGATAAGGCAGAACCTTCTGGCGAATCGATAGATAGGCCGTTGGATTTCTGAAAAATTCTGTTACATTGATGGAGCATTCCAGAAACAGGTTTTCGAACAGATCGGGATCCTGCATTACAAAGTCTTCAAACCGTCGGAATGAAAAAATATGATTATCGGCCATCACCCGTGCAATGCGGCGGGAGGCACTCTGAACATTATAATGACGGTAATCGTAACCATAATGATCGTTGAGCTTGTTGAAGAACCGCTTCAGTGCTCCCTCATCTATTTTAAGGGTTTCCGGTTCAATGATCCTTGCGAGGTACGAGGAAAGTTCGGGAAGGGGAAACTTATAGTCAACCAACCCGGTTTTCCACGCATTCAGCACCAGCTCCCTGGCCTCGCAGTCGTTGGGATCCTCAATGATGGTGGTGGCGCCGTGCTCTTTCAGCAAGGAGAAGGCTTCTCTGCCGTCATCGCCATATCCGCACAGCATCACAGCGATCAGTCCATTCTTGTACTCGATGGCAAGCGATTCGAACGTGGTTTCGATGGAGGGCCGGGCGAAGTTCCTTTTTGCCTCGGCAGAGAGCCTGATCTTTCCGTTATCAACTGTTAAATGATGTGCAGGGGGGGCAATATAAACACAGTTGGGCCTGACGGGCATGTTGTTGGTAAGGGGCACGACCTTAAAGCCTGTACTTCTTTCAAGAATCTCTCCCAGGTAATTGGGTTCATTTTCAAGGATATGCTGGACAATGAATACCGAGATATCCCTGGGAGGAAGAGTTGCCATGATCGACATGATTTTATCCAGGCTACCGGCAGATCCGCCGAGCACAATGGCCTTGATTTTTTTGGTTTCACGGTATTCAAGAGAATGCTGCTGCATCACATGGCACGGAACGCCGAGCCTGTAAAAATAGGACCCGAGGTAACGGTGAAACACATTGATTTTTAATTTGATGGATTTGTTTTGAGCAGCAAAGGACTTTATTCCTGTCATCACTTCTGCCGGCAAGATGCGGGCGTCAAAAAAAGTAAGTTCAACTTCCTTATGGCTGCCGGGTTTCAGCAACGAAAAAAACTCTTCCAGGTCGGCCTGTGATTGAAGGTTCCCCTGCACCGAAATATGAAGCGATTTTCGCGTATCGACTGCGTGCACATTCATGGTCAATATTTTTTCTGGCACCAGGCTTCGGCCAATCCGATGAGCATGTCATAATCCACTGGCTTGGCAAGATAATCATCGGCACCCGCTGATATGCATTTCTCACGGTCCTCCTTCAATGCCTTGGCGGTGAGTGCAATGACCGGAAGGTGTTTCAACCGGTTGTCTTCCCTGATCTTTTTCATGGCGGTATAGCCATCCATCACGGGCATCATGATGTCCATGAGCACGAGGTCAACGGGTTTTTTTTCGAGCAGGGCCAGGGCTTCCTGCCCGTTCTGGGCATCGATCACCTTTGCGCCATGTTCCTCCAGCGCGGTACTCAGTACAAAAACGTTTTTAATATCATCGTCAACCACCAGGATTGTTTTCCCGGTCAGCCGTTTCATCTTGGTATTCAAATCATAAGCAACGGGGGGGGCTTCGCGGGATGCATCCTGGGTCTGGTGAAGAAAAAGCATGAGTTCGTCCAGCAGGCGGTTTTCAGAATGAACTGTTTTAATGATGATGCGGTCGGTATACCGTTTCAGTTCTTTTTCTTCAACGGCTGACAGTTGTTTCCCGGTATAGACAATAATCGGTACTTTGATCTGGTTTTCGCGGGCATATTTACAGATGTTCATTCCGCTGCCCGATTTCAGACCCAGGTCGATAATCACTGCATCATAAATTCCTTTTTTCAGCTCTTCTAGAGCATCTTCCTCCGTGTCTACCCCCGTGATGCGGATATCCGGGCTCCTGATCAGGTCGGTAAGCGCTTCCCTGTGGTTCTCATCATCTTCAACGATCAGCAGGTCTTTCGGATTTTTCTCACTGAAATCCAGGATTCCCTGTATCGCATCCTGTATCTGTTCCTGGTCCACCGGTTTCTGAAGGAAATCAAGGGCCCCCAGCCGCATCAGTTCGGGATTTTTCTCATGGCCGGAGATAATCTGAACAGGAATATGCCTCAGATCTTTAAAACTTTTCAACCGGCGTAAAAAATCAACGCCGTTCATGTCGGGAAGTACAAGGTCAAGAATGATCCCGTTTACCTTGTATTGTTGCACAAGATGAAGCCCCTGTTCCGCGGTGGATGCATGCAGCACTTTCATTTTCATGTTGTGTACGACCATTGCAACGATGTCGGCAAAGTTGTTGTCATCTTCGACGATCAGAATGATCTTTTCACCTGCCACGATTGTTTTACGGTCGTCAACAAAGACTTCGGAGGCGGAAACCAAAGCCGGAACAGCTTCCGCCGGGCGATCTTTGCCCTTGTACTTTGGTTTGGCATATTCGGCCTGATCGCCTGCATGCGGCACAAGCATCCTGGGTAAAAACAGTACAAACTCGCTGCCCTTGCCCTCCTCGCTCCAAAGCCCGATTTCTCCTTGCAACAATGAAGTAAGCTTCTGTGAAATGGTTAGGCCCAGCCCTGTGCCGCCATATTCGCGTGAAATGGAGCTGTCAACCTGTTGAAATGCATCGAATATCAATTTGTGTTTTTCAGGGGCGATACCGATCCCGGTGTCCTGAACACTTATTCTGACAGGTCTTTCCTGGTTCCCGCTTTCTTCGGCTTTGAGGGTGATCGTACCGGTTTTGGTGAATTTCAGTGCATTGGAAATGAAATTGCGCAGGACTTGTGAAACTTTGTCCTTGTCAGTAGTGATTGTGGTTTTGATGTTATCTTCCACGGTAAGCGCAATTCCCTTGTTTTTAGCGGTAGAGGAAAAAAAGTGGCTCAGATCATTCAGCAGGGTTTCAGTAGAAAAATCGCTGATGCTCAGGGTCGTTTTACCGGCGTCGATTTTTGAAATATCAAGGATATCATTGATGAGCCTGAGCAGTTCTTCCCCTGCAGAATGGACCACCCTGGCCCGCTTGATGTCATCATCGCTGAAATTGCCCCTTTCGTTCTTCTGCATCATTTTTGAAAGCAGAATGATGGAATTAAGCGGGGTGCGCAATTCATGTGACATGGTTGCGAGAAAATCACTCTTGTATTTGTTCGACATTTCCAGGTCGCCCGCTTTGATGTCCAGATCTTCTTTTGCCTGGCGCAGCTGATCGTTCCCCTTTTGGAGCTCTTCTGTCTGCTGAAAGAGTTGTTGCTGCTGTTCTTCCAGCTGTGCGTTGGTTTGTTGTAATTCTTCCGACTGCTGCTGCAGCTGTTGCTGCTGTTCCTCCAGTTGCGAGTTGCTTTGCTGAAGTTCTTCCGACTGCTGCTGGATCTGCTGTTGCTGCTCCTCAAGACGGGCATTTGCTTCCTGTACCTGCATGGTCTTCTCCTCGGCTTCACGTTGTGCAACCTGTGAATTCACAAGCAGTTCTTCGATTTTCATTCTTTGAATGGCAGAAAACATTCCTGAAGCGATGACCTGGTTTGATTCGTCAAGGAATGCCGTTTGAATTGGGGTGAATGGAGTCAGGGTGGCGAGTTCCACAACTCCCAGCAGCTCATTTTCATACAGCAACGGATAGGTATACGTGTTGTATGGTGATGTCTGGGTGGTTCCCGTGCTGATTGGGGCTTCGTTATGTGACAGGCTCCTGAGTAAAATTGCCTTTTTTTCGAGTGCGACCTGGCCCACCACTCCCTGCCCGTAATCATAGGCGTTTGAAAGATGGTCGCGTTCGGTAAAAGCGAAGGAACCGACAAGATGCAACTGTTTTTTATCTGTATTGTTCAGATAGAGCACTCCGCGTCCTGCCTCAAGATACCTCCCGATGAAACTGATGGAGGCCGAGGTGATCTGGTCAAGGGCCTGGTCGCCCGAAAGCGCTATGCTGAGTTTGTTTAGTCCGTCTTTAAGCCAGTTCTGATCCCGGTTGTGTCTTTCGTTCTTTTCCAGGTTCTGGCTCATGCGGTTGATTGATTTGGCAACCAGGTCGTTCTTGCCTTTAACCTCGATCCGCCTGATAAAATTTCCCTGCGAGATCTCTTCTGTCACTATGCCCAGATCGGTCAGGGTCCGGGTCATCTTTGCCAGCGAGTTTCCCAACTGATCGGCTTCAGACTGGGGCGTGATTTCAACCGAAAAATCCCCGCCCGCAATCCTTTCAGCCTTATTCGCAACGATCACCAACGTTTGCTGAAGAATCCGGATCGAATTAAAAATTCCTTTCGTTTCTGCCGGAAATTTCACTGAAAGGTCTCCTTCCGTAATTTTCCTGGTCATCTCCTTGATGATGCCGGGTTCACCGCCGACCATGGTGTAAACGAACCAGATAATGGATGTCAGGACCACAACGCCGAACAGGAGAAGGGTCACCAGAAAGATGATAACTGCCCACTTAAAGATAGAAGCTGATTCCGCTGCATGGGAGTAAGCCGAGTTGATTCTTGATGATTTCTTATCCACCAGTTGTTCGAGCAGGATTTCAAGTTTTTTTGATGATTCCCGGGTCACCTGATTTCCAGTGGTTTCTTTCTGCCCGGGGGAGGAATTATTTTTAAGGCCGTTTTCAACGAACCATTGATACTCCTTGTTCAGGAGTTCCTGGTAATCATTAAATCCTTGTTTCAATTCAGACACGGATTTTTTCCCGTCGGCATCCTCCATCACGAAAAGTTCATCCAGCCCGGCCTCTGCTTTCCTGAATCCCTGCATGTAAAGTTCCTTGAGATCCCGTTTCCTTTCAGGTGAAAGGCTGAGCAGCATTTCCTTTTCATAACCCGCAATGGAGTTATACGTCTCCAGGATGTTCCTGGCCTCATCCGATTTGGTGAACTCAGTTTCAACAATTCCTTTCGTCTGATTCTCGATGGATCCGAGGGAGGTCATGCCATAATAGAGGGCGACCACCAGCATGCAAACAAAAACGGTGAACAGGGTGGCAAGCAGAGATTTAATGGTCAGTTTCATGGATAAATTATTTTGATTCACAAACCGTTAACCAGAAGAACATTCATAGAGTGTTAACCGAGGGTGATGGTTAATTTAAGGACTTATACGGAGAAAAAATGAATCGGTTTCCTCTTCGCAATTTAGCGAATAAAACGGATTACCCGGTGGTAAGGGAAACACTGATTTTTGTGTAGGGGTTAGCCTTACAGGAAATTGTCACAATTTCTGTCACAGGTCACGCATCACGTGTCACCGATTTTTGACGGTCCTGCTCCGTTTATCCTGCTGAATACCAGCAGTAAATAATTTAGAATATTTCCAAAAGAATCTTTTGCTAACTTTGTGCTGTTAAAACATTAACAATACAATTTAATACTATGATAACACTTGGATCTCAGGGGAAAAACACATTCCTGGAAGCCGTCAATTTGAAGAGCGGCGCCAATGTGCTTGAATGTTATCAATGCGGAAAGTGCGTAAGCACCTGCCCGGTGTCGCAATATATGGATTTTCCTCCCCGTGAGATCATGCAAATGATCAAACTGGGATTGAAGGAGGAGTGTTACATGGCCAATTCCCACTGGTTTTGCCTGACCTGCTCCGCCTGTTCCGGCCGCTGCCCGCGCGAAATCGATATCCCCGCAGTGATGGAGGCGGTTCGACACCTCGCCATCGAAGAAAACCACATCAACGATTCGAAAAAGGTAAAGGAGATCCGTAAATTCCACGAGATATTCCTCGATATGATCAAACGGTATGGCCGGAATTATGAACTCCGCATGATGGCCGAATTCAACATCCGTACCCGTAACCTTTTCAAGGACATGCACCTTGCGCCCAAAGCCCTCCTGAAAGGCAAAATCCCTCTGGGAGTAAAACCTTTGAAAAGCGCGAAAGCCATCAAGCGCATGTATGAAGTAGCCGAAAGACTGGAAAAGAAAAAATAACCTGACAGAACATGAAGAAATTAACCTATTTCCCGGGTTGCTCTGCACATGGTACCAGTGAGGAATTTGACAGTACCCTCAAATTGGTGCTCAAAACCCTGGATGTGGAACTGGAAGACATTCCCGATTGGAATTGCTGTGGTGCCACCTCTGCCCATGTGATGACCGAGAACCTGGCCTATGCGCTTCCAATGCGCAACCTCGTACTGGCCGAAAAACTCGAAAATACCACCATGGGAATTGCCTGTGCCTCCTGCTATCAGCGCATGAAAGTGACCAAGGTGCATATGGACGAAAATCCGGAGTTGGCCAAACGGATCAACACGACCGTGGTGGAAGAGGGAACATACAAGGGAACAGTTGATGTGAAGTCGATGTTGCAGTATTTTTACGAAGATATTGGGATTGAAGCCATAAAGGAAAAGGTAGTCAAATCCCTTGCAGGGTTGAAGGTGGCCTGTTATTATGGATGCCTGCTCACCAGGCCTAAAAACATCACCAATTTCGATTCGCCCGAATACCCGGTTTCAATGGACCAGATCTGTGAAGCACTGGGCGCCACTGCCACTGAATTTGATTACAAGACCGAATGTTGCGGCGCCTCCTTCTCCATTTCCAATACCGAAGTAGTCCTGAACCTGAGCGGTCAGATCCTGGCAATGGCCAAAGAGAGCGGCGCCCACGCCATCGTGGTGGCCTGCCCGCTGTGCCAGTCGAACCTTGACATGCGGCAACCGGATATTGAAAAGCAGCAGGGTGTGAAGTATGACATCCCTGTTTTTTACATCACCCAACTCATGGCCCTGGCATTCGGGAACCCGATCAGTCAGCTGAAGTTTCCCAAACACATCATTCCCGTGGAAGGTGCATTGGCAAACATCGGAAAGGTTGAACCCGGGCCGGAGAAAGTTAAAAAACCCATCAAAGCTGTTGAAGCAGAAAGCGAGGTCAAATAATGGCAAGAGTAGGAGTTTTCGTTTGTTTTTGCGGCGCCAACATTGCCGACTATGTGGATGTTCCCCAGGTTGTTGAGGAAGTAAAACGCATCAAGGAGGTAAAATACGCCGTTGAGTATAAGTACATGTGCTCCGATCCGGGGCAGGGGATGATCCGCGATGCCATCGTGCAGCACAAACTCACCTCAATCGTCGTGGCAGCCTGCTCCCCCCGCATGCATGAAAAGACTTTCCGCAAAGCCTTGTCCGATGCCGGCATGAATCCCTATCTGCTAGAGGTTGCCAACATCAGGGAGCACTCTTCATGGGTGCACCAGAAGGATAAGAAGGCTGCCACCGATAAAGCCATGGACCTTTGCCGCATGGCTGTTGCCAAATCCATTGCCAACGAACAGCTGCATGAGATTTCGGTACCGGTAACAAAGCGTGCCCTCGTGATTGGTGGCGGAATTGCCGGAATACAGGCCGCGCTCGACATTGCCGATGCCCGCATCCCGGTGGTACTGGTTGAAAAAAGCCCGTCCATCGGCGGAAAAATGGCCCAGCTCGATGAAACTTTTCCCACCCTCGATTGCTCCCAGTGTATCCTCACCCCGAAGATGGTGGATGTAGCCTCCCATCCGTACATTGAACTCATTCCCTATGCCGAGGTGCTTGAACTGCAAGGGTTCGTAGGAAATTACAAGGTCAAGATTAAAAAGAAGGCTTCCTATGTCAATTTTAAAACCTGCACCGGATGCGGAGCCTGCTGGCAGAAGTGCCCGGTAAAGGTTCCGAACGAATATAACCTGGGGCTCGATAAACGCAAAGCCATCTATACCCCTTTTCCTCAGGCGGTGCCCAACAAGCCGGTCATCGATGCTGAACATTGCACCATGCTTACCAAGGGCAAATGCGGGATATGCGCCAAGGTTTGTCTTCCCGGAGCGATCGATTATCAAATGCAGGATGAGATCATTGAGCGGGAAATTGGCGCCGTGGTCGTAGCTACCGGTTACGACATGTGGGATCCCAAACCGTATGAAGAATATGGCGTGGGCAGGTTCAAAGATATCATCACCTCTCTTGAATTTGAACGCATGGTATCGGCCAATGGCCCCACCAATGGCGTGCCGGTCCGTCCCTCCGACGGGAAGGTCCCTAAGAATGTTGTCTTCATCAAATGCGTCGGTTCACGCGATGAAGCCAAAGGCATCGAGTACTGCTCGAAAATTTGCTGCATGTATACCACCAAACACACCATCCTATTGCACCATAAAGTGCACGATTCCCACGCCTATGTGTTTTATATGGATATCCGTGCGGCAGGGAAAGGGTATGAGGAATTTGTTAAAAAGGCCCAGGTTGATACAGCGGCAACCTATCTTCGCGGACGCGTTTCGAAGATTTACAAGAAGGGTGATAAACTGATGGTGAGAGGAGAGGATGCCCAGATCGGACAGGTGGTCGAGGTAGAAGCCGACCTTGTCGTGCTGGCCACAGCCGTGAGCGCTCCGAAAGATAATCCGGAACTTGCCCGTTTGCTGGGGATCTCGTACGACAAATATGGTTATATGTCGGAAGCACACCCCAAACTACGCCCGGTCGAAACAGCCAAGGCAGGGATTTTCCTTGCCGGTTGTACCCAGGCGCCCAAAGATATACCCGAAACCGTTTCCCAGGCATCTGCTTGTGCCGCTAAAGTGTGCGGTCTTTTTGCCGGGGATACCATGAAGAAAGATCCGATGGTATCAACCATCAACAACGAGTATTGCTCGGGTTGCCAGAATTGCGTAAACGTTTGTCCGTATGGCGCCATTGTAACCGATGAAGTTCCCGTCGGACATGGTTCAAAAGACCTGCGCACCGTTGCAAAAATCAACGAAGGCGTTTGCCAGGGCTGCGGCTCCTGCGTGGCAATCTGCCGCAGCATGGCCATCAACCTGGCCGGTTTTACCGATCCTCAAATCATTAACGAGATAGTTTCAATCTGATGGAAACAGAAGTAAAAGATCAACTTGTAAGCATCGAGAAGCCTGAACTGGTCGCCCCTCCCAACTGGGAACCGGTGATCATGGGGATTTTATGCAACTGGTGTTCCTATGCCGGTTCCGACCTCACGGGAACCTCCCGGATCCAGTATCCGCCCAACATCCGCATCATCCGTGTGCCATGTAGCTCACGCGTTGATCCGTGGTTCCTGATCAAATCATTGCAAACCACCGCCGATGGCGTGCTTGTTTCGGGGTGTCATCCCGGAGACTGCCACTATATCAGTGGAAATTATTATGCAAGGCGCCGGTTCCTGGTTACAAAGAAACTGCTGAATTTCGTAGGATTCCACGAAAACAGGGTGCAGTTTTCCTGGGTTTCGGCTGCCGAAGGCCCAAAATTCGCCAAGGTGGTGAATAAAGTGACCGAAGACATTAAAAAACTGGGGCCACTTCACTTGTATAAAAAAGAAAATTTCGAAAAGAAATGAACTATACGAAACAGATCCAGGAGATAGCGGCGAAACTGTTTGCCGAAGGAAAGATCGATGTGTTCGTTGGTTACCGGATGAACGGGTTCGACGACAACCAGGTTCCGGTACTGATCAGCGGCCCGCAGGATATTTCCAAACTGGTTTTCACCGACAAATCCGTTTTCAACCTCGTGAATTACCTCAAAACAGATCACACGCGGAGAAAGCGGGTGGGACTGGTGGTAAAAGGTTGCGACAGCCGTTCGCTGAACCTGATGCTTACCGAAAGCCAGGTGAAGCGTGAAAACCTCTATGTGGTCGGTATCTGCTGCGAAGGAGTGGTGGATGATGAC
Source organism: uncultured Bacteroidales bacterium (assembly GCA_903903985.1). Taxonomy (GTDB): domain Bacteria; phylum Bacteroidota; class Bacteroidia; order Bacteroidales; family FEN-979; genus CAIVAT01. The sequence goes on along the minus strand of CAIVAT010000057.1, from coordinate 40,391 downwards.
GGCCAGCGGATGCAGAACTGTGTGGAATGCATGGTGCCGGATGCGGTGGTGTATGATGAGTTGCTCGGCGAGACCCTGTCAGGGTCTCAGACCCTGACAGGGTCGAAACCTTATATTGTGAATGTCGACATCGCTGCACTGGCGGAAAAACCATTGACCGAACGTGCAGCCTATTTCGAGGAGGTATTCGAAAGTTGCATCCGATGCAATGCCTGCCGTCATTCGTGCCCGCTGTGCTATTGTGCCAAATGCTGTATCGACCAGGAAACAGCAACATTGTATAATGGAGCAAATACCACTTCCGCCGCTTTTCATGCGCTGATGACATGGTCGCTCCACCTGGCTGGCCGGTGTGTCGATTGCCGCAACTGCGAAAAAGCCTGCCCGAGCCACCTTCCCCTGCATTTGCTTCACAAGCAGAATGAAAGTGTGATTTTCAAGAACTTCCAGGAACACCTGGCCGGGGTTAATCCCGGGGACCGGGGGGCATTCTACAAATACAGCATGCAGGATCCAGATGATTTTATTATGTAATCCGAATCAAACATTATGAGCGTTGAAATATTTGTTACCGATAAAGCAGGCTTGCAAAAGTTTTATGAAGCCATCATGGCCAATCACGAAACATATGCCCCGGTAGAAACATTCGGCAAATTTGATTTTAAACGGGTGGCCCGGCTGACGGAATGCGATCCTGAATCGCCGGTTGCGAAAACCCGGAGCATCAAGCCACTCTTCTTCCCGCGAACATCCAGGGTGATGAAATACATCGCCACCAGCGCCGGCACAGACGTGTCGGAAACGGATGAAGACCCATTGGCAGTCAAAAGGGTCATCCTTGGCGCCAAACATTGCGATGCCCGCGCCCTGCAGGTACTTGACAAAGTATACAACTGGGATTACATCGATACCGATTACCAGAAACGCCGTGAAAATACCGTAATCATCTCCACCCGTTGCGACAAGGCCGATACCCATTGTTTTTGCACCTCGCTCGATTACGATGTGGAGAACCTCGACGCCATGGATGTGCTGATTGTGAATGGTGCAGATGGAAAGATTTATATCAGGGCAAAAACTGAAAAAGGTGCGGGACTCCTGAATTCCGAAGTCACACGCCACGCGTCACCCGTCACGGAAGAATCCGCCACCCCTGAGCTCAAAAAACAGTATGATGCTTTTGCGGCTTCTTTCCGTCTCAGGATGGATTATGCTGAGGTCAACGCGAAACTCTCGAAGATCTTCGACACCCCTGAATTTGAAAACGTTTCGGGCAATTGCGTGAGTTGCAACACCTGCGCTTTCGTATGCCCGACCTGCCATTGCTTCAAGATCTCCGATGAAAAAGTGAAAGATGCAGGCGTTCGTTACAAGAGCTATGACTCCTGCAATAACGGCTATTTTACCCTCATGGCCGGCGGACATAATCCCCGCCCGGCAAAGTATCGCCGGTGGAGGCAGCGTGCCATGCACAAATTTGTCTATTACAAGGAGCGGTTTGGGGAAAACCTTTGTGTGGGATGCGGCAAATGTACCATCTCCTGCCCCGTCAACATCAGTATTTTCGAAGTTGTCAACCAAGTGGCACAATAACCCTGCCTCCAGCTACCTCCCCGGAAAGGGAAGGGGTGAAGAGGCCATAAAAGTATAAAGGAATATAAGAATATCAAAATGAGATTCTCATGCACCTCCCCCTCCCTTTCTGGGGAGGGGGCCGGGGGTGGGGTAAAAACATAGAATATGGAACAGCTTTTAGTCCCGATGATCTGCAAAGTTGACAAAGTCATCCAGGAAACCCCTGACATCCGCACCTACCGACTGAAATTCAGGGAGGAAGGTATGATGGACCAATTCACCTATTTCCCCGGACAGTTTGTGGAATTCTCCCTGCTCGGTTCCGGTGAGTGTACTTTCTGTATAGCCTCCTCTGCTACCCGAAAAGGCTTTTTCGACTGTTCAATCAAAAAAGCGGGAGTGGTGACTGCCGACATTCACACCAGTCTTGAAGAAGGTGATGAGGTCGGCATCCGCGGGCCATTCGGGAACTGGTTTCCCCTTGATGACATCAAAGGTAAAAACCTGCTGTTTGTCGGTGGCGGTATCGGGCTGGCCCCATTGAGGTCGCTGATTCAATATTGCACCGACAACCGGAATGATTATAAAGATTTTACCATTCTGTATGGCGCCCGTACTTCGGCCGATATGTGTTACAAGGATGAGATCAAAGAATGGCAGGACAATAAAACCCTGAAAGTGGTGCTCACCATCGACAAACCGGAAGAAACCTGGACGACCAATGTGGGCGTGGTGCCTAAAATTCTCGAAGAGGTTGTCAAACCGGTGATCGAAAACACCATGGTGATCACCTGCGGCCCGCCGATCATGATCAAATACACGATCCAGTCGCTTGTAAAACTCGGTTTTGCCGACAAGGATATCATCACCACCCTGGAGATGAAAATGCAGTGCGGCCTCGGGAAATGCGGCCGGTGCAACATCGGCTCAACCTATGTGTGCAAAGATGGACCGGTGTTTACCAATGAACAATTGAAAAACCTGCCCGACGAGTTTTAAAATCCGTTGACCCGCCACGGTTCCTTGCTCATTGTCCATTGTCCATTGTCCATTGTCCATTGCTCTCAGCAACCGCATGGTCATTGCAACAAACCGTCTTTACCTTTTTATGCCACCCTGTTTTTTTTCTTCAGGAAATGGCTTAAAACAAAAAGCCCGCCGGTGAGGACAAACGGGAAATTTATCATTCCGATAATGGAAAGGCTTATCCATACCGAATGATTCATCGCGTAGTTATGCATGTAGATAAAAGGGGTGAATCCCAGGGCAAGGATAATTAGAATCGCACCCCCGATCAGTTCCCACTTCCATGCAACAACCAGGAAAAGAATCAGGATATAGGTAGGGATCAGGTGAATAAAAAACGCCTGCAACTGCTGCCAGATTGTATACCTGGGATCAAACGAATCGAGCGCAAACATGCTGACAAAAAGGATCGCCAGGATGCAAAGGATGCGTGGCACCCAGTGGAATAGTTTAAGGGATGTTTTCATAGCGGGAATTATCTCAGGATAAATGGAACAATCGTTGCGATGATGCCTGTGCAAACAACAACCAGGATGAACAGGTTGTACCTGACATTGTAATTGCCAAGCAGCGATTCATCATAGTATTTGGCCACATCCTGGTCTTTATACATTTTGATGAGTCCGTTTGTCAGTTTCAATCGCGTTTGCCTGCCCTTGAGGAGTCCGATAATGACCACCAGGTTCACCAGAACGATCAATGTAACAAAAACGAACATAACGGCAAGGGTGGAACTTTCTGTTCTCGATTTTTCCACCAGTCCTGAATTAACTGCGAGTGTAATGAGATTCAGCAGGATGGATGTCAGGATAAAGATGGTATCGGTCTTCGTGTTCTGTTCCAACTCCTTGGTAATATGGGTGTGTACATGCGCTAACATAGGGTGCCTCCTTTTAATTTGTTGATGAATGACCAAAGTTATAACTATTTTCCGCCAAATCTTTTGCAAAACATGTCCAGCATTTCGCCTTCTATCGAAAGTTCCTCCATTGGAATGGGATTCTGCTTTCTGATTTCTCCGGCCATGTTTTCAATGTTTTCCTTAGGAATGAAGAGCTTAACAACCTGGTCGGTCACATCGACGGTCTCGACTGACGGATCGCTGAAATTCAGTTCCCATTTGCTGACAATACTACTTACACCTGCAGTTTTAGCAAGCTCCGGAAGTTTATCTTTTACAAGTACCAGTAGCATCCCTGCCGACCCGTTGCTGAAAACCATCTGGTGAAGCAGATGCTGATAAGAAATGATCCCGACGGTAAGTTCTTTCACGCGGGCTGAATCATGGGCTTTCTCAGCTGAATCGACCTGCTGGTTGAACTTTTTCATGTGTTGGTTAAAAGCATCTGACCTTGACCAGGCAAAAGTCACGATCCTGGAATCATATGTTCCGATTTTTATTGCAGCGTTTTTTTTCTGTGCCATACACATATTCCCTGATAAGAAAAGCAGGGTTACAGCCATACCGGCAATTATCGTGTTGAAAATCGTCATTCTTTGTTTCATAAGAGCCTCCGTTTTTACTGGATGTTTTTGATTCGGTTAATTCTTTTGACTATTTTTGGAACTGACAAGATGTTTTTGTCCTTTCTTCGGAAGCAAAGGTAAAAGATGCCATTCCGACGGGATTGAAATTCATTTGTAAATTTGTTGTAAATCGTTTTACAAGGGATCTGCATTCAAAATCATTAATATCGCTTCAACTTTGCCTGGGAAAAACCATATCCAATTTGATCTGCTGAAAACAAAGATCGTGGCAATGATGAAGGAGTCGTACCCTGGAATAAATCCTTCCATCGGGGAATGGAAAGGTCAGGAGATCACCGATTTCCAGGAGGACCTGCGCATCCACGTAAATGCCCATATCAGCGAGAAGTGGTTTTATACCCACATGAAGTCATCCCATTCGTCCATCCCGAGAATTGACATGTTAAACCTCCTGAGCAAATACGCCGGGTATTTGAATTGGGATGATTTTGTCTTTAAAAATACCGACGTCGTTAGTGCCATGGCGACAGGCAGACCGCCAAAAAATGAGAACAGGTTTTTCTACCTGGTTCCCGTGATGGCCTTCCTGATCGTTTTAATCTTTTACGGTCTCTTTAAATTGTTTAATACCCGCGAATACCGGTTCTGCTTTTATGATGCGGATACCCGGGAACCCATTGTCAACAGTAAAATCGAAATCCGCCTGGTGAACGAGGGAGAATCGGCGGTCGTTTACAACCTCGGATCGGATGGATGCTTTAAGTTAAAGACCGATCAGGGAAAAATTAAAATGGTGATCAATGCACAATATTATCAGGCGGATACCATCGTCAGGATCCTTAAAAAACTTGACCTGGAAGAAATGGTCTGCCTGCATGCAAACGATTATGCCCTGATGATCCATTATTTTTCCATGATGAAAGTGGATGACTGGGAAAAACGGAAAAACCGGCTTGAGGCCATGATCGATGATGCGGCCATGATATACCAGGTTGTGAATGAAAAAGAAGCGACCGGGATGGTGCTTTACAACAAGCAGGAGTTCATCGATAAAATGACCATGCCGACGGGGAGCCTGAAGAACATGGAGATCCTTGGCTCCAGGCTCAGGAATGAAAAGATCATGGTGCTGAGGTTCCGCATTAATGAAAAACGAAGATGAAAAGAATTCTTTCCATACTGGTTTTTATTCTTATGTACCTTCTTTTCTCTGCCAAAAGCTGCGATAACATGGAACAGGATGATGCCGCCCGCGATCAGGCCAGAATAACGTCAGCACAGGACAGCATCAAATCGACTTTTACCCCAGATACATTGAATGGCGTGTCATTGAGGGCATTTGAGGCCGCTGCCCGGATCCGGTTCTGTGATTTCAGCGATTACCTGTCGATCCTCCGGGACACAACAACCGCACGCCCTTTCAGGGAAAAGGCGCGGGAAATGATCCGTGGGTGTTTCTATACCGGCAAATCAGTTCTGAGGGTTAAAATTCCCGGGAGATCCCGGGACATGGAGGTCTCCGTAAATCAGCTGTTAATGGCAGGCAACGAGTGCTCTTTCCCATGTGGCCGGATGATAGCGGATTCGGTTAAAGTAATCAAAACCCTGGAGCGGGCAGACGATTCATCTTATACCGGCACCCTTGGCTATCCCTGTTTTTCTTCCGGGGGAAAGGATATCATAAAACTGAAAATGGTCCCTGGCCATGGAACGGTCGGCTTCTTGGTTATAAAACATGAAAAGACATTCGGGAAAGATACCCTGCGGGTATGGGACGTTTTTTTAGGGGACTCCGAATAAGGGAACATGCTGATCACCATTGACGGAAAACGGGTCTATTCAGCTAAAAATTTTTCAAACCCTTCCGCAAAACTGCGCACTTCAAACTCAATCACCGAATATTCTGCCACACCATTGATCACATACGGGTCGTTTTTCATGATTTCCATTGCTTCTGTTTTGCTCGCGGCCCTCATCAGGATAAACCCTCCGTTACGCGGTACCTGCGGGCCGGAACAGATCGTGACCCCTTTTTTGTAAAGGTTCTGTAAAAAGGCACGGTGTGCCGGGAGGTATTGATCAACCTCTTCAATGGGTTTGCGATAAACAGAATGAACAGCGAACATAACCGGAATTTTAATGCAAAGGTAACAGAGATAAGTAAACAATTTTGGTTCCGGAGTCTCTGGTTCAATCATGTCCCCCAGCACAACAAATTATTTTTATATTTATTTAGTTTAAATAAACAACTTATGGTTTTTCATTGTATATTGCACCGGATTTCAAGTAATTTAAGTATTCATTTAAAAACAGTTATATGAAAAAGTATATGGTTTTGTTGGTGATTGCAGGGTGTTTTGCTTTAAACTCCTATGCACAATCCGATTCGGGCAATACATCTTTGGCAATAGAAACGCTGACGATGTTGCCCAAACGGGGAATGGAAGACAAATTTGAAGCAGCCGTGGTGGCGCACAACAAAAAATTCCATCCGGAAGGTCCCTATTTCGCCGGGTTGAGAAAGATCGAATATGGTCCGAAAGCCGGATACTACGTGTGGGTGCTGGGGCCGGTCCCTTATGGTTCACTGGATACACGTCCCACAAAAGAGAGCGGACACGACGCAGACTGGAATACCACCATCGATCCGTTGGTCGAATCTTACGGTGCGGCAGGGTTCATGAATTATAATGCAGAACTTTCCTGTGGACTGGACATTTTCAAGAAAGCAAAGCACTATGAAACCTGGGGAATTGACCTGAAACCCAAGCAGTTTTACAGGTTCAAGGCATTGTGCGAAAAGCTGAAAAAAGTCTACGAATCGGAAGGTAAAACCTGTTTTCTCGTGTTGGAAAATAACCTTCATGGAAAGGATATGCCCGATGTAGCGCTGGTCTGGAGCTTTGATACCTATTCCGACTGGCAGAAAGATCCGGGTCCGAAGGCTGCGTATGAAAAACGCTATGGTGCCGGTTCATGGCAACAAGCCATGGATGAATGGATGGATATGATCAACGACTATAATTCGGAAATACGGAGCAACATTAATTAACTTATGTTAATATATCCTTCCTCCTGTATATAACCCCTGAAGCCACGATCATCATTGCCGACACCCCGATGAAGGCAACGGTACTCCATAATTCGATGCCATAGGATTTGGAAAGGACATTGATATTGATCCATTTGAATGGGCTGATATAACCGAAGGTCCCGTCAACTCCCGACATCCGGGAGATCGTGTAGATAAAATAGAGGACCAGGACCAGTCCGACACAAAAGGAGGTAATCGTTCTGGCACGTTTCAGCATCACCGAGATGAAAAGTCCCAGGGCACCGAAGAGAAAATTGAGCAGCAGGGTATAAAAGGAGATAACAAGGAAAGGCTCCGTTTCGAACGCCCCTTTTTTGTATATCATGATGGAAATGAATCCAATGAGGGCGGCAAGAAGGTTCAGGACGATGATGTTCAGGAATACCATTGCCAGCTTGGTCGTAAAAATCTCCCGGCGTGAAACCGGACGCGACATCAGGTATTCTGCCGTTTTTCCGGTCTCCTCCTTCAGCAGGATGTTTGATGAAAGTACGATGGCATAAATGCTTCCGAGGAGCATCATGTAGATGAGGTTGTTGGCCGTATAAAATCCCAGGACGGAAAAGATGTCGCTGATGTTTGAAAATCCCCGCATTTTAATGGCCACAGCCGGCACCAGCTGAACCATCCCGGCGATCTGTTGCTGGTACTGGAGGACGGTACGGAAAAACGACATGGTGAAAAAGATCAGCAATCCGATCACCGACGACCAGAGAAGGAGGCTTCTGACGTTTCTGCGCAATTCCATGTAAAAAAGGACCCTGTTCATGAACGCTTATTGATAATAGTGTAGAAAAATCTCCTCCAGGGAAGGCTCCTCGATGGTGAGGTTTTCGATCGGCAACGCTGCGAGTTTTCGAACCAGTGCATTGATTTCACCAGAATAGAGGAAGGCCAGGGTTTTTCCGGACCCTGGTTCTGGCAAACCGGTGCCTTCAAGGCCAAGTTCTTCGATGGCCATGGGCACCGGAACAAGGATACGTACTTTTTTCAACTGCTTTTTCCGCAGGGCGGCAATCTCTTCCACGTTTACAATCTTGCCGTCTCTGACGATCCCGACGGTTTTACAGAACGCCTGCACCTCGCTCAGGGTATGCGATGAAAAAAAGACAGTGGTCCCCTGCCGGTTCTCTTCATGCAGGAGGTCAAAGAACCTTGACTGGATTAATGGATCGAGTCCGGAAGTCGGTTCATCAAAGATGAGCAGTTCCGGCTTATGGATCATGGATTGGATGATCGATGCCTTTTTTTTATTGCCCATGGATAGTTCTGGGATCTTCCGGCCGGGGTCGAGGTCGAACAGTTCAAGCAGATACCGGATCCGTTTTTCCTCTTTATCGGCACCATAGAATGCTGCTCCGAATTTCAGGAATTCCATCACGGTCATCCGGTCGTACATATTGGCATCAGAGGGCACATATCCCGTGCGGTTGCGGATCTTTTTTGAATCACGTACCACATCCAGTCCAAAGATCGTAGCATTTCCGGAAGTGGGGAAGATCAGGTTCAGCAGGATGCGGATGGTGGTAGATTTCCCGGCGCCGTTGGGGCCGATGAAACCAAAGATATCTCCCTGTGCAACATTCATGGTAAGATCTTCTATCCCCCGTGAGCGGCCATAGGATTTTGTAAGATGGCTGATTTCGATGATGTTCATGACAGGCTGAAGTCAGTAGCAGCCGCTGTAAAGGTAAGGCAAATTTCACCGGTATAAAAGTCACAGCGTCACAGCGCCTGGATTTCTGTTGTTATTTCAGCCGGGACTCAATGGCAGCCACCCTGGCTTTCACTCTTTCAGGCAGCGCAGCGGAAAGCCATATGCCTTGCCGTATGAGCGCGTGTAGCAAAAGGACTCATCGAAGTAGAGGGCATATCCGGCGTCAGACCCTGGCTGCGAACTGCTCCAGTAAGCACCATAAGAACCACGGAGCACGAGCGAACCATTGCTGGAATTGAGGTACCCTGCCGCATGAAGTTTTAAATTCGAGCTCCAGGGGTCGTTCCAGTTTGACCACCATCCTGCCGCATCCACATTGTCCCATTCAGTATTGGTTGGAATTCGCCAGCCAGTTCCAAGTTCAAGGGCACAGGGATCGTTGGCAGCAATCCATTCGGAATTTTCATTGATCGAAGTGATTGTCCATGACGGAGTCAGCGAAGAACCATCATTCTTGTAACCCTGTTTGCGGTTAAATTGCCAGTTCCAGCCTGCGGAAGCTTCTGTTGCATCCGATCTGAAAGTAGCCTGATGATCGGCGCCCAGGTTGCTGGTGATCCAGCATTTTGATGCCGCCCCGGGAATACCTGAAACGATGCCGTAGGTAATGGTTTTAGACACCGGCGCTATCGTTCCTGCAACATGGTTGATGGTGATGGAAGGGGGACAGGAAGGGCATGCGGTGGTTGACTGGGTCATGATCACCGGTGATGAATACCCACAGCCATTATATGCCCAGGCATACCGGGTGTAGACCGTGCCGCAGGTCAAACTTAATTCGGTCATTGACGTGTTTGTTCCCCAATCGTAAGCACTGCTGTAATCATTGGTCATAGACCATTTGTAGCCCGTAGCACCAGGCACGGTATTCCAATTCCAGACAATTTGGGTGTACGATGGCACGTGTACACCAGCAACAGGAGCCTGCGGAGTCAAACAGATGGTGTTAAGCAGATTCCAGGTTCCGTTGATAAAAATCGCCATCGCCCCCGATGCTGTTGTCCCGCAATCGGTGCAAAATACCATCAATCCCGATGCGGGACTGACGATTGCCATTATCTGGCTGTAGTTCATCCGGGGCAGCAACACGCCCTTGTCACCTGAATTCACATCGAGCATGGCGCTGCCATTGGGGGCTGTACCATCGGTATTGACGGCCACCTGGGCAATCATTACCTTGGCTGACAGGGAAAAAAACAAAAAGAGAGTGAGAAGGGTTTTCATGGTGAAGTTGTTAAATGATTGGGCAATTGAGTTACAGGGTAACAAGGTAACAGGGTAACAGGGTAACAGGGTAACAAGGTAACAGGGTAACAGGGTAACAGGGTAACAGGGTAACAAGGTAACAGGGTAACAGAGTCACAAAGTTGGAAGTTTTGGGTTTCTATTTTTCTTTAAGCCTTTCTTCCATGGCTTCCATCCTGCCTTTCAGGTCGGCATTTTCTTTTTTCAGATCATCGATCATCGCCTGCTGTTCCTGGACTGCTTTTACCAATGGAACCACAAACGCGCCATAAGCAAGGCTGTAAGTGTCAATATCATTTACAGGCACATGCACCCCGTCAAAGTCATAACCAGCTGATTTGGCGGCTGTTTCAACTTCCTGGGCGATGAACCCGGTTTTACGGACCGGGTTCATCTTTGCATGCTTAACATTCCTGTAGCGTTGTTTTACGCTGTCCGGGAAATTCCTGATCTGGTATTCTTCTAATTTCTGGCTCTCATCGGTGTAAGTAACCGGGCGCAGTTTTTTAATAAACGCAAGTCCCTTCACATCTTCCATCACGTTCGATTTGAAACATCCATCGGTAATCGTGTACCAGATAGAATATCCTCCGATCCAGCTTTGATAGTTGTCGCCGATTTTTGTCGATACGCCGGCCGTAGCGAGCGCGTTGCACCCGATGGCAGTAGCGTCGTCAAGGTTGTAATATAACACATTGGTATTATACCCCAAACAGGTATGATGGGCGCCACTATAATTGTCGCTGAGGGCATTGTAGCCAACGGCCGTGTTACAGGATCCCGAAGCATTTAAAAGCATTGCCTGGTCGCCAACGGCAGTATTATATTGCCCTGAATTATCTGATGAAGAAGAATACCCCCTAAGGGCTTGATAACCGACCGCCGTATTAAAGGTTTCCCTGCCCGTGGTGTTGCCATCGGCATATTTCATGGCTCCACTTCCAATGGCTGTGCTCCGGCTGTTTGCGTTGTTGGAATAGAGCGCCAAATAGCCATAAGCTGTGTTCTCATTACCGGTCGTGTTTGAGTATAAAGCTGAAACGCCTGTTGCTGTATTATGGTCACCTGAAGAATTTGAAAACATTGCCTGGTCGCCAACAGCGGTATTAGCTCTTCCCGTATTATTTGAAGGGGGCCAATTGCCGGAGAGTGCATTATAGCCGATCGCCGTATTATAGGTTTCTCTTCCCGAAGAGGATCGGTCATCAGCGTAAAACATTGCATAACTCCCAACGGCTGTGCTTTGGCTGTTCGCCCTGTTGTTGAATAACGCTTGAGGGCCGATGGCTGTGTTGTAATAGCCAGTGGTGTTGAATTTCAACGCCTCAGCCCCGGTTGCCGTATTCCAGTATCCGGTTGTGTTTGAATAAAGCGCTTTCGTCCCGCTGGCGGTATTGTAGAATCCTGTTGTATTTGAATACAATGCTTTTGATCCAATAGCTGTATTATAAGCAGACTGCAAACCTTCAATAGTTCCCAATCCATTATTGTAAAGGGCCGAATCGCCAATGGCTACCAGGTTGCTAAATGTGGTATTCTGGAATAAAGCTCCTGTACCAATAGCCACATTGGAAAGTCCTGTTGTGTTGTTAAGGAGGGCGTCTTTACCGACGGCCGTATTAAAGGATCCCGCAGTATTATGATACAGGGCCCAGGTCCCGAAAGCCGAATTATCCGTCCCGGTGATATTTCCCTGCAGTGCGTCACTGCCAAAAGCGGCATTGCTTGATCCGGTGGTGTTCGTATATAAAGATCCGATTCCTGTCGCAGTATTTCCGCTCCCTGAAGTATTTGAATGCATAGCATTATCGCCTACAGCTGTATTCCATTGCCCTGTATTGTTACCGGGTGTTGCACTCCCCCGAAGGGCGTTAAAACCAACAGCCGTATTATTGGTTTCTCTGCCCGAAGTTCGGTTGTCGGCATAATACATGGCACCAGCCCCAATGGCGGTGTTCTGGTAGTTCGCTTTGTTGAAATATAATGCTGCATATCCACAGGCGGTGTTAACGATGCCTTCGGTATTGTTATACAAGGCGTCCTTCCCGGTTGCGGTGTTTTGATATCCTGTAGTATTGGAATAAAGTGCATTCATTCCGCTGGCAGTGTTTTCACCTCCGGTGGTATTGGAAAAAAGCGTTTTATAACCCAGTGATGTGTTGTATAACAAATGATCAATTTTACCGGCTGTTTGGTTATTGACCCTGAACGTCAGGGGAATATTATCAGTGGTCCCTATAAAATTAGTGGCGGAGGAGGTGCCGCTGTTGCCGGTCAGGTTCCAGCCTGTGCCGTTGTCAACCATTTTCCACACAGGGCTTGCTGGAGTACCTGAATTAAAATAAAACCCTGGCGTATTGTCCGTTTGATAGATCATTAATCCTGTCGCAGGGCTGGCAATGGCATTTCGCTGGGGCAGTGTTAGCCGTGGTATCAACAGTCCTTTTGCCGTACTCTTCACATCGAGCATTGCAGAATTGTCAGGGGCAATGCCATCGGTATTGATGGCAACCTGGGCCGCTGCTACATTGATTAGCAGAAAAGAAAATAAAAAAGCAGTGAAGAGGTTTTTCATAGCGAATGTATTATATGAATGATTCGCCAAAATTAAGATGGAAGGGCAAAGGGCGCAACCGGATAAAGGACCGGGTTTTCTGATCCGGGTTGCGGGAGAAAGGTCATAAAGTATTAGAATAACAGGGTAATATAACAGCTAACAAGTACAAGGTCTTCTTTGCGACTCTGTAACCCTGTAACCTTGTTACCCTGTTACCCTGTTACCCTGTTACCCTTCACTCATCTCACCAACCGCTCCTTTAGCGCCTTGATCACCGCTTCCGACTTTGAGTTGACGTGAAGCTTTTTGTAAATGTTGTTGATGTGGAAACGAACGGTCCCCATGGAGATGCAGCAGTTATCTGCGATCATTTTATAACTGTCACCGTCAACGAGGCATTTCAGGATGTCGAACTCCCTGGATGAAAGCGCATAATCATTATTTTTTGAAATGGCTGGATTGGAGAAAAAATCAAATACTTTCCGGGCAATTTCACCTGTCATGGGCGAGCCTCCATTGTGCAGTTCAGCAATGGCTTCGATGATCTCAACTGCGGAGGATTTCTTCAGCATGTAGCCGGTAGCGCCGGCGCACAGCGCTTCAAACACTTTGTTTTTATCTTCAAAAATGGTGAGGATCAGGATGTTGATCTCCGGGAATGTCGCCTTGACCATGGCAGTAGCTTCAATTCCTGAAATGCCGGGCATGTCGATATCCATCAGGATGACGTCCGGTTTAGCCATGACGCAGTTTTCCATCACCTTTGAGCAGTCGGGATAAGCGCCCGTCAAATCAAGGGATCGCGTTCCCAGGATCAGGTAAGAGAGGCTTTCGCGCAGGGGGTCGTTGTCTTCGTATATGGCGACTTTGATGTTCATCTTTTGAATCGCTTGTTTGATCTGCAATATTACGACCGAAAAACCCGGATAACAACTGTATAAATGTATGGTATCAGGAAGCTTCGTCACACATCGCGCGTCACGTTTTTTTCAGATTCACCGCCAAAATGATCTGCGTCCCTTCGCCGGGAACCGAGTTGATTTCGATCACCGAATAGATTTGACTGGCCCTCAGTTTCATGTTTTTAATCCCGTTACGGGATGTTAGTACCTCCGGATTAAATCCTTTTCCATCATCAATGATCTCCATAATGAGGCCCGGATGCTCCTGCCGGAATAATATTTTCACCGATTTGCATTCGGAATATTTGATGGCATTGTTGATGGCCTCCTTGGCGATCAGGTAAATATTCCTCCTGGCCTCCATCGACAGTTGCAAAGTGTTCATCTGTTTATCAAAGCGGATTTCGGACCGGATGTTTTTGGATTCAAAGAGGGGGATTGCGAATTCACGGATGCGCAGCCCGAGGTTCTGGAATTTATCATTTGTCGGATTAACGACCCATACAATATCGTCGATCTTTTCCAGCATTTTATGTGCGTTGGTACCAATGGTGCCCAGCATCCTTACCGTTTGCGGATTTTCAGCCTGATGGACCAGGATGTCGCTGAGGATGGAGATGCTGCTCAGGGTGGAACCGACATCATCGTGGAGATCTCTGGCAATGCGGGTTCTCAGTCGTTCAAGCCGGAGAATTTCCCTGACCTTGTATCGGTAAATGCTGAAGAGGACAAATCCGGAAATGAGGATGACCAGGGAAATAAACCACCACGTTTTCCAAAAAAACGGACGGATGCCTATCCACATCGAGGACTCCTGCGAAAGCCAGACTCCCCGGTTTGATACCTGGAAGATAAACCTGTATTTTCCCGGGGGCAGGTTGGTGTATCGCGCTTCTCGTCCGGTTCCAGCCATGATCCAGTCGCGGTCATAACCCTCCAGTTTATACCGGAACAGGATTTGTTCAACATCCTGGAAACAGATGCCGGTGTATCGGAATAACAAATTGTTCTGATCTGCACCGAGGATGTACGGATGTTCCACATCAGTAATTTTCCCCAGGGGAACATCCTTCCCGTTAATCTCCAGTGATTCAATCAGAAGTTTGATGGTCAAAGGGGTAAAATCGAGATCACGGATGTTTTTTGTTTCAAACCCACCCTTACTGCCAATATAAATATTTCCATCAGGATCCGTATAAAGACTTTCATCAAAACTCAATGGCCGGCTGAGTCCGTTGTGTTCATCGAAAAGGTGGAACGATTCATCATAGGGATTGACGTAAAGAAGCCCGTAATTGATCATCCAGATGCCACCATTTGCATCCATGGTCATCCTGCCGGTTGTTGGATTGTTCAGCCCGTTTGACTTGTCAAACAGTTTAAACCGGAAGTGTCCGTTTTCCGCAAGTTCAACGCGAAGCAAACCCGCTGCGTCGGCGATCATCCACATCCTTCCGAGGGTGTCGCGTACGATGCCATTGATCCAGCGTTTGGTCACCCCGAATTCAAGCAGTGAATCCATGAGATCGTTTCGGAAACGATTTTTTTCAGGGTCAAAGATGCTCACGCCATTGTCGGTGGCAATCCAGATGTTCTTGAATTTATCGGAACAGATGGTCCCGCACCGGCCACCATCGATGAAGCTGAAAGGGTCCTGTGGGTTGTACTGATAATGAGTGAAACGGGTTCGCGAGGAGTCGATTTTAATGACACCCTCGCTCCGTGTCCCGATCCATAAATTGAACCGGTCGTCCTCCATGATGGCATATACGCGGGGATCTTTCAATGGCAAAGGTTTGCCAGCAGGTGTCCGGAACATTTTTAGCACATGGCCGACCGGGTCAAAAACCCAGAGTCCTGATACTGTTCCAAGCCACAGCCTTGAATGTGAATCCTTGTAAAGGGTGAGGATGCTGAGTCCGTTTTTTCCGGGATACCTGGCGGGAGGAATGATGCTCCAGCTTTTCTCTTTTTCATTCCAGTCGAAAAGACCATTACAAGCCGTGGCCCCAACATATAAATGTCCTGTTTCACAGTCCCTGAAAAAAGTGTTGATAGACTTGTTCTCAAAGGGAATGTCAACATTCCGGAAGGATTGAAATCGCATGTCCATGATATAGATCCCATCATCACTGAGGATCCAGAGATCCTTTTTATTGTTCAGGTATTTTATTCCCACCAAACCGGGGAACAATGATTTTTCTTCATCTGCGAATTTTTGATGGAATTTGAAAGAGTGATCAGATTTTTTAAAAATTCCAAGCCCGTGATCAATAGTCGCCAGCCAGAATTCATCCTGGTTTTTTTTTGTAATGCCCACAATGCTGATCGGTGTTTGTGCATCATACGGATATTCCTGCCACTTTTCGGTTTTCAGGTCAAGGCAATTCAATCCCACTCCCCAACCACAGCTCCAAAGGTAACGGCCGGCATCCAGGTTGAGTGCGATGATGCCAGTCATGTTATTGATGATTTTTTTATAATCACGGGTGACCGTGTTATTTCTCTTATCAAACTGAAGCAACCCACCCAGGGTTGCAATGAGCAATTTGTCCTTATCCCTGGGATCCTGGATAATGCTGGTAATAAAGTTAAATTGATATTCCCTGTCAATATTTTGTTCGCTTTTTCTAAGTGGATAAGCGTCGAACCTGACCGGATTCTTGTGCATATGCACCAGCCCGTTTTCGGTACCGATCCAGATACTGCCATTTGCATCCTCAAATAAACAGACAATATTTTTTACAGGAAACCAGGCTTTACCCTTGCGATAAATGGAGTAATTGGTAAATCTTTTTGTAAATGGATCATATACGGAGAGGCCGTCGATCGTTCCGATCAACAGCAATGAATCGCGTGTTTGCAACAAGGCATCGAAGCAGATGTCGACCACGGAGGAGGTATCATTCCGGTCGGGTCTGAATACCGTGGTATTTCGACCATCGAACCTTACCAGTCCGTTATCTGTTCCGATCCATATATAACCCTGGAAATCCTGAATTACACAACGGACACGATTGGATGGCAATCCATTTTCACGAGTTAGCCGGGAGAAATGCATCGCCTGTTCCTGCGCAGGCATCAGGAATGGCGCGAATATTAAAAGTAGCATCAAAACCACCCGGTAAAAAATCTGACGCGACATAGTGTAATTTGACCCCAATCCTCAAACAGGCTAAAAAGTGGCAAGAATAAGGGTCCTCCCTGGTTTTTTTAAATCAGCAAGAATGAATTGGCCTGAAAATCAAAAATCTGCGTGCATCTTTATAAAATATTTTCTTTTTACTCCGCCCGGAGGATTTCGTGGGAAAGGTAGTGTTTTTCAGGCACAAAAAAACAAACCTGCCGGAGAGATCAACATTTTGGTGATTTGTCACGACAGACTCGGAGAACTGAGGATGACAAAAAGGTTGGTTGAAATAAACCATCAGCAGTTGGATGCTGAAAAAAAAATGGTATTTTTGCACCCTTGTTTACCCCAAGCCGGTCTTCAACTAAAAACAGGCCGGAACAACTGCCCGGATGGCGGAATAGGTAGACGCGTTGGTCTCAAAAACCAATGAATGCAAGTTCGTGCCGGTTCGATTCCGGCTCCGGGTACAAAAACACCTCTAAAACCCACGCCAGTCGTGGGTTTTTCTTTTTTGGGTACCCAAATGAGTACCCAAAAGATTTTTTTGATGTTTTTCAGACTTAAACTCATTGGTTTCTTCTTTGAACATTACCTGGGTTATTAAAAGATAGTTGAGAATTATAAAACGACCCAAGCTTATCCAAATCATAAGAGAGATCATTGCAGTTGATTAGACTGCGCATCTCATTGAAATCAAAAAAGCTATAAGGGTCAACATGTGGCTTGATATCGGTTCTCAGCGTAATATCGAGCGGGACATTCATCCCCGGTGCATAGCAAATAGTGATCATGGCTTCTTTTGCCCCAAGGGCCATCAATTCAAGGGCATATTTGCGAGCCGCATAGGACCCTAATCGGTCAATGTGAGTAAGGTCCTTCCCATAGAGGGCACCACCTCCTAACGGGATCCTTGGGCCATAATAATCCATCACCAGTTTCCGGCCGGTCTGGCCATTGTCCCCGTCACTGCCGCCATTCACCAGGGGACCGTTCGGGTTGATCAGCACCTGGATGTCTTTCCAGTCTCCTTTCCAACGGACATCGGCTTGCTGCAATTGCACAAAGGCAACCTGGCATGCTTTGTTGCAGGCAAACGTAAAATCGGTAAATGAACAATTCTCCTGCAACTGGAGAGTAAGCAGGAAGGTTTTGATGCGCCATTCATCGCCATTTTCATCCATCATCACAAGGATCTTGCCATCGGGGCCCTGTTCCTGCAAATTTCCTGACTTTAGTTCCATAATGATCTTTTCCCTGAAGAACCAAGAAGCGTAGTGTTCAGGGGGAAGGAACCCGGTTTTCATATCGTACCCGGCATAACCGATCACGATGGCCTGGTCATTGACAAAACCCGACCACTTCCCGGGATCGTCGGTCATCCAGCAAATATGATCAGAGATCTTATATTGACTGGCATCAATATGGTTATTGCGGGTGTAACCGATCTCATCCCCTGTTTCGATGATGAGCTTCTTCAAATCCAGGGCCAGCCGTTCCCTGGTTGCGACTCCCCCCGTGAAAAACAGCTGGTCAGACCATACTGAAACCTCCACCTGTGTGTAGGCTTCCGGATCTGTCTTATATGCATGCCTTATAATCCTGTCGGCAAGGATGTCGCAAAACTTATCCGGATGCCCGTTCAATACAACCTCTGAATATCTTCTCATAGCTTTACCTGTTACTTCATGTCTGATTTACTTTTTGTCCAATTGTGACCAGTTGATACCGGCCTGTTCAAACTCTTCCGGGTTGCCGCCTGAACTGATCAGCACATGGATGTTCCCTTTCACCAGCCCGTTTGTCATACTTGGGGTGATCTTTTCAACATAGCCATCTGAAACAATAAGGCTTTTGCGGATCCTGTTTTTACGGATGTGTTCAAAAACCGGCCCAATCCTGGTGCCGTAACAGGTTCCATAGACCAGCCGGCCATTTTTAAAGGTTGCTTCGGTAACCTCTCCCGAAAACACGTATAGCGGCATATGGATGTGGGCGCGAAAAAAATGAAGCAGGGAGATAAGATCATCAATCTCTTCGCTCATCGATCCGCTGACATCGAGATAAACCACGGCCTGCTCCTTCGCAACCCTGACGATGCTTTCGTTCTTTGAAAAGGGGACCATGCCGCTGTATTTAAACCGGGCCATGGCCCTTCTGTCAGATGAGCTGAGAACCGGCATCATGACCTCATGGCTTGTATCTGCTGTTTTTATCCTGTTGTCGGGCAGCAGGCATTTTTCAAGGATCGTCATAGTGGTGTGCTGCCACCTCCTGTTTTTAAATTTCCTGACCTGTTCATCCTCTATGGAAAGTTTTTCTCCCGCCCCACGGCTGACCGGGTTATTCCAGATAAGCGTACCATCCATTTTTTTCATGATACCATCCAGTACCTTCTTCATTTTAGAAGAAATGACGTGGTCTGAATGATCACCAAGCAGGAAAACCTCGATATAATTTTCGGCTCCTGCCTTTTTTCTCAGGTAGTCGAGCAACTCATAAAGGTCGTCGGCACAATAGTTCCCTTTATATATACTGTCGTGAATATCCATCCACTCCTTTTCAAGGGCATTATCATACCCGCGTGGTCTTAGCAGGAACGTTATCTTTTCCCATTTATAAAAGCGCACGAAGAATTCTGCATAATCCATCCCTTTATACCGGTAGATAATGGCATTAATTATGGCATCGAGGGCGATGTTGAGTAAAGGATCAATGTTTGAATATTTCTCTGTATGCAATAGCAAAACATGCAGAAATTCATGCAACAGAACAGCTTTGACATCATTTTCACTTTCAAGATATTCGGAACAAAATTCAAGGTTGATATGCAACACCGGGTTTTGGGAAAGCGTAACCGCCATCGTTCTCACTTTCTCCGTAAACACCACTTCCGAGATTTCGAAGAGCGCCCGGCAGGCCAGCGCATTTTCCGAAGCCATATCCTGAACAATATACCTTACCTGTTTTTCAGTCCATTTCATAATAGCCGTTTAAATTAATCCTCACCATCTCTATTTTCCGTTCCAGCCTGGATTTTGTGAAGATCATCGGGGAGTCGGGGGAATAATGACTTTTATTGCATTTTGACAGAATGATCCCACTTCTTAATTTCCGGGTCAGTAAAGATTTAAAAGGCGCCGGGTTGCCTTCCGACGGGAAGATCATCCAACGGCCAGCCGGCAGATCCAGGTGGGGCAGCGCCTCCTCTAGTGTGTTCCAATTCAGCACAAGGGCAATGGCAAGGAGCCAGTGCTCGATATCCACAACGTCGCGGGGAACATCCAGCATGTGCATTTCCCGCGTGCAGCCTATCCCCGGGATATCGAAAAGGCTCGATTTTATTTTCTCAGTCCTGGCCCGGGAGGTTGGACCACCCATGTTGTTCAGCAGGGTAGAGCAGCCCGGGGTCTGAATATGTTCTTCAAAGGCGTTCATCCGGCTTATTTATAAACGGAAGGTATTTGCCCAGGTCCCGGAAACATTCCGTCAGTTCCTGTTCAACCAATTCTGGTTCAATGACCGGCACATTTTTGCACACCAGGTAAAGGAACAACTGTTTTGCCCTGGTTTTCCTCATTTTGAGTTCATCGGGAATGGTGTCGAGGTACTGCACACATTTTGCCCAATAAGGGTGTTGGGTGTTTTGACTGAGCGGCTCTCTCCAGGCCATTTCCCCGTCAACCTTCATGATGCTGATGGCAATTTCCGTCAGCTCTTCCAGGCTTTCTTCATCCAGAACACTGTATGCCTCCAGCAGGGGTTGCATGGCGAAGGCAAAAATTCCCGCCCTCGCGGTGCTGTCCTGCCTGATGAACTGGAGAACGGCCAGGCTCTTGATCTCCCGAGGCACATCATCATCTAACAGCATGCCAATCTTGGAAGCGAGTGAGGGAACCATCAGGAACTCGGAAAGCCATCGTTCTTTCAGATCCTTTGAGAAAACCAGCCGCAGGCATTCGGCATGCGCTGCTGCGACAACATGTGCGGGGATGGTGGTTTTCCAGGCCCTTTGCGGAATACTCCAGGTCAGCCCCAGTTCATACAGTTTCCTTCTTCCTGCTTCTCTTACCTGGCGACCGGTCGCTTCGGCAGCCAGGAAGATGGCGATGAAGTTCCGTGCCAATAGCCGCGCCCTCCTGGGTGAAATCCGCAAACCAGATTGTCCCAGAAGCGTGCTGATGATCCTGCAATAGGTAATCACTTCCTGTGGCGGGGCTTTGATCTGTTCAAGGAACCTGGCCCGATACGAACTGATCAAACTGATCAGCTCGCCGGAAAATGCTGAGATACTTCCCTCACCTGCCGGGAAAATGACCAGTTCCTGTTCTTCCATGGTTAATTCGTCCCAGTCGGGAACCTGGACGATAAAGGCAAACCGGTCGGCAAGTGCCTGGTCGAGGGAGATGCTGCCTTCATAATAATCATCTGCATCGGAATCTTCCGAAACAATAGGGTTCATGGCCGCCCACCTGTAACGGAGGTGAGGCAGATCAATGCCCTGTATCTTTTTCTCATGGATGATGGAGAAAAATTTATTCTGGACTTCGGGTTTGCACCGGCTGATCTCATCGATAAGCACTGATTCCGCCTCCCAGATGGTAGCCGGGGTTCTCAGGAACGAAATCTCTTTGCCTTCACTGTCAGGATAAGGAAAACCGACCAGGTCGTCGAACGAGAGGAAACTGGCGTTGTAGTGCCGGTGCTCCAGATTCAGCGCTTCTGAAATGCTGTTGAGCAGGTAAGTCTTGCCGGTTCCAGCCTTGCCGATCAGCAGGAGCGGATCTTCCGATATCAAAGATGCCAGGATGATCAGCTCAACATGGTCGAAACCATACACGCTGAGGTTCCTCAGAAACTTCTTTCTTTTATTCATAGCGTAATAATTCATTTACAATCAGGAATTATTGCACTAATAAAAACAGCCGGGAAGTAGCGAAAGCAATTCCGAACCTTTTTTCAGCAGAAGCTGCGCATTGTTTTTGGCACCGTGGTGTTCTATCCCGGTTGTCGTTCCGTCCCAGCGGAATCTCTTAATGCAATAGAGAAAAATTAAGAACGATAGAAATAAAAAATGAGCTTATTCTTGAATGTCTTCTATGTATTTTTTAATAATTGTTGCCATCGAATTGTATGCGGATACTGGGTTTGCAGT
This sequence comes from uncultured Bacteroidales bacterium, assembly GCA_903903985.1. Lineage (GTDB taxonomy): Bacteria > Bacteroidota > Bacteroidia > Bacteroidales > FEN-979 > CAIVAT01. Next base: position 18,502 of record CAIVAT010000057.1, on the reverse strand, counting down.
ATAACAAATCACCATCGCTGAATCAAATCCAGGTGCCCCACCACTTCCATAGTTAAATTTATGACACTCCTCATCAATTTCGTTATCAATTAGGTGTTCGATCAGTTGAATAAAACTATCATAATCAAAACAGATTACCTTTTTCCTTGGCTTATAGGTTTCTAAAGCGTACGACCAAATATCTTTAAATGAATCAGGTGGATAATGATCAGAGAAATGGACTGCTTTCTTTTGAGAAAGCAATTTTACAAATGCACCTCCCATGATATTCTTTAATTCATTCAGTTCTTCACAACATCCTCCCTTGCATTCACCAAATGATAAATCATAATCAAACATCAGGTGTTCGCAATCATACTCTTTCTTGCAAAAAGGACAATCAGGCCTGTTTTCTTCATCATCTTCACCACCTTCATTATCTTCATCATCAGTTTCATCATCATCATGATCAGTTAAGTCTTCAAGATGGACTTCCGAATTTACTTTTATTACCTTATTTTTCTCATTTTCCAGAAGGAAAAAGACTTTATTTTTCTCGTCAATTGAAAACCATTCCTCAGTTTCTTCAATAGATACAATATATTGAACAGGAATAAAATTCAGACAATTTTTTTCATGATACCAGCCATAAAGAAAAGTCCATTGACTATCAGAATTCCACCCAAGAAGATACGGTTCAAAATATATTGTTTCTAACCGATCATCCAGCCATTCTATATGTAGTATAATGACTTTGCGATGGTCTAAACAAGAATTCAACTTTTTTATAAGGCTAAATTGATCCATACTATTGCAATGTGTCAAAAGACAAATGAGATTTGATTATTTTCTTCCATTTCAATGAAAGATTAAATTTCAAAATCATTGCATCAAGAAAACCACTGAAAATTTTAGAAAAGGGAAAACGAACCTTTTTTCAGCAGTAGCTGCGCATTGTGTTGGCACCGTGGTGTTCTTTCCCGGTTGCCGTCCTGTCAAAGCAGAATCTCTTAATGCAACGACAAATGTACAACTTAAAGATGATGTTTCCTAATAATATTATCCAGATAGGGGTTTTTAGTTCTTCTCCATCGACAATAAGGCTGGCAATACATTTCTTAAAAGTAGTTCCATGATAATTGGTGTGTTTTTCAGGAATTCTATTTGCTGTTTTTTTATATCTTCCGGGCTGTCTGACTTAGGTACATCTGAAACCCCTCGAATGATGCAGTGAGGGACCTCATTAATCCTACAAATGTGCGAAATTGCACCTGATTCCCAGTCTGCAGCAAGCACATCATATTTCCTTAGGTCTTCTGCTTTAGAGAAACCTACATCCATATCAGCAGTTGCAATCAGGCCATGGAAGGTTCTATTCGGAAGTTTTGAAAAATCGATCCAACTATTATCGATTTCTTCATTAAAGATTTCATAGAAAAAATCAATTTTGGCGCTCATCCCTTCAATACAGTCATATTGGCTGGTTTTGGAAGCAACCACCAAATCAAGGTTTTGCAGATCAGCGCCCACCCCTCCGGCTGTACCAAGAAGAATAATCCTTCTTGGGTGCCAGTTATCGATGGCATACTGGCAAGCACCGGCTGAACGGGTTTTAGTGGCACCTGAATGATAAAAAACACAATGCCAATCATTTATTAGAAGTTCGATGTAAACTCCATATGGAAAGGATTTACAGTCTTGTTCATTGATAGTCATCGTGACAAGGAATGCTTGCCATTCTTCTTTTGCAGCAATTGGGATGCATACCTTGCTTTTTCTATTCATCATACGTTTTTCAATATTTTTGGGAGGTCCCATTCGGTAATTATTGTGCGGGGATTACCCGATGACCTTCCATTGTCTGTAATGATAATAGAATCAACTTTAACATTTGATACCTCATTCTTTTGAAATATTTCGAGAACCTCAAATATATTCACTTCCACAGACCTGAATATTTCATTTCTTTCCTTGTCGTCAAAGCTGAGAATTTCCTGAACTTTAAAGTTATGAAGGTTGATGAGATCTGTTTCCGGATAATTTGCAAGCCAGCTGGCAATGGTCATTGTCCTCAGCATCCCGATGTAAGCATTATTTCTATATACAAGTATTTGTGAATATTTCTTTTCCTTGAAAATCATCAGTGCTGCTGAGATTAGATCATCAGCATCAATCTTTTCAGGTCTATGATTCAATAAATCCGGAAAAACTTTCTTTGGGGCCAGAACTTTTTCTTTTATCCTAGTGAATTCGTCCAGGGCAAATTCATTCGGTTCGGCAACAACCTGACCATTTGTTTTATTGCCATGAACAATTACATTTCGTAAACCAGCGTACATTTTTAACTTTCTTGCATAATGACGAACTGCCTGATCTCTATCTGACAGAGTATCTACCACCTCAAAAAAAGATTTGTGTTCATCAGTCAGAAGCCTTGAACGAAATTCCTGCTCGATTTCATTAAAAAGACCAAGAAATTGCTCTGCTCGTGATGCATCGGAGAATGATTTGTCGTTCATTTATAAATATGTTTAATGTCTTTATTATTGAATTTGAGGGTGTCATAGAAGCTTGTAAATATTACACATTGCTTGATCAATTTGTAGTCATCATTATTCAATTGAACTATCGACAACCACGGCTATTTTATTAATCTAATACTATGCAATTCTGGAATTTGTTTGATTTTTCCTAATGGGAATGGAGTGTCGAACGATTTTATTGGTTCAAAAGTGGTTGATGCCCAAAAATAATCCTTGATCGTTGGATCTTGATGGGCTTCCTGAATTACTCTCATGTTCCCCATCGCACAGTTCCCTTCCTTACTTTGATTAAACAAGACTTCATCTCTTAATCCCATTGCCTGGGGATTATTTCGAGCCCGGGGATTTCTGACAGAATAAATTCCATACTTGCCGTTTAGTAGAACATCCTGCCAACTATATCGGAATGGGGCAAATTTTTCTAACCAATGATTCATATAAAACTCCATTATTTGAAACAAACACTCAAAATCTCTTTCCCAATTTCGCGATTCAATTTGTTTTCAATAGTAAGCAAATCAATATGTATTAATCCACAGATATTCTCATCGGATGGCTCTTTCCCTATAATGTCATAAAATTTACCATCCTGTTTCATTACTTTGGGGTCATCTAATTTTTCCGGGTAGAGTAAGTATCTTTTTTTTGCTTCGAAATATTGACCATAGGCATACATCTGTCGAATGTCCTCAATTGCTGTATCTCTATTATATTTCCACTTAGTGTCAAGGATAAATATCTCTTTGGTGTCATTCTTTGTTACCACCAAATCAGGTATTAATCGGAAACTCCATTTGTCTGGATGTTGCCAGAAATACAATGGTTTTTGAGCCTCGACTTTGCATTCAATATCCTGAAAATTCTTTGATTTTAAAATCATTGCATAGATATAACTTTCCCACAATAAGTTCATGTCAAACATAATTGCAAGGATATTTTCATTACCTCCCTTTACATCGGGATGGTAATTGAGAAGAATTATTTTGGCTAATTCTATAGCGGTTTTATATCTTTCAGTTTTTCGGTCAAAACTTAAATTTTGAAACAATTTATGCGATACTTTTATTGGCGAGCATTCAGGAAAATCAAGCAATAGTTTGAGGCACAACCTAGAAGTGGACATAGAAACGCTGAGTGTTTGAATACACTGCATCGTTTGAGGGAGGATAGAATTATAAATATTATTTCTATCGTATATTTGATGTGAAATATAAAATCGTTCCGCATGAACTTGATTTTCAGATATTTGTTTTTGAAAGAGCAATTTCCCCTTTAACGCATTTTGATTTGATGACTTGGTGCGATATTTTTTAACTAAGCCCTGATGAATTAAAGTTTCGGCATGCGATAAAAATAATGACAAGTATGTTTCTAGTACATTGAACTGACGAAGTTGAATATTGGCAAAGGTCGTTGTTTGAGCATCAACATGAAGAGCAATGGCCAACATGTCAACTAAGATTTTTTGCCAGACTGACTTGTCTGATATATGCTTGTCAATTTTTGGAAGTACTTCGACTGTTACATCGCCGACATGAATAACCCCTACATAGTTGCAAAATCGAATACGATTAAAGTAAACAGAAAAATAGCCGCAATCAGGATTCTGAGTAAGGTACCGGTTTAATAGTTTATAATGAATGTCGGTAAACACTGTTTTAGATAACCCATAACTACAACCAACAACAAGCCAGCCGTATTCAAAAACTGATATGGTTTTTGACCCAGGCATGTTAAATGATTTTATTCAAAGCTAATGCTATATCGAATTCTTCATCAATTTGGATTAATTCGAAGATTGTCTTTTCTAGAATAAAGTCACTATCATCAGCAGCGAATTTAGGTTTCGCACCTGGTCCATCGTTTTTTACAACAAATCCATCACCTAACACTAATCTAATTTTGCCAAAATCATTATAGAAATATTCCTTCAGAAGTGGGATTATTTTATTTTTAAAAGCCTCTTTCAATGCAGTTTTGGTTGTAATATCCATGAAGTATGAATGACCAATTTTATGATCCTCGTCCATTAAATAGGCAATAGACTCATTGATAGCGATAAATATTTTCCTGAATTGAATTTCTTCTATATTTTCTGGAACTTCATTATTTAATGGAGGCATAAATTCGAAATTGAACCGGCGACGCAGAGCCGTATCGAGCGCTTCAACACTGCGATCTGCGGTGTTCATTGTACCAATAACATGAAGATTGACAGGAATAAAAAAATCTAATTGAGAATAAGGTAAACATATTTTCATTTGTTCCATTGCTCCCCAACGTTTGTCGGATTCAATCAATGTAATAAGTTCACCGAAAATTGCTGCAATATTACCTCGATTAATTTCATCAATTATCAAAACGACTGAATCCGCAACGTTACCATGTGAAGTAACGGATTCCGTAAAAACACCACTTTCATACTTCTTGATTATTTCTGATTCATCCAAATATTCCAAATTATCAACTTCAGACTCATCAAACTGCTCGGGCGTAAATGTTTTTTCAAATTCTTTTAGCCCGCTAAATAATGCATAAAATTCGGTTGTACGTGGTTGAATTTGGACGGCGTCTCTTATTTCTTGAAGAGACGTGATTTCCTCAGCGGAGTCAAATTTATCGTACAATTTCTGAAAATTTTCTTTGGTTAAAGGAGCAGGGTCTTTAAGACTCTTGGTTGCTTTAGAATTGGCAATAATGGAATCATTACTGTTGATTTTTTTTACTGTTATCTTTTTCCCTGATATCGAATCAAATTCTGGAGGAGCCTTAATTAGTTTATCTGACAAGTGGGCAATAAAAGCCTCATATAATTCGTCAAAATAATAATTAGTGGCATCTGGATCAACCATCTTAGATGCATTATAGCAGAAATAGGCCGCATAAGCACAAGCTTTCTTAAAAATACCTGGTCGAAGTGAATATGAAAGGGAGCTGTTTTCTGTCTCATTATTTAACTTTGGTTTTATCCCTTCAATAAAATCCTCATAGCTTAAACTCTGATGAAAGGTGCATAAGAAAATACGATGATCATTTTGTAATTTTTCGAATTCGCCCTTAATATTTTTACGAATCTCCTCATTTGTTCCCTCCATTGGAAATATATAATCTGGGTTTGCAATAATGATACTTTTCCCAATAGTGGAGTAAGTTTTTCCGGTTCCCGGAGGACCATAAAGAATAAGATTCTTCTCCATAATACCGTTTTTAACTATTTTAGTACTTGACTTTTTAAAATTCTGTTTCTCTCTTATCCTATCAATTAAATGAAAGGTTTCAGGATATAAGCTATTGAAACTATTTCTTGTTTTATCGGTGGCAATATTAAAGCCCGACATATCCCCCAGTGCATTATCAAGCACTTTATTTTTTTTATTAAACCAAAGAATTTTTATTGTTTTCTCCTTTGTATATCCTCCATCAAGATATCCATTGTGTATTATTATACCAATACCACCCAGTTTTTTAGTCCCACGTCTTACTAAAACAATATCACCTTCATTAACATCAGATAAACGATATTTAAATTTACCGTTAGTACTATCGGGGCCTCCAGTACGAATGGAATTATTCTCCACGAACTCGTCAAAGTAATCATCTTCGTTTTGGCCATAAACCTTACTACTTACTTGACAATATGTTGTTGAAACTTTGAGGGAACCATTCGACTTGCCTAACAAATATGTTAGAAGATTTATTTCATAGTAACTACATTCCGGGTATGCTGAAACAAATTTGTCAAGATATTCATTGTATGATGTAAGACCTTTTAACTCAATACTACTTTTTATTTCTTTTAAATTAACATTGAATATTGGAAGCCATGAAGTAGGTTCGTCTACAGCTATGAATTTGATTGGATTGATAAGATACATAGTCTGTGTTAGCTTAGTAATGCCAACATTTTTAATCGATAATATTCTAAAAAAATCTTGTTCGGAAATATTCCCTGTTTCAAAAACATCAAGGAAAAAACGCCATATGATTTCCGAATCAATAATCTCATCTCCATTTGTAACATATACTCCTTTATTATAAAAAAGAGCTTTTGTGTGCGGTGTTGGGGTTGGGAAATACCAATCAGTAGGAATAGATGAAACTAGGTTGAATGTGTTTTTCACCGAAGCAAATGTATTTTGTTTTTGATTTATTGTATTTTTTTGAGCCAGTGAATAGACAAAGGATAAAGGGTCAATTTCCGGATTTGTAAAAATCGGATGAGTATCACCAAAAATAAATTTCGCCTTTTGATGTAAAGCGCTGTTTCTGTTCGCTTTATTTTTAGCTATTATCGCGATATTGGAGCAAAGTTCTTTGAAAAAAGGAACCCAATCGAATAGTTTAACACTTTTAAATTCTTCCATAAAATTGACTATTTAATCTACTAACTTGAACAATGCTTATAGAGTTATAATTTATTACTACCCTTCTTTCCATCTATGACATCTTAATCATCTAAAGGCAACATAAATGGTCATTGTTTTTTGACTTGTAAATTCTTGTTTTGCTTTCCCCACGTTATTATCATTTTTTTTCTTACTAATCAATTCAACAATTAATTACTTGCCATATTCAGGTAACCTATGTATAGTAAAACACAATAACAATCAATTTCTGAATAAGCACGGGATTAAACGCATTATTATCTGTAGTTCATAATATTATTCAGTAAATCAGATCGGTCTATAATCTTCAAATAAGAGGTGGATTTCAGTTATTTTGACTTATTGGTGTTACTTTTTACGTTATAAATGAAAGATGATCAACTGTATTCCGAAAATTTAATTTATCTTAAACATTACCATCCCTCCCCCAACTTCATCCTCACCTCCTCCTTATTCAACACCTCACTGCATGTCTCAAAATCAACATGCTCAATTCTGTCATACCGGAGTTCGAATGGGTTGCGTTCCGGAACTGCATTGATGATCTCTTCGGCCTTTTTCTTATTGCCAATGGCAACTTCCATCCATACATCCTCCAGGATATCCGGTAATTGACCAAACATGGCGTTTATATTTTTTAATCTTTCTGAGAGAAGCTGATGAACCCGATCCTCCACGGAGCCATGGTATCTCATATTATAAACGAAAACTTCATCCCGCACCTGGCCTATTCGTTGAATACGTCCTTTACGTTGCTCAAGGCGAGTGGGATTCCATGGAAGGTCGATATTGACGAGGGTTCCTAACCGCTGCAAGTTCAATCCTTCGCTGGCGCTATCGGTTCCGAAAATGAGTTTGATTTCCCCTGTCTGTACTTTTTGTTTAATCTCTTCTTTGGAACAAAGCTGGTACTCTTTATGAAACCAGAGCCCGGACTTTGAACCACCAGAGTAAACAGCTACCGGAATTTCAGGATGTTCTTCGGCAATTAATGCGGAAAAATATCGCGCCGTGTCGTAATATTGGGAAAAAACGATGCAGCCTGCATCTATCCAGTTTTCCGTAAATAATAACTCACGTAATCGGTTTGCTTTCGGATCATTTTCCTGGTTCTGCTCAAGCTGGGCGATGAGTCTCTGCAAAATATCCTTCTCTTTCCCAGTGATCCTGGCACTAACTCCGGTTTTGAGTTGAGTTAATAAAGTTTCTTCCTGGCCATTTTCCTGCAAATCGTCATCGTCTTCCTCTGCCAATTCCGCATAGGTAGTTTCTTTACCAAGCATTTTAATAGCTGTCAACCTCCCTGCCTCAATACTGCTGCCCATCCTGCGGAGTAATAAGGTTCGGATAAAACCGGATGATTTCATGATCTCCCCAAGTGAATTACAAAATTCTTCGGCTGTATTATAGGCATCCTGGAGATATCCCGGCAATAGTATTGCCTCATTATCATCCTCACCAAAAAGCTTTACAATTACTTTCTTCAGGAATGGTTCATGGGTTATCGGATCATTGTTTTCTTCAAGAAATGTCCTGGTTCGCCGGATAATTTGACGTAAAAACGGGTTGCTATTTGTAAAAAACGAATCAAGATCTTCAAGTTTCTTCCGGTCCCATGGTTTCAGACTCCTGAGTTGATCTCCGCTTACTGAAAAATCAACAGGTCGCATTCCTATCTGCCGGCGTAAATGGCCCCAAATCCGGTCATCTTCGTATTCCGGAGGAAAAGGATCCCTCATCCAATCCCATCGATCAACAAACATCTCTGGTTGTTCCTGCACGCCTTGAACCAATTCAAGAATTTCCTTTTTATCCCGATGTCTCCATTTACTCAATTCATCTCCTAAAACATGAGGTGACCCCATTGCCAACATCATCAGCATGTCATATGCCTCAATCGGATATAACTGGACAGGTGTCGCCGTTGCCAATAGCAAACTTTTGGTCTGTCTTGAAATCCGGAGTATGTATTCCATCAATTTATTCGGGTCAGGAATTTCGTCTTCACATCCTGCATGCAAGTTTCTGCGCCGTGCCCGGTGACATTCATCTACAATTACGCACTCATAATTCTTCTCGAGAAGCTTTTCAACTAGGCTTCCCCCTCTAACAATCAAACCCTGACTAATGATACCAACCCTCCGTGGACATTTTGTAATTGCATTTTCCGGACTGGAATTGATGTACCGGACTTCATTTTCATCAACCCAGGCTTTCCCATCCCAAACGGCTGATGGTAAATCAAGAAGTTTACTGATCTCCTCCTGCCATTGCCAGATCAGCGTTTTAGGCGCTATAACAAGGATGGGCTTTTCACCATGGAGGGCCATCAACATGGCAGCAAGTGCCAATTGAAGGGTTTTTCCAAGTCCTACCTGGTCGGCCAGGATAAAACGGGCGCCTCGTCCGCACAAATGCTCTTCATAAGCAAGTTTTACAAAGGACTTCTGATGCGCCCACAATCCATATTGTTTTCTGTAAACAGGTGTCTCAACAATCGCTCCTGCAGGTTTGTCCCCTTCCTTCCATTGGTCGAGGGTTATGATCTTCCTGCTTGCTAATCGTTCAATATCTTCAACAACTGCGTGGGCAAGTGGAACCGCTTTAGGGTGAAACCAAAGTGTTTCAAATTCCTCTTGTACCCAGGATATTGCATCCTCTGAATCATCTTCCCAAAGCAACTCGTAATTGAGTTTCCATGCGGTTTTGCTTTCGTTTATGCTTCCTAAAAAAGCTGTTTTTCTACCGTCCGGCAGTGTAATCACACCAGCTTTGCCATGAATTAATCCGAAAATTTCGTTAGGAAGTACCCTGACTTCGAGTTTTCCGCTTTTCAGGAATTCATATAACCGTTGAAGTCTCGGCTGAACCTTTTCATCCATTTTATCTTCAGAGTGTATTCGCCACTCCTGTCCCACGGCCATCTCTGCCGCTCTTGCAGTCTCAATGTCGCGCTGTGCCAGTTCAGCATTGCAAACGAGCCTTATTTTTCCGGTAACACTTTCAATGGCTTCACCTGCCACTTCAAGTATGGAGGATGAAAAATATCCAGCGATCCGGTCATAGCATTGAGCATGACGTAGCCGGGCATTCAGAAAAGTTTCTGAAACGGGTTCCCTACGCGATGAAAATCGATTGATCATACGCGGTCATTTTCAATTCTTCCAATAAGCAGTTCCAATGCGGCGATATCACTCTTCCAATGTTCCAGAAAATAGCAGCGGGAATTGATATACCTGAAAATGTCCAGGATAAATTCACGTCGATCCCAATAATCTTTTAATTCTGTATAAAGCCAGTTTCTTCCTTCTTCGGGGTCATCACTGGTTTGGGTTTCACGGATTGCAAACAAGATATTCCTTACCAGGGAGTTGCTGAAACCTTCCGTTCCTAAGTCACGGTTTTTATATTCTATAGGGGGTATATAACCGTGTCTGGTTTGCTTTACTTGTATTAAGCATATACTTGTATTCACGCAATCCGAAACCACGCGCCATCTCCTGATATACTCCACTACGGTATTCGCCTTTATATTCAAGGTCTAATCCTTTCAGATAAAACCGCTCTTCGGGGCTTAACCTTCGCCAGTTATTCTCTCTAAATCCCGCTGGGACCAGTTCGTTCATGGCAATCTTGATTGCATCTTCTATGATTTGTTCGAGTTCGCTTTTTTCACCTGGTTTTCGTTCGCGTTCAAGTTCATAACTCACATCCACATCTTCGATTTTCGCATATCCCGTGATAACACGCAATGCAGCCACATATGCAGCAAGCTGATAATCAGTGTCGCTAAAGTTGGGATCATCCAGGTCGTCAATGGTAAGCATCTGCTTGATTTGTTCCTTCACCTCAAATTCAACATCGATCTGGATGTCACTTAAGAAAGCTGTTTCCTGGCTTGATTGCTTCCTTAGCACCATGATAACAGTACCCTGAACATAATTTCCTTTCTTGATCCCGGTGGCATCCGTTTCGGTTTGAATGGTCCAGGCTGCAGTCACCTGCAAACCACTAGCCCAAAGTATCAATGCAAGATTCGCCCATACGGAGGCATCCTGATGGGTGAACATTACAACCTGTGCGCCATTATCAGGCATATGACGGGTGAAATTGCTGTAACACTCCACCATGCTTTGGTTGAATGATTTCCCGCATCCCTTCACTGCAAGCGCTGCCTTGCTATCATTATACCAATCAGGAAAATTCTTTTTTAATTTTTTCTCGTACCATGACAAGAAATAATCGCCCAATTCATGATAATTTACAGCGTCAGCATAAGGAGGGTCCGTGATCCAGAAATCATTTTCAAGTGTGAGTTGTCTCGCATCAGAGGTAATTACAATGTTATCAGAAGAAACTACTTGTTGTATTTTTGGCTCAATAAAAAAATGAGCATCGAGTTTCTTGAAGGATTTTGCACCATAATAATAATTAGTATTTAAAGCTTGATTGTAAAACGTATGAGAAATTGCACCGATGCCTCCTGATTTACTTAGTGAATGATCCCATCCTGATAATCTGGAACACCAATCAGTACAAACACCTATTCCCACCATACAAGCTATTTGCACTTGTTTGTTTTCATTTATTAGATATGAAAGTTCATTGAGTAATCCAATTATTAATAGTTGCCTTGGATTAAAGAGATGATGCCAATGTGTCCAGCCTCGTTCCCGTATCGGTTGATCTGTGTTAAAACCAGGAGTGATCTTTTTCGATGGAACGTGCCCTTTCTTTTGCCAATCTGTAAACCGATCTTTCAATAATTTATAAATCTGTTTTTCTCTATCAATATCGTTTGAATCAGGCTCGATATAATTTCGCTGAAAATTTTCCTTTAAAACGCCATTAACAATTAAAATATCAATTCCTTCAATCTTTTCAGATTCTATTATTGTTAAGATCTGCCCTTTTTTAAATTGTCTTTTACCTTGTACAAAATCCTTCCTTACCTCGAAGTACCTTTCAAGGTAACGAATACAATACAAACGTTCCTGGAAAACATCATCTTTTCGAGGTAGAATATCTTCGTTTTCCCACATTCTCAATCCATATATTGTTTTCCCATCAATTGTCCGGTCACCTCTTAATGTTGAAATTGAAGTATGGATTTCAGGGTTCATTGGATCGACTACTTTATTATCTATTATTGTTCCTTTCTTGGCTTTTTCAAAAACATCTTCAGATGCATTTGTAACTATTTTAATATGATAACGTTTGTTTATGTGATCAGGTTCCAGAACGGCACATACTCTAAATTTTTCTGATATAATCCATGATGGGGACAAAGGTATAGTATACCCATTCTCTGCTATTTTTGCTTCTATACAATACAGATAGGCATCGGCACGCCAGCCCTTTTCATTGTGTTCAATCCCCCAGTCAATTATCTGTTGATCCACTTTGTTGAATACTATTTCCTGGGCTTTTTTCAATTTTTCATGTAAATCAGGACCTCCACCAACAACATTTAATGCTGCCCAAGTTAAAAGTGCTGCTACCGGGTTTAAGTCGCTTCCAAATGCTTCACAACCGATGCGGCCGGCTTCAAAAGGGATTGAACCTCCACCACAAAAGGCATCACCAACCCGTGGCGTGTGTCCAAATTGTCTTGATCCCAATTCGGCGATCAATTCATTCAGATTTCGGGCACTGGTTCCCAGATGAACATTTATTGCATTCCATGACTCTTCGCTTGGTCCTTCAACCTGTTCAGGTCTTCGGCAGTACTCTAATTTTTGGTCGTAATTCAGATTCCGGAGAAAGATCAACTTTTCGAACTCCTGCTTTTCATCCCGGGATATTGTGTTTTTCCATCCTCCGGCTGGATCAAAATATATTTGCTTTTCAGCGGCTGTGGCATATTTTTCAAGAATGCCAACAGGAACAGGCTTTTCTTTTCTGGAGAGTAATCCCTCTTCGTCCATAGTAAGGATTTTCAGGAAGATTTCCCGGTCCTTTTCAGGGTCCTCAGTAGCCGGAAGCAGTAATCCAAGGATAGTTGCTCTCACTAAAATCAAGGGTTTTCTACCCCACCACTTGCCAAGACAAGTAAGTGTTTGTGAAGCTCCAGCCTTGCGTTCTTTGTAGCTTTCCTTTGATAGTTTTGAAACCGGGAACTGAACCTCGATAAAGGATTTATTCATTCGTGTTCTTCTTTATAGGTTGGTAAAATTCCTGGTCTTCTTCAAACAACGATTTCTGAACCTCGTTAAGCAGGTCCTGAGTATAACGCCCTTCAGGGATTGGATTTTCGGTTAGGGCATAACGAAGTGCTTTGCGCCAGCCTCGTCCTTTTCCAAGGGTAGGATGTCCGGTGGCAGCATTGGTCATGGTGTAGAGCCACCAACGTTCTTCGGGTTTCAACCCCAGCCAGTTTTCAACCGCTTGAGGAATACTCCCGGGGTCAGCATCCTCAACTGCCCATGCCAATACCATCAGTTCTTTGCCAAAAAGCCGGTGGAGGTGGTTTATACCTTGTGTCCAATTATAAACAGGAAGTCCCATCAGTTTGAGTCGCTGGTTAAATTCTACCCTTGCAAAGGTTTTTATCTTCTCCCACTTCGATGCTTGAAGCATAATTTTCCCGGTTCCTTCCGGCCCAATAAAATTTGCATATAGTCCATCCTCCGTCAACTCCTCATCAAATACAGGAAGCTCAAAAATGGAAATATCTTTTGTTTTCGATTTCGGGATGAAAACAACAAAATGATGCTGGCTTTGTGCTGGCACGAACCCGTATCCCAGTGCCTCCTCAAACAGGCCGTTATTGCTCGATTTCATTTTCCTTGTAGTCTGATTTAAGTTCACGGATCAAATCCAGAAATTTTTGGCCAGTCTCAAAATGACAGGCATCGATTTGTAGCTTTAGCATACCCTTTCCATAAATCTGATCCTGAATAAATTTCATGAATTCTTCCAACTGGGAGGCCTCAAAGGTTAATTCCGGGCTTGTTTGAAGACTTACCCAACCTTCATCGTGAGAGTTGATGTCAACACCAGAAACCCTGGCACTGGTCTTTTTTAACGCGTCCACAAATTTGTAGCTTTCTGAAGTTGAGTCCCGTTTTAATCGCACCCTCCATACCAATGGTGCCATTTTATTTATCTCAAATTTGGATGGTTTTGCAGGAACCTTTATATGCTTGATCTCTGAATGGAAGGAATCCTTCACACCTACAAATGAAACCAGTGTCATCGGTTGCACAAGGAAAGGCGATTGGTAGATTCCGCCATGCAACATCGGTTCACTGCCATCTGTTGTGTATTTAACCTGTGCAGATTTTGGCGCCACATTTATCTCCATTAATGTTTCATCACCTTGAGGGATCCATCCATGTTTCATGGTTATCTCATTGGTCCAGAGAACTGGCTTCCCTTTTTCATGCTCACCTTTTGAATCAAGGCACAGAAACTCAACTTCCATGACATCAGTTTCCATGATATTTTGGAAATCCCACACAGGACATTGGTCTGTGACACCTTTCCCGTATTGGTAAAGAATTTTATCACCATGTACTGGTTTGATCCTGAGTTTTACCTTTCCGGTTTCTGGATTTCTTTCTATCTGCTGCACTGTAACACTGGTCGGCGGTTTCTCAAAAGGCCCTATTTCTACCCAGTTACCGTTTTCACGCCAGTGTTCTTTTTTAACCTGGCTAATTCTAACCTGGTCCAAAGCATCTGGCTTGCACCATAACCATTCGGTCATCTGGGAGGCATTACTAAGGATATCAGCCCATGGAAGCGATTTCTGGCCGGCAAACAATTTTGCTTCAATTTGCTTGATGAATGTTTCGGAAGTAATATCACAAGTAAATTTTTTCTTCTCTTCCAGTGTCTTTCGCACCTGCTCTTCTCCGTTGTAATTGTTTCCTGAGAATTGTAGTTGAATTGAGGCATCCAGAAGACCACGTTTTGTCGGATAGAAAAGTTTCACAAAAACATTTGTAACGGCTGATCTGAATTTGAATTGGTAATTTTCAGATTGTGTATTAGCCTCTTCAAACTGCGGGTCATTGCCTGCTACTTTTTGCTTCTTGAATTCTTCAATTACAGAATTCGATGCTTTGATACCCCTTGCCTGTTCATAAATGTTTTCCATGGATTGATGATCCCCTGTGAGGAAGAGTATCCTGTTTCTGAAGCGATCGTTATGATCGTATAATTTTTGCAGATCGAGATGAACCCCACCTTGTAAATTAGGTTCATAGATGATCAGGGCAACATTCCTTGAGTCGAGGTCAATTTGATCAATACCCGGCAACACGAAAACTTTCTGATAGCAATCTTTTAAAGTTGGTTTGAACAATTCATCCAGCAGTCGAATAATCTCTTTTTTTACAGATTCCTTTTGATATTGTTGTTTATACGAATTGATCATTGCAGAAACGTTCTGCACATTTTTATAAAGAAGGTTCCCGCTGTTATCTGAATGCAAATACCACGATTTCTCCCGGAGTTCTGGAATTATTTTTGAGTTTAAAGTACCAAGGTCTATACCAGGAGCAGCAAGGTCTGAAGCAATTTCATTTGCTTTCAGTCCCTTGACTCCACTCTGTACCAGGCTCAAAGACGATATCAACAATAACCTTGCGGTTTTAAGTGGCAGGTCATTCCCAAATTCATCAGAAATTTTTTCGGCAGCGGCATCCCCATGTGAAGCTATATCATTCGAAATAGCATTGGTCAGTGTGTCATTGATGGCTGAAAGTTCCGAAAAGGTATCCGGATCATTGGGATCCACATCGTATGGGTGTATCAGCAAACTTTTATCCGCCCATCCGTGTTTAGGATCCCACATGTTAGAAACGACAGTACGCATTAACCTTATAAGGCCGCGGGTTTGCTGAAATCCAGGGTTTTCTTTGAACCGGGCATATAAATCCCTTACCGATGGATGAAAAGGGTACGAAGATTTGATAGCTGAACTTAATTTTTCAGGTTGTTCGTTCGTCAGGTCCATCTTAACGGCCTTTGAAAGTTCACTGCCATAAGCATCGGCAATGGCATCGGCCTCTTTCTGATTAATATCTTGCTCGAATAACCTCTTTCTAAGGATATGGTAAATTTCATCACTGTTTTGCTGTACCGGTGTGAAGTTACGGGCTGACCGCCGGGTTTCATTCTCAAAATTCTGCAAAGCTTCAGTAATCGCTCCTGAACCCCGGGAGTAGGTAGCAGTAAGGTCTGAAATGACCAGAGCAACATTTGATAATTCAGCTTTACCAATTGCGTTCATGAGATTGGACAAAGCATGCGTAGTAACATCCGCCAGTGTTCCTTTTCCGATGGACATGGTGGCAGCATTCTGAAAATAGGGTGGCAACTCATCTAAAAGGATCACGGTGGGTTCTCCCTGGAACAATTTAATCCATTCACCGAGTCCTGGCGCTTTCAGAGGGGAATAGAAATCATTGAATAATCCCTTTTTGCCCATCTGCTCAGCCAAATGTCCCCAAATTCCAAACTCCGTCGATTGCCGGCCAGTAAAGGTCAAAACCCTTGCTTTCTTCAAAAAGGTTGTCTTATAAACCCTTCCCATCACTTTATCCCTGTATTCCGGGAACCCAGCCAACAATCCGATCGCGACCATATTATGGGTTTTCCCTCCACCCATTGCCTGGGTCAGCTTGAAAATCCCGTCATCCGATTTCCCTTCCAGCCTCTTGAAAACAGCCTCGTAAAGCTGCTCCATTCCTTTGGTGATAAAGTTTTCAGAGAAAAACTCTTCCGGATTTATTTTATTCTCAGGCAGATCCGACAAGTCGAGTACAACATCCCGCCTTGATTTATCAAAAACCGTTGGTCGAGGGGTGAGGGTTTGTTTGAGAGAATTCATAGCTGATTATATGTGTTTTAATATCCTTTTTTAGCAACCAGGAGATGAATTTGAAGTCAAGCTTCAATATATTCGCAATTTAGATAAAAAAGTCAAGCGAATGCCATGGTTTTATATTGTTGTTTTGCCAAATATTTTACCCTTTGAATGAGAAGGATGTCAAAAAAATGGTATTTTTGTTCGCTTTCACCCCCGGGTAATAATTTCTATTATGGCTATCAACTTACAACAAGGTATTTTAATTGAAGTTGGTGGCGAAATCGGCAAATTTGAAACAATCCCACTTGAGAACCTAATTTCATTAGGTCAGAATTTGCAAAATTTAATCAATTCCATCGTGCATTTTGATCTGGAATCCGAAGAGACAATAGATTTACAAAACTTCAGGATCGAATTGGCAGATTTCTTTCATAATAGTGCTGTTCCTGCATTTATATTAACACCTAGAATTCAGCACACAATTGGAGGTACAGTTGATCATCAGCGTGAAATTGTCAATGAAAAAATAGATGCTCTATTTACTATTTCAAACAAAGGTGATTATCACCAATTATCAGAACTTTACAAATTACCACAACCTCGTTCTGCCATTGTCACTGCGCTTTATGATTTCACCCATTCATGTGGAACTTCACCATTGAAAATTGTTTCCCGAAGTAATGGAAATTTCGAGGAGGAATATAAGATATCAAAGTTTAAAAAGGAGGTTCGGAATAAATTAGTCATCAGCCCCAAAGATGAGTCTGAACTTCAAAATAGTGAGGTAGTACCTGGTTTAGTAAGGTTGACTACCATAGGAAAAAAAATTAGTTTCCGTACCATTGAAGCATATCCAAATAAAAAGGTATTGCTTTCTTTTGCACCAGAAGTTATTATTTATAAAGAGCATGTATATCATCTTAGAAATCCATTATCTTGTACCTTTGAAAAGGTTGAAAATTTCTATTCAGTAAAAAATGACATATTGGGAATTATTGGAGTTGGGGATACGGAGGATGAAGCAGAAGAAAATTTTTCAGAAGAGTTTGATTTTATTTACAACCGATACAATGATCTTTCGGATAATGAAATAACTGAACGCATTCGATTTATAAAATCCTTCTTAAACTATATGGTTTTACATAAAGATTAATATGTCTGTACTTGATTCGCAAAAAACCCTTAAGAATCTTAAAAATAAAGGTTTTGTTACTAACAAAGTTGATCATATAGTCCTTGAATTTTGGCACGAAGGTAAATACGTATTGCATACAAAAGTCAGCCATGGATCAAAGCATGACATTACAGAATCATTGATTCATAAAATGTCTCACCAGTGTATGTTAACAAGGCAATCTTTCATAGATTTAGCCAATTGTCCCCTTAGCCATTCTGATTACCTCAAGATTTTGAAGGATAAGGAGGCCATCAAATAAACTGGTTTTATATTTATTAAATCGTCGTTCAACATTCCTTAGTATTATTTCCTTAATAAAGTGTGTTCGATTCAACCACTTAGATTGACACACGTGCTCTAGGCAAATACGACCATAAAAAAAGGTTCCGTCTAAAGACGGAACCCAAAATCCTGAATAGAAAACCAAAGGTCAGAACTTGATTTTGCCTTCAACATCAGAGATGCTTGCATCGAATGATGACCTGAGAAAATCAATGACTTTCTTGATGCCAGGGGTGAAACTGGTGGTGAAGACATTTCCGTCTGAGTCATTCAGCCGCATGGAGCAGTTGAAATCATTGGATGCTGTCTGGAACCT